>NZ_CP043925.1:3428730-4114477 GCF_009914335.1 Proteus columbae
CCGTTGGAGTTCGGCATCCAGAATCCAGTCGATCATGAACAGGGTGCGCTCGACGCGACCGACTTCCCGCAGGGCTGTCGCGAGCTCGTTCTGCCGCGGATAGGAGGCGAGTTTCCGCAGAATCTGGCTTGGCGCGACGGTCCCGGCAGCAATGGTGGCGGCGATGCGCAGGATGTCGGGCCAATTGCGCTCGATCATGGCTTGGTTGACCTTTCCGCCGATCAACGCTCGCAGGTGCGCCGGGGCGGCCGACGGATTGAACGCGTAGAGCCGTTTGGATGGCAGGTCGCGGATGCGCGGAGCGAACCGGTAGCCGAGAATGGCACATGCGGCAAAGACGTGATCGGTGAAGCCGCCCGTGTCGGTGAACTGCTCGCGGATATGGCGTCCAGCATCGTTCATCAGCAGGCCATCGAGGATGTAAGGCGCTTCGCTTGCCGTTGCAGGAATCACCTGGGTTGCGAACGGCGCATATTGGTCGGAGACGTGGCTATAGGCTTTCAGGCCCGGGGTATTGCCATATTTCGCGTTGACCAGGTTCATGGCCTCACCTTGCTCTGTAGCGACGAAGAACTGTCCGTCGCTCGAAGCCGACGTGCCCATGCCCCAGAACCGGGCCATGGGTAACGCTGCCTGTGCCTCGACCACCATGGCCAGCGCCCGGTCATAGGCTTCGCCCTCGACATGCCACCGTCCAATGCGGATCAATTCCCAGAAGGTGTGGGTGTTTGTCGCATCCGCCATTTTGCGCAAGCCGAGGTTGATCCCTTCCGCCAAGATAACGTTCATTAGCCCGATCCGGTCAGCGCAGGGTGCTCCTGTGCGCAGATGGGTGAACGCTTCGGTGAAGCCGGTCGCCGCATCCACCTCCAGCAGGAGATCGGTGATGCGCGTGGGCGGGATCTGCTTGTAGAGATCGAGCACCAGATCTTCGGCGCCTGTCGGCGCGGCGGCTTCGAGTTTCTCGATATGCAGAACGCCGTTTTCAATCGACCCGCCCGGGATCGTGCCTGCGCGAGCGGCACGGCCAAGCTCGCGCAACCGCATGTCGAGGCGAGCTTGCCGGTCTGCCAGCCATTCCTCCGGCCGCAATGGCACAGCGAGACGACCGCCTTCCGCGATGGATTGTGCCGGAACGAGTGCGTGTTTCAGATCGCCATAGCGCCGGGACCTAGTAAGCCAGACATCTCCGGAGCGGAACGCATGGCCTTGTCGCAAATTCTTCAGGTTAACTCGATGTTGACCATGGGGAGAGAAGTTGCCGCTCCTGATATTGCGGAGCGAGCCGATGATTTTGAATACCATTGCCGAAAAGCTGAAGCGCCAGTCGAAGGATGATTTCAAGGGCAGGCATTTCGAGGCCTGGCTGATTGTACAGGCGGTTGCCTGGTACTTGCGCTACCCGCTCAGCTATCGTGACTTGGAAGAGATGTTTCGCGAGCGGGGCTTCGAGGTCGATCATAGCACGATCAACCGCTGGGTATTGGCTTATGCACCTGTCATCGAGAAACGGCTGCGGCAGTTTCGTCGACCCCATTGCGGCTCGGTCCGGATTGATGAGACCTATGTCAAGATCCGCGGCAAATGGCGCTATCTGTACCGAGCCATCGATAAGCATGGCAATCCGGTGGATTTCCTGCTGACCGCTAAGCGCGATCTCGACGCTGCCAAGCGGTTCTTCCGAAAGATGCTTAAAGATGAACCCTTGTTGTCGCCGAACAGGATTGGGACGGACGGGGCCAACACCTTCCCGTCAACGATCAAAACGTCGGTTGATGATGGGCTTCTCCATCCCGATCCCGTGCATTATGTGACCAAACATCTCCAGCAGGGGATTGAGAGCGACCATTTCCGGGTGAAGAAGAACATGCCGAAGATCGGCGGTTTCCAATCCTTTAACACGGCGCGGCGAACCATCGCGGGTTTCGAGGCGATGCTGTGGCTGCGGAAGGGCTTTGGCTTTTCAGGCGGCTGGACCGTCAATGACCAGAATGATTTGCTTGCGCGCCTCTTCGGACTGCAAAAGGTTAACAAAGCATGAAAATACCGGCCTTGGCTGGGTGATAGCTGCCTCCAAAAGTGTTTGCGACACGCCCGGAACAATTCAGCCACTGCACCCATGTTCCGAGTTGGTGTGGTTTGCGGATCGTATGCCGGCATCTCGTTGCGCAAGATCTGCACCCAATCGGCAGGCACGGGCGGCGATCTCCAATCTGCGGGATCAGTCAGATCACCCGAGTGCGTGGGCATGACAATCGTGCCCTGGGGACCAACACAATCCAGAAGGGCCTGAATCACTGCGACCGGCCCTCCCGCGACCCAGCCGAGCGAGCTTAGCGAACTGTGGACGAGAACTGTGCCACCAAGCGTAAGGCCGTTCTCTCGCATTTGCCTTGCTAGGCTCGCGCGAGTTGCTGGCTGAGGCGTTCTCGAAATCAGCTCTTGTTCGGTCGGCATCTACTCTATTCCTTTGCCCTCGGACGAGTGCTGGGGCGTCGGTTTCCACTATCGGCGAGTACTTCTACACAGCCATCGGTCCAGACGGCCGCGCTTCTGCGGGCGATTTGTGTACGCCCGACAGTCCCGGCTCCGGATCGGACGATTGCGTCGCATCGACCCTGCGCCCAAGCTGCATCATCGAAATTGCCGTCAACCAAGCTCTGATAGAGTTGGTCAAGACCAATGCGGAGCATATACGCCCGGAGCCGCGGCGATCCTGCAAGCTCCGGATGCCTCCGCTCGAAGTAGCGCGTCTGCTGCTCCATACAAGCCAACCACGGCCTCCAGAAGAAGATGTTGGCGACCTCGTATTGGGAATCCCCGAACATCGCCTCGCTCCAGTCAATGACCGCTGTTATGCGGCCATTGTCCGTCAGGACATTGTTGGAGCCGAAATCCGCGTGCACGAGGTGCCGGACTTCGGGGCAGTCCTCGGCCCAAAGCATCAGCTCATCGAGAGCCTGCGCGACGGACGCACTGACGGTGTCGTCCATCACAGTTTGCCAGTGATACACATGGGGATCAGCAATCGCGCATATGAAATCACGCCATGTAGTGTATTGACCGATTCCTTGCGGTCCGAATGGGCCGAACCCGCTCGTCTGGCTAAGATCGGCCGCAGCGATCGCATCCATGGCCTCCGCGACCGGCTGCAGAACAGCGGGCAGTTCGGTTTCAGGCAGGTCTTGCAACGTGACACCCTGTGCACGGCGGGAGATGCAATAGGTCAGGCTCTCGCTGAATTCCCCAATGTCAAGCACTTCCGGAATCGGGAGCGCGGCCGATGCAAAGTGCCGATAAACATAACGATCTTTGTAGAAACCATCGGCGCAGCTATTTACCCGCAGGACATATCCACGCCCTCCTACATCGAAGCTGAAAGCACGAGATTCTTCGCCCTCCGAGAGCTGCATCAGGTCGGAGACGCTGTCGAACTTTTCGATCAGAAACTTCTCGACAGACGTCGCGGTGAGTTCAGGCTTTTTCATATCTCATTGCCCCCGGACGAGCGTCTGCTCCGCCATTCGCCGTCCGCCGTGCCAATCGGATCAGCCGTCCAAATGCGGGATTTTCGTTAGTCGGAGGCCAAACGGCATTGAGCGTCAGCATATCATCAGCGAGCTGAAGAAAGACAATCCCCGATCCGCTCCACGTGTTGCCCCAGCAATCAGCGCGACCTTGCCCCTCCAACGTCATCTCGTTCTCCGCTCATGAGCTCAGCCAATCGACTGGCGAGCGGCATCGCATTCTTCGCATCCCGCCTCTGGCGGATGCAGGAAGATCAACGGATCTCGGCCCAGTTGACCCAGGGCTGTCGCCACAATGTCGCGGGAGCGGATCAACCGAGCAAAGGCATGACCGACTGGACCTTCCTTCTGAAGGCTCTTCTCCTTGAGCCACCTGTCCGCCAAGGCAAAGCGCTCACAGCAGTGGTCATTCTCGAGATAATCGACGCGTACCAACTTGCCATCCTGAAGAATGGTGCAGTGTCTCGGCACCCCATAGGGAACCTTTGCCATCAACTCGGCAAGATGCAGCGTCGTGTTGGCATCGTGTCCCACGCCGAGGAGAAGTACCTGCCCATCGAGTTCATGGACACGGGCGACCGGGCTTGCAGGCGAGTGAGGTGGCAGGGGCAATGGATCAGAGATGATCTGCTCTGCCTGTGGCCCCGCTGCCGCAAAGGCAAATGGATGGGCGCTGCGCTTTACATTTGGCAGGCGCCAGAATGTGTCAGAGACAACTCCAAGGTCCGGTGTAACGGGCGACGTGGCAGGATCGAACGGCTCGTCGTCCAGACCTGACCACGAGGGCATGACGAGCGTCCCTCCCGGACCCAGCGCAGCACGCAGGGCCTCGATCAGTCCAAGTGGCCCATCTTCGAGGGGCCGGACGCTACGGAAGGAGCTGTGGACCAGCAGCACACCGCCGGGGGTAACCCCAAGGTTGAGAAGCTGACCGATGAGCTCGGCTTTTCGCCATTCGTATTGCACGACATTGCACTCCACCGCTGATGACATCAGTCGATCATAGCACGATCAACGGCACTGTTGCAAATAGTCGGTGGTGATAAACTTATCATCCCCTTTTGCTGATGGAGCTGCACATGAACCCATTCAAAGGCCGGCATTTTCAGCGTGACATCATTCTGTGGGCCGTACGCTGGTACTGCAAATACGGCATCAGTTACCGTGAGCTGCAGGAGATGCTGGCTGAACGCGGAGTGAATGTCGATCACTCCACGATTTACCGCTGGGTTCAGCGTTATGCGCCTGAAATGGAAAAACGGCTGCGCTGGTACTGGCGTAACCCTTCCGATCTTTGCCCGTGGCACATGGATGAAACCTACGTGAAGGTCAATGGCCGCTGGGCGTATCTGTACCGGGCCGTCGACAGCCGGGGCCGCACTGTCGATTTTTATCTCTCCTCCCGTCGTAACAGCAAAGCTGCATACCGGTTTCTGGGTAAAATCCTCAACAACGTGAAGAAGTGGCAGATCCCGCGATTCATCAACACGGATAAAGCGCCCGCCTATGGTCGCGCGCTTGCTCTGCTCAAACGCGAAGGCCGGTGCCCGTCTGACGTTGAACACCGACAGATTAAGTACCGGAACAACGTGATTGAATGCGATCATGGCAAACTGAAACGGATAATCGGCGCCACGCTGGGATTTAAATCCATGAAGACGGCTTACGCCACCATCAAAGGTATTGAGGTGATGCGTGCACTACGCAAAGGCCAGGCCTCAGCATTTTATTATGGTGATCCCCTGGGCGAAATGCGCCTGGTAAGCAGAGTTTTTGAAATGTAAGGCCTTTGAATAAGACAAAAGGCTGCCTCATCGCTAACTTTGCAACAGTGCCATTTTAAGCGTTATGCTAAGCCCAGGAAGCCGCAGGATCTTTTGAACCACAACTGCATTAACGTCCGCTATTCTGATACGAGTGGATTGTACGCCTGGGAATTCGAGAAAGATGCTCAGAAATTCAGTCTGAAAGTCAAAGGGCAATATATTGCGAACAGCACGATTCATCAGCTCGATGCAGCATTAGACGGGCTGGGGATTGCCTATATTCCCGAGTATGTTGCAGATGGATATATCAAAAGCGGCAAGCTGATTGCTGTTCTGACCGAGTGGTGTCCATATTTTGACGGCTACCATATTTATTATCCTCACCGCCGACAGGATTCTCCTGCGTTTATGGCTTTTCTGCAAGTTTTGCGTGACAGGTACAATAATGGAATAAGATAAATTTATGAGTAAAGGATTATGTCCACGATAAGCACCTGGGTCGATTCCTGGGAGGCGGCCATGAGGGTAGGGAAGCGCCGTCCCGTCAAGTCAGCGTAATGCTCTGCCAGTGTTACAACCAATTAACCAATTCTGATTAGAAAAACTCATCGAGCATCAAATGAAACTGCAATTTATTCATATCAGGATTATCAATACCATATTTTTGAAAAAGCCGTTTCTGTAATGAAGGAGAAAACTCACCGAGGCAGTTCCATAGGATGGCAAGATCCTGGTATCGGTCTGCGATTCCGACTCGTCCAACATCAATACAACCTATTAATTTCCCCTCGTCAAAAATAAGGTTATCAAGTGAGAAATCACCATGAGTGACGACTGAATCCGGTGAGAATGGCAAAAGCTTATGCATTTCTTTCCAGACTTGTTCAACAGGCCAGCCATTACGCTCGTCATCAAAATCACTCGCATCAACCAAACCGTTATTCATTCGTGATTGCGCCTGAGCGAGACGAAATGCGCGATCGCTGTTAAAAGGACAATTACAAACAGGAATCGAATGCAACCGGCGCAGGAACGCTGCCAGCGCATCAACAATATTTTCAC
Organism: Proteus columbae; assembly: GCF_009914335.1. NCBI lineage: Bacteria > Pseudomonadati > Pseudomonadota > Gammaproteobacteria > Enterobacterales > Morganellaceae > Proteus > Proteus columbae. Next base: position 3,435,086 of record NZ_CP043925.1, read on the forward strand.
CTGAATCAGGATATTCTTCTAATACCTGGAATGCTGTTTTCCCGGGGATCGCAGTGGTGAGTAACCATGCATCATCAGGAGTACGGATAAAATGCTTGATGGTCGGAAGAGGCATAAATGCCGTCAGCCAGTTTAGTCTGACCATCTCATCTGTAACATCATTGGCAACGCTACCTTTGCCATGTTTCAGAAACAACTCTGGCGCATTGGGCTTCCCATACAATCGATAGATTGTCGCACCTGATTGCCCGACATTATCGCGAGCCCATCTATACCCATATAAATCAGCATCCAGGTTGGAATTTAATCGCGGCCTCGAGCAAGACGTTTCCCGTTGAATATGGCTCATAACACCCCTTGTATTACTGTTTATGTAAGCAGACAGTTTTATTGTTCATGATGATATATTTTTATCGGCACTGTTGCAAATAGTCGGTGGTGATAAACTTATCATCCCCTTTTGCTGATGGAGCTGCACATGAACCCATTCAAAGGCCGGCATTTTCAGCGTGACATCATTCTGTGGGCCGTACGCTGGTACTGCAAATACGGCATCAGTTACCGTGAGCTGCAGGAGATGCTGGCTGAACGCGGAGTGAATGTCGATCACTCCACGATTTACCGCTGGGTTCAGCGTTATGCGCCTGAAATGGAAAAACGGCTGCGCTGGTACTGGCGTAACCCTTCCGATCTTTGCCCGTGGCACATGGATGAAACCTACGTGAAGGTCAATGGCCGCTGGGCGTATCTGTACCGGGCCGTCGACAGCCGGGGCCGCACTGTCGATTTTTATCTCTCCTCCCGTCGTAACAGCAAAGCTGCATACCGGTTTCTGGGTAAAATCCTCAACAACGTGAAGAAGTGGCAGATCCCGCGATTCATCAACACGGATAAAGCGCCCGCCTATGGTCGCGCGCTTGCTCTGCTCAAACGCGAAGGCCGGTGCCCGTCTGACGTTGAACACCGACAGATTAAGTACCGGAACAACGTGATTGAATGCGATCATGGCAAACTGAAACGGATAATCGGCGCCACGCTGGGATTTAAATCCATGAAGACGGCTTACGCCACCATCAAAGGTATTGAGGTGATGCGTGCACTACGCAAAGGCCAGGCCTCAGCATTTTATTATGGTGATCCCCTGGGCGAAATGCGCCTGGTAAGCAGAGTTTTTGAAACGTAAGGCCTTTGAATAAGACAAAAGGCTGCCTCATCGCTAACTTTGCAACAGTGCCCTCGCGATGACATCGCCCAGCGGCTGGCCATCATCCTGTGCATCGACCAGGGCGCCCCCGATCTCGGCGAAGGATTTCAGGGTGTCACGCACCACCCCCGCTTCGTCTGCGACCTTTGCATGGCAAATACGCTCCGAAGCACGGTAGAGACGGCCGACGATCCGGTCGTGGGTTTCGACCACTGCGTCGGCCAACATCGCCTGCCATTCCGAGACGCAAACAGCCAAGATCGCAAGCCGCCTGTCCTCCGGGAGATCGCGCATGCCGTCGGCATAATACCGTTCACCCTGCCTGCGCAGACGAGTCACCCGATGGGCAGGAACGCCGGCAAGCAGATCCTCGGGGAGATCGACGCGTTGCAGATATTCGAGCCGGTCGAGCAGCCGGTTGGCCGACGAAGAGTTCGAGCCAGGCTCGAACTGGCGCAGCCACACAAAACGGGTCACCCGATCATCAGCCGTCTCCTCGAGCAATGCCAGCAACTGTTCTCGGATCGACATAGGCAGCCGACTGGCGATCCTCGTCTCGATGCGTCGCTCGGCATCGACGAGAGCCGCGGCACAAAGCCGCTCGATCGTGGATGTCGCGGGAAGGACAGTGCGGGTGCGTCGGCACTCGGCTACGAAGCGACGGGCGATATCCTCGTTCGACACCGCCATCTCGGCTTCTCGGAACAACCATTCCTTCAGCTCGCTCGCACCACGTCCGGAGAAGGTGCGGAAGCCGTAGAGCCCCCGTAACTCGGCAAGATGCTCGTGCCGTGTTTCCTCGCGGGCAGCATAGTCTACGAGATCGTCGGCACCCAGGCCAAGCTGCGCTCCGATAAATTCGATGACCTCTGCAGGGATCAGTTCGCCTGGAGCCAGCACCCGGCCGGGATAGCGCAGGACACACAATTGCAGGGCGAAGCCGAACCTGTTGTGAGCGCGCCGACGCAGCCTGATATGCCCAAAGTCTTCATCACTCAGCGTATAGTGCTTGAGCAAATCCGTCTGTGAAGTCGGCAAGCGCAACAGCGCGTCTTTCTGCCGATCGGTTAGAGTGACGCGACGCGGCATACATGTTCCTTTTTCAAAATCTGATAGCGTTCAAGACGCTTTGTTTATGAAGCTGGTTGAGATACATTTCCAGAGGTCAATGCAATCGTGGCCGAAGCGCCGCCTCAAACCAACGTTTGTGATACATGCTGATCGGATATGCCCGCGTCTCCAAAGCCGATGGCTCGCAGTCTCTCGACCTGCAGCACGACGCCTTGCGCGCCGCAGGTGTCGAACGGGACAATATCTATGATGATCTTGCTTCCGGCGGTCGTGATGATCGCCCTGGCTTGACTGCCTGCCTCAAGTCATTGCGTGACGGCGATGTGCTGGTGGTCTGGAAGCTCGATCGCCTCGGACGATCGCTTGCCCATCTGGTCAACACGGTGAAGGAGCTGTCAGACCGCAAGATCGGCCTGCGGGTTCTGACTGGAAAGGGCGCTCAGATCGACACCACGACTGCGTCCGGTCGCATGGTGTTCGGAATCTTCGCCACCTTGGCCGAGTTCGAGCGGGATCTGATCCGAGAGCGCACCATGGCGGGTCTCGCCTCCGCGAGAGCGCGCGGTCGCAAGGGCGGACGAAAATTCGCGCTCACCAAAGCTCAGGTGCGTCTCGCGCAAGCCGCCATGGCCCAGCGCGATACTTCAGTTTCCGATCTCTGCAAGGAACTCGGCATCGAGCGCGTCACTCTCTACCGATATGTCGGTCCCAAAGGCGAGCTCAGAGACCATGGAAAGCATGTTCTCGGACTTACGTAGCAACTCGTTTCTTTTCGCAGGTTGAGCCACAGAGGTGGATCAGGAAATTTGAACAACACTTATAAGTGATATTTTGCTCCCCAAATGATGTTATAAACATCAATATATGGAGTATTTTATGACACGTAGACCAAGAAGAAATCATTCAAATGACTTTAAAGCTAAGGTAGCACTTGCTGCGATTAAAGCAGAAAAAACACTTGCTGAATTGAGTGCTGAATTTGATGTTCATCAAAACCAAATTATTGACTGGAAAAATCAACTGATTTCAGCTTCCTCGCAAGCTTTCGATCAATCAAAAGCTCCAACAGAACCACCCATCGATCTAAAAAAACTACATGCAAAAATCGGTGAGCAGGCATTAGAAATTGATTTTTTAGAAGGTGTGTTGAAGAAACTGGGTCGCTTCAACCACAAAAGTTAATCGATGACTCACTTCAGATTTCAGTATCTAAGCAAGCTAAGCTGCTGAAAGTCTCCCGTGGTTGTTATTACTATCGCCCAAAACCTGTGAGTGAATCAGATCTGAAGCTGATGCGCTGTATGGATGAGTTACATATGCAATACCCTTTTGCAGGTAGCCGTATGATGCGTGATTTATTGAATCGTCAAGGACATCATATAGGACGACGTCATACACGTACTTTAATGAAGAAAATGGGCATTAATGCGTTATATCGTAAACCAAATCTAAGTCAGGCCAATCAAGCTCACCGTAAATATCCATATCTGCTCAAAGGATTGGCTATTCAGCGCAGTAATCAAGTGTGGTCTACGGATATAACGTATATCCCTATGGCAAAAGGCTTTGTTTATTTATGTGCTGTGATTGATTGGCATAGCCGCAAGGTACTTGCGCATAGAGTATCGATTAGTATGGAGGTTACATTTTGCATAGAAACATTAAATGAAGCTATTGAAAAATATGGCCGACCTGAAGTCTTTAATACAGACCAAGGCAGTCAGTTTACCAGTGATGCATTTATTGATGTATTGAAATCAAATGGCATTCAAATCAGTATGGATGGTAAAGGTCGATGGGTTGATAATGTGATGGTTGAACGATTATGGCGGAGCGTTAAATATGAAGAGGTGTATCTCAAAGCCTACAGCAATGTTTTGGATGCGAAGAAGCAATTAAACGCATATTTTGAATTTTATAATTTGAAACGACCTCATTCGAGTCTGGACAAAATGACTCCAGATGAGTTTTACTATGACCAGCTACCACAACAAAATAAGGTAGCTTAACTAGAGCAGAGTATCACTTATAAATAAGCTTTTAGTTGTTCAAACAAGTGGGACCACCTCTCACCTCCGCGCTTCATCAGAAAACTGAAGGAACCTCCATTGAATCGAACTAATATTTTTTTTGGTGAATCGCATTCTGACTGGTTGCCTGTCAGAGGCGGAGAATCTGGTGATTTTGTTTTTCGACGTGGTGACGGGCATGCCTTCGCGAAAATCGCACCTGCTTCCCGCCGCGGTGAGCTCGCTGGAGAGCGTGACCGCCTCATTTGGCTCAAAGGTCGAGGTGTGGCTTGCCCCGAGGTGATCAACTGGCAGGAGGAACAGGAGGGTGCATGCTTGGTGATAACGGCAATTCCGGGAGTACCGGCGGCTGATCTGTCTGGAGCGGATTTGCTCAAAGCGTGGCCGTCAATGGGGCAGCAACTTGGCGCTGTTCACAGCCTATCGGTTGATCAATGTCCGTTTGAGCGCAGGCTGTCGCGAATGTTCGGACGCGCCGTTGATGTGGTGTCCCGCAATGCCGTCAATCCCGACTTCTTACCGGACGAGGACAAGAGTACGCCGCAGCTCGATCTTTTGGCTCGTGTCGAACGAGAGCTACCGGTGCGGCTCGACCAAGAGCGCACCGATATGGTTGTTTGCCATGGTGATCCCTGCATGCCGAACTTCATGGTGGACCCTAAAACTCTTCAATGCACGGGTCTGATCGACCTTGGGCGGCTCGGAACAGCAGATCGCTATGCCGATTTGGCACTCATGATTGCTAACGCCGAAGAGAACTGGGCAGCGCCAGATGAAGCAGAGCGCGCCTTCGCTGTCCTATTCAATGTATTGGGGATCGAAGCCCCCGACCGCGAACGCCTTGCCTTCTATCTGCGATTGGACCCTCTGACTTGGGGTTGATGTTCATGCCGCCTGTTTTTCCTGCTCATTGGCACGTTTCGCAACCTGTTCTCATTGCGGACACCTTTTCCAGCCTCGTTTGGAAAGTTTCATTGCCAGACGGGACTCCTGCAATCGTCAAGGGATTGAAACCTATAGAAGACATTGCTGATGAACTGCGCGGGGCCGACTATCTGGTATGGCGCAATGGGAGGGGAGCAGTCCGGTTGCTCGGTCGTGAGAACAATCTGATGTTGCTCGAATATGCCGGGGAGCGAATGCTCTCTCACATCGTTGCCGAGCACGGCGACTACCAGGCGACCGAAATTGCAGCGGAACTAATGGCGAAGCTGTATGCCGCATCTGAGGAACCCCTGCCTTCTGCCCTTCTCCCGATCCGGGATCGCTTTGCAGCTTTGTTTCAGCGGGCGCGCGATGATCAAAACGCAGGTTGTCAAACTGACTACGTCCACGCGGCGATTATAGCCGATCAAATGATGAGCAATGCCTCGGAACTGCGTGGGCTACATGGCGATCTGCATCATGAAAACATCATGTTCTCCAGTCGCGGCTGGCTGGTGATAGATCCCGTCGGTCTGGTCGGTGAAGTGGGCTTTGGCGCCGCCAATATGTTCTACGATCCGGCTGACAGAGACGACCTTTGTCTCGATCCTAGACGCATTGCACAGATGGCGGACGCATTCTCTCGTGCGCTGGACGTCGATCCGCGTCGCCTGCTCGACCAGGCGTACGCTTATGGGTGCCTTTCCGCAGCTTGGAACGCGGATGGAGAAGAGGAGCAACGCGATCTAGCTATCGCGGCCGCGATCAAGCAGGTGCGACAGACGTCATACTAGATATCAAGCGACTTCTCCTATCCCCTGGGAACACATCAATCTTACCGGAGAATATCGTTGGCCAAAGCCTTAGCGTAGGATTTCGCCCTCTCCCGCAAACGACCCCAGAATAAACGCCCTTTTCACCCAAGTCCAACAGCTTTGGACCGCAGTTGACTCTTTCGACACCCCTGCGATGCAACCCAATCCGGCTGACGGGGAGCCAGCAACGCTGAAAATTTACCCTCCTCTTTCCCACTAGCGGCTCCTTTTCCGACAACCAGCACGGCGGATCCCTGCCGCGGCGCTGTGAACGCAGCATTTTGATTGGTATCGTTGGCCTTCAGGCTCGTCAGTCAAACAGACCCAGGAGCAGCTCAGCCGGTGGCGCCCGGCTTTCGGGTAACGCCCTGGTCCCGCTGGTTTCGGCTTTGTGCTTCAGGTGATCAAGGATCTGCTTGATCACTATAGGGTCTTCAATGCAGGCGATGACTTTCATGGCGCCGCCGCAGCCGCTGCAGGTCTCGATGTCGATATTGAAAACACGCTTGAGCCGTTGCGCCCATGTCATCGACGCTCGCCGTTGTGCTGGTGTTGCCGGTTCATCAGCCACCCTGACCTTGTTGCCCCTGCCCCGTTTTGCCGGCGTGACCAACGCCCGGTGCCGACTGTTGGGTGCGAACACCCCGTGGAAGCGGGTTAGGTTGACTCTGGGCTTCGGTACCAGGGCGGCCAGCCTTGCAATGAAATCCAATGGTTCGAAAATGACGTGCGTGGTGCCGTCCCGGTACGGCGTCTTGAGCTGGTAGCGCACGTTGCCGCCTCGTGTTAACGACAGCCGCTTCTCGGATACCGCCGGGCGGCTGATGTACCGGCACAGCCGTTCGAGCTTCTTGCGTTCATCGGCCCTGGCCGCCACGCCGGCGTGCAGGCTGGACCCGGCTACCTTGCCAATCCCGTCACCGAACGGATCACCACTGGTCGGCAGAGTTTGCAAAGTGAACACCTTTCGCCCCGCCTGTGAACCGACAGCGATACGGTAAGTGATCGAGTGCCCCAGCAGGGGTGTCATCGGGTCGTCATCCACCGCATCCGAGGCCAGATAGCTGTTTTCGACATCCCGTTCCAGCAGGCCTTGCCGTTCCAGATAGCGACCCACCCGGTGGGCGATGGTGTGCGTCAGCTGGGTGAGCTCTGGGCTGGTCGGCGCCTTGACCCAGCGGAAACGCGCTGAGCCGTGGGATTGCTCGACATACACACCGTCGAGAAACAGCATGTGGAAGTGAACATTCAGATTGAGCGCCGATCCAAAACGCTGGATCAGGGTGACCGCGCCCGTCTTGGCCACTTGGTGGGTATGGCCCGCTTTCTTGACCAGGTGCGTGGCAATGACGCGGTAAACGATGCCCAGCACCCACCCCATGATCTCGGGCCGGCTGGCAAACAGGAAACGCAGCTGAAACGGGAAGCTCAACACCCACTGACGCATGGGTTGTTCAGGCAGTACTTCATCAACCAGCAAGGCGGCACTTTCGGCCATCCGCCGCGCCCCACAGCTCGGGCAGAAACCGCGACGCTTACAGCTGAAAGCGACCAGGTGCTCGGCGTGGCAAGACTCGCAGCGAACCCGTAGAAAGCCATGCTCCAGCCGCCCGCATTGGAGAAATTCTTCAAATTCCCGTTGCACATAGCCCGGCAATTCCTTTCCCTGCTCTGCCATAAGCGCAGCGAATGCCGGGTAATACTCGTCAACGATCTGATAGAGAAGGGTTTGCTCGGGTCGGTGGCTCTGGTAACGACCAGTATCCCGATCCCGGCTGGCCGTCCTGGCCGCCACATGAGGCATGTTCCGCGTCCTTGCAATACTGTGTTTACATACAGTCTATCGCTTAGCGGAAAGTTCTTTTACCCTCAGCCGAAATGCCTGCCGTTGCTAGACATTGCCAGCCAGTGCCCGTCACTCCGCGGTCTTCACTGCGTGATCGAGTTGATCGACACCCGCCGTGACACGCTCCATGAAGTGCCTGCCTGCGTCTGTTAGCCGAACGCCCCGCGCATGGCGCTCAAATAGCAGGACACCAAGGTTATCCTCCAGCGCTTTCACACGCGCGCTGACGCTCGACTGGCTGATACCAAGTGCCTTGGCCGCATGCCGAAAATTCAGATGCTCGGCGACGGCGATGAACTGAACAAGGGAAATGAGCGGTATCCTGCCAGACAGGATACCGACATTCACGAGGTTTCGATGGTTAGTGCGCCGCATCGGAGCGGGCCTGCTACCAGTCGTCGGTTAGACGACTGGCGACTTCTCGGTGGCAGCCCCACGGAGCCGAAGGAGCACCAGCCCCAACGAAACCAGTACCGCCATCGCCGTGGCGTAACAGATCACGGGCCACGCTGTGTCACCGTTTAAAAGTGCCACCGCCAATGTCCCGACAATGCTGACTATCAGGCTTTGAACGCAGAAGTAGAACGCGACCGCTGATCCCGCGATGTCGTCGAACTCTGCCAAAGCGCCGTTCGCGGTAACGGACACCGTGAAGACAATACCGACCGCGACAACCCACATCGGTAGGATGAAGGTGAGGAATGACGGCGAGCCGTAAAGTTCGCCGATCCCCAACAGGACCGCTCCGCAAACAAGCAACGCCATCCCACGCGCCACGCATCCTGCGATGCCCCATCTGGCGACAAAGGACTTCGCGAAACGGGTTGTCACGATCATTACAAGCGCGACAGTGGCGAAGGCAAAGCTGAATCCGATCTCGGAATATTCCGCTTGGCCTATGAGCACACGGGGAGCCGTCGAGAAGAAGACGAAGTAGGTGCCCATACCGGCGCTAAAGCCGACAGTGTAAACCCAAAAAGCCGGACTCGCGAAGATCGGCAAGACAGATCGGCGCGTCTTGACTTGATCCAGAGGGCGGGTTTCGTGCCACCTGAAACCCGCATTTAGGAGTGCGAGCATCGCCAGTATAGCCAAAGTAATGAATATCGCCTGCCATCCCAAGAACTCGCCGATCAATACTCCGGCGATAGGGCCGAGCGCAGGCACGAACGCCAGCATCGAACTGAAAAGGCCGTAGATGACGACACCCTCAGGACGGTTGGCATAAACGTCGCGAACCGTCGCGAACGTCGCCACCAGCATGGCCGACGCGCCCACTGCTTGAAGTAGACGGAAAGCGACAAAGGCCGGTGCAGTTGAAGACCAAGCTGCTCCCAGAGACGCAATGACGAAAGCCGTTGCGCCCGCAAGTAGAATTGGCCGTCGCCCGATTCTGTCTGAGAGCGGACCAAAAATCACCTGGCCCACGCCGAGCATCACCATATAGAGGCTCAACGTGAGTTGGATCATAGCGGGCGTCGTGTTCAGGATGCCGGGCATCGCTGGAACGACAGGGAGATAAATATCCATCGCCAGTGAAGCGAGGATGTCGAAAGGAGCCATCAGCAGCAGTGCTGCCGGCAGCGTATAGGCCCACGCGGGGCGTGTGGTGGTCATGACGAATCAACCCTCGATTAAGATTAAGGAATACCGGGCGACGTCTGCTCGTCAGCAATCAGATGAGACTAGCCTTACAGAGCGCCGCAACAACAATACTGGTTGTTGCGGCTTACTTGTCTGCTGACTTGGAATTTCCCATCTGATTACTCCACGCTTACGAATATGAATTGCTACATTTTATCAGATTATCTTTTGCTTCGCAATGCGGCATGGGCGCACTCAGCGTTCCAGCCCCCTCTGCCGCCCTAACTGCCACGACACCGACCCGCCCTGCACGATGCCCATAACCTCGCGGCCGAGTTGGCGGTCGATGATCGGCCGCCACGGGACAAGGGTGAACTCATGGGATTTCTCGACCACGGCGAACTTGCCGCTCGATAGATGCACGGTTCCGGTAAACTTGCCGCTGACGCTCTCGCCGTCCGTGGCGGCGCGGAACGGCAGGCCCTTACTCAAAGCCATATCCGATCCGACGCCGGCTACCTCGCGCTCCCGCAGGATGGCGAGAAGGTTGCGCCGGTAGAAGACGCGGCTGTCCCGGCTGCGGGTGGCGTCGCCCTGTTCGATATGGTGCTCGCGGCGCTGGTCCATGGCTTCGCGGACTTGTTGCCCGAAGCCGGTTGGCGCAAGGTCGGCCGTCTCGCCGTGGATCAGCCGCCGGTCCAGCCAGGTCGCGCCGTCCGATCCGATCTGTTTGTTCAGATCGACCGGGGAAAGGACGCGAACGCTGGCCTGACTGTCTCGGCCGGCGTCATGGGCGGCGGCACGGCTGACCAGATCATCGGGGATGCGCCATTGGTCGGCGTCGATCCGCTCGACGATACCGGCCCGGCGTAGCGCCTCCAGCCGGCGCACATGGGCATCGACATAGCCCTCATAGTCGCCGCCTGGAACGCGGCACGTATAGGAAGAATAAACGCCCTTTTCACCCAAGTCCAACAGCTTTGGACCGCAGTTGACTCTTTCGACACCCCTGCGATGCAACCCAATCCGGCTGACGGGGAGCCAGCAACGCTGAAAATTTACCCTCCTCTTTCCCACTAGCGGCTCCTTTTCCGACAACCAGCACGGCGGATCCCTGCCGCGGCGCTGTGAACGCAGCATTTTGATTGGTATCGTTGGCCTTCAGGCTCGTCAGTCAAACAGACCCAGGAGCAGCTCAGCCGGTGGCGCCCGGCTTTCGGGTAACGCCCTGGTCCCGCTGGTTTCGGCTTTGTGCTTCAGGTGATCAAGGATCTGCTTGATCACTATAGGGTCTTCAATGCAGGCGATGACTTTCATGGCGCCGCCGCAGCCGCTGCAGGTCTCGATGTCGATATTGAAAACACGCTTGAGCCGTTGCGCCCATGTCATCGACGCTCGCCGTTGTGCTGGTGTTGCCGGTTCATCAGCCACCCTGACCTTGTTGCCCCTGCCCCGTTTTGCCGGCGTGACCAACGCCCGGTGCCGACTGTTGGGTGCGAACACCCCGTGGAAGCGGGTTAGGTTGACTCTGGGCTTCGGTACCAGGGCGGCCAGCCTTGCAATGAAATCCAATGGTTCGAAAATGACGTGCGTGGTGCCGTCCCGGTACGGCGTCTTGAGCTGGTAGCGCACGTTGCCGCCTCGTGTTAACGACAGCCGCTTCTCGGATACCGCCGGGCGGCTGATGTACCGGCACAGCCGTTCGAGCTTCTTGCGTTCATCGGCCCTGGCCGCCACGCCGGCGTGCAGGCTGGACCCGGCTACCTTGCCAATCCCGTCACCGAACGGATCACCACTGGTCGGCAGAGTTTGCAAAGTGAACACCTTTCGCCCCGCCTGTGAACCGACAGCGATACGGTAAGTGATCGAGTGCCCCAGCAGGGGTGTCATCGGGTCGTCATCCACCGCATCCGAGGCCAGATAGCTGTTTTCGACATCCCGTTCCAGCAGGCCTTGCCGTTCCAGATAGCGACCCACCCGGTGGGCGATGGTGTGCGTCAGCTGGGTGAGCTCTGGGCTGGTCGGCGCCTTGACCCAGCGGAAACGCGCTGAGCCGTGGGATTGCTCGACATACACACCGTCGAGAAACAGCATGTGGAAGTGAACATTCAGATTGAGCGCCGATCCAAAACGCTGGATCAGGGTGACCGCGCCCGTCTTGGCCACTTGGTGGGTATGGCCCGCTTTCTTGACCAGGTGCGTGGCAATGACGCGGTAAACGATGCCCAGCACCCACCCCATGATCTCGGGCCGGCTGGCAAACAGGAAACGCAGCTGAAACGGGAAGCTCAACACCCACTGACGCATGGGTTGTTCAGGCAGTACTTCATCAACCAGCAAGGCGGCACTTTCGGCCATCCGCCGCGCCCCACAGCTCGGGCAGAAACCGCGACGCTTACAGCTGAAAGCGACCAGGTGCTCGGCGTGGCAAGACTCGCAGCGAACCCGTAGAAAGCCATGCTCCAGCCGCCCGCATTGGAGAAATTCTTCAAATTCCCGTTGCACATAGCCCGGCAATTCCTTTCCCTGCTCTGCCATAAGCGCAGCGAATGCCGGGTAATACTCGTCAACGATCTGATAGAGAAGGGTTTGCTCGGGTCGGTGGCTCTGGTAACGACCAGTATCCCGATCCCGGCTGGCCGTCCTGGCCGCCACATGAGGCATGTTCCGCGTCCTTGCAATACTGTGTTTACATACAGTCTATCGCTTAGCGGAAAGTTCTTTTACCCTCAGCCGAAATGCCTGCCGTTGCTAGACATTGCCAGCCAGTGCCCGTCACTCCGCGGTCTTCACTGCGTGATCGAGTTGATCGACACCCGCCGTGACACGCTCCATGAAGTGCCTGCCTGCGTCTGTTAGCCGAACGCCCCGCGCATGGCGCTCAAATAGCAGGACACCAAGGTTATCCTCCAGCGCTTTCACACGCGCGCTGACGCTCGACTGGCTGATACCAAGTGCCTTGGCCGCATGCCGAAAATTCAGATGCTCGGCGACGGCGATGAACTGAACAAGGGAAATGAGCGGTATCCTGCCAGACAGGATACCGACATTCACGAGGTTTCGATGGTTAGTGCGCCGCATCGGAGCGGGCCTGCTACCAGTCGTCGGTTAGACGACTGGCGACTTCTCGGTGGCAGCCCCACGGAGCCGAAGGAGCACCAGCCCCAACGAAACCAGTACCGCCATCGCCGTGGCGTAACAGATCACGGGCCACGCTGTGTCACCGTTTAAAAGTGCCACCGCCAATGTCCCGACAATGCTGACTATCAGGCTTTGAACGCAGAAGTAGAACGCGACCGCTGATCCCGCGATGTCGTCGAACTCTGCCAAAGCGCCGTTCGCGGTAACGGACACCGTGAAGACAATACCGACCGCGACAACCCACATCGGTAGGATGAAGGTGAGGAATGACGGCGAGCCGTAAAGTTCGCCGATCCCCAACAGGACCGCTCCGCAAACAAGCAACGCCATCCCACGCGCCACGCATCCTGCGATGCCCCATCTGGCGACAAAGGACTTCGCGAAACGGGTTGTCACGATCATTACAAGCGCGACAGTGGCGAAGGCAAAGCTGAATCCGATCTCGGAATATTCCGCTTGGCCTATGAGCACACGGGGAGCCGTCGAGAAGAAGACGAAGTAGGTGCCCATACCGGCGCTAAAGCCGACAGTGTAAACCCAAAAAGCCGGACTCGCGAAGATCGGCAAGACAGATCGGCGCGTCTTGACTTGATCCAGAGGGCGGGTTTCGTGCCACCTGAAACCCGCATTTAGGAGTGCGAGCATCGCCAGTATAGCCAAAGTAATGAATATCGCCTGCCATCCCAAGAACTCGCCGATCAATACTCCGGCGATAGGGCCGAGCGCAGGCACGAACGCCAGCATCGAACTGAAAAGGCCGTAGATGACGACACCCTCAGGACGGTTGGCATAAACGTCGCGAACCGTCGCGAACGTCGCCACCAGCATGGCCGACGCGCCCACTGCTTGAAGTAGACGGAAAGCGACAAAGGCCGGTGCAGTTGAAGACCAAGCTGCTCCCAGAGACGCAATGACGAAAGCCGTTGCGCCCGCAAGTAGAATTGGCCGTCGCCCGATTCTGTCTGAGAGCGGACCAAAAATCACCTGGCCCACGCCGAGCATCACCATATAGAGGCTCAACGTGAGTTGGATCATAGCGGGCGTCGTGTTCAGGATGCCGGGCATCGCTGGAACGACAGGGAGATAAATATCCATCGCCAGTGAAGCGAGGATGTCGAAAGGAGCCATCAGCAGCAGTGCTGCCGGCAGCGTATAGGCCCACGCGGGGCGTGTGGTGGTCATGACGAATCAACCCTCGATTAAGATTAAGGAATACCGGGCGACGTCTGCTCGTCAGCAATCAGATGAGACTAGCCTTACAGAGCGCCGCAACAACAATACTGGTTGTTGCGGCTTACTTGTCTGCTGACTTGGAATTTCCCATCTGATTACTCCACGCTTACGAATATGAATTGCTACATTTTATCAGATTATCTTTTGCTTCGCAATGCGGCATGGGCGCACTCAGCGTTCCAGCCCCCTCTGCCGCCCTAACTGCCACGACACCGACCCGCCCTGCACGATGCCCATAACCTCGCGGCCGAGTTGGCGGTCGATGATCGGCCGCCACGGGACAAGGGTGAACTCATGGGATTTCTCGACCACGGCGAACTTGCCGCTCGATAGATGCACGGTTCCGGTAAACTTGCCGCTGACGCTCTCGCCGTCCGTGGCGGCGCGGAACGGCAGGCCCTTACTCAAAGCCATATCCGATCCGACGCCGGCTACCTCGCGCTCCCGCAGGATGGCGAGAAGGTTGCGCCGGTAGAAGACGCGGCTGTCCCGGCTGCGGGTGGCGTCGCCCTGTTCGATATGGTGCTCGCGGCGCTGGTCCATGGCTTCGCGGACTTGTTGCCCGAAGCCGGTTGGCGCAAGGTCGGCCGTCTCGCCGTGGATCAGCCGCCGGTCCAGCCAGGTCGCGCCGTCCGATCCGATCTGTTTGTTCAGATCGACCGGGGAAAGGACGCGAACGCTGGCCTGACTGTCTCGGCCGGCGTCATGGGCGGCGGCACGGCTGACCAGATCATCGGGGATGCGCCATTGGTCGGCGTCGATCCGCTCGACGATACCGGCCCGGCGTAGCGCCTCCAGCCGGCGCACATGGGCATCGACATAGCCCTCATAGTCGCCGCCTGGAACGCGGCACGTATAGGAAGAATAAACGCCCTTTTCACCCAAGTCCAACAGCTTTGGACCGCAGTTGACTCTTTCGACACCCCTGCGATGCAACCCAATCCGGCTGACGGGGAGCCAGCAACGCTGAAAATTTACCCTCCTCTTTCCCACTAGCGGCTCCTTTTCCGACAACCAGCACGGCGGATCCCTGCCGCGGCGCTGTGAACGCAGCATTTTGATTGGTATCGTTGGCCTTCAGGCTCGTCAGTCAAACAGACCCAGGAGCAGCTCAGCCGGTGGCGCCCGGCTTTCGGGTAACGCCCTGGTCCCGCTGGTTTCGGCTTTGTGCTTCAGGTGATCAAGGATCTGCTTGATCACTATAGGGTCTTCAATGCAGGCGATGACTTTCATGGCGCCGCCGCAGCCGCTGCAGGTCTCGATGTCGATATTGAAAACACGCTTGAGCCGTTGCGCCCATGTCATCGACGCTCGCCGTTGTGCTGGTGTTGCCGGTTCATCAGCCACCCTGACCTTGTTGCCCCTGCCCCGTTTTGCCGGCGTGACCAACGCCCGGTGCCGACTGTTGGGTGCGAACACCCCGTGGAAGCGGGTTAGGTTGACTCTGGGCTTCGGTACCAGGGCGGCCAGCCTTGCAATGAAATCCAATGGTTCGAAAATGACGTGCGTGGTGCCGTCCCGGTACGGCGTCTTGAGCTGGTAGCGCACGTTGCCGCCTCGTGTTAACGACAGCCGCTTCTCGGATACCGCCGGGCGGCTGATGTACCGGCACAGCCGTTCGAGCTTCTTGCGTTCATCGGCCCTGGCCGCCACGCCGGCGTGCAGGCTGGACCCGGCTACCTTGCCAATCCCGTCACCGAACGGATCACCACTGGTCGGCAGAGTTTGCAAAGTGAACACCTTTCGCCCCGCCTGTGAACCGACAGCGATACGGTAAGTGATCGAGTGCCCCAGCAGGGGTGTCATCGGGTCGTCATCCACCGCATCCGAGGCCAGATAGCTGTTTTCGACATCCCGTTCCAGCAGGCCTTGCCGTTCCAGATAGCGACCCACCCGGTGGGCGATGGTGTGCGTCAGCTGGGTGAGCTCTGGGCTGGTCGGCGCCTTGACCCAGCGGAAACGCGCTGAGCCGTGGGATTGCTCGACATACACACCGTCGAGAAACAGCATGTGGAAGTGAACATTCAGATTGAGCGCCGATCCAAAACGCTGGATCAGGGTGACCGCGCCCGTCTTGGCCACTTGGTGGGTATGGCCCGCTTTCTTGACCAGGTGCGTGGCAATGACGCGGTAAACGATGCCCAGCACCCACCCCATGATCTCGGGCCGGCTGGCAAACAGGAAACGCAGCTGAAACGGGAAGCTCAACACCCACTGACGCATGGGTTGTTCAGGCAGTACTTCATCAACCAGCAAGGCGGCACTTTCGGCCATCCGCCGCGCCCCACAGCTCGGGCAGAAACCGCGACGCTTACAGCTGAAAGCGACCAGGTGCTCGGCGTGGCAAGACTCGCAGCGAACCCGTAGAAAGCCATGCTCCAGCCGCCCGCATTGGAGAAATTCTTCAAATTCCCGTTGCACATAGCCCGGCAATTCCTTTCCCTGCTCTGCCATAAGCGCAGCGAATGCCGGGTAATACTCGTCAACGATCTGATAGAGAAGGGTTTGCTCGGGTCGGTGGCTCTGGTAACGACCAGTATCCCGATCCCGGCTGGCCGTCCTGGCCGCCACATGAGGCATGTTCCGCGTCCTTGCAATACTGTGTTTACATACAGTCTATCGCTTAGCGGAAAGTTCTTTTACCCTCAGCCGAAATGCCTGCCGTTGCTAGACATTGCCAGCCAGTGCCCGTCACTCCCTGTCGTCTGGGCGTTCCTCTGGGCTAAACATCGACATGATCCGGCGCTTAATATCGCCGTCCTTGTTGACCAGCGTCTTGGTCACGAAGGCCGCGTATTCTTTGGCGTTGTCGTACCCTTTCCAGACCTCGTGGGGGTCAAGAGCGTAGGCGCAAACCCGCCCAGCGACTGGGATTCTGACCAAGGCGCGTTCTGTCTCAAGGTGGGGTTCTAGGGATTTTCCCCTCTAAAAAGACATAATCCTCTGTAGACCACACCAATAAATGGCTGCGGAGGTGGTTTACTTTCAGCTTGGAGCCTAATCATCCACTATCGGCCTTGTTATTTCGCCAATATTGGGCAATTTCCCAGTATTAGTGAAGTTATACGTTCCGCTTAAGTTGATATTTTGCCACGCAACGGGCGAAACAGCACGAGTGATACCCGCTTTCTCTTCATCTCCTCTCGCTTCAAAGTGTCCCAGAAGATGACTCAGTATCGCGGAGTTGAAGTAGATGATCGCGTTGGCAAGCAATCTTGCGCATTCATTCCAGATAGCGATTTCAGACTCGTTTTTGCCACGGAACTGATCACCATTCACCGACGCAATGGCTCGTCTAAGGAAGTGCCATGCTTCTCCCCGGTTCAGGGCACGTTGCACATACTGCCGCAAACTGGCATCGTCGATGTAGTCAAGTAAATATTGCGCTTTAACCAGTCGATTATACTCCGTCAGAGCCTGTAATATTGGGTGTCCAGAAGGGTAACCAGACAACTTTCTTACCAGCATTGCTTGTGTCGTCCGCTTTGTCTGAAGTGACAGAACAATACGCCTGATATCTTGCCATCCCGTTGTAATAACATTCGTTCTGATAGGCTTCTTTAGCGCCAGTATGGTGCTGCCTTGTTCACTTTCAGTCACATCAAACAGATCATTGATGACACTACTGAACTGCGCGTATCGCGGTGCAAAACTGTAACCGCATAGATCCAGTAAGGCGAAGTTAACATGATTGACACCGTGTGTATCTGTCGAGAGTACGTCAGGTTTGATTTCACTGCTGTTGGATTGTAACAGGTCATAAATATAGTGTGATTCGTGCTCGTTGGAACCGATGATCCGAGCATTGAGGGCGCTGTGGTTGGCCACCAGTGTCATGGCCGTGATCCCTTTGTTGGTGCCGAAATACTTAGAGGAGTACCGGGTTTTAAAGGTTTCCAGATGGGTTTCGAATTTCTGACCATCCGCACTGGCATGCAGCTGGTCCTCCTGAATATGGTAGTGGCGGAAGATGGGTAGCGCTGCAACCGCATTATTGATCACGTCGCTGGCGTCATGCAGCGTTTCAGGCCGGATATAGTTGGCCTGCACCGTACTCAGGTGTTCATAGCTTCGATCGGAGATCTGCGCCATGCCATACACACCACGGTGAGTGGCGTTGGCAATCAGAATGGCCAGTAAATCATCCTGATGAGTGAACCCTTGTTTTTGTATCGGAAGTACATGAGTCAGACATTTCATGAACCCGGTTTCGCGCTCTACATACCGCAGTACATCCGCGATACCGACCGGTTGCATTCGCTTAAAAAAGGGATTGTTGACCAGAGATGTAGCGCTTTTGGTCGGCAGACGCCAGCGGGTACCGGTACGATTTTTCATGATCACATTTCGATTGTCTCCCTCATCAATATGGAGAGCAACGTCTTTGAGTGCACTTTCCAGCCGGTGTTGTTTCTCCTGTAACAATAACTCTGCGGGCTGTTTTAGTCTGTCCAGTGTTGATGAGGCCAGCAAGGTATCCTGCGATGTCTGGGGGATCAGGTCGTCTTCCAGTGCGCGGTATTTGGTAACATTTGGCAAATAAATGCGTCCATTCAGTCGTGAGGTTAACTGCCGGTAGAGCAGCCATTCGTAACGTTGCGGGTTAACGTTATCCTGTTTAACCAACCATGGGAGGTGCTTTTTCGGGATGAGCGACGTATCCATCGTCTTCAGTGGTCCACCGAATGCGATTTCCGTCTGCATCTGTTGAAGTTGGGCGACGACGGCTTCTGAGCCTTTACCGGCCTCACATTCAAGGCACAAGAACACCTGCCTTAACAGTTGCTCCAGGAGATTGCATTGTTCATCGTAATGTTGCCACTGGTACTCTTCCACGGTCCGTTTCTGTTTTTTCAGGTAAAGGCAGAGGGTCTGGATATCCCTGTCATTCATGACCTTCAATGCCTGTTGTCTGACTACTGAGAAGGGTTGATTATCATCAATGTTCTCATCCACAAACAGATGCAGTAACTCTGCCGCTTTCGTGACATTGTCCGCGGCTGACTGCCAGGACAGGAACACTGCTTGTTGTGCAAAGGTGTTGGCAGCTTCTTGTTGCTTGCGGATATGGTAAATGAACCCATCAGTTAACCGTTCCAGTGCCAGTTGTATCCGCTCTGTCAGGTGACATAGCAACCATAGATGCTGCTGTGCGCGTTTGAATCGTTTGAGTTTACTACCGTAATAGTTGATGAGCTCACCGAAGTGTTGTCGATTTTTAAGAGACAGATTAAGCCCATCGATAACGCCATTGATTTGCGTGCGCCATGGCGCTAACTGATGATAAAGGGCAAGCTCTTTTTTAAGTTCAGGTACGGTCAGACTTTTTGCACCGCCTCTGAGCTGGTTCAGGCTTAGTCCGTCATCAATGGCTGTTATGCTGTCCAGAAAGACGTGAAGTTCAGGACTGGTGAGTTGATTAAGTTGGTGCGCCAGGTCTTTTCTGACCTGCTGCATCGCTCTGCTTATCAGTCTCTGGAGTACGGTGTACCTAGGGATAGCAATGCTGTGACTGGTTAGGAATTCAATAGCAGTATCAAAGAGGTAACGCGGCTCCAGCCAGGCATTGCCCACCTGAACAAGGTGGTCGAAAAGAGAATTGAAGTGCTGACTTTCGTCCCATTTGTGATAACCAGCAAGGTCTAATACTTTTGCGTAGAGTCGATCTTTTTGTTTTTGTGAGGGAGTGAATGGTCTGAGCCCCTTGCCGCCAAGCAGCTCTTTACTGATGAACATTAAATCCTTAGAAACCTGCGAGTAAGCGATATCTAGGATGACGGGCTTTGATTTGAAGTATCCCAAAATCGCGACAAAGTAACATCTATGAGCTCTGAGACGAATTGACCGAAAAACTGCCAATTCCGCATCGTTCAGAGAAAAGTACAGACGTTGTTCTTCGATTGAAAAAATGGGTGGGGAATAAAGATCTGCCTGTTCTGCTCTCGTGAGAATAGTAATTTCGTTTTTGATGGCCATATCAGGGCTGTTCCGTATTAAATGTACGATATTTACCTAATTTGCCACACTTATAAGTAGTAACCCACCTCCGCAGCCATTTATTGGTGTGGTCTACAGAGGATTAAGTCTTTTTAGAGGGGAAAATCCCTAGAACCCCATTGTGATACTTGGTAATCATTCCCCCCACGAAATTTATTGCCATTAACTGAAGTAATAGCACGTTTTAACTGATGGTATGCTTCACCTCTGTTCAAGGCTTGCTGGACGTAATGACGCAACGTTGAATTATCAACATACTCCAAAACATAAATAGATTTAATTAAACGGTCGTACTCATGCAATGCTGACAATCTTCGGCTCTTGCCGTTACTCAACTTTCTAATGATTGTGCTTTGAGTGGTGGTTTTACGACTCAATGAACAAACAATATGCTGAATATTGTCCCATTCTTCAGCAATTAGCTTATGATTAATATCTTTCTTTAATTGAATACGGCCTCCGTTCTCTTCAGTCACTTCAAATAGCTCAAAAAACACCTTTTTCATTTTCGCGTATCGAGGGGCGAATGTGTAACCAAAGAAATCTAATATAGCGAAGTTAACATTATTGGTACCATGCGTATCGGTCGATAAGGTATTAGGCTGTATATCTGAAGAGTTGTTATAGAGTAAGTCAAAAGCAAAGTGACCTTCATATTCGTTAGCGCCAATGACTTGCGTACTCACCGGAACATGACGTGGTCAACCAAAATTGACCAACCCAGTTAAGCTACTTTTTTCAATTTCTTCATGTCCGCCTCATATTGATTTGAAATTTCCATACTTTATCTAATTCATGTTTTTCTAAATTAGCTAAAATGCAACTCAGAAATGTCCAGAAGTGAGTTGTGTGGTGTCGAGTGGAGATTGTACGATTAAGCCCCTAAGTAATTAGTCCGTCAGTCTCCCTCGGTAATCAAATTAGTACATCTTAGCGATCAAATTGGTAAAAAATTAGACATGTAGATGAATGCCCACCTTAAAAAATAGACAGCGGGTTGGGCTGGGTGATTTTTCTGGTGTTAGACGCCAGCAACCCATGCGGCAGAATGGTTGCTCACTTACTCGTCTATTTTTAGCGGGAATTCTTAGCCAACTGTACGCGCTGTATGCAGATTTAAGCAGTCGAGTGATGCGCACTTTGGAGGAGATGGCACCACGAGTAGAGGTTTACTCTATTGACGAAGCGTTTTTGGATTTAACCGGTATTGAGTCTGCCATATCTCTTGTCGAGTTCGGACAACAAGTGCGAGAGCGCATAGGCCACTGGATTGGGATCACCGTCTGTGTAGGCATTGCACCGACTAAAACACTCGCCAAACTGGCTAACCATGCCGCCAAAAAATATCCAGCTACTCAGGGGGTTGTAGACCTGACCAATCCAGATCGGCAACGTCGATTGCTCGCATTAGTCCCGGTTGATGATGTTTGGGGCGTTGGTAGACGGCTTTCTAAGCGTTTAAATGCGTTGGGTATCACCACAGCCTTAGATCTCGCCAATGCCTCTCCTAGAGCCATCAGAGACCAGTTTTCAGAGGTTTTAGAAAGAACCGTCAGAGAGCTCAATGGTGAGTCGTGCATTGAACTTGAAGAGATCCCGCCAACTAAGAAGCAAATCGTCTGTAGCCGTTCATTTGGCGTAAAAGTGACGCACTTTGAATTTTTAAGTGAAGCCGTATGCGAATACGCAACCCGCGCCACTGAGAAACTTCGCAAAGAACAGCAGCAAGCCAAAGTGCTGACCGTGTTCATACGTACCAGCCCCTTTAAGGACAACGAGCCGCAGTACAGCAACTCTGCATCGGGTGAATTGCTAATCCCCAGTTGCGACACGCGGGATTTTATCGAGCTGGCCAATCACTTACTCAAGCGGATATGGAAGGATGGTTTTCGTTATGCCAAAGCGGGCGTCATGCTGTCTGACTTTTACGATCCTGGCATGTTTCAACCAGGACTATTCGATGACGTATCGACCCGCTCTAATAGCCAGCAGCTAATGTCTGTATTGGACACCATTAACCAAAGCGGTGCCGGAAAGGTTTTCTTTGCTGGACAAGGACTCAAGAAAGATTGGTCGATGAAGCGAGAGCATTTGTCTCCCGCTTATACAACACGCTGGGACCAGTTACCGCGAGTGAAGTAGCGCAGTTGACTCAATACGCATTCACTCTGCGACGCAGCATGTTGAGCTTATCAACCTGGCGTCGAATATCACTGAAGAATTCCTCTTTCTCCATGGCCAGCGCTAGCTCCCATTCTTTGGCCAAACCTTGGCAGTCTAAAAATGCGTATCTCAGCTTCGTCTTTGAGATACGCAGCCCCTTGCTAAAGACCACGCGTTTGCCTCGTTGACCGTGAAAACTGTTGATATACCACTCTATGCCAAAGCCATACTTAAAGTCTCTGATACGGACACCAAGCAGACCCCAGTCTTTAAAGGGCTCATTCTCTCGAACCTTGTAATGGGTAACCCAAAAGTCATCAACTTCAGCTCGTGCCAGCGCTTTTAGCCTGTCCGTTTCTTGCTGAAGTAAATCTGATACATCTGCTTTCCATTGTTCATTGACGATTTCTACCAAACCAATTTCCCCATCCAATTAACCCCTAAAGCCAAAACCACTATCCGTTTGGCTTTTGGATCGAAACGCCAAACGTAAAACTGCCGTCACAATCACTGTTTGGCGTCTCGATATAAATCGACTCGCTCAATCCCATACCCGACAAGGGATACAGGCTGATTTCACTTAAAAACACCTAAAAAGACGTATCGCCATGAAGATACAAACCGTTTGGCAAGTTCAGGCCAGAATGCAAACGACGTTTGGCGTCTCAATTTTTTTGGCTAGGTCACCAGCCGCCAAACAGAGCCTATTCTCATACTTTTGCAAAAATGCAATAGGCAGATAGATGAAAGGATTTGTCACCTTTCTGCCCACCGCCAGTGCACCGAATCCTGATAATGACATTTGAGTAAACCGCCAGAGCACTTGGAAATGCCCAAGCGTGAACAGCGCGGTTGATTGAAAACCGTTAGAGCACTTTGAGTGCACAGGAGATAAGTATGTTTGTACTAGGCGTAGATATCGGTTACTCAAACCTGAAGCTGGCAATTGGCCAATCAGGTAGTGAACCGAAAACCATTATTCTACCTGCGGGTGCCGGTCCAGCGGATCGTATGCCGGAGCGTATCGGTGGAGGCGATGATGAAACTTGTTTGTATGTCTCTGTCGATAATGAGCGCTGGGCCGCTGGTGTTCCTGCTGGACGCCTTCAAGGCTGGGAACGAGAGCTTCACCCGGAATATCCCACCACAAAAACCTATAAGGCACTTTTTCATGCCGCCTTGTTAATGGCTGAAACAGAATCCATCGATTTGGTTGTCACTGGATTACCGGTTTCCCAGTTTCATGAACCACAACGTAAGTCTGACCTTGTGCAGCGTTTAAAAGGTGTCCATCAAGTGACGCCTAAGCGCAGCATCACCGTTCATGACGTCAAAGTACTACCACAGCCTGCCGGTGCCTATATGGATCTGGTTCAAACGGGTGGTGATCTGGGCTTGATTGAAGAAGGTCGTGTCGTCGTCATTGATCCCGGCTTCTTTTCTGTTGATTGGGTTGCCCTTGAGGCCGGAGAAATTCGCTACAGCTCATCAGGAACCAGTCTTCAGGCAATGTCCGTGCTACTGGAAACCATCGATAAGCTGATTTCGGAAGATCATGGTGCCAAAGTCGGAATGGATCGACTTGAAAAAGCCATGAGAACCGGCGACTTACAGGTCCTGCTATTTGGAGAAAAAGTCGATATTTCACCTTATCTGAATGCTGCCATGAAAAAGGTAGCGCCTGTTGCTCTTACAGCCATGCGTCAATCCATGCGTGACGAAAGCATTAATGCGGACTTGGTATTGATCGCCGGAGGTGGAGCCTTGGCTTATAAGGAAGCGGCCAAGGAGATTTTTTCACGAAGCAAGATCATCGTGCCTGAGCAGTCTGTTTTGGCGAACGTCCGAGGCTTCTGGTTTTATGGGGCATGATCATGAGAGTTGTCGTCAACATTCCCCCAGGGAGCCACCCAGAACTACTCAAAGAATTGGAAAAGACGCCACCACGGGAACGCGCTGAGCGTCTGCGGATGCTGGCAACCTTTGGGTTAATTCAAATGAGCCAACCCAATCTATCCACGACATCTGTACCGGTGGATGGCCTTGCACCAGATGGTGAAGTTACTTCTATGAGTACAGCGCCAGAACCCAAAGCAGAAACACGTAAACAATCATTAAAATCAAAACTAGGGCTGGGCTTATAACATGGCGTTATCAGTTAGCTGGCTCGATGCCAGGTTAAATAAAGAAGCAAAAGAAACCGTAGTAAAAGCCGACCGAGATGGGCTAAGTGCTCGGGTATCGCCCAAGGGCAAAATTGTTTTTCAGTTTCGTTATCGGTTCGATGGCAAGCAACAGCGGGTAGACATAGGTACTTACCCCCTTATGAAGCTGGCTGAAGCCAGGAATGAGCTGGATAGGTTAAGGGCAGTACTTGATCAAGGCCGAAACCCCAAGCTTTACCTACAGCAGGAACGGGCTAAGTATTCTGCTAATCAAAGCTTCGAATCGATTTTTCGAGACTGGATAGACTCTGCCGGTAAGCAAGGGCTAAAGGAGAAAACGTGGCACTACCAAAAACGCAGCAGTGAAATATATTTGCTGCCCCGACTTGGCAAGTATCCATTAACTGACATCACTGAATTGTCCTTGCGAAACTGTCTTCGTGAGGTTTCGGAATCGTCTCCGTCAAACACAGAGCGCCTAGTGTCTGTACTGCATAAGTTCTATGACTGGCTGATTGATGAACAAATTTTGGAAATTAACGCTGCCGCTGGGATCACAGCAAAAAAGGTTGGCGGTAAAAAAGGAAAACGAACTCGGGTGCTAAATGACAACGAGATCAGGATACTTTGGCGCTATTTGCATGAGTCAAAAATCACTGAGAAGAATCGCATCTACATAAAACTGCTTCTCTTATTGGGAGGGCGCAAGGGCGAACTCATTCAAGCTGAAAAGCATCACTTTGACTTGCAATCTGCAATGTGGACAGTGCCCATAGAGATCCGCAAACAAGGTGAGAAAATTGGAGCGCCGATCATGCGGCCATTGATTAAGCCAGCTATTGAGCTGATTGAACTGGCGATGCAGATGAGCAAATCAACTTACTTGTTTCCCGCGAACGGACAAGAAGAGCTTGCCACAAATGGCTTTGATACCACTATTCCTAACAATGTGAAAATCTGGGCTCGCAGATCGCTTGGTATTGAGATGGAACACTGGTCTATGCATGATCTTCGCAGAACGATGCGAACGCGAATGTCTGCCATCACGACGCAAGAAGTTGCCGAGTTGATGATTGGCCACAGCAAAAAAGGGCTGGATGCTATCTACAACCAATATCAGTACCTGGACGAAATGCGTCATGCTTACGACGTTTGGTATCAACAACTAGAAACCATCATCGAGCCGACAGGCTTTCCATTCAACTGGCGTTTCGGACAATAAGGGGTAGCTGAATTAAGGAAGAGACTGAGCTAGTACAAATGACCGAGTCAAGTAGTGCATTTGGCTCGGTTTAGATTAGTTGTTTTTCCAGTTACAAAAAAACAACTTATCGAATAATTATTATAAGTCTCACGACGCCTCAGAGAGAGGTATTTGCAATTCATCCACAAGGGTTTGCTTAGATTTATACTCTAGCTCGCTTCTCTTTATTTTTAGCTTTTGTAATAAAGCACTATGAGTCACCTCGAAATCATTAAAAATTGTAGACCAACTTTTAACGTATACTCGAATTCTTTCATCCGCCCCGGAAACAAGGCCCGCGCCGCCCTTACCAGCAAGGTCTTTCAACCGCCTTGTAATTTGAGTATCATTCTGGGAGATTTTAGTTCCAACAAGAACAACATCAAATCTCATTCTCTCATCATTAAAGGCAGGATGCTTATCAAGTACCTCAGCATAACGTTCAGCTTGAGCTAAATGTTTCTTATTCAATGCTACACTTGGTCTTTTTATTTCAATGATCGTACATTTAATAAATTCTTCTTGTGTAGAATGATCAATTGTGACCATTTTGCGTGCAAGAAACAAATCTACTTGGCCTTTTGCCCCCTCTATGGTAGCGCCTTCAATAAGATCACTGGTACTGATATCGTCCCCATCCAATATTTCAATATCTGAATTCCGAAGATTTCTAGCTGTATTAGAAAAGTCATCCTCTTCGGCACCTATAGTTGTGTACTGAGGGCCAAACAACCATGTATTAGCCTCAATAATACCTTGTAAGTCTGGTGTTTCTAGAACTTCTTTAGCGTGCTCTTTAAAAAGGTACTTCATTTTCTGTACGACTAGATCTCGCTTATGAATGTGTCCAATCGTGCTAATTATATAATCAAGTTTAGATTTACTTATTTGAGATGCAAATTCATCCATTTGCTCCTTATTTAAGTCTAAAACGCCTTCCAATATATCTATCAAACTATCATTTTCACTTGATGTAGATAGCCTATCAAGCAAACCGATTATAATTTTTGTTTGCTTAGCCTTTAGCCCATTAAAAGCTGCTGGATCAGCAACGCAGATACTAGTTACTAATTTCTTCGTATGTGCAATTCTAAAGGAACGATCTTCGTCAGACTCCCAATTGTAAACAGGAAAATATCCTTTTTCTTCGAAAGAATCGACAAGCTGAACAGCTCTTTCTCTAAGGAACCCCTGATAAATCTCGGCTGTTTTGTTGCGCAGTTCTTTTAGCAGCATAGCTAAAACTTTATTCCCATCACTCTTTTCACTAATGAAGAGATCAGCATTTGGAGATGAGGTATCTTGAAAATTATCGAACCACTCAGATTGTATATATCCACTTATGAAAAAATTGTTTTTGTAGTTAAAACCAGTCAGATTTCTATACTTCTGATGTTCTTTTGAATCTCTAAAATAATTGTATGACTTTTCACCAGATGGTTTTTTTATCCACTGAATGATACTTGAACTAAATATATTTCCATCAACATCTATAAGCTCTTGAAACAACCTATGTTGGGGAGGCGTCACTCGGACTCTATTAACTGATATTTTAAGGTTAGAAAAAACTATTAGCTTCCAACCAAATTCATTTGAAAGCTCCTCCATGATATTTTCAATATTAGGGATTTTTTGAGATTTTTCACTCGTAATGCCCGTAAGAAATACTGATGTCCCACTTCCATTTGAAAGAATACTACTATGCTGTTCTTTATCGTCGATCAACTCAACTTTGTACGTTTTAATACGAGACGAGTCTATGGTAATACGTGCATTCTCAGATTGTCTTCTCGTAAGCCAGGTTGCTGTTGCAGCATATTTATGAAATGAATACCGCCCTCTGCCTTGACTGCCTTTTTGGGTAACCTGTTTTTTGGATGAGTCATCCCAATTATCAAAATTTCGGTCTAGGTTATGAAAGTCAATTCCTTCACCATTATCATGGATCTCTATTGACTCCACCCCGCCGAGATCACAGGTGTTAATAATGACATCAATATCTGATGCACCAGCATCCAAACCGTTCCAGATATATTCACTCAACATCTTCCAAGCGGGAATTGAGCCGAAACGTTTTTTTATCGACGCATTTGTAATACCTGTTGTCCGTTCTTGAGGAGTCGTCACTTACCTATCCATCCAATCAATAAAAAATCCATGCTGCTATCTTAGCCTAAGTTGGTGTACATATTAACTATATTGTTGGCACAAGCCGGCGTTTCAAAGCGTTAGTCCAAGCTCCAACAGAAAAACTAAGCTACGCTATCTATTCCTAATTCTTCTCATACTCCTCCAAGTCTTCAATGTGCCACAGCTTGTTTCGTGTATTTCGGTTGATACGAGGTTGCGGCAAGCTGCCATCTTTTATTCTTCGCCAGAGCGTCGTATAGCTAATGTGGTAACGAGCCATAACTTCGTAAGACGTTAGAAAAGGGGTTACTTGGTGCGCTACTGCTGTCATCTGCATTCTCCTGAAAATCAATGTAAAGCTATCATCGCCTGATTCATCACTTGTTGATGGTCAGAAAGATGCATGATTTGTTCAGAAGATCAGGCCCATACAAATGAACTTTTAGGACAGCAAGAAAGCAACCGGTAACCAACTCAACCGGCAAACAATTAGAGATAATCGCGAACGTCTTACCATCATTTCTCGATTTTTGGCATAAAAAATATAGGCAAGTTTTGGCTAAAACCCAGTAGGAACAAGGCCTACAGCTAGGTTTGTGTCATGGAATTTGGCTAAAAACGGTAAATATGGCGATTTGTACTCAAGTTTGTACACATTTTCCGAGGTTACGCTTGAACATCATTGAAAAGCAAAGAAACGAGAAAAAGACAAAAAGCCTTTAAATTCAGTACGTAGAGATGTGATTGTGGTGTGCAATGAAAGGTGGTTTTAAGCGTTGAAAGGCTGGGCGGCATCAGGGTGGGAAATAATGGCAAAAGTTCTACGACGAGCAACTTCTTGCTGAAAAATAGGATTAGACATCAATGGTGATCTTCTAGTTGATAGACGAGAGAATGTAAGACACTGATATATTGCTATAAGTAATAATTAAAGTGACTATAAAAACATTCAACCCGTAAGTTAATCTTAATTGGCGCTTATTTTCGCCTATCTTGTCTGTATAAACAATCAATGGTTGCGTAATTGGTTACCATTTCTACAATTTAAACTGCAATACTCGATCTTGTAACAGTTAATATTGTAACAGGAGCACGGCATGGAAGTGTTCAACACGACATAAATGTCTATTTTTTAGAAATCATATACCGAGAACATCTTTCAGCTTTTCTAGGGCTTGTGCATGTTTTTCATTCGGCATTCTTGCCAAATTGATTTGTTTCCATTTGATGGCAGGAAGCTCACTGGCTCCATCCAAACTGAGTAAAGACCAATTGGGCTTTCGATTTTTAAAGGATAGCAAAAAAGCCTTTTCAATATTGGTCAGTCCCTGGTGAATAAGGTCTACTAGGCGCACCCTTACGGCTTCTAGTTCCACTAAACTGATCCTTTACTTGCCAATGCCATATGCTGAGGTACTGTTATTAGATACTCTGTATCCAACTTCCCACCTTTAGCAACAACACGTTTACCTGAGCCTAAATCGTAATTTTCTACATTTAACTTATCAAACCAAGGATAAGCTTGGCGTTTTGCAAGCCAAAAGAATAAGCGTTTGGCCTTTACGCTTTTACATGCTTTTAAGAGCGTATCAAGCTTTCTTGGAGATAAGTTCACCAACCCCTGCATTAACTCATCGGCATATTCAAATGACACACTTTCAGGCAAATCTACCAACACCTCCAATATGGCTTTTTCCGGACATGAAAAATACACAGGTGGCAATTGCTCTTCCCATTTATACTCTTTAACGAATGCTCTATCTTTGAATAAGCTATCAGGCCAAAGTTTACTTGTACTATGCCCTTCGAACTTAATTGGTAATGACAGTCTCGCAAGCCAGGAGGGAAGCTTTCTCGCTGCATATAAATGAATATGAGGTGTACTCCCTAATGACAAATATTGTGACAAACCAGATATGGAAAGCGCTGACAATCCACCTACCACAACAGGCGGAAGTTGTTCATCTACACTTTTATCCATCATACGCTGCATAGAAACTACTACGCCTTCCCAAGTGACAGATCGGGAATACTGGCTAGCTAGTAGCAATAACGTATCGGTTTTGACAGCGTTATCTAATGAATGCGCACTCAAGCCCTGCTCTGCAAGCCATTTCTTTGTAGCTAACATGCCATAAGGTAAAAGAGTTTTAAGAGACTGTTTATAAGACTCTTTCGCCGTTTCTCGCTGGGAATGACTAATCATTTCTAAACACCAAATCCTTTCTCTAGTTTATCCTTTTATCATTTTACGGCGGAAATCGCCGTATAATAGCCAATTTTTAAACCCACACTACTAAAACCTAGAAGGCTTACTTAGTTCAGTCTGCGAGTAACATCTGCAATGCTTTGTTTTGTTTGCTTTGTAAGAACCAATCTAGCTATCGCCTCATAGAGTAACCTTGTTTTCATTGAAACTCTTAACGTACCTATATTGACTAAAATTTTTACAAGTTACCTTTATGAGCTACTAATAAAGCAAAGAATTAGCCTATTTATTTTCGGTTAAAATCGGGATTGAATATAAAAACCAAAATAAATACACCTTTATTTAGATTTAATTTTTTCTATATTTAGAGGTCAATCACTTTATTTAAAACAAAAATAAATATTCAATTTACTTATTTTAAATACTATTCACCTTTTTAACACCGTTATAATCACCTAGTGTTTTAAAATTAAACGATGACAAAAGTGAAATTAACTTTATAAATTTACATTAAGTGAAAATAAAGATAAATTTTAAATACAATTAATAAAAAATAAAATTCTAATACTTTAAATAAAATAAAAAAACGCCTAATAGAAGGCGTTTAAAATTTAACTTAAATAAAAATTTAATTAGAAAGAAATAGGATAAGCCATAATAATCGCATCTTCATTCCCCGTCTTTGTTGGGTAATAGTTTTTCCGTTTCGAAACGAAATTAAATCCTATAGATTCATAGAGATTGAACGCTTTTTCATTAGATTCTCGCACCTCTAACCACAAGGTAGTGATGTTTTTTTTCTCAAGTTTTTCAATTAGTTCTAGTAAAAGCGCTTTACCATAACCTTTTCCCTGATAATCAGGATGGATTGCAATATTAAAAAGTGTTGCCTCATCTAATATTAATTGCGTAATTGCGAAACCTACAATAATATTATCAATGCAAATTTTCAGATTAAAATAATGACTTCCTTGGTTACTATAAAATGTTTCTTCACTCCAAGGGAATGAGTGACTTAATTTTTCAATTTGCCATGCTAAAGGTAAATCAGCAGGGTTTAAGAGTGAAATGGTCTTCATATTGATAGATTTGTTTCCAAAGATCGCGTTTTGCATCAGCATCAAAATATAACTGATGTAATGAAGGGCTTCTCAGAGAAGTATATTCAGAGGGAAGTATGAGATCAGTGCCTAATAACCAGCAGGGAAGATCAAATGATTCTGTGAGCATGCTCACATCATCTGTTGTAATACAATAGATTTCGTTTTTATCTATCCCCATGGCGCTAAAAATATCAGAGAAAAGCCCGTTATTTAGATCAACGGTATCATCAGTAATGATAAGTAAACGTGTTGTATCCGGAAATTGAACAGAATGCTCGCCTTTTAACACAGCAGGCTTACGAAGTACCCACTGACGAATTCCAAGTTGGGATAACATTCTGTCTTTACGGCTCATTATGCTTACCTATCAAGTGTAGAACAACGGTACATAGTATCAGAGGGCATAAACTACGCCAATAAATAGCGTTGGTTTCTTTATATCTGATATCATGCGTCTCATGTTTTTTAAGGAGTAACAATCATAATGTCCTCACTGTCCCCTGCTAGCGAAGTTATTCTTCGTCACCTAGATCATTTCGCAGACAGGCATGTACTTATTGCAGGTGATCTTCAAGATACTTTCGCGGCGCAAATTCAGGCGAAAAGTGTCAGAGCATATACCAACCAATATCACCAGTGGCTACCATTACTAAAATCAATGGGTGATAACGTACTCTTTGGTTTAGTTGCTGATCAATCCTTTGTGAAATATTGCAATACCTTGATCTATTTTTGGCCTAAAAATAAAAACGAAGCCACTTTCCAACTGCGTAGCCTTTGCTCTAACTTACAAGTGGGTACTGAAATCTTTATCGTCGGTGAAAACCGTAGCGGTGTTAAAAGTGCCACAGAATTAATGAACGGCATCGCTAAACTAAAAAAAATAGATTCAGCACGCCGTTGTAGCTTATTTTTTGGTACTCAAACATATCAAACACTGTTTGACCGTAATAACTGGTGGCAAACTTATCGCCATGACGATCTTACTGTAATGGCATTACCGGGTGTATTTAGCCAAAATGCATTAGATGAGGGTAGCCGTTTATTACTATCAACTTTTGATGATGCGATGGTTGGAGATTTACTGGATATGGCATGTGGTTGTGGTGTTCTTGCTACTGTACTTGGCAAGAAAAACCCAATGTTGAAACTGACACTGTGTGATGTGAATGCTGCGGCAATTTCTTCTAGTATCGCTACCTTAAACGTGAATGAATTAGAAGGTCGAGTGATTGCGAGTAATGTCTATTCAGCAGTTGAAGAGACTTATGATTGGATAATCTCAAACCCACCTTTCCATGATGGTTTAGGTACAAGCTATGAAGCAGCTGAAGATATTATTCGCCTTGCACCAAATTATCTAAAAAGAGGCGGTAAATTACGCATTGTGGCAAATTCATTTATCCCTTATCCAGATATACTGGATCATGTATTTGGCTCTCATGAAGTGCTTGCATCAACAGGTAAATTCAAAGTTTACCAAGCAACCAAGAAAGACTAATCACAATCCCTGTTATAAAGCCCCCCAGTAATTGATTTTCCAACTACTGGGGGTCTTCAGTTTACGTCTGAAAACAATCATCTAATAACAAATCCTTTCATTTTCAAGCGCAAGTTATCATTTTTTTGAGCCAATAACCTGACCACTTTTATTTAGGTAAATGGTCTCACCGTTACTGCCTGTACGGGCTGAGCCAACAACTTGACCCGTTTTATCTTGGAAGATTTCTGCATATACATTACTTGATATCATCACAGATAAAATAACAATCAACATATTGATTTTTTCATAAAAAACCTCATAAACGTATTGCGAAATTGGTTTTTGTAATGATTATTAATCTTAGCTCTAAAAAAAATATAGTCGATCCATTTTATGTATTTCTCTCGCTGTTTTATTTTTCATCACCAAGATAATTTATTGATAAAAAATAATTGACGCCAAAAATAAAAAGCATAAAATTCGCCACCTATCTGCACAGATGATGTTGATATTGCGAGAGTGGCGGAATTGGTAGACGCGCTAGCTTCAGGTGTTAGTGTCCTTACGGACGTGGGGGTTCAAGTCCCCCCTTTCGCACCAAACAATTTGTAGAGCAAAAATGATTGAGTAAAACTGCGAGGATGGCGGAATTGGTAGACGCGCTAGCTTCAGGTGTTAGTGTTCTTACGGACGTGGGGGTTCAAGTCCCCCTCTTCGCACCACTCAATTAGCCTTTATTTTTTCCTTGTAATAACACCCATTCGATTACACACCGAGTATTCTTTTCTCTATCCATGATACGCGACTAAAAGTGTCATCAAACTGTAGGTTAATACAACGCCTGCGGGGATCATTACCCACATTTGTAATTTTTTATGGAACAACATCAAGGTTGATAACAGCATTGAAACCACTAAAACCAGCGTAAAAGCGGATGTTCCTACAATAGAATGCGTGATCACTGTTAATAAAGAAGAAACCGCCAACATTTCCCATAAACTAATACGAGATGTCCAAGACGTAACTGGAGATAAGCGCGTTGATTTAGCCATAATAACCCACCATTAATGATAATGATTTTCATTATTATATATAACACCTATGCTAAATCAACTTATATAAAGAAAAAAACTTACCTTATATCCTTATTTTTTAAATGGTTATGTGTATTCTTTAGTCTCAGGCATAAAAAATGCCTTATCATTTTCACGATAAAGCATTTCATTTTATTATGTTGTTACCATAGTCAATAAACAAAATTAAGCGTTATTTGGCTCGATGAAATGAAAGACTAAATGAATATCCTCAGGCTCTCTTTCATAAAGCTCAGGATCAGGAATATCAATTAAACGACACCCTAAATGCTGATAAAAATTCACGCTATTTTCAGAAGGTGTTGATGAGATATATAATCCACCAGCCCCTTTTTTCTTCGCATATTCCACACAATAATCAAATAATATTCGTGCTAAACCTTGCCCACGTTGCTGGTGGCTAACATGTAAAAAAGAGAGTTGAAGTAAAGTGCCATTTTGACCCCGTTTTTGTGGATCAACACTTGCCGCCGCGACCAACTGATCTAGTTTAAAAACACCCCAAAAAGGCGCTCCTCGATCAAAACTTTCAAGTAAAACAGGTGTGTAATGTTCTGCTTCACCTTCTGGCCAACCTTTCATATCAAAGCGTTGCTCTGATAAAAGCAATATTCCTTCTTTTAAGACATATAGCTTTTCAATAAGCTCGGTTCTATCAATTGCCCATACTTGTGGAATTTCATTTCGTGTTAATTGACGAATAATGTATTTCATTATTAAACCTGTTCTGATGATGATTCACTTCGTTCTAGTACGTGATAAGCCACAGCACAGAACAAGGAATTCAACCGTTTCATATCACCGAGCAAACTGGTGTGCAGTGAACTGGTTTCAATGCTTTGCATATTATGCAAATGAAGACGTTCTACATGAGCAAACGAGTAACGCTGGTTGAGTAAACGGAAACGATGTTTTGCTCGACGTAATTTACGAGCATGTTCCATGTTGCCGGAAACAAATACCGACATCGCCAGATTCAGATTACTTTGCAGACGCTCAAGGAGTGTCTGTAATTCACGACGTCCTTCCTCCGATAAAAACAAGTGGTGATTTAAACCTTTGCTAACCACTTCAGCCGACATACGCGCAATAATAGCGGATGATTGTTGTAAATTCATCGCTGTATCAATAATTTCAGCCCAACGTCGAGAATCTTCAGTTCCTAGATCATGCTGTTGAATTTGTGCCATATACAATTTAATGCTGCTGTGGAGTAATTCTACCTCTTCTTCTAACTGGCTAATTTCCCTTTTTTGCTGACGATTGCCTTCCATTAACGCAGTAAAACGTTGCAACATTTGTTCTATAACATCACCTAATCGTAGTGATTCTCTAACCGCATTAGCAATTGCCAATGAAGGCGTATCAATAGCGGATTGATCTAAATAACGCGGTGCCATTTCAGATCCCGTGGTCGGTAATTCAGGAATGAGTCGCTGACATAATTTCGCCATTATGCCGACAAAAGGGATCATCAAAATACAGCGAGCAAGATTATAAATAACATGAAAATAGATAACGACTTCAGCCGGTGAAAAGCCATATTTTTGTATTTCAGAAGCAAGATACGTTATCCATGGTAAAACAATCAATGCGCCAATCAGTTTAAAAAATAAGCTTCCCAACACAACTTGTCGAGAAGCAACGCTTTGTCCCCGACTACTTATTAATGCAAGCAACCCACTACCAATATTTGAGCCAATTACAATGGAAAGGCTGATATACAATGGCATTAATCCTGTTGCACTTAATGTCGCAGTTAACAACACTGCCGCAAGGCTCGAGTAACTCACCATTGCAAAGAGTGCCCCCACCAATAACGCTAAAATAGTATCGCCACTGAGAGAGGTAAAAATAGCTTGGACTGCACTTGCGTGCATAATAGGTTCTGCCGATGCCACAATGAGTTGTAAAGCCAACAAAATCAAACCAAGACCAATACCCACACGTCCTAGTTGTCCTACTCGCTCCTTTTTACGACTTAAAAAAGTAATAACACCGATAAGGATAAGGAGTGGCGATAACCAAGAGAGATCAAACGTCAGCACACGCGCCATTAACGCAGTACCCACATCCGCGCCTAGCATAATAACAAGTGCTGGTGTAATCGAAATCAGTCCTTGCGTCACAAAAGAGATAACCAAAAGTGCCGTCGCATTACTGCTTTGGACTAATGCCGTTACGCCCACACCCGCAAGAAAGGCGTTGGATTTTTTATTAATACTTTTACCTAAAATTCGGCGTAAATCAGAGCCAAAAACACGCATAATGCCTGTACGAACAATATGTGTTCCCCAGACAAGAAGCGCGACAGATGAGAGTAAATGAAGCAGTGTCAGCATAGAAAAAATAACCTTATTCTTATCGTTGTTTGTTTGACTCTGTTCTCCTTCAATCTCATAAAAAAGAGAAAGACCATGAGCAGATAACGCTCTGAGAAAAGATATTTGCTGGTAATGTCTAAATAACACATTGGGTTATTTAGACAAAAAGATATTGCAACTTAAGTGCAATAATCAATGGAGAAGTTGAGAATATTATATGGATTAATGTGTGAATACTGCTAATTATAGCAGAGAAAGTGTCACTTTCAAAATCAGAC
The DNA here is from genome assembly GCF_009914335.1 of Proteus columbae. Classification (NCBI taxonomy): domain Bacteria; kingdom Pseudomonadati; phylum Pseudomonadota; class Gammaproteobacteria; order Enterobacterales; family Morganellaceae; genus Proteus; species Proteus columbae. The sequence continues at coordinate 3,471,123 of NZ_CP043925.1, forward strand.
TGTAAATAACCTATTGATTTATTATCACTTTATTTTTAGCAGACTCAAATCCTAATAAAAAAACGCGACCAGAGGGTATCTCTCTAAGCCGCGCGAAAATACAACAATTTAGTAAGGCAATTCGACTACAAGTTCAGACAGACTATAAATTCAACTTGAACTTACTTCAGACCCATCGCATCACGCATTGTGAAAAACAAATCTGTTTGGTCAGTTAACCCAACCACATTAGCCGCATGTGGACCATAAGCGGCAACCCGTAATTGTGCTCCTGTATGCTCTTGAGACTCTTCTTCTGAGTTACCGTAATTCACCACCATAACCGCACCATCTTTAGTGATAAGTGCCTGTGTTAACCCACTGGATTTCACATCAGCTTCAATAATTTGGCTTGAATGCGCATGATCAGCAGTCACGATAATCAGAGTGTCGCCGTTTTGTTTAGCAAAATCTAAACCGATTTGTACGGCTTCATCTAGTGCAACAGTTTCACCAATTTGTCCGCAAGGATTCGCATTATGATCTTGCTTATCGATAGAAGCACTTTCGACTTGTAAGAAGAAGCCATTTTCATTGGTTTTCAGCAAATCGATCGCTTTTTTGGTCATTTGTGCCAGTGTTGGCGCATTCGGATCAAGTTTAGCGTTAGGTTTGCACTCTAAAGGTGGGTTATTTAAATTACCGTGGTAAGTCGCTTTAGGGCCTTCCCATGCCACTGCCATATTGCCTTCATGGAATAAACCTAGTACAGGCTTATCTTGGTTCGCAAGCGTAATCGCATCGAGTGATTTGGCATCTTTCACGATTTGATAACCACGCTCAATGGCTTGTTGCTCTAACGTTTTGCCTTTGTATTCACCCGCCACTGCGGTTTGAGCAAAACTTTTTGCTCCACCACCTAATGTGACATCAGCGCGAGTCACTAATAATTGCTCAGAGATAGAACCTCTACCGCCATTTTCCAATGCGTTTGTTGAGCATTTCTCTAAGGTTTCAACAGGGCCATAGCATTTGCGTCCTGTTACATGCGAGAACAGAGCCGCAGGTGTTGCATCTTGAATTTCAGAGGTTGTCACGTTCCCTGTCGCCTTTCCATTGGCTTTTGCTAATTCCAAAATAGTTTGGTGATCCTTACCAAACACATCAATCCCTAATGCACCATTATAGGTTTTCACACCCGAAGCCCATGCTGTCGCAGAAGCGGCAGAGTCTGTTACATAATTAGGTTTTTGGGTTTTTCTGTCTAAAGCGTAGTGTGTGTATTGACCCGTAATAGGTAAGGCATCGATACCTTTAAAGAAACCACCCGCACCTTCGGCATAGTTACGTGCAACGGTGATTTCAGAATCCCCCATACCATCACCAATAAAGAGGATTACATTTTTCGCTTGGTTATTATTTAAAGCTGCTTTTAATGTCTCAGTTTGATCTTGAGTCATACGGCGAGCACCGCCAAATTCCGTGATATTACCTTTTGCTGCACGATCTTGAGCTAAAATGGCATCAGCAGCAACGGGAGCAGCAAAAGAAGAGAAACTCGCGCCAGCTAATAGCGTTGTTACAATAACGGATAAAATAGAACGTTGGTAACGATGAGACATAGCTTTTTCCTTGCACTCTAAAGTAAAAAAACAGGGTTAATGTTTTAAGTCAGGAAAAGCTTACGGCAGTTAAATGACAGAGAAATGAAGAGTAAACGCGATTTTGATGACAGCTTTATGACAGGTTGGTGACAAATCAGAAGCTTATGCCGTTTATCATCACTCATAAGCTTCTGTCATTATCAATATTAATGTTCTTTAGTTAATGCTTTCGCACCGAGATATAGCGTTTCACACCAAGAGATATAATCATGCCCACTTGCCATTTCTAGCGATTGAACTGGGTAACCTTTTTGTTCTAAAACCAGTTTAAGATGGCGATTATTATTTAAAATCCCCCCTTTATCACCACGGTTTTCAAATAACCCAGCCTCTAAGAAAAACTGTAATGGTTTTTTATCTGCTTGCTCAAATTGTCGAATAAGCCATTCAGGCTCTTCATTTTCAGGCGCCCACCAATAAGAGCCTGACATACTCAGCACTTTACCAAAGCGATCAGGACGATTAAATGCCACCCATGAAGACGCTAATCCTCCATAACTCGAACCCGCCACAATGGTTTCTTCTCCTGATACGTGAATACCTTTCTCTTTTTCTAACCAAACAAAGAGTTCATCTGCCAAGAAACGGTAAAAATCAGGATTTGGTGGTAACTCAACACTACGACGATCACTATCAATACTATCAACAAATAAGATCATCATCGGTGCCAATTTCCCTTCTTCGATCTGTTTATCAAAAAACCGATCAATACCATATTGGCGACGATAAGTTTGACCATCAAATAACACTAAGAGTCGAGGTACTTCCATTTTTTTAGCAGGCTGGTAAAGCGCTATTTCACGATCGTTATTTAAGATCTGACTGTGAAAACGCACAATTTCTGTGTTGCCTTTCATTTTTCTATCAAGAATATCAGGCAATTGGCATTCACGTTGACTATCTAACGATAATAAAGAAAAGTGATTATAAATATCCTCAGATTTGCTTGGTGAATCTTGAGAATTCAGCGGATCTGCCTGTGCTGTGGTTAAAATAGCGCGACGCTGTTCGAATGGCTCTGCATTTTCAATGATAGGCACATCAGGTGCTAATTTATATTGCATTAATGTATCGTTAGGTACGATATAGCTACGATACCAAATATCACTATTGGCTAAATGGGTTAATGGATCATGATTACCATCGGGTGATCCCAATAATAAGACATTCTTTTTTGCACCTTGCCATAAAAAAGTCACTAACTTTTTATCCTTATCATAAGGCTCAATAAGGGGTGCACCTTCGTGACGTACTTGTTGCCAAAATGCCTGAATATTTTGTTGATTCAATTGATGAGCAAGTATTTGTAAACGAGGGCTAATAGGTGCAATTCCCGCATCTTTATCTAAAGGCTGATAAGGCTGTGTTATCAGTGTGAATTGCCACGGTTTTCCCACCTCACCTTGTGCAATTAATTGATAACTCGTAGTTTCAGGTAATAAAAAGCGTACTTTTTGTTGCCCATCCGCAGGAACATCTTTTAATAAGCTACGGATATGTGTGCCATTTTGGGTTTCTAATCGTAGATTTTGTACCCCTTTCACATTCAGTTCGGCATAACGTTGACTCTCTAAATACGTGGTAAAACACAGCGCATTGTTGTTATCAAACTGACCTGTTATTTCTTTGCCTTCAGTTACGGTTAAGCAATTGGAAAAACTAGGGAAAGATGCCATTAATGCACATATCATCAGAGGAATTCTCACTTTATTATTCTCGTTATAAACTATTGTGAGAAACAATAGTAATGATAATTGTTATCAATTCAATAAAAATTAAGTGTGTACAAATTTATAATAAATTTGATACCCCAGCGAAAAATAATAAAATAATCATTATCACTCCCTATGTGATAGCAAGATAAAGTCAATAATTATAGGAGTTCGCTATTTATGTCTATCTTGCATATGAATAGCAATTAAATGAAGGTAATTATTATGTCTATAACGATGTCGCAAAAACTAGCTCGAGAAGGACTTGGTAATCCAGAATTATTTCAAGGTGGTGTTTATATTACAAAAAATGGTCAAGCGGAGCTTTTTGTACAAACAGCCGAAGAAAGACAACTGGAGTTACAAGAAAGAGAAAAAGAGCGTCAATCAAATGCTCTATTGAAATTGGTAATGATAGCGAAAGAAGATATAGCAAATGAGCAAGTTATGTCTCCTGAAGATGTCAAAAGAAAACTACGTGGATCTCGAACTTAATATTAGAAGTGCTTTTGAAAAAAACTGTAAACATTAGAGTATCAGAGACGGCTCTATGGTCATTAAAAGATGCGGAATCATTTAAACTCAGTTGCACCAATAACAGTGAAACCGCTGCTGTATTTATAGATCAACTTTTTGACTCAGCTATTGATGCTATTTCTCAAGATCCTACCCGTTATCGTTATAATGCAATGTTGGCAGATAAAGGGATCGCTATTCGTGAACGTATTGATGTAAACAGTCAGTTTCGTTGTTTATATGAATTCAATGAAGAAAATAATACGGTCAATATATTACTTTTTATAAGTAAAAAACAAGATATTGAAGGAATGCTTTATCGTTGTTTAATAGTGAAAAAATGATGAAAAATGATAAAAATCTCCTCAATCATTTTTGTTATTGAGGAGACTTTCTTTCTAAGTTAATTAACGTTAAAACGCTCCCATCAACGCTCTTCTAGCGGATAGCTGCGGAAACTCCATAATCCTAGCGCTTTTAAACCGTCACGATAAATGCCCTGTATATCTGATTTGCTGGCTTTTTGTAATTCAGCTAATGGCTTATCAGGAGCTACAACCGTTAAGTAAGAAATGTCACTTGGGCCACTTTGCCAACTTGCGATAGTGAAAATAGCATCAGCACGACGAACATGGCTACCAGAGCTAATAATTACGGCCGTTTTAATACGATGTTTGGTTAAAGCATAACGGCTAAATAATGCATTTTCGACAGTTGTACGCGCATAGTTCTCTTGGAAAATACGTTCTGGTGCAATCCCATTTTTCACCAGCCAATCTGCCATTAACTTACCTTCAGTTTGGTGCGCTTTAGGTACACCTCCTGTCACAACAATCATTGCTTCTGGCAATTGCTTAGCTACTTCTAAAGTTTTATTTAAGCGCTCAATTAAAATCTTATTCATAGTGCCATCAGGATTTAACGCATAACCCAATGTCACAATCGCATTATTATCTTTGGTTTTTTTCAGTTTCGCTAAATCAGCAGGCGTTAATTTATCGCTTAACGGCATTTTGCTAACGCGATCAATTTGTGCAAAGAAACGACTAATTTCTTCTGCTTTTGCTGGATTTAATGATTTCAATTTATTGAAATACGCTTCACTCTCTTTATCTTTACCTTCAAAACGAGTCCATGAAGTAACATAAATTAGCGCATCAATATCATCAGGAGCCGCTTCTAAAATCTGTTTATAAATCGTAATTGCGCGAGAAACATCATTGTTATAGATATAAGCACTAGCGGTACTAAATAATAAATCGAGGCGATAAGGCTCTAACTTATAAGCTTGTTGCAGTTTTTGCGCCACAATTTCCATATTTGATGGCAGTTTTCCCGTAAAGCCAGCATCAGAGACACGCGCTGGTGACTTAAAAGCATCTAATGCATCTTGGATCAAACTATCAACCGTTTGGCGCTGAGAGACATACTGTTGATAGCTATTATCTGGTTGATGAACTTTTTGGTAAGCCAATGCATTTGATGAGACGGTAAAACCTAAAGCAGCGATCGCCAACGAAATGACTGTTTTCTTGATATGAAGTGAAACACGGGAAGGTTGCGCCATTATCTTGTCCTTTTACGAAAAATAGTCTGCTTCTTCACCTGAGCGAATGAAGATAGAGAGTGTGACTCCCCACACCTAATGGCAAAAGAAATACACACTGATAAATCTATACCTGCTATCTATAATAGAGATCCCTGCATTAATTTTCAGTAATCTTTTTCACCTTATTGAAAAAAATAGCATTATTACGTAGATAGCTTATTTGACAGATTTTTTTATGTATTTTTATCTTTTGGTAAGTGATTTTGTTCTGATAGGTCATCAGTGATAAAGAATACAAACGATCTATTCTTTAGAGGGAAGAGAGAAGTTTAAAATTGAGTAATTATTTTTTATTCTTCAATTTAAAAACGCCACTAATGGCGTTTTTAATCTTTATACTATTCAATATGCTTTGATTGCATCATCAATAATTCTCTCACTAATTCAACGCAACTTAAGAAGCGTTCGTCATAATCAGGGGAATTAACTTTAATATATTCAATATTATTTTTATCGAGCATTTCCATCAGTAAGGTTTGGAAATAACGTCTCTCTTTATCACTGCCTAAACTACGCAAGCCATCTGCTACCCACGGCGTATTGTTTTCTAGCAAGATAACCAAATCAAAACGGTATTCATCAATCAGCGCTTGAACAAAGGGATGCTCTTTACCTTCATAACGTAAACAAAATGCTTGTGTGGTGACAAAATCCGTATCAACAAACGCCACTTTATTTGCATATTTAACAGCAAAATCAATATATTGAGCATGTCCTAATGCAATTTTATCGTAGTCGGAATATTGTAAGGCCATTTCATCCCCACCAAGGTGAGAAAACACATAATCACGACCATATTCCCATGCGCTGGTTGTATTGAAAATATTGGCAAGCTTATTCACTAACGTGGATTTTCCGCTGGATTCACCTCCTAAAATCGCTACTGTGCGCACAAAGAAGGGTTTTACTTCCGTTGGAATATATTCCCAATATTTAAATGGTGCTTGGCGAATTTGACTGCCACTGATATTCATAAATGAACGTTCAGGATCAATCAAAACCGTTTCAATCCCCAAGAAAGCATTATATTGATCCGCATCTTCTCGTTCGCTGGTATAGATAAAATCAGGGGTTATCTGCTTTTCTCGCAAAAACATTTTGATCCCTTCACTCCACATTTCCCAGCCATGGGGTTGTGGCTCTATACCGTGCTCGTCAAACTCATGAATACGAATATTTTTTTGATATTTAAAGGTTTGTAATAACCAACGCAATCTATCACTCACCGTTGGCTGTTGTGACATTGCACTGTTGATAAATAGATTTTTATCACGAGGCTCGTCATAACATAAAATGACATGTAATTCATCCACTTGGCTACAAGCACGTTGAATTAAATAAATATGCCCCGTATGAAGCGGATAAAACTTACCAAAAATAACACCAATTGTTTTCTTTTTTACGGGATATTCTAACCCTAAAAATTGGTGTAAAGCCGACATCTTTTGAGCGCTGGGACTTTTGATTTTATTATTAATCAATTGGCTAAGATAGCCTTTTGTCATATCACTTTCATCAGCAACTTGTTGTAAAGTATAACCATTTTTTCTGATAGCCTGTTTGATATAATCAAAAGGTCCCATATTTCACTCCTTTAGAAGTCTTCTAAATCATCGAGGACAGATAACGCATCTGACAGCTTTTTCACACCATACACTTTCATATCAGGGGGATTTTTTTTCGGCATATTCGCACTAGGTACAATCGCTCGTTTAAATCCATGTTTTGCTGCTTCTGCAATACGCTCTTGCCCGCTAGGGACTGGTCGAATTTCACCTGCAAGTCCGACTTCGCCAAATATCACTAAATCACGAGGTAAAGGACGATTACGAAAACTGGATACTAATGATAATAACAAGGCTAAATCTGCACTGGTTTCTGTGACTTTTACCCCACCAACCACATTGACAAAGACATCTTGATCAGACATCTGCAATCCACCATGACGATGTAATACAGCAAGCAAAATAGCTAATCTATTTTGCTCTAATCCCACTGCAACACGGCGAGGATTGGACAACATAGAGTGGTCAACTAAGGCTTGTATCTCCACCAGCAAAGGTCTTGTACCTTCCCACACGACCATGACAGAGCTACCTGATGTGATTTCATCACCTCGACTTAAAAAGATAGCAGATGGATTGCTCACTTCTCGTAATCCTTGCTCTGTCATCGCAAAAACGCCTAACTCATTAACGGCGCCGAAACGGTTTTTATGACTGCGTAAGGTACGAAAACGAGAATCCGTTTCACCATCTAGCATCACAGAACAGTCAATACAGTGTTCTAATACTTTAGGCCCTGCCAATGTGCCATCTTTTGTCACATGACCCACCATGATAATGGCAACATCATTGGTTTTAGCAAAACGAGTTAGATAAGCAGCGGTTTCTCGCACTTGAGCAACACTACCCGGTGAAGATTGAATATCTGCCATATGCATCACTTGAATAGAGTCAATCACCATTAATTTAGGTTGTTCTTGTGAGGCAATTAAACAAATTTGCTCAATGCTAGTTTCTGACAACATATTTAGCTCTGCTGTCGGTAAACCTAATCGATGTGCACGCATAGCTACCTGTTGGAGTGACTCTTCACCTGTAACATATAGCGTTTTCATTTCCGTTGCTAAACGACACATGGTTTGTAGCAATAAGGTACTCTTACCCGCGCCCGGGCTTCCCCCGATTAAAATGGCACTTCCAGGGACTACACCACCACCTAATACGCGATCAAACTCTTTAAAGCCCGTTGAGAAACGCGGTAAGGCTTCAAGGCTAATTTCAGAGAGCTTTTGAACTCGGCTAACGCCTTTTGCATCACCCGCAAATCCACTAAAGCGCTCATTACGGGAAGAAGGGGCGGCAGCAAGGCGCACTTCTGTAATTGTATTCCACGCATGACAAGCAGAGCATTGCCCTTGCCAACGAGGATAATCTGCACCACATTCATTACATACAAAGGCTCTTTTTGCTGCTTTTGCCACACTTCTCTCCCAACAATAACAATTTTAGAAAAACGCGCTTAACGCTCTTCGTGTTTTAGACCACCACTTAAAACGCACAATACACCCATTAGGTCGGCGTGACGAATAGCGACTTTTGCTTGAGCATACACTTTAGGTTTTGCATGATAAGCAATACCAAGCCCTGCTTTTCTCAACATTTTAAGATCGTTTGCCCCATCACCAATGGCAATGGTTTGCTCCATTGGGATCTCTAAATCTTTCGCTAAACGCGCTAACACTTGTGCTTTGTACTTCGCATCAACAATCGTGCCTTTGACTTTACCTGTCAACTTGCCATCTTTAATTTCAAGATGATTAGCAACAGCAGACACTAAGCGTAATTTTTGTTTTAAATTATCCGCAAAATAAGTAAAGCCACCTGACGCAATAGCAATATGCCAATCCATCGCCTGAAGTTTACGCACTAAGCTGGTTAATCCTGGCATAAGAGGCAAATCATCCATCACTTTTTGCAAAATAGATGCATCCGCGCCTTTCAGTTCAGCAACACGCAACTTTAAGCTTTCACTAAAATCCATTTCCCCTTGCATGGCACGTTCTGTTATCTCTGCAACTTTATCGCCCACGCCAGCAAGTTTGGCTATTTCGTCAATACATTCAATTTGAATCGCCGTTGAATCCATATCCATCACTAAAAGTCCCGGAGAACGTAAGCGAGGAATTTCACCTAGAGGAACGACATCTAGGCCACATTCATCAGATAAACGGCGAATTCGACGAGTTAGACTACCTGCGATACGTACCACTTGGTAATCGTCAATGCGCCATGAAGAAACCACCACGATTGCCACGCCTAATTTATGTTGGAACTCACTTATTCTTTTCTTATCAAGTTCACGTCCATAAAGTAACCATCCGCTATCACCCGCACGATAATCCAGTGGCATCACTTCTTCACCACTAAGTGATAACGGCAGACCTGGCCATTTACGGATCTCATCCGGTAAATAGCAATAGGTCAGACTATTTGACATACTTATTCTCCTGTTTTTCCCCTGCCTGAACAAAATAATCGTTATTCAGCCTATTCTATCTCTGGCTCATCTGGCAACATGCACATACTTGCTTACGCAAAAGGATGAACATGCTTAAAGACAAACTAAAATTCAAACTCCAAAAAACGGCGATTATACTGATTTGTATCGCACTATTGGCATTTCTTATGCAAGGCGCGTCTTATTTTAGCCGTGCTAATCAGCATGCCCGTATTACTCAGTTTGAAGAGCTTGCAAAAACGCTGGCAGAACAAGTTGCGTTCTCTTTATCCACTTATATAGATGACAGTAGCAAAGATAACGTAAATCCCCTCATTATGGCTAATTTAAATCATCTAACTCATGATAGTCGGGTACTTGATGCCAGCCTTTATTTAGAAGATGGCACACAAATAGCGCATAGTGGTGAAAATGTCACGGTTAAAGAGCGATTAGCACTAGAAGGGCAAAAAAGTGGGGGCTCGTTTAATCACCAGCTTGTTGTGCCTGTGCCGGGTAAAGATAAACCCAAAGGATTTTTAAGGCTCACACTGGATACTCATCAGCTTGTCACTGAATCTAGCCAAGTGGATAACACCACGAATTTATTACGTGTGATGTTATTGGTCGCACTTGCCATTGGCTTTTTGCTTTCTCATAACCTTCTCCAATTGACACCTGTTCATTGGCAACAATCGCCGTATTTATTAACGGCCAATTTACCGCCTCGCACTGAAAAAGATGATATTGAAGAAAAAGAAAGTGAAGAAGAAGGAGAAGAAAATAATGTCAAAGAGAGAGATAACGACACCGAAAATAGCTCAAATAAAGCATAAACTCTTATCCGATTAAAAAATAAAAAGTGAGTTGAGTGATGAGCTGAACTCACTTTTTAGCCAATACAAACTAAATTTAGATATATCTAATTTATGCGTATTTTCGTGCTATTCCCTTAATCTTTAAAAGGGATTTGTTTAAAATCACAGTAAACCTTAGCCAATTCATTAATCTAAAAAGATAAGTTTTAAATCTTTTTCTGGCTCTTTGAGTGCTGAGGTGGTTATGACTGAACAATCTGTTATCCAACATTGTCAACAAATCGTAGAAAATCCAACCCTTTCTCCTGAACAAAAACGTCATTTTCTCGCGTTAGAAGCTGAAAATATGTTGCCTTATCCTTCATTGCCTAATGATGCGGCTAAAGCACTTGATGAACGGGTTATCTGCGATATGTATGAAGGTCATGCTCCTTATAAACCTCGTTATGTCTTACCAGATTATGCGAAGTTTTTAGCACAAGGCTCTCGCTATTTAGAACTTGAACCTGCGCAAGATTTTGATGATGCACTAAACATGCTGACAATCCTTTATCATCATGTTCCTTCTGTCACGTCTATGCCTGTTTATTTAGGACGCATTGATAAAATCTTATTACCTTATGTGGGTGAACTGACCGAAGAACAGCTTTACCCTAAATTAAAACGTTTCTGGCGTTATCTTGATAGAACACTGCCTGATGCATTTATGCATGCGAATATCGGCCCTGAAGACTCCATCATCACACGCTTAATTCTTAAAGTAGATGTCGAGCTTCAACAAGTCGCGCCTAATCTCACCTTTATTTATGATGCGAATTCGACGCCTTCTGACCTATTGCATCAAGCTATCACCAATATTTGCCATAGCAGTAAACCCCATATTGCCAACGGTATTTTACAAGATGCCGTATTTGGTAAAGATGAATACGGTATTGTGAGTTGTTATAACTCTTTACCTCAAAGTGGTGGTGGTAGCACTTTAGTACGGATTAACCTTAAAGAAGTTGCAAAACGTAGCCAAAGTAGCCACGATTTTCTTGAAAATGTCTTGCCATTTTATATGCAAAAACAAATCGAGATCATTGATGCCCGTTGCGAATTTCTCTATGAAAAATCCAATTTCTTTGAACAGAGTTTCTTAGTAGAAGAAGGTTTGATCTCACCTGATCGTTTTGCGCCAATGTTTGGTATTTACGGCATGGCAGAAGCTGTTGCGCTTTTACTTGAAAAAGAAGGCAAACAAGTCGCTTATGGCGATAACGAATCAGCAAATAAACTCAGCTATATTATCAGTGAAAAATTAGCACAATTTGTCGCGGATACCCCTGTGAAATATGGCTGGAAACAGCGTGCCATGCTACATGCACAATCTGGTATTAGCTCCGATATTGGCACCACTCCTGCAACGCGTATTCCTTATGGTACAGAGCCTGATCCTGTTACCCATTTAATGACCGTTGCGCCTCACCATCAGTTTTACACCTCCGGGATCAGCGATATTTTAACTGTTGATGAAACTATCAAACAAAACCCTGATGCATTAATGCAACTGTGTTTAGGTGCGTTTTCTTCAGGATTACGTGAATTTACAGCTAACGTCGGCGGTAATGATTTAGTGCGTGTTACAGGTTATATGGTGCGTTTATCTGATTTGAAAAAGTACAAAGAAGAAGGCTCTCGCCTAAATACCACTTGGTTAGGTGATGAAGCTACTGCAAATTGTCATATTACTGAACGTAAACCGCGTGTGATCAGCCATGAACAGCAGATGCGTTTCAATAAATAAGATACTGCCCTTCTCTTGTGTCGATGGCCCTGGCAATCGCCTAGCCATCTTCCTACAAGGGTGTAATCTGCGCTGTAAAAATTGCCACAATCCCTACACAATGGGGATCTGTGACAATTGTGGCGACTGTATTCCGACTTGCCCACAACAAGCACTTTCATTACAAAATGGTGTTATAAGTTGGAACAGTGCCAGTTGTGAACAATGCGACACCTGTATTCAGCAATGTCCCCGTCAATCAAGCCCGATGACATTAACTTATACAGTCGATGAATTAATAGCGATCACACGTAAATATGCTGCTTTTATTAATGGCATTACTGTCAGTGGCGGTGAATCGACATTACAACTTCCTTTTTTAATTAATTATTTTAAAACAGTCAAAGAAGCCCCCGATCTTAAACATCTCACCTGTTTAATCGACAGTAATGGCACACTTTCTATTAATGGTTGGCAAAAAATAGCCCCTTATATGGAGGGCGCAATGATCGATTTAAAAAGCTGGAATGAAAAGGTACATATTAATTTAACCGGTCGTAGTAATCAGCGTATTAAAGAATCAATCAAATGGTTAGCTAATAATAATTTACTTACAGAATTACGCCTTTTATATATCCCAGAAAAAACAGACTATTTAGAAAATATAGAATTGCTTTCCCAGTTTATTAATTCGCTTGGTGAATCAGTATTAGTCAGAATTAATGCTTTTCATCAACATGGTGTATATGGTGAAGCAAGTAAATGGATACCAGCACAAAAACAACATATTGATTTATTAAGTAAAGAACTAAATAAAAGACATATATTCAATATTAAAATCCCAGAAATATATTAATAATAAGAATCAATTAAAATCAAAAATAATTATTTAAAATTATAATAAATATAATTAGCAATGCATTTTAAAATAAAATCCATTTATATTGACAGAAAAAGAAGATCAAACTAGTCTTCAAAAAAATCCTGCCAATATAAAATGGAACAATAATTTATGCTTATAAGAAAAAAGATATTCAAGTTATCAATAATTACTTCAATAATTATTTTCTCTTCGTCTAGTCATGCAAATATACCTAATGAACTCAGTGCAACAGATCCTATTTCTTTTTTCTTTGATCAATATCCTATTCAAAATTTAAAGGACTATAAACACAGTCAACATCATCATGGTGTTCTTGGTTATCGAGAAAAAAACAATATTTACACATCAAAACATTCAACTGTAATTATTAACTCAATTGATAAAAAGAATACTATTAGTTTTGATTATGGCGCTCATTTTGAACCTTTAGAGATAGAAAATATTGATAAAATCAAAATTATATCTTTATCTCATGACGGTCTTTATGCAATAGGGAATGGTCATGATAAAAATAAAGCATTATCACAACTTTTTATTTATAACACAGTGACAAAAGAGGTTAAATTTTTAAGTAATAAAGATAATAATTATTATACTGATGATCATTTTTTAACAACAGAAGATGGTCGATTTAGCCTTTATGCTGATCATGATGAGAGCTACATTCCATTAATGGAAACACATGATGGTTATCTTCCTTATAATAAAATGGTTTACACCATCTATGATAATAAAAAAAACGGAGTATTCCCGCTTAAACGTTTAGATAAAACAGACCTAAAAAATCATCCAGAACAAGCAAGGTTTAATGCATTTAATAACTTAAATTTTATTGAAAAATTTATTGATAGAAAACCTAAGATTGAAACCAGCACACTTGATGGTAATTATCTTTATGGTTCATTATTAAGAGATAGCAAAAATGAATCCAATACAAATATTGCTTTTGTTTATCACACTGATAACGATAAATTAATGACACTAACCAGTTCAAATTTTGGATCATCAAAAATCAATGCTGTCTCTAAAAATAATATTTTTATAGGATGGTATGAATCATGGGATAATAATAAAAAAATACTTTATCGCCAATCTTTTTTCTATGCACCTTCAGATAGAAACTTTACTAATATCAATCCATTATATGATACACATAGTAAATTCAACTTTAAGGCGAATTCAGAAGCCACAGATATTTCTGACGATGGAAATATTATTGTAGGTTGGTCTGAATATAACGAAAAAAGAAATGGAGAAAGCGAACTTTCAAATTCTCATTATTTAAGAAATGCATTTGTTTATAAAAAAGATAAAAATAAAATTGTTGCATTAAAAAATACAAATATGGGAAATGAATCAGAAGCATATTCAATTTCAGGCGATGGAAATGTTGTGTTTGGTGTAGCAAATGACAGAGAAAATAATTGGAAATTAGTGACATGGAAATTACAAAATTCAAATAATTCAGAGCAAAATAAAAGTAATGAAAAAACAAATATAGAGAATGCGAAAACCCTTGCTAAGAAGGATATCAATTTAACAAAAAAATTATCTGAAAAATTAAAACTAGACCTTGAAAAAGAAAAAAATTCATTATTTTCTTTAAAAGAAATTTTAGAAAAAAAACAAGCTGAACTTAAAAATCAACAAAACGAAATGGAACAAAAGAGGGAAGCAATGAATCCTCTTTTGGATAAAAATGAAAATGATTATTTCTTAAAAAATATACATATCTATGAAGGGTATGGTGATGTTATAGAGAATAATAAAAACGAAATTAATAAAATAGAACAACAACTCAATTCTTTAGATAATTCTCAAGAAGCTCAAAATGTAAAATTTATTGAGTCTCAATATAACCAAGCTAAAACTGCATTAACCGAATTGCAAACAATACCCAAAAAAGAAACAGAACAAGACCGTTTAGCCAAAGAGCAAGCCGATAAAGCTAAAGCTGAACAAGACCGCTTAGCCAAAGAGCAAGCCGATAAAGCCAAAGCTGAACAAGACCGCTTAGCCAAAGAGCAAGCCGATAAAGCCAAAGCTGAACAAGACCGCTTAGCCAAAGAGCAAGCCGATAAAGCCAAAGCTGAACAAGACCGTTTAGCCAAAGAGCAAGTCGATAAAGCCAAAGCTGAACAAGACCGCTTAGCCAAAGAGCAAGCCGATAAAGCCAAAGCTGAACAAGACCGTTTAGCCAAAGAGCAAGCCGATAAAGCCAAAGCTGAACAAGACCGCTTAGCCAAAGAGCAAGCCGATAAAGCCAAAGCTGAACAAGACCGTTTAGCCAAAGAGCAAGCCGATAAAGCCAAAGCTGAACAAGACCGTTTAGCCAAAGAGCAAGCCGATAAAGCCAAAGCTGAACAAGATCGTTTAGCCAAAGAGCAAGCCGATAAAGCCAAAGCTGAACAAGACCGCTTAGCCAAAGAGCAAGCCGATAAAGCCAAAGCTGAACAAGACCGTTTAGCCAAAGAGCAAGAAAAAATTAAGCCATCAATTATTGCCAGCAAACCTATCGATATTGAAAACACTTATAAATCAATGCTATTAATGGCTGAAAACGACTATAAATTTATAGATATGCAACAAGGACAACTGCGCCATTTAGCTTCAGCAACTTGTTCTGTGGGTACTGAAAAAGCCTGTATTAGTGGCTTTGCACACTACCAAAACGTAGATAAAGCCAATGCAACACAAACGGGATTAAGTGGTGCTTATCGTTTTAATATCAACGCGATTCCATTCGTTGTCGGACTTGCCATTGATACTGATGTTTATTCCTCATTGCCAAAAGGATATCAATATCAAGGTTATGCATTACCTTTAATTGGTTTTAGCCTAGATTTAATGCCATCACTCAATGCAGAATTAAATAGCAATGCATTACATCTGTCATTAAAAGGGGCTTATTTAAATCGAAAAGTTTCTATCGAAAGACAAATATTAGAAGATACTGAAGCGGGTAAAGGTAATGCTAAAATTTCTGGTTATCATATTGATTTACAAGGTTCTTACCCATACACCATATCAAATGAATTTATACTTACACCCTTTGCTGGGCTTACTTTTAATCAAGTCTCGCGTTCAGCTTACAGTGAAACTCAAAATGCCCAATTTGCAGCGCACTATGATGCCCTTAAAACGCATTCATTGTTAGCCAAAATGGGATTAGGTATGGATCATTTATTAGGTTCCTCTTTCATACTAAACACCAAAGCGGGTTTATTATGGAACCTATCACATCATCAAAGTGATTTTCGTAGCCATATTGATTATTTAGGTCAACAGAATATTGATTATTCAGAAAATAAAAAGCAGTTAAAACAACGTCCATTTGCGCATATTGGATTAACGTATCAAGTGGATAAACACTCATCTATTGGTACTAAAGCAAATTGGGAAATGACCACGTATCGCAATCACGATATGCAATTTGGTATTAACTACACCTATCGTTTCTAATTCCATATTGTTACGTTTAGCAGTAATATTCGGCTTCCTATAAAAATATAGGAAGCCATTTTTTTCACTAACGGATTAAGATAGCCCGTTATTTTTAATAGTAGAAACACTTTTTTCCGTATCAACCCACCACACCTTCGTCGAAACCTTCTCAAGAAGCGCTTTATTGTGGCTAAAAATAATCAAGCTTAAGGGGCGTTTTTGGCTTTCATCAATTAACACTTTCCAAATTTCAGCTTGAATTTGAGCATCTAATTGTGCCGTTACCTCATCTGCAATCAATATTTGAGTACGAGGATCAAGCGCCCTTAATAGGGCAATACGCGCCAGCTCTCCACCCGATAATTCATTAGGTCTACGTGTTAACCACTCTGGCTTTATTCGTAATTTTTCCAGCCAATATTTATCTGGCGACCAAGCATCGCGAACACTTTCGCCTGTTGTTCGAAAAGGGTTAAAACACTTATCAGGATGTTGAGGAACTAATTGAATTGGGCAATAACCTTTTTCAGATAATGGTTTTCCATTAATGAGAATTGAACCTTGGGTTGGTGCTTGCCATTGTGCTAAAACGCGACCTAAGGTTGTTTTCCCTGTACCACTTGGTGCTGAAATACCGAGTCGCTCTCCCGCATTTAACGAAAAGGAGAGATCTTGCCATAACACCTTACCTGCTTGTTCCACAGATAATTGTTTTAACTCTAAAAGTGGCATAAAGATAACTCCAGAAATAACAGATGAAATGTATAAAAATAAGACTTAAGAACACAATATTATAATGGATTAAGTGATGTTTCTTTTGTATTTATAAATTGTTGTTCAGGTAATGCACTCCAGAGTGTTTTTAACCACTCACTACCTTCATGGCGATTTAGCACATTAGCGGGAATTATTTCGTTAACCTCACCTTGATTAAGCACCGCTATCGTATCCGCAAACCGTGCCGCTAAAGCTAAATCATGTGTAACCCAAAGCACTGATTTGCCTTGATTGCATAACGCTCTTAAATGCCCTAATAATAAACACGCATGTTCATCATCTAGCCACGAGGTAATTTCATCAGCCAGAATATATTGTGCATTAGAAAGCGTTGCATTACAGGCTAATACGCGTTTCGCCATTCCACCAGACAGTTTTGCTGGATATGTTTTTACCAATGAACCTGAAAGATGATAAAGACCGAGTTGTTGCACGATATCATCAGACGTAACATCCGCACCACTTAAACGAGCAGAGCGACTTAATTGATCACCGATACAGATCAACGGATTGAGCGCGCTGACACCTTGAGGAATATAACAAAAAGTATTCCCACGATAAGCAATAAGCTCTCGTTCACTTAATGTATGCCCATTCAGTTTAATCGCACCACGAACTCGCATATTGGCAGGCAAAAGCCCTAGCGCACTTTGTAATAACAGACTCTTACCTTCACCACTGCCTCCCACTAATGCCAGCATCTTTCCGGGTTTAATATCCAATGAGATTGATTTTAGCAACGGCTGCCAATTTCGTTTTCCTAACCAACGAAACTGTGCAATATCAATGGAAAGCTGTTCAAAACTTAACATCCTGCCCCTCTTAGCCATAATTGTTGCATTGCTTTAGCAAATTGATCGAAAATCAATACTAAGCACATCAAAATTAACCCCGGAAACACCACCATCCACCAAGAGCCCGTACTTAAATAGCGTAGTGCATCTGCCAGTAATAAGCCGAGTGAAGGTTCATGCGCAGCTTGACCAAAACCGAGGAAACTTAACGCTGCGCTATGCAATACTGCATGAGGGAACATTAACAAGGTTCCCACGATCCACTGAGGTAATAGCATTGGAATATAGTGTTTTTTTACGCACTCAAAAGGTGAATTGCCAATACGACGCGATAACATCACATAATCCGCTTCACGGATACGCTGAATTTCACCTCGTAAAATTAACGCAAGCTTAGGCCAGTGAGTTAATGCCACCGCCCAAATCACCCCTTGTTGCCCACCACCTAAGGTAAAACAAATAAGAATAAGCAGTAATAAGTGAGGTAATGCCAAAAGTGCATCAACAACACCTCTTACAAAAAAATCGCAATAGCGATTAATGGAAGAAATTCCCGCAAAAATCAACGCAATAGTGCCACTCACAACTGCACTTGTTACACCAATATTTAAGCTACTTAACATGCCTTGAAAACAACGTAGCCATAATGAACGACCTAAGTTATCCGTCCCAAACCAATATTGATCTGATGGGGCTTGATTCCTAGCCAGAAAATCCATTGCGATATCAGTATGAGAAACAGAAAAGCCATACGCCACTAACCCAATTAACGCGAAGGTGACTAACAAAAGTCGCAACAATGGCTTGTTCGGATCGTAAATCATGAGTCTCGCAAAATTCCTTTATTAATACGTCGTAATAGGCTGTTAGAAATGCTATTACCGAAGAAAATCAAAATAGTGCTGAAAACCACAATGCCCATTAACAGAGGAATATCACCTCGTAACCCCGCATCAACGGTTGCCTGTCCTAATCCAGGATAAGCAAATACTTTCTCTGCTAAGAGAGAGCCACCGAGCAGTTCACCAATTGATGCAAACTGTAAGCAAAGTGCAGGTGTAATGGCATGACGTAGAACATGAAATAGCATCATAGCCCAACCTTTATCACCTTGAGCCTTAGCAAAATGGATAAATTCACTGCCCATCACTTCGGCAACTTTCGCGCGAGTATGCAGTGCGATATTCCCTGTTCCTAATAAACCAAGCGCGATCATAGGTAAGATAAGATGAGAAAAACGCTGACTTAACGTTGCGGTCTCGGCACTACTTCCCATTGGCCACGCACAACAAATTGGCGCCCAATGTAAAGTGACAGAAAATAGAGATAACAGCAGTAACCCTACCCAGAACGTCGGTAGCGCGGCTAATAAATAAGATAAAGTAGAGATAATTCTATCTGGCCAGCGATTAAGGTATCGACCCGCGACTAATCCCATCACAACACCGATAACACCAGAAAATACCCACGCTGAAAAAAGCAAGATAAACGAAGGTCCTGCACGTTCACGAATAACATCAATAACAGGCATGTTATACAACATAGAATAGCCAAAATCCCCTTGAATGATTTGGCTAAACCAAAGCCAAAATCGCATCCATAAAGGTTGGTCAATTCCCCAACGTGCTGCAATTAAAGGATATTGTTCAGGAGGAACATTCAGTAGATCACTACCAATATAAGCCTTAATGGGATCGATTGGTGAAAAACTTAATAAAATAAAAACACCTGCTGTTGTCACCAACAGCAGGCAGAGTAATCGCAGGAAAAAACCTGCACTTTGACGTATTACTGACAAGTCCACTTCCAAGTATCTACGCTATTTAATAATGACCATGAACCATGGATTTCAGGTGTTCCTGTACCCAGATCAACACAAGGATTAGTTAAGTAAGTGTGTTGCACATTCATCAGCCAAGCCCAAGCAGCATCACCTTTTACACCAGCACCATTTTTACCATCCCACTCTACCGCTTTCCAATGAGGAACGGCTTCTTGCCATGTATGAGCATCAAGCGCGGCTTGTAGATGTTTTTCGACTTCAGGGTTTTTGTAATAACCTGGGTTATAATAACCAACACCCGCGGCATTAGCACTGTAGTGATGATATAACTCCATCGGATCAAGGCTACCCCAACCAAATAAAGTTGGATTTGAGTGCATATAGCGCTCTACTGTATCCCAACTTCCTGATTTAAGATCCATTTGAATACCAAGAGGTTGCACTAACGCACGAATTGACTCAGCTAAATCACGACGTGTTGCATCACCGCTGGTATACCATAAAGTGAGTTTTGCTTCTAAACCGTCTTTTTCACGAATACCGTTTTTATTCAGCTTCCAGCCTGCATCTTCAAGAATTTGTTTTGCTTTTACAACATCACCATCTTTGAAAGCAGCATCAGTTTGATCCCAAGGTAAACCTTTTACGCCGGTATATGCAGGAACGGCATAACCATCAAGGACTTGCTCTGAAAGCAACTTACGATCTAACGCGTAGTTAATGGCTTTACGAATAGCGATATCAGCGGTGATATCATTACCAATGTCATAGCCTTGGGCGTTTTTCTCACCTGATTTTACCATTGGGAAAACAATACCGCGATTTTCAACACTCGGTCTTTCCCACAATTTAGTATTTGGTAAATTCTTAGCAATTGCAGCCGTTGCGGGTGGAATACGCACAATACCTAATTGTCCACTTTGCGCAGCAGCAAAAGCAGCATCTTCATCAAGGAAAACGAAAATCAATTTTTCAAAATCATTTTTCTGTCCCGCATAGTAAGGGTTTGCTTCAACAATTAATTGCTGCCCCGGTTGGAAACTGACCATGCGATAAGGACCTGCACCAATTGGCTTTTGTGCGTAGGTTTTTTCATCATACTTATCGGCAGAAACAATACCTAAAGAGCCGAGCACGTTTACGAAAGTACTTTGTGGTGCTTTTAGCGTGATAGTGACATGCAAATCATCATCTGCTTTTGCAGAGAGGAAGTTACCCATATCAACTTTACCGCCACTGGCAGCCGCATTGTTATAAGTAAATACGATATCTTTTGCTGTAAGCGGTAAGCCATCAGAGAATTTTAAATCTGGCTTTAACGTTAATTTCCATGTTTTACCATCTTCACTTGGTTGATAGTCACTTAACATATTGCTATACCAAGAGAGATCCGCATTTTGCTTTAACAATGGACTATGGAGAAGTAAATAACTGCCATGACTCCAGCCCAGCATTGGGTCGAAGCCTTCTGTTGGCTCTTCACCAATAGCTAATTTCAGCGTTTGAGCAGATGTTGCAAAAGGGACGCTTAACGCGGCTAAGCAAGTTAAGGTTACTAATGATTGACGCCAACCAAACCGAATAGACATAAAACATTCTCCGATTTTTTAGATACGACTTATCATCAGTCTCTATCTAAATAAGATGAAGAGGCTGAAGCAAGATAAATAACAATGGTAATTGTGATGCTCTGCAACTTGATGCAGATAAAGGCTAAACCCGTGGCATCATAATAAGTTTTTTTATTCAACTACTCGAATAATATTCGCCAGTTTATTGATTTTACATAAACTTTTATTAAGGAGTAATACTCATTATGGCAAAATTCTAGCAAGTGCACAGTATTTTTCTAATAAATAAGTTATATATTTATCATTGAATTTATTAGTGAGCGCAAAACGAAATAAAATGAATTTTTAACGAAATTAGATTATTTCCTTTTATTTAATATACATTGAAAATAAAAAGGCACATTATTGTGCCCTCTTGTGATCATGAATTTAATATTCTTTTTAATTTAAAATAGCGTCGACCT
Organism: Proteus columbae; assembly: GCF_009914335.1. Taxonomy (NCBI): domain Bacteria; kingdom Pseudomonadati; phylum Pseudomonadota; class Gammaproteobacteria; order Enterobacterales; family Morganellaceae; genus Proteus; species Proteus columbae. Next base: position 3,492,904 of record NZ_CP043925.1, read on the forward strand.
AAACGCCAACGTAATCTTAGATCTTTTGCATTTTTCCAGATCAATGTCCATATCCCTCTATCAAAAAATTCTTTAACGATTTGTTTTTTAATTTCAATAGATTGAATAGCAACAATTGAGTGAATAATTCCCAAACCCTCTTTTGCAATTTGCCAATAACACGCATTGATATTTTGAGTCACTTCCTTATGTTTTTGATTAATAGCATCAAGCATTTCTAATATTTTCATGTAATTATGAATTGTTCTAACATGAATACTGTCATTAGGTGTTGCATGAGAAACCGATCCGGAATGAATCAAATAATCGTAATAGCGTTCATCGATATATTTAACCCGCCGCGCTGTTAATAACACTTCAGTTGTCCACGGAATATCTTGATGATGTAAACCCGGTTCAAAATAATAACCATGATCAAGTAAAAATTCACGACGATAAATATTTAACCAAGTCACATGTAAGAATTTTTTAGAGTTTAATGCAATTTCTAGCCATTGTGGCCCCGTTAAAACTCCCGTTGTCTGCAAGCGGTTAGATGGAAATATAGGTCGTGAAGGACGCCCATCTGTATAAACATAATTACCATTACAGGTTAAAATATCCAAATTATCATCTTTAGCTACATTAAGCATTCTGTCATACATATTAGGATGAATTACATCATCAATATCAGGAAAAACAATATATTGACCTTTTGAAATATTAAATCCTATATTACGAGCAACAGATACACCTTGGTTTTCCTGATCAATAATAGTGACTCGAGGAAATCTTTCTTCCCATTCTTGTAATATTTTAAGTGAATTATCTCTAGAGCCATCATTAACTAAAATAAGTTCCCAATTTTTTAATTTAATAGATTGTAATCCATTGAAAAATGGAGATAAAAATTTCTCACCATTATAAATGGCGACGACGATACTCAGTTGAGGTATAGAAGAAGACATAACCCACCTTTTATATTCTTAGCTAAGAAAAGAATTTCCCCTTAAATAGTTAGTATTGAAAACAAGCAAACAGAGTCATTCACAGAGTTAATTACTCTTAATTCATTCTTAATGAAAACTTAATTTTTAACTAACTAAAGGTAAAAATGATATTTAATGAAGATAAGTATAATTAACTTCTTTTTATCTCTTATGAAGAAAGGGTTAAGGTAGTTTGTTTTTTAAAAGAGATAACTAAAGGGAAAATTAAGGTTAGCGTGGAGAATAAATGTTATTAGCAGGCATTCAATTAACAATGCGTAATATAAGTTACAATAAATTCATTTTTATGTTTTAATGAGTGAAATATCACTCATTGTATTTATAAGGCAATCAATATGGAAAAAGTAACATTACAAGCATTTCTTGATCAAGAATGGAGAGATATTGCTATTATTAACTTTCCTGATCATGATCGCACATTATATGCAAACAAGTATGATATTACCTATCCAATCACTGAATTAGAGTATGAAACAAATTATTCAGTGGATTACCTGTATCAAGACGACAACCACTCTGTTTCTATTAATCATCCTGTTGCCCTTTATTTTGATGATAATGGCTCTCCAAGTTGGCTTAAATTTTTAGATGATATTGTACCTAGTGGAGCCAGTCGGAGATATTGGGTTCAATATCTTGATATTTCGAATTTGACTGTAGAACAACAAAACTATGAATTACTTTATCATGGTACTATTTCACCTATTGGTAACTTACGTGTAAAAGAATCACTGCCAGCCCCTTCTAACTTAAATGAACACCTTGTTTTTACTATTGATGATGTCAAAAATAGAGCCAGCGATTTTCTAGATTACGCACAACGTAAAGGCGCAGCCGCTGGTGGTGCAACAGGTGCCGGAGGCGAAGCTCCGAAATTGTTATTAAGATGCAGTGATAATGAAGAAGTTTGGATTGATACTTATCAAGATGATATATCTAACCATGATAAATATTACTTAGTTAAATTTCCGAGAGGAAAACGTTCAAGTATAGATTGTGATATTTTAAGAACAGAATATCATTTTTATCATGAACTTACTGCAATGGGTTTCAATACTATTTCTATTGAGGGTATGCGTCTAGAAGAAGGAAATAATTACCCTTCTTTATGGCTTCCTCGTTTTGATATCAAAAGAGAAAATCATAAAGTTATTCGTTTAGCTATAGAATCTGTCTATTCCATATTGAATAAAGCACCTGGCACAACTCTATATCATGAAACAGTGATCAGAGAATTAATTGATAAAATTAATCAAAGTAATATGGTCACCCAATTTGATTTTCAATTTGATACAAACGATTTTATTATTGAATGGGTAAGGCGAGATTTATTGAATATCATTTTTGGTAATAGTGATAATCATGGTCGAAATACTTCTTTTATAAGAAACAATAACTCAATTTATCTTGCCCCTATCTATGACTTTGCACCTATGAAGGCTGATCCTGAAGGTATTGCTAGAACAACAAAATGGCATTCACAAAGTGAAATGGGAGGAGAGTATAATTTTATTAATATCGCAAATTCTTTATCTGATTTAATACCACAAGAACAGTTACTTAACGCGCTAAAAGAAACCGCCTTACAACTCATTACGTTAAAAGAAAGATTAGAGGTAAGAGGTGTGCCAATACAAATCCTCACAATGCCTTCATTTGGTTTTGATTTTATACCTAATAAGCTAGAACGCTGGGGATTACTATCATGAGTAATGTCAAAAATAAAATCCAAATAAGCAAACCTCCAGCTAGAGTATCTAAAACACGTCAATCTGTTGCAACCGTGGACAGAAAAGAAGTGATTAATCAGATCATGTCTCAGTTGTTATTTGGAGAAATAAGCCAAGGAGAGGCATTAAAAATATTAAGAATAAAAATATTAAGTTTAAACCAAGAACGCTATGCAAAGCTTATTAATATTTCACGCAAGACACTATCAGAAATAGAAAATGACAAAGGTAATTATTCTGCTGACATTATTAATAAAGCATTTAAACCATTTGGATTAAAGATTGGACTGATCCCTTTTTCTCCTCATGTCTTATTTTCATTACTAAAAGAGCACAGTAATAACAATGCGTAATATAAGTTACAAAAAACACTTTTTTTATAAATAATGATACTTATATCACTCATTAAAGAAAAACATCCGCAAAGCGGATGTTTTTCTTTTTTATTTATATCAAAAATCGGTGGATACTTGTTGTACTTTTATTCTTCAATATCTTCTTCTTCATCGCAGACTTCAAGCGCTGGAAAGTAATCAACTCTCCAAGACTTGATCCCTTGATACACTTCATCAACGGCATTTTTTACCGCTTCGGTCATTGGATAATAAAAACCAACGAGATCGGGTTGGATCCCTAAGAAAGTAATATCTGGAATATCATCTTTTAATTGATCGATAAGAAAATTCAGCGGCATATTATGAGTGCTCATAATAAACATTTCCGCTATGTAGTTAGGATCTATCACCCTAATTTCACCAGGGTTTAAACCAATATCTGCAGCATCAACAATAACAACACATTGAGGTTGTAACTCTCTTACTTGATAAGAGACATTTTCAGGCGCACTTCCTCCGTTGATAACAATCCATCCATCAATAGGGTTTGCTTCCATTAACTCAGCAAGCAGAGGGCCTGCACCATCGTCGCCCATCATACTGTTGCCGACCGTTAATACCACTTTAGGTGCTGTCATTGCTTTACTCATGGTTTTCTCTTCACAATCAAATAAATAGCAGGTTCTGCGTGGATCTCACCCAGTAATTTAATCAGCGTTTGACTCCACTCACTAAAAATGGGATCTTCATTTTTGATAATAGGATCAAATGCTAACGCTAATAAGTGAGTATGCTCAGAGTTAATATTGATTTCGCCAAATGTTAGCAATCCTTGCATTTTGCGTTTGGCTTCACCTTCAGGTAATAAGTCAATCCATGCTTTATATTTTTCTAAAGGGCAGACTAGCTCTGTTTTTAAGCAATCAATCATACCCACATGGTGACCAATCGCGAGTGAGTAATACATGACCTGTTGCGCTTCCGCAGGAATATCGTCATCGCTATCAACAAACTTTTGTCTTAATGACCAAAAATAAACTTTAGCGTCATCAGGCATATACGCCTCCTTGATTCAAGGAATGCACTAAGCGTTTTACAATCTCCGATAAACGAGGATCGTTCGCTTGTCGTAGCCATTCATCAACGCGTCCAGTTACTTCTTGAATAGTGGCGCCTTCTAATAAGGTGAGGAAATGATCACTGATTTGTCTTCCCTGATAATAGCCAGCAAGACGACGCGCTTCACGCTCAATCATCACGCGAGCATCTAAAGGAATAGAAGGCAGAATGAGAGATGCTTTTTCATTCTCTACTTCAATGTGCGATTCGCCTTTTAATTTTTGGTCTAACAAACCCAGTGCAACAGCAAATCCATAAATCGTCGCCGCAGGTGTTGGAGGACAACCAGGGATCCACACATCAATAGGCACGATAGATTCACTACCACCCCATACACAATAGAGATCGTGGAAAATCCCACCACCACAGCCACAAGCACCATAAGAGATACAGATTTTTGGATCAGGCGCTGATTCATAAGCACGTAATGCAGGAACACGCATCTGGCGCGTTACTGCGCCAGTGAATAATAAAATATCAGCGTGACGAGGCGAGGCTACCACTTTGATACCAAAACGTTCAGCATCAAAAACCGGTGTAATTGCGGAGAAAATTTCAATCTCACAACCATTACAACCACCACAGTCAACACGATAAACATAAGCTGAACGCTGAATATCTTTCAACAATGTCTGCTTTAGCTTTTTAACCTGATCATCAAGGGTGATAGGCTGGCTAACATGATGATTAATGGGAATTTCTGGTAGACTCATTTTATTGTACTCCCAATTTCGCCCACACTAATATTTTCACGACCATCAGATAACAAGTTATGTTTACGCTTACATTCAGGGCAAGTTTCAAATTGTGGGCGCATCGCTTCTACAGTTTGCTCATCCCAGCCTGATTGCACTAATAGTTCCATCGCATATTCAACTGATTTTCTAGGCGTAAATGGTTGATGGCATTCACGGCAATTCAATAATTTAAAAGTGCCTTTAATATAAAGATCTGACTTTTTAGTCACTGCCGTTTCAAACATATCGGATAAAACAATCGCTCTTGTTGGGCAAACTTCTTCACAACGACCGCAATAAATACAGCGGCCAATGAATAATTGCCAATGACGCTCGCCTGTTTCCAAATTCGTTTCCATCGTTAACGCATTAGCAGGACATGCTGCGGTGCAAGCACCGCAGACAATGCATTGCTGTGCATCATATTCCGGTTTTCCTCTAAAACCATCAGGTAAATCCAGAGGTTTAAACGGATATTTGGTCGTTGCTTCGCCTGTTTTGATTATGGTTTTAAACAATTTTAACATCGTTCATTCCCTCACTTGAGCGGCGAATTTTTACGTTCGATGCTGTAACGTTCAATTTCTTTGTAAGAAACTGTTTTAGATTTACGTTTTTTCACATCGACAAGCGTTACCCTGTCAGTACAGGAATAACAAGGGTCAAGACTACCGATAATTAACGGCGCATCAGAGACTGTATTTCCTTGCAACATATAGCGTAATACAGGCCAGTTAGCATAAGTTGCAGCACGGCAACGCCAGCGGAATAATTTTTGGTTATCACCCAACATACTCCAGTGAACATCTTCACCGCGTGGGGCTTCAGTAAAGCCCAGTGCAAATTTATATGGCTGATAAGTAAAGCCTTCGGTTAATAATGGCCCTTCTGGCAAATTATCTAAGGCGTATTCAATCATTGCCATTGAATCCAAGACTTCTTTAATACGTACCATCACACGGGAGAATACGTCGCCACCTTCATAACTAAAGAGAGTCAGTGGAAGATTGCCATAATCTGCAAATGGGTGGTCAAAACGCACGTCACGTTTAAATCCACTTGCTCTTATCATTGGACCTACTGGGCTAAAATCACGAGCCACTTTCTTATCTAAGATGCCAACACCGACAGTACGTTGTTCCATATTCGGCGCTGATAGCAGAATATCCACTAATTCAGTGACTTCTTTACGCATTTCTCTAACAAGTTGGATAGTCTTCAGACGCTGATCTTTTAAAATATCGCGACGAATACCCCCAATTAAGTTCAAGCCATACGTTTTACGCGCACCAGTGAGCATTTCTGCAATCTGCATTGATTTTTCACGAATACGGAAAAATTGCATAAAGCCAGTATCAAAGCCTGTAAAGTGACTGGCTAAACCAATGTTTAATAAATGGCTATGAAGACGCTCAACTTCTAATAGAATAGAACGAATAGTGTGCGCACGACGTGGTACTTCAATGCCTAACGCATTTTCAACAGAAGTCACATACGCCACACTGTGAGTAAAACCACAGATACCACATACGCGGTCTGATAAGAATGTCACTTCGTTATAACCCATACGGGTTTCTGCCAGTTTTTCCATACCACGGTGAACATAGAACATGCGGTAATCGGCATCGACAATGTTTTCACCGTCTACAAATAAGCGGAAGTGTCCCGGTTCATCCGAAGTAATGTGCATAGGGCCAATTGGCACAACGCGTGCATCTTGCTTACCTTCGTTCAAGAAGGGATAAGTTTCAACTTCAGTTGAAGGTGCTGGACGTTGACGATAATCCATCGCATCTTTACGCAGTGGATACATCTCTTCAGGCCAGTCATCTGGAAGCACTAAACGACGTTCATCAGGTAAACCAACAGGGATAAGACCATACATATCACGGATTTCACGTTCACCCCACACTGCGGCGGGTACTCGCGGTGTCACTGACGGGAACTCTAAAGTAATTGGGCTAACATGGGCTTTTACAACAACCCAGCATTTTTCACCCTCTTCCATTGATAATGCGTAATAAACAGCATAGTCCCCGTTTAAACTACGTTCGTCATTACCGAATAAAACAGGTAACCAACCGCCTAAGCCGTAATACAGATATTCCACCACTTCAGGGAGTGATTCCGTTTTTACTGTTATCGTCAATTGATCAGCGGTTTGTCGCTCTTCATCAAGAACGGCTGATGGGAATTTCTCACGAACCTTGGCAACGTAATCTCCGCCTAATTCTTTTCCCTCTTTTCTACTGACATAATTTTGGTAGCTCACGTTACATCTCCTGAACCGATGTGGATGGATTGCTGATTAAAGCCGTTGGCCATGCATAAGTAGGTGACTCACTTTTATCAATATTCATCACGATATTAGCGGCATTTTCTAACAGCTCGCTAACAGGTTTAGGAATGTGAGTTCCCATTAACAGCATAAGTGCAATCAGAATGACCATTGGTAGTGTGGTTAAAATTCCCAGTTCACCTTTAGCAACAACATCAGGTTTTGGACCAAAGACAGTTTTAGCCACCATACGAACTAGACCACCTAATACTACGGTCAATAACAATAATAATAGGATAGTTAAGCCAATATGCTGAGAAGCTAAACCTGCCACAACAATCATAAATTCACTAATAAAGACGTTGAAAGGCGGCATACCCCCTAGCGCTAAAGCACCACCAGCAAAAAGGGCTGCACTTAATGGCATCACTTTAAACATGCCTTTCACGACATTTAAATCACGAGTACCGTATTTCAATAACACGTTACCTGAACCACAGAACAACAGTGCTTTCGCTAAGCTGTGGTTTAAGGTGTGGAATAAAGCAGCCAAAATACCAATTGGTCCGCCAATCCCTAATGCGACGGCAATTAATCCCATGTTTTCCACACTGGAATACGCTAAAAGACGTTTCATATCACGCTGAATAAGAATAAAGAACGCCGCGATAGCAACAGAGAGGAAACCAAATATCAACAATAGGTTACGTGTAAATTCAGTACCAATTGCCGCATCAATAATGATGTAGTAACGAATGATGATTAACAGCGCACAATTCAGTAAAACCGCTGATAACAACGCACTGACAGGACTTGGTGCTTCACTGTGTGCATCTGGTAACCATGCGTGCATTGGAAATAAACCCGTTTTGGTACCGAAACCGATTAAAATAAAGACAAAAGCTAAATGCATCAGTGTTGGATCTAACTGGTCTGTATATTTCAACACTTCAGTCCAGAAGATAGCCTGATCTGGATCAGGCATAAAGCTTGCGGCATTGGCATAAACCAAAATAGTCCCGAAAAGACCAAATGCCACACCCACACTACAAATAATGATGTACTTCCACGCAGCTTCCAAAGAAGAACGTTGACCATAAATTCCGACTAAGAATGCAGAGCTTAAGGTTGTTGCTTCAATTGCCGCCCACATTAAAATCAAGTTATTACTGGTGATTGCCAATAACATGGTGAACAAAAAGAGGTGGAAGAAACCATAGTAATTACACAAAGTGCGTACTGAGATTTCACCCTCATCCACTTCATGATTCATATAGCCAATAGAATAAAGCCCCGTTAAAAAGCCGATAATACCTAAGATGGCGAGGAATAATGCGCCGAGGCTATCCACATGAACCCAATTAGCAGCAGCCAATATTTCGCCATGGGACATGACATCTGCCACAGTCCCTAATGCAGCGATTAACAATACGGTGATACCAATAGCATGTAGCCCTGTTACAACAGGACGCGCACCCGCTTTTAATAACGGACTTAGAAACGCCAGTATTGAAAATACCAACGGTGAAAACATTAAAATCGTTAACATGGTTGTTTGGTTCATCTCCTCACCCCTTCAGCGCGGTCAGTTGATCCACGTTCAGTGTGTTGAGCGTGCGGTAAATCTTACGAGCCAACACTGCCATCACAATCACAGCGAAGATGGCGTCAGTGGCGATCCCGATTTCGACCAGTTCTGGCGCTCTCCACGCTAATAATGCCAGTGTTAAGTGAGAGCCGTTTTCCATTAAACAATAACCAAATGCTTGTTTTAGGATATTTCGCTGAGTCACGATACACAGCAGACCCAACATAAAATGTCCCAGAGAAACTGCAAGTGCAGGTTTCAAATCAACGACCATTGGTATTTGAATTGGCTCAACGACGAACCAGCTTAAGACCACAATCACTGCGGCTAGCAGCATTAATATTGCAGGGCTGATAACGCCAGCATTCGCACTAGGATCGGATAACTTACGGAATGCAAATCCTAGAATAAGTGGCACAAGCAGAACTTTAGTGAAGAAAGCGGTAATGGCCCAAAGTGTGAGTTGGTGTGCATCTAATGTATTGGCTAAAGTGACGAAAATCATCACTAAAACGAAAGATTGCAATGCATAGAACCAACAGGATGCAATTGGCTTTTTCGCGCCAATTACCAGTAGCGAGGTGATCATCATTAACCCCGCCAGATTGTTTACGATAAGTGCTCCAGTCATGATTTATCTCCCTTATCCTAGCCAAGTGACTGCGATAACACTGGATGCAAAGGACATAATAATCAGTATTCCAATTACAATTTGCATTGCCATAGGAACGGGCTGTCCTTCCTCAACTTCTGTACTTGGTTTGCCAGGAACGACACGACCAAACCAGTAGATAAACCAAGTGAAGCTAGCAACAGACTCAATCAGTACTAGCACCATAATTGGTGTCATCACCCAGAAAACACTCGACAGTTCAAAACCTGCGGCAAAAATTGGGAATTTACTAAAGAAGCCATTCATTGGTGGAACACCTGCGATTGCCAGCGCGGCAACACAGAAACCCACACCCAATAATGGATATTTATTAATTAACCCTTTTAAGCGCGGCAACATACGAGTACCACAGCTATAACTCAATGCACCAGCAACTAAGAAGAACAAACTTTTAGCGAAGGCATGGTTAAAGATATAAGCAATACCACCTTCAAACGCTTCGCGCGGTCCAAAGATTGAAATAGATAATGCAAGGAAGATATAAGAGAGCTGAGTGATAGTTGACCATGCTAACAGGCGTTTCATATCTTTTTGTGGCAGATACATCATAAAGCCATAAATCAACGTGATAACCGCCATGGTAATACCCACCCAACCAATAAGGTGAGGAACATCACCATCTGCTGACATGATTGCACGAGCAAAGATGTAAACACCGACTTTTACCATTGACGCAGCGTGTAAGTAAGCACTCACAGGAGTTGGTGCTTCCATCGCATCAGGTAACCAAGCTTGCAGTGGTAATTGCGCTGATTTACCCCAAGCAGCAAAGAGAATTCCACCAAACACAATCAGTTTGGTTGGCTCATCTAAGGTTGCAATTGCGGTTAATTCAAATGTACCTGTACTCACAAACAGAGTTGCAGCTGCGAGATAAAGACCGATTGAAGCAACGTGAGTGATCAACAACGCTTTCATTGCTGAACGGAGCGATTTTTCAGATTGGTAGTAACCGATTAATCCCCAAGAACATCCCCCTGTGATTTCGAAAAACAGGAGTTGACCTAAAATAGTCGATGAAAGCACTAACCCCGCCATTGCACCAATAAAAATCAACAAGAAGGCATAATAGCGACGAGTACCATCATGTGGATGCTCGCGGTTGCCATTGGTTAGATAGCCAGTAGAGTAAAAACTCACCAACAATCCTAAGAACACAACAGCGAAAGCAATCAATGTACTGACACGATCAATGGTAAAACCAAAGAGCGCAACATCGCCATATTGTACTAGCGTAATTGTGGTATCGACTTTACCTTCAGCGAGGAACTGCCAACCTAAGACAACCGTTCCTAATGTGGCTAATAAAGCGAACAGTGTACATAACCACTTCGCCATCCGATTTGGCATTAAGGACGTAATCAACGCCCCCGCAAATGGGATGAGTAAGGTCGCAAGAGCTATATTTTCCATTGTAATCATCGCTCCTTATAGACCGGTTAAATAGAAAACAAGAGCCAGTGCCGCAACACCGAATCCTAACCATGTCACATGGTGAGTCAGTAAGAAGCGACCACGCGCTAAACTGTTTTCAACCAATGACGCTAATACAAACACCACTAACAATTTTACTGCCATTAAAACTAACGCAATGATCAGTGCAATAAAGGTGAATTCTGTTGCTTTACCGAAAGGAATAAATATGGCTAAAAACAGTTCAGCCACTACCACTTGTTTTAACCCAAGACCCAGTTTCACCATGGCAAAACCAGAGCCTGAATATTCAGTTAATGGTCCTTCTTGTAACTCTTGCTCAGCTTCTGCAACGTCGAATGGCATTTTTCCCATTTCGATAAATGCGGCAAAAGCACAAGCTAATAAGGCTAACAGTGTGGCAGTTGGTGATACCCAACCTTGAGCAAGTGTTGCACTGATGGTGCCGACGTTGGTTGAACCCACAATTAACGCCACCACCATCAGTGATAACACTAAGATAGGCTCTACTAACACACCCAGCGTTAATTCACGGCTAGCACCAATACCTGCAAACGGGCTTCCTGAATCCAGACCAGATAAAGAGAAGAAGAAACGATAAAGTGCAAACAGATAAATCAGTGCGATAAGGTCGGCTGCACCCGCAAACAGTGACGTTGCGGTAAAGACAGGCAGTGCCATTGCAACCACCAGCATGCTGCCAAGTAGTACATAAGGCATCACTTGGAAGATCACGCCAGATTGCTCAGGTGCTACTGATTGACGTTTAAATAACTTAAAGATATCTCGATAATCTTGCAAAATCCCGGGGCCTTGACGCGAATGCATCTTGGCACGAATTGTGCGCGAAATACCTGTACATAATGGGGTTATCGCCAACAAAAAGAGTGCTTGTATTAGTGCGAATATACCCATCATTAACGTAGGTGCTTCTTGGAAAGTCATAAGTCCCTCTCCTTACGCTGCGATGACTAAAAGCAAGATGACCAGCGCTGCGACAACGTATAGACAATAGAGTCTGAAATCCCCGCCTTGTAGGCATTGGATACGTTTTGCAAAACGTTGGATACCACGAACCAGAGGATAAATAATTCGTTCATCCCAGAATGGTTCGACCTTTTCAGCACCGAGCTGTGTTTTATTAAAACCACGAGACAGCAATGGAGATGGATCAAGTTGTTTACGCATACGATAAAGTGGTGCAAACATGCTACGTAATGCTTGAGTAAAACCACCTGCTGACACTGCCATATCTTTTTCCCACACATAACCACACGCCCAAGGATCACCTTTACGACGAAACGCAGGTTGATTGCCTTTTAGGCCGAGGTAAATCAGGAATGGGATAAGCGGTAGAGCAATTAATAAAACAAATGTTAATGCTGGAGAGAACATGGCTTGTGATGCAGTATCAGGAACAAGCATGGAGCCTTGAGCTACCGTTAATGCGCTGGTTTCGCTAAGCGACATTGCAATATTGGCAATGATTGGTGCAACAAAAGCCGCTCCCACACCTAACACAACACAGAAAAGCGCTAATAAACCCATCGCAATCGTCATTGGTAGTGGTACTTCTTTTGCTTTTGTTGCTTGCTCACTACGAGGACCGCCACAGAAGCTAACACCATAGACTTTAACGAAACACATTGCCGCTAATGCCCCTGTAATTGCCAGCATAATAATGGCAATAGGACCACTTAAGCGCATCACAAAGTTACCTTCGTAACTCATCGTAAATAAAGATTGATAGGTATACCATTCACTAACAAAACCGTTTAATGGTGGTAACGCTGAAATCGCCATACAACCAATTAAGAATGCTGTTGCAGTGTAAGGCATCAGTTTGGCTAACCCACCCATTTTGTCCATATCACGCGTGTGAATTTGATTAATAATGGCGCCAGCTCCGAGGAACAATAATCCTTTAAACACCGCATGGTTTAATAAGTGATATAAAGCACCTAACAGGCCAAGTGCGGCAATAACAGGATGATCTGTTGCCATTCCTACCATACCGACACCCACACCCATTAAAATGATGCCGATATTTTCAACGGTATGCCATGCAAGTAAACGTTTTAAATCGTGCTCTGCTAATGCGTACATAACACCCAATACAGAAGAAACTGCACCGAATGCGAGGACAACAATTCCCCACCACATTTCAGTAGCACCCAACAAATCGATACCGACTTTAATTATCCCGAAGATACCAATTTTAACCATTACACCTGACATTAATGCCGATGCATGTGAAGGTGCTGCGGGGTGAGCTTTTGGTAACCAACTGTGTAATGGCAACATACCGGCTTTGGCACCAAAACCAAAGAAGCCCAGTAAGAACACCACAGAGGCCATCGCAGGAGAAAGAGAGAGTTGACGGAATGAATCAAAATCAAGGCTACCACTTTCACGCCACATCAAGAAGAAGGCAATCATGATTAACACGGAGCCTGCGTGAGCAATAAAGAAGTAGAGTAAACCTGCGTGAATAGATTCGTCATCTTGGTCAGCAATAACTAAGAACCAAGAAGCCAGAGACATCATTTCGAACAGGATAATAAAGTAGAACGCATTATCCATCACCACTAAGCCAACCATAGAAGCAATAAACAGATTCATAAAGAATCCCATGCTCCAAGCGCCACGACCTTTATATTCTTGCACATAAGCAAGAGAATAAAGCGCACACACGCTGACCAGTAATGAAATGACGAACACCATAAAGGCACCTAACATATCCATGCGCACCACAAAGGCGGCAAAATCGAAAGGTCCTGCGGCGGTAAAAGTAGCGATTTCACCACCAAAAATAACGGGTAATGCACTTAAAATACCTAAGACACCACCAATGATTGCGCTGATCCCTGAAATAAGGATTGCCAACCCTTCCTGTTTTTTTAAAAACAGTGCAATAACGCCACCAACAACATACAGGATGACTGACCACAGCAGTAACTGAAGAGGTTCCATATTACTTCCGCTCCTGTGTCAAAGTAGATAAATCGTCAAGATTCGTAATGGATTCCATCACAGAGCCTAAGCGACGCGTTTTCATCTGCTCTTCAAGTTTGTCTTCTTCAACTAAATGCAATGCATCGGTTGGACATACGTTGACACAAGCAGGGCCTTCATCAGAGAAAGCACATAAATCACATTTCACTGCGATTGCGCGGATACCTGCATTCCATGCAAGGAATGGGTTGGTTGTTGGAAGACTTGCTGGCACATCTGCCAACATTTCTTCAGGCACAAAGTGTTCAAAAACAGCCGGTAAGTTAACGGGTTTACTACCTGATGGTGTAATTGCACCAAAAGGACAAACTAGACCACACAACTTACAGCCAATACACAGGCTCTCATTAAGAAAGATCATATTATCTTCATGAGTGATGGCATTGACTGGGCACACGCGAGCACAAGGAGCATCCTCACAGTGCCGACAAAGCATCGGTGCTGTCTGATCCTCCACTTTTACCACTGTAAGACGCGGATGCGCCTGTAAACCCACAGCTTGGTGAACTTCTGAGCAAGCTGCCATACAGGTATTACACCCTATGCATCGTTGTGGCTCTGCAATTACAAAGCGATTCATTCGCCACATCCTCCGAGAAAAACGTTTAACAGCATTACTGTCGTCAATTTTTCTTTAGATAAAGCATATTTCATGCCAAAAGAGGATTTAATTTATTTATGATAAAAATCATTAAGATAGAAAAACAAGAAGGAGCTAAGAATGACGTATCGACAATAATGACGTTGACACTTAACTAGAGTGTAAGAAATGAAATGAGATAGATAAAAATCGATTTTTTCTGTTTAATTGGCGTTATTACTCAAATACCATAATATTTGATAGAGTTTTATTTAGTGTTAGCAATTATTTTATTTCAGAGTTAAAAGCATTAACTGAAGGTGATTATTTTAAACTAAATAATAATCTAGTTAATGATTCAATTATCGTTATTTAGGGATAGAAAATTAATAATAAAAGAGAGATAAAAATAAATGAGATTTTATTTAAAATAACCCTAATTTAGTTAATATTAATTACAGGATAAAATAAAAGAAGAAAAAAATAAAAGAGATATCTCAAAGTAAATGTCTATATTGAAAGGGTTTCCCTAGTACAACTAAAATATAAAATAAAGATCAATAATATTACAGGATTAATGTTTTTATCTATACTCTTCAATATCTCTTAAAGGAAAGTCAAAATAACTTAAATAAATATTGCTGTGGATTGTCTTTACCAAAACAACCTACACACTTATTTTAAAAAAATGGTTATTTTTTACCAATTCCAATATTGAATCTCACATTCTATTTTGGCATCAGGAATAATGAAGGGGTAAATAAGTTAGAAACAAAATAATAACACATAAAATTAAATAATGCAGTAATACAAATCACTCAAATTTTTAGAAAGAAAATACTACCTATTAATCAATATTTATAAATTAAAATAAAAAAATACCGCAGATATTTAACATTATCTGCGGTAATTATTTATTGTGCTTAGCGTTTCGCTCAGTAAAATAATCTATGCGATTATTTTACGCGCGATACGTATTCACCTGAACGAGTATCAACTTTGATAACTTCACCGATTTGTACAAACAGTGGAACTTTAACAACCGCACCAGTGCTTAATGTTGCTGGTTTACCACCTGTACCTGCGGTGTCACCTTTCAGGCCTGGATCAGTATCAACGATTTCTAATTCAACAAAGTTTGGTGGAACAACAGCGATAGGACGACCATCCCACAGTGTTACGATACACTCAGCTTGGTCGATCAGCCATTTAGCATTTTCGCCAACAGCTTTCTCGTCTGCTGCTAATTGTTCGAAGGTTTCGTTGTTCATGAAATGCCAGAACTCACCGTCGTTGTACAGGTAAGTTAAGTTGATATCCATGACATCAGCACCATCTGCTGAATCAGTAGATTTAAATGTTTTTTCCAGTAATTTGTTAGAAATCAGTTTACGCAGACGCACACGAGCAAATGCCTGACCTTTACCTGGTTTAACAAATTCACATTCAGTAATGACGGCTGGCTCGCCATCTAACATGATTTTAAGACCTGAACGAAAATCGTTGGTATTATAAGAAGCCATGAATATCCTCTAACTTTTTTAATTTAAAATGGCATAGCCAAAAAATGGCACACATTGTAACTCATAATCACCCCACCAGAGAAGTCTGGTTAACACAACTCGCGCAGGCAATCAGTGATCCTGTTGAATTACTCCAACTTTTAGCGTTGGAACATCACGCTGATCTCCAAAAAGGGGCTCAGGCGCGACGGCTTTTTCCGCTACGGGTTCCCCGTGAATTCGTTGCACGCATGAAAAAAGGCGATCCTAACGATCCATTACTTTTACAAGTATTAACTGCAAATGCTGAATTTACCATAACACCGGGATTTTCTACGGATCCGTTAGATGAGCAACAAAATGCGGTGCCAGGTTTATTACATAAATATCAGAATCGTGCATTGCTTCTGGTCAAAGGTGGTTGCGCTGTCAATTGCCGCTACTGTTTTCGTCGTCATTTTCCTTACGAAGATAACAAAGGAAACAAAGCGAATTGGCAAAAAGCAATTGAGTATATCAAAAATAACTCAAAACTCGATGAAATCATCTTCTCAGGGGGAGATCCCCTTATGGCGAAAGATGATGAGCTTGATTGGTTGATAACACAATTAGAGGCTATTCCTCATCTTAAGCGCTTACGTATCCACTCTCGCTTACCTGTGGTTATCCCTGCACGTATTACTGACACGCTATGCAAACGCCTACAACAATCACGTTTGCAAAATATCATGGTATTGCACATCAATCACGCCAATGAGATTGATGACGCATTGAGAGAAGCTTGTTCAAAGCTAAAAAATGCCAATGTCACTTTATTGAATCAAGGTGTGTTATTACGAGGTGTCAATGACAGTGCTGAAGTCCTTGCGGATTTAAGTCGCGCACTATTTGATGCCGGCGTTATGCCGTATTACTTACATGTTCTAGATAAAGTGCAAGGTGCTGCTCACTTTATGGTGCCAGACAGTGAAGCAAGAGAGATCATGAAAGCACTAATGAGCTTAGTTTCAGGTTATATGGTACCTAAACTCACGCGTGAAATTGGTGGTGAACCTAGTAAGACGTTGTTAGATCTTGGGTTACGCCAGCAATAATCCATATCACAAAAACAAAAAAGCTGTAGCTCAATTCAAATAGATGAAGTGACTACAGCTTTTTATCTATTAGCAGACTAATAAATAGTGAATAAATAAAATGCCCTTATTGGCATTTATAAACTTGTCCACTCATTTTGCTATCTAATGGTGCAAAGCTATCAACAAAGCTACCTGCGCCAGTACCAACGTTAAAAATAACGTTACCACCCATTGCGGCTGCTTTATTACGTAGATCGTTAGCAGCGCCTCGCAGTGATTGGCTTTCAGTACGGGAACCTGATAACCAGTTATTTTGAACACCTGTCACTGTTCCTAGTAATTGGCATTCACTGCCTGGTTGCGTATCAGTGATTTGTACCTGTGAGCCAGCAGTGCTTAATGTGTTTGTTGCAGAACAGCCTGCTAGTAACAACGCGGCTGCAGCTCCCAATAACAATTTAATTCGCATGATCCCCTCATTTATTTGAGTGTCCGTTTAGTAATGACAACAATATACCTTGTCATCTCTCTTATGCGCAAAAATAAATCATCATCACTATCTCACATTAGCCAATAGCCTTAAGATATTATTTTCGCTTCAAACTTATTTTAACGTACAAATTCGGCTTTGAGATAGACAAAGCAATAATGCCCCTATTCTACACCGCTTTTATGCTTTTAAAACGATCTGACCTATTTTCAACCTACACAGTGCGAGAACGAACACATAATTTGTTTATTTTTTAACATCTTCAGACAGCAAATCGCTATCTGAAGATAATATTGACCTAAATTAACTCAAATGATGATTCAGTGCTTCTTCTTTTAAATCTAATTCATGGCGTAAACGATGAAAAATATGTTCGCTAATATGACGTGATTTACGTAACTGCTGTAATGTATCGCGCTCTATTTTTAATGCACTGCGAGACAACTGACGCTCCATGCTAAACAAGCGTTTCAGATCAAGCGCCCCTTCTTGCACACTGTCTTCACTATCAAGACGACGGCTATAAATTTCTAATAAATGTGAACCTGCCTCATTGCGTAGTGACATCTCATCAAGATCTTCACAAGGTTGGTTCATTAGCTCATTAATATGCGCAATCGCCGCTTCGTTTAACGCCAAACGCGTACGAATTTCATCATTTTCATAAGGTAAATCTTCTGATAGCCCTTTAGTTAAAATCGGTAATGCAATTGTGGCTATCAATAATGAACAGAGAATAACGCCCATGGAAATAAAGATGGCGAGATCTCGTGTTGGGAAAGGTGAACCATCTGTCATTAATAAAGGAAGGGTTAAGATACCTGCTAGTGTAATTGCACCCCGTACTCCTGCGGTTGCCATAATGGCCATTAAGCGCAGATCATGACGAGATAAACGTTTATTAGGAGAACGGAATACCGTCAGCGACATCGATACCCATACCCACGAAAAACGCAGTACAGCAAGTCCGATTGTAATAACGATAATATAACCTACAACTGCCCAAGGATTAGTTGCACCCGCCGATTGCGTCACTTCAGGTAAAATTTTCCACATTGCAGGAAGTTGTTCACCTAATAGAATAAAAATCATGCCATTAAGTGCAACCTGAACCGTATCCCAAACCGCTTTACTTTGCATACGTGTCGCTGCTTGCATACGACCCACGATTTTTTCGTAGTGCATTGCAATACCAGCAACAACCGCCGCTAAGATCCCAGATACATGGAAATGCTCCGCTAATAAATAAGCAATAAATGGCATCAATAAGCTGATCAAGATTTGGATAGCTGGATCTTCACCAGTACGTTTAACCAAAAACTGATTTAATCGCCCAATCACGCCAGCCACAATCAAACCAATAGCAGCACCACCTAAAGCAACTAATAAAAATTGCCCCGTTGCTGAAGCAATAGAAAAAGAACCTGTTAATGCTGCTGCGACCGCAAAACTAAAACAGACTAAGCCTGTAGCGTCATTGAGTAACGACTCGCCTTCTAAAATATGTGTCATACGTGAAGGAAGTGGCGAATTGACGGTCATTGCAGACACAGAAACAGGATCGGTTGGCGATAAAATCGCGGCTAATGCAAAAGCAATCGCAAGCGAAATAGAAGGAATAAGCCAATGAATAAAAAAGCCCATCCCAATTACAGTAACAACAACTAAACCGATCGCTAACGACATAATGGGTTTAATCTCTTGGAACAACGCCTCTTTGGGAATACGCCAACCATCTAAAAACAGCAATGGAGGAATAAAGAGGAACAAGAAAAGATGTGGATCAAACGCCACTTCAAAGCCAAAGATCGACAAACATGCGCCAACCGCAATTTGGATCAATGGCAAAGGAATTTTTTCTGACAGTAATCGTGAGATAAACACACTCACAATCACGGCAAAAAGAAAGATAAGTACAATTGCGACGACAGACATGGTGAGCACCCCAATTTATTTAATATTTTTTAAGCGGTGCAGTAAAAACGATCTGTTGCCTAATTGTAAAGAAATAAGTTGTTTCTAATTATATATAAAATGAATTATCTGATAATTCTGAAATAAAACGGCATAAAAAGAGCGTAATTGGCAGTCCAACTATTGGGGGGGAACTTCATATAAGAGGTTGTTTTGTGCATTAAAGGCATAGTATGTGATTTATGTTAACAAATAACCCCCTAAAAAGGGGTTGTTATGTGTATCAATGAAATAATGCGATTTTCAAATCTCGATTGTATTTAGACATAAAAAAACCCGAGCCTAAGCTCGGGTTTTCTCTGTAAAACGGTAAGCTGATGAATTACATCATGCCGCCCATTCCACCCATGCCGCCCATACCGCCAGCGCCACCTAAATCCATTTTGTCATCTTTAGGTGAATCTGTGATCATTGCTTCTGTTGTGATCATCAGACCTGCGATAGATGCTGCAAATTGTAGTGCAGAACGAGTAACTTTAGTTGGATCTAAGATACCCATATCAATCATATCGCCGTAAACATCAGTTGCCGCGTTATAACCGTAGTTACCTTCACCCGCTTTCACGTTGTTTACAACAACAGATGGCTCTTCACCTGCGTTAGCAACGATTTGACGCATTGGAGATTCCATTGCACGTAATGCAACGCGGATACCCACTGTTTGTTCTTCGTTATCACCAACCATCTCACGCAGAGCGTTAGCAACACGAACCAGCGCAGTACCACCACCCGCAACAACGCCTTCTTCAACCGCTGCACGAGTTGCATGCAGAGCATCGTCAACGCGAGCACGTTTTTCTTTCATTTCAACTTCAGTTGCTGCACCAACTTTAATTACTGCAACACCGCCAGCTAATTTAGCAACGCGTTCTTGTAATTTTTCACGGTCATAATCTGAAGTTGCATCTTCGATTTGTTGACGAATTTGAGATACACGACCGCTGATAGCGTCTTGATCACCTAAACCATCAATAATAGTGGTTGTATCTTTGTTGATAACAACACGTTTTGCTTGACCTAAGTCTTCTAATGTTGCTTTTTCTAACTCCATGCCGATTTCTTCAGAAATCACCGCACCGTTAGTTAATGTTGCGATATCTTGCAACATTGCTTTACGACGATCACCAAAGCCAGGTGCTTTAACAGCAGCAACTTTAACGATACCACGCATGTTGTTCACAACTAATGTTGCCAGTGCTTCACCTTCAACATCTTCTGCAATGATAAGCAGAGGTTTGTTAGCTTTAGCAACACCTTCTAAGACAGGCAGTAATTCACGGATGTTAGAAACTTTTTTATCAACTAACAGAATGAATGGGTTTTCTAATTCTGCTGTACCCGTTTCAGGTTTGTTGATGAAGTAAGGAGACAGATAACCACGGTCAAACTGCATACCTTCAACAACGTCTAGCTCGTCTTCTAAGCCAGTACCTTCTTCAACGGTGATAACACCTTCTTTACCCACTTTATCCATCGCTTGCGCGATCAGAGTACCAACGGTTTCATCAGAGTTAGCAGAAATTGTACCAACTTGAGCAATCGCCTTAGTATCTGAACATGGAACAGACAGTTTTTTCAGTTCTTCGACTGCTGCAAGAACAGCTTTGTCGATACCGCGTTTCAGATCCATAGGGTTCATGCCAGCGGCAACTGCTTTTAAGCCTTCGGCAATGATTGATTGTGCTAATACTGTTGCAGTTGTAGTACCATCACCTGCCGCATCATTGGCTTTAGAAGCAACTTCTTTCACCATCTGTGCGCCCATGTTCTCGAATTTATCTTCGAGTTCAATTTCGCGAGCAACAGATACACCATCTTTAGTAATAACAGGTGCGCCGAAAGATTTATCTAAAACAACGTTACGACCTTTAGGACCTAAAGTTACTTTAACTGCATCTGCAAGAACATTAACACCACGTAACATTTTATTACGAGCATCTACACCGAATTTGACGTCTTTAGCTGCCATCGTATATTTCCTTTGAATTCGTTCAGTTTAAGAAGATCTTAAAAGAGAAAAATTATTCTTCTACAATTGCTAAAATGTCGCTTTCAGACATGATAAGCACGTCTTCGTTATCAATTTTTTCTGTTTTAACGCCATAACCGTCGTTAAAAATTACGATATCGCCAACTTTAACATCCAGCGGCTTAACGTCGCCGTTTTCCATAATACGGCCTTGACCTACGGCTAAAATTTCGCCACGAGTTGATTTACCCGCCGCAGTGCCAGTCAGTACGATACCGCCTGCTGATTTAGCTTCGACTTCTTTACGTTTAACAATAACACGGTCATGTAATGGACGAATCTTCATTAATAGTGCTCCTATAAAAAAGTCCATATCAGGATTAAGGTTGATACCAGTGCCCAAGATGAACCAGTACCATGACGATACAGGTGGGGGCATCCAGTAAAACTTCAAGGGGAGAAGTGTGATTTTTTTTCAAATTTTCCCCATTTCAGTTGATTATGCTTTGGGCTAATTATTTTTTGTCAGAAAAATGGTCGTTATCCTGATCTTCCGTCTTATTATTCAGTTGGTTACTCGGTGAATCCTCTTTACGCTGAAACTCGCCTTCGAAGGTTGTTCCATTCTGATTAGAAGAAAATCCACTTTGACCATGACCTGCTGAATAAATTTGAATTCGAGAGATCAGTTTCGTCACTAATAGCGCTTGCAATGGTGGTAATAACAACAGCAAGCCCAAGAAATCTGTAAAAAAGCCTGGGATTAACAGTAAAATACCTGCCAGTATTAATGAAACGCTTTTCACCATTTCTGCTGCTGGCACTTCACCCACTGCAAGTTTTTGTTGCATTGAAGCAATATTTTTTACGCCCTGATTTTTTACCAGTGAGACACCAACACAAGAAGTCAACACCACAAGGAATAGTGTTGTAAGAACGCCAATAGAAGATGCCACATTGACGAAAATAACGGCTTCTATATAGATAAGAAGGCAGATAACAATTAATGGGAGCCAACGCACTTGGTTCTCCTTTTTATAAAAAAAGATTCATATTATTAATAGAAAGGAGTGTGAACTACATCTAAGGTGATGGTTTACGAACTCGCTTTTTCTTAGTTTATCTACATAATAATGGGGAGCCTAACACTCCTTTTCAAGGGGCGTTAAAAAGAGAAGTAGAACTGTAAAATCCATGAGATAGATCACAAAAAGAAAATATTTAGAGGTTATTTACGTATAAAGTGATCCAGCTTAAAGGTATTTGTTCACAACCCGAATATGATCGTGTCAGTACCAAGCAAAACGGTAAGTTATATTACATTATTAACCGTTAACGATATATTTTATTAACAAGCGCATAACTAGACAGTTAAAATTTTAATAAGAAGGTTCTCATGTCAAATAAAACTCGTATCGAAGAAGACCTGTTAGGTAAAAGAGAAGTTCCTGCTGATGCTTACTACGGCGTCCACACTTTACGTGCAATTGAAAACTTCTACATCAGTGATCGTACCATCAATGATGTTCCAGAATTCATCCGCGGTATGGTAATGGTGAAAAAAGCTGCTGCATTAGCAAACAAAGAGCTTCACACTATTCCTCGTGAAATCGCTGATACGATTATCAAAGCCTGTGACGTAGTATTAGAAACAGGTAAACACATGGATCAATTCCCAGTTGATGTATTCCAAGGCGGTGCAGGTACTTCATTAAATATGAATACCAATGAAGTTATCGCAAACATCGGTCTGGAATTAATGGGCCATCAAAAAGGTGAATACCAATACCTGAACCCAAATGACCACGTCAATAAGAGCCAATCAACAAACGACGCTTATCCTTGTGGTTTCCGTGTAGCGGTTTATAACTCTATTATCAAATTAACAGAATCTATCGAACTGCTGAAAGCTGGTTTTGATAGAAAAGCAGTTGAGTTCAAAGACATCCTGAAAATGGGTCGTACTCAATTACAAGACGCTGTACCAATGACTTTAGGTCAAGAATTCCACGCTTTCTCTGTACTGATGAAAGAAGAAATCAAAAACCTGAAACGCACTGCTGAGTTACTGTTAGAAATGAACTTAGGTGCAACAGCTATCGGTACTGGTCTGAATACAGCACCTGGTTACCAAGAACTGTCTGTTAAAAAATTAGCAGAAGTAACTGGTTTAGCCTGTGTTCCAGCAGAAGACTTAATTGAAGCAACTTCTGACTGTGGTGCTTATGTAATGGTTCACGGCGCATTAAAACGCTTAGCTGTAAAAATGTCTAAAATCTGTAATGACTTACGTTTACTGTCCTCTGGTCCTCGTGCAGGTCTGAAAGAAATCAATCTTCCAGAACTACAAGCAGGTTCTTCAATCATGCCAGCTAAAGTAAACCCAGTAATTCCAGAAGTTGTAAACCAAGCTTGCTTTAAAGTTATCGGTAATGACACTTGTGTCACTATGGCAGCTGAAGCTGGTCAATTACAATTAAACGTAATGGAACCTGCAATTGGTCAAGCAATGTTCGAATCAATCTCTCTATTAAGCAACGCTTGCCGTAACTTAGTAGAAAAATGTGTTGATGGTATCACTGCGAACAAAGAAATCTGTGAACACTTCGTATTTAACTCAATCGGTATCGTTACTTATCTGAACCCATTCATTGGTCACCATAACGGCGACATCGTTGGTAAGATTTGTGCAGAAACAGGTAAGAGTGTACGTGAAGTTGTTCTAGAACGTGGTTTATTAACCGAAGAACAACTGGATGATATCTTCTCTGTTGAGAACTTAAAAAACCCGGCTTACAAAGCAAAACGCTTTGATGATTAATAATTATGTTTCATAACATAACCATGTTAAACATAAGAATGAGCTCTTAAAAATACAAGGCACGGACTCTTTAAGGGACGTGCCTTTTTACTTGATTGTAAAAACAAAAATTTAACTTATCTTTCTCATTTTTTTAATTATCTCAAGGAGTAAACGCTATGTTAGCCGTAGAATTGATTATCGTTCTGCTGGCCATTTTCCTCGGTGCGAGACTTGGGGGAATTGGTATCGGGTTTGCCGGTGGTTTAGGGGTTTTAGTTTTAGCTGCTATCGGTGTTAAACCTGGTTCAATCCCTTTTGATGTTATCTCCATCATTATGGCTGTTATTGCCGCAATCTCTGCGATGCAGGTTGCTGGTGGTTTGGATTATCTTGTTGGCCAAACTGAAAAACTGTTAAGACGCAATCCAAAATACATCACAATTCTTGCGCCTATTGTGACTTATTTCTTAACTCTATTTGCAGGTACAGGGAACATCTCTTTAGCAACACTGCCAGTTATCGCTGAAGTTGCAAAAGAACAAGGCATCAAACCTTGCCGTCCTTTATCAACCGGTGTTGTTGCAGCTCAAATCGGTATTACTGCATCTCCTATCTCTGCGGCTGTTGTTTACATGGCTTCTGTCATGGAAAACCCAGCAATGGTGGGTGAAGGTAACACTGTAAGTTATATCACTCTGCTGTCTATCTTATTACCAGCAACTTTCCTTGCTATCATTCTGATGTCATTTATCGTGTCTTGGGTATTTAACTCAAAACTGTCTGATGATGCTGTCTATCGTGAGCGTTTAGAGCAAGGTCTGGTTGAATTACGTGGTAGCCAAGAACGTAGAGAAACATTACCAGGTGCTAAATCATCTGTAATGCTGTTCCTACTGGGTGTTCTGTGTGTTGTAACTTATGCAATTATCAACAGCCCAAGCTTAGGTATTGTCAAAACTCCACTGATGAATACGACTAACGCTATTCTTATCATCATGCTGAGTGTTGCAACACTGATCACTGTCTTCTGTAAAGTGAAAACTGACAACATCCTAAACTCAAGTACCTTTAAAGCTGGTATGAGTGCATGTATCTGTATTCTGGGTGTTGCATGGTTAGGTGATACTTTCGTTTCAAGTAACATCGATTGGATCAAACTGACTGCGGGTGACTTAATCACTGGCCATCCTTGGTTATTAGCAGTTATCTTCTTCTTCTGTTCTGCTCTGTTATATTCTCAAGCAGCAACAGCGAAAGCGTTAATGCCAATGGCTTTAGCATTAGGTGTAACTCCATTAACTGCAATTGCTTCTTTCTCTGCGGTTTCTGGTCTGTTCATTCTGCCAACTTACCCAACATTGGTTGCAGCAGTTCAAATGGATGACACAGGTACAACTCGTATCGGTAAATTAGTCTTCAACCACCCATTCTTTATCCCAGGTACTATTGGTGTGGTATTAGCTGTCGGATTTGGTTTCCTCTTCGGCGGTATGATTTTGTAGTTTGAAGTAAAAAATTAAAACATTGCAAAAAAGTGCTTAGCACTTAAAAGAAATAAAAAATAAGAAAATACCCTGTCGGCCAAGATGGGGTATTTTCATTTTAGCTTATCGCTCCTCGCTTTCATTTTTAGCTAAAGTCTGCTAATTATGATGTTCTCGCGACAACGTGATTTAAGGAGATTTCCGTGCAACGTGAAGCGTTATTAGACCACGTACTTATCCAATTAGAGCAATATGGCTTAGCTGCAACCTTACCTGAGCTTCTTCAAGATTCGGGTATCAACGAATCTGATCTTCACCCTTTCTGGCCTGATAGAGATGCATTGATTTTTGATTGTCTTCGCCACCATGGACAGCAAATTGACATTTGGCAACGCCAAGTAATGTTAGATGAAGAGCTCTCTATCGAACAAAAACTACTGGCACGTTACGATCAACTCGCTATGCGTTTAGAAAAAAACCGATTCCCAGGTTGTTTATTTGTTGCTGCTTGTAGCGCATATCCTGATGAGCACTCTCAAATCCACCAATTAAGCCAACGCCAAAAACAAAGCTCATTTGATTACTCTAGAACGCTACTACGCGAGCTTGATATCGAAGACAGTGAATTAGTTGCCAAACAGATGGAACTCATCTTAGAAGGCTGTCTAAGTCGTTTAATGGTGAATCATCATGCTGATGATATTATTACAGCAAAATTATTGGCAGAAGATATTCTTAAGATTGCTCAATGCCGAAAAAATGGTGCATTAAGTTAGTTGTAAGCGTTAGAAAACGAGAAAAATGATCTGTTTTTTTGTTTGTACTCAATTTCTATCTGTAGAGTAGCAAAAAACAAATTTAATCATCAAAAAAAGAGAAGGTTTTCTCTTTGATATGCAAAAAAGTGAATATCTTTACTGATTGTTATTTAAGCATTTTTTGCTAAAAAAACGCTTATGATGAAAATTTAAACTCGAATAGAGTAAAAAGAAAGCAAACAAACTTATTTTTGCATTTTTTATTAAAAAGACGTTGACGCATCACGCTGAATACGGTTTAATGCGCCTCGTTAGCCCGAATAGCTCAGTCGGTAGAGCAGGGGATTGAAAATCCCCGTGTCCTTGGTTCGATTCCGAGTTCGGGCACCATCTTTAGAAAAACCAGCCTTAGGGCTGGTTTTTTGCTTTCTACTCTTCATAATTTTCAATATCTCTTTTCAAACGAGACAATCCCTTTATTGCATTATGACTTTTCTTGTTCTCTTAAAATATTATTTCTAATGCAGCCTTATTATATGAACAAGACTGCATAATATTAAAAATAGAATTATCTTTCTTGTAATGCTTGTTTCATCCTAGTTATTGGCTTAATCAAATATTGGAATACTGTTTTTTCACCCGTCTTAATATCCACACCAGCAATCATCCCTGGAATGACAGGTAATTCCTTTCCGTTTTTGTCAGTAAGATGACTACTCTGTGTAGTGACTAACACACGATAAAAAGCTTCATCTTGATTGAGTTTTAAATCACTAGGTCTCTTTTGATCATGCAATGTATCTGGGCTAACTAAAGTAACAATACCTTCCAATCCACCATAAATAGCGTAATCATAAGCAGTTAGTTTGACTAATGCAGGCATTCCTGTACGGACATAAGCAACATCTCTCGGGCTGATATAAGCCTCAACTAATAGTTGGTCTTCCAATGGGACAATTTCCATAATATCCTGCCCTGCTGAAATTACTCCGCCAACAGTATTAATACGTATATTTTTGACTATACCTCTTAATGGAGCCCGTATTAATGCTCGTTCGACCGGATCAGCACGCCCTGCCATATTTTCCCTTGCCTGAGCTAATTCGGCTTCTGTTTTAACTAACTCAGCACTTGCTTCCGTTAAATATTTATTTTTCTTTTCATTTATCTGAGATTGAATATCGGCTGACTGTCGCTCCATTCGCAACAATTCCACAGCTGACATCGCACCTTGTGCAACAATAGGCCTTGTTATTGCAATCTCTCTGTCTAATAAGGCTTTACTTTTTTGTAAATTATCTATCCCTGACTCCAGTGCCTCTTTACGTATATTGTATACCGTTGTTTCACGCGCCACTAAATCAGCGGCTAATCCCTCAGGGAATTTTAGTTCAGTAGAATATGCCTCCGCTTTAAGTCTTGCTCGGATTGCTTCCAGATTATCAACTTTCGCTTCACTTTCCCTTAAAATAGCCGATGAACGGGTATCATCTAGAGTCAACAATACTTGTCCTTTCTCAACAATATCCCCTTCTTTTACCTCCATGCTTTTTAATATACCAGCATCTAATGTCTGGATGATCTGCTCTCGACTGCTGGGAATAATACTACCCTGCCCACGAGTAACTTCTTCAAGACTACTGTTCCATGCCCAAATAACAAAAATAATCAGAAAAATCAGCAACATTGTGATCATCATAAAGCTCTTATGATGTTTTTCGTGCTGAAGCGCTGCATGTAAGTCATTTAGAAGTGCTAAATCTTTATTAGAAAAAGCCTCTTTAGGATGACTTGGCGATGTCACTTGTTTTTTATTTAATTCATTCATTTCAACATTCTCAATCTTACTTATCTGTTTTGGCTTTTGAGTGAACAGTTATTTGTTTTTCTTTTTCATTTTTAGCTAACTGTTGTAAGACCGCATCTCTGGGGCCATCCATCACCACTTTACCGTTATCAACAACAATTATTCGGTTGACGATACTCAGAACCTGAGGTCGATGAGTAACAACCAATAATGTTCTTGCACGACACCATGCTGAAATGGCATTTAATGCCTGAATTTCTGAATATTGATCAAGTCCCGTTGTTGGTTCATCAAGTAAGACAACTTTTGGATTTCTCATCGTCATTCTAGCCAAAGCAACAATTTGTTTTTGCCCACCAGAAAGACCTAACCCATTCTCCCCCAAGGACATATCTAAGCCTCTTGGATGCTTTTTAATGACTTTATCTAAACCAAATCGCTTTAGTGCTACAATCAAATCTTGATCACTAGAAAAACCATCCATACGAGCTAAATCAAGATTTTCTCTTAAACTACCTAAAAATAATCTTGGTTCCTGCTCTAATAACAACACCTGATTACGCAAATAATGAGGATCTATTTGGCGAATATCGACATCATCTAGTGTGATGTTCCCTTGTTCCGTCGGATATAACCCAGTGGCTAATTTTAAAGTCGTTGATTTACCACTGCCAATACGCCCAAGTATTCCGACTTTTTCACCTGGCTTTATTTCAAATGATAAATTTTTCACTACACTGCTACTATCTTGATTATAAGCAAATGAAACATTTTGGAATTTTATATTTCCATTCATTTGTTTTAACGTAATATATTTCCTATCAGGTTCACGTTCTGAAGGTCTTTCAACAATACCGTTTACACCTTTTAAGGCGACCCAAGCCTGTTGAAAGCGTATAGCTAAACCCGCAATTTGCCCTAATGGTGATAATGCTCTACCGGATAAAATAACCGTTGCAATTAACGCCCCCATCGTAATTTTATTTGCGGGATCATCACTATGAATTAAATAAGTACCGATAATAACTAAAAATATCGTATTTAACTGTTGCATCATAACAGCAAAATAAATAACAAAATTACTGATATTTTTAACTTTCATTGATGAGGAAGCTGTTTTTGCCGTGTAATAATCCCAACGCTTTTGTGCCCAATTCATTGCGTTATTCGTTTTTAACGTTTCTATGCCTTCAATCGCTTCTACTGCTAATCCTTGTCTTTGAGATGATTCCTTCATTGATTCATTAATATATTTTGATAAAGGGAGCTGAGCTAAAAGTCCAACAATAATAACCAGTGGAATTATCGTAAGTGGCACCAAAGCCAAGCTTCCCCCAACCAGTGCAATGACCGAGACAAATAAAATTAAAAAAGGCATATCAACTAATGTTAATAAACTTGCACTCGTCATAAAATCACGGACAGATTCAAAATCTCGTAAATTATTAACATAGGAGCCAGATGATATAGGCCTTTCCTGTAATTTAAGATTTGTCACTTTTCTAAATAAAGCCGAGCTGATAATTAGGTCAGCCTTTTTACCCGCAATATCCGTTAATCGTCCTCGGATCATCTTTGCTGTAAATTCAAATAATATCGCGATAATTACACCAATACTTAAAACCCAGAGAGTTTGATATGACTTATTTGGTATTACTCTGTCATAAACATTCATGACATATAATGAACTAACAAGTGCTAGAAAATTAATTACAAAAGTAGCAAAAATAATTTGATAATAATATTTTTTAAAGCGCCAAATAACTTTAAAAAACCATGCCTTAGGCATCGTATATTCGGGCAATTCTGAACGTACATCTGTTGCGATACGAGGCTTAATAAACCAACAATAACCTAAATACTTTTCATTTAATTCTGATTGAGTTAACCAAACAGATAAACCATCGACTTGCTGAATTTTATATTTACGCTGCCCAGTTTCATCAAATGAAATTTCTGTTAAAACGGCACTCTCTTCATTTTTTAATAATAATAATACTGGCATAGCCAGAGAGGGAATATCATCTAATAAACGTTGTGATAATGTATTTTCAAATCCTTCACTCTTCAGATATTCAACCAGTGATGAAAAATCAATTCCCATCTTTGCGGTACGGATTGTATGCGCAGTCAGTGTAGCCACGGATAAATGTGTGCCTAATAACTGAGTTGTAAGAGAAAGACCTTCTATGATCAATTTCATAACTACAATATTTACCTTAATTTATTAATGTGCGAGTGAATTAAGTGCCCAGCGAGAAAGTGTTCCTTGCGCATATAAATAATCAAGCATTCCATACCTAAGATCACTCAATGTGGTGGCATAAGATAATTCAACATCAGATAGCTCTTTTTCTGCATTCAAAACATCTAACAAAGAACGGCGAGCAACATTAAATTGCAATTGATAAAAATCGACGACTTTTGTCGATGATAAAATTTGTGCATCTAATATCTTTAATTTTTGAGTACTTTTTTGAATATTAATTACAGATAAGCGTCTTGCTTCTTCAATATCTCGAATAACCCTATCCATTCGCTGTTGAGCCGCATTTAACTGACTTACTTTTTCATCAACAGAATATAATGATGAAAAATTAATAATATCCCATGTCACATCAATACCTATCTGACGATCATCTTTAGTTATATTTCCAGTTAAATTAATTCTTGGTAATTGTTTTTTATTTTCAACTTTAACGCCCATTTTTTTAGCGTCTATATCGGCTTGGCTCACAAGATAGGCCGGATTTTGATTATTATTTTCCGCAGTGAATTCTCTATACATATCACTGACTGTCATTCCATCAAAAGGATTGACAAGATCACTCTCTCCAACCGGAAACCCTGTATATTTTGATAACGTACTCAGCGTTGTCATTAATTCTTTTTCATAATAATTAATATCTTGTTCTACTAATATTTTTCTTGCTTCTGCCTGAACATATTCAGAAACACGTCCTTCATCATTACGGGCTATCACATTTAATTCAGAGATAATTCTATTATGCCTATCTAAGCTTTTTTTCTTTACCGCAATAGATTCTTTGGCTAACAATGCTTTTAAATAGAGATCTGATATGGTGTAAGCGACATTTTCTTTCGTTTCGCTATATTTAAATTGATAATAGAGCTGTTCTTTTTCATTACGTTCAACATCATTTTCTATTCCACCAAAAGAATAGAGATTTAATTCTCCTCTTAGTCCTGGAGTAAAACTATTATTATCATAATCACTTTCATCACGATGATATTGTCCTAATAATTTATTTCCAATGACGCTTATTACGGGAAAATGTTGAGCCCTAGCCTGATTAACTCTTGCAACCGCTATATCTATATCGGCTTTAGCTTCTAATAACTCGGGCGCATTATTTAATGAGTTATTTAATATATATTTTAAAGAATTCGCATGTGAATTAAATAATACGCCTCCAAAAATAACAAACGTTATTATTTTGAGTTTATTTATAGAAAACACAGATATTACCTCTAATAAAAAATACAATCTAAATATAGAAATTTATGATTGGATAATAAGGCTGCTCGAACGAGCAGCCTTAGATTTAATTAAAACAGATAATTAGAAAACACCTCCATTATCAATAATATTATTATCGATATAGACATTAGCACCACTTGCACTACTGTAAAGCGTATAAGTATGCTCAGTGCCATCTAATGCAGTTGCTTTAGTTGTTGTGGCTGTAGCGGTAAATGTCCCTAAGGTGTTAACTCCGTCAGCCCCTAAATCAACTTTATCATTAGCATCACCGGAAATATAAATCGTTGAATTTGCATTCATTCCCAATACATCCGATGCTGTTAATTTGACGGTTTGAGATGCATTATCTACTTTCAGAACACTGCCAACAGTCATATCAACTTTCTCGAAGCCAGTAATACCTTCATTGTTCCCTGTCGCCAGATTGACAGAAATATTACCTGCCAGAACCAGAGTATCACTACCTTCTCCACCGTTAATGGAACCTTGATTACCAATAGGTTTGGTATCATAGTCTTTTGTCAGAACAACGATATCATCACCAGCACCCGCATCAATGGTTATATTACCATTTGAAATAGTGCCAATTTTGATTGTGTCATTCCCCTCACCACCATCAATGGTTGTCGCAGCTGAACCTAAAGTTGCACTAGTGGAATCAAATACGTCATCACCCGCCCCTAGTGAAATAGTGGCGTTATATGCTCCCTCAGTAACGGTAACAGTATCATTACCATCCCCCATAGAAACAGTAGCACCACCATAAATCCATCCAGCAGTTAAGGTATCGGCATTATCACCGACAGAAACATTACCAGTCAGATTTTTAGTGATAGTGATATTATCACTACCATATCCACCTAAAATTTCACCGGATACAGAGCCATAAATAGTGACGGTATTAACATCTGTAACTGCGTCAATATTAGTGTCATTACCCAGACTGAAATTGCCACCATCCTGATAAACAGAAAGATACTCTTTTGGCAGATTTGACTTAGCTTGAGTACCACTCCCCAGATCTAATAAACCAGATAATTCGGTATTATTTTGAGAATTAGCATCCCCTTGGGTAAAAGTATCACTGCCTGAGCCAAGATAGATTTGACCAGCATTTGTTACCCCTGTACGTTTAATCGTAACGGTGTCATCACCAGATTCCATAAAGAGATAACTGCCAGCATACATAACACGCAACGCCGTATTCATACCATCCATAGTAAAAGTATCATTACCTTCACCAGCATAGACTCGGGTATTGGCTAACATATTACCGCGAACCACCATCAGGTCATCACCAGCCCCTAAATCAACAGTTGTAATACTTTGATTACCATCTGTTTTTGTACCATCAGGTCCATTATCTGAAGAGTTAGCCACATTGCTGTATGATGAAGTTTCGCTACCATCCTGATAATAACCAACATAAATTGTATCGTTATAATCAGTTGTTAACATAGGATCAGCATCACCGCTGTTAGCACCGATGGTATATCCAAAATCGTTTGTTCCCGCTTTAGATGAGGATAACGAATATTTCAGCGTAAAATCACCATCCAGATTACGTAATGAAATCGGGTTACCATCATAAATAACACCCGTTGCTGAAGCACCCGCATTATTTACTATATCTGTTGCGGCTGTAGCGTTGTCAGATGTTCCCGTAATGGTTGCAACCACTTTTTCCATACCCTCGGCATTAAATGCATTTTGGTTAGCTTCCATTGTTGGATCAACCATAAATGAAACACTCTTAGAGCCAGCAGGAATAACAACCGTTACTGTTGATGCACCATCATACGTTACTTTGCCTGTGTCACCATGCAGGACAATTTTTCCGTCGTGCTGAGAGCCTGCAAGCGTTGAATAATCTGGCGCACTGGCATGACCCACACCATTTGTTAAGGTTATTGTCACAGTCACATCTTGTGCTGCAACAGAATCTAAAGCAACGGTATACACTAATCCGGTAGTACCATCTGTGTCTTCAACGGTTGCAGGAACCTCTGTTACTTCACCGGAAACAGAGGCATCTGCACTAATCTTATCCCCTTTGCTATCCGTTGATGTTGTATCAACACTGATACTCACTGTCGGTAACACATCTGTTTTAGATGTTGTTGTTGCCGGATCACTTTCATTACCACTTGGATCTTTAGCAATTGCGGTCACTTCACTGTTATCTTTTACATTATCAGACGGAATAGTAGTGTTATTACCTTGACTGTCTGGGATCAAATTAGGATCGCTAGATGTCCAGCCATTATCCCCTTTCTCCATTGTTACAGTCTGTTTATCACCGTTTTCATCTTCAAACGTAATTTCAACAGTATCACCTTTATTGGCATCCCCCGGCAGTTCAACGGAAACAGAACCGTTATCTTCTGCATTTAATACTGGTGCCGATGGTGCAACCGTATCAACAGTAAAGTCGGTTGCTTGACCTTGACCACTCGTGTTGCCCGCAGGATCGGTAATTTCTGCTTTCACAGAATAATTGCCATCCGGAGTTGCTTTATCCGCTGGGATAGTGACATCCGCTTTACCCGCTGTTACTTCATCCGCTGTCAATGTGTGTTCAACGGTGTCAGTAGTGCCATCAGGTTTGGTAATAGTCAGTGTCAGAGTGTCACCCGCAGCACTACCACCCGGTACGGTCACTTCAGTTTGTACGCCGTCTTTTAACTCATCAGCATTCACACCGTTTGCCGCTTCTGGAATAGTCACCACCGGTGTTGTATCTACAGTGCCGTCACCGTCAGTATCCCCCGGAATTTGCGTATCAACAGTAAAGTCAGTTGGTTGACCTTTTCCGCTGGTGTTACCCGCTGGATCGGTGATTTCAGCCGTAACAGAGTAGTTACCGTCTGCCGTCACTTTATCCGCAGGGATAGTTACCTCGGCTTTACCCGCTGTCACTTCATCCGCCGTCAGTGTGTGTTCAACAGTGTCAGTGCTACCGTCAGGTTTGGTGATCGTCAGGGTGAGTTTATCCCCTTCCGCACTGCCTGCTGGCACGGTCACTTCAGTTTGTACACCGTCTTTTAGCTCGTCAGCATTTACACCGTTGGTTGCTTCTGGGATCGTGACTACAGGAGTCGCATCCACGGTACCATCACCGTCAGTGTCGCCTGGAATTTGTCCATCAACAGCAAATTCCACTTTATTCCCTTGTTTCGGCGGATTACTTCCCTGAGTTAAACTGACATCTACGCTATTTTGACCGTCTTGTACCGCGCCTTTCGGAATATCCATTGACACTTTGCCCGCAGTTACTTCATCTTTCGTGACGGTATGTGTAATAGTTTCAGTGGTGTTATCTGGACGAGTAATAGTCAGTGTAATTTCTGCACCTTCTACAGTGCCTGCTGGCAAGGTCACTTCCGCCTGTAAACCATCTTTCAGTTCATCTGCATTCGCATAACCATCCGCCACTTCTGGGATAGTCAGCACTGGTGCATCGGTGACACCATCGGTTTTTGAAGTCACAGTTGAAGGGTCACTTTCATTGCCGCTTGGATCTTTGGCAACACCCGTTACTTCGCTGTTGTCTTTTACATTATCCGCAGGGATCGTCGCTTTATCACCATTGCTATCCGGAATTAAAGCAGGGGTATCCGATGTCCAACCATTGTCGCCTTTTTCTAAGGTCACCGTATGTTTGTCACCGTTTTCATCTTCAAACGTAATTTCTACGGTATCGCCTTTATTGGCATCCGTTGGCAGTTCAATAGATACCGAGCCGTCATCTTCTGCTTTTAATTCTGGTGCTGAAGGTGCAACTGTATCGACCATAAAGTCTGTTGGCTGACCTTTTCCACTGGTGTTACCCGCTGGATCGGTGATTTCAGCCGTAACAGAGTAGTTACCGTCAGCCGTCACTTTATCCGCAGGGATAGTTACCTCGGCTTTACCCGCTGTCACTTCATCCGCCGTCAGTGTGTGTTCAACAGTGTCAGTGCTACCGTCAGGTTTGGTGATCGTCAGGGTGAGTTTATCCCCTTCCGCACTGCCTGCTGGCACGGTCACTTCAGTTTGTACGCCGTCTTTTAGCTCGTCGGCATTTACACCATTAGCCGCTTCTGGGATCGTGACTACAGGAGTCGCATCCACGGTACCATCACCGTCAGTGTCGCCTGGAATTTGTCCATCAACAGCAAATTCCACTTTATTCCCTTGTTTCGGCGGATTACTTCCCTGAGTTAAACTGACATCCACGCTATTTTGACCGTCTTGTACTGCGTCTTTCGGAATATCCATTGACACTTTGCCTGCCGCCACGTCATCTTTCGTGACAGTGTGCGTGACCGTTTCAGTGGAGTTATCTGGACGAGTAATGGTCAGCGTAATTTCAGCACCTTCTGCGGTGCCTGCTGGCAAGGTCACTTCGGTCTGTAAACCGTCTTTCAGTTCATCTGCATTCGCATAACCATCGGCCACTTCTGGGATAGTCAACACAGGGGCATCGGTAACACCATCTGTTTTTGAAGTTACAGTCGAAGGATCACTTTCATTACCGCTTGGATCTTTGGCAACACCCGTTACTTCACTGTTGTCTTTTACATTATCCGCAGGGATCGTCGCTTTATCACCATTGCTATCCGGAATTAAAGCAGGGGTATCCGATGTCCAACCATTGTCGCCTTTTTCTAAGGTCACCGTATGTTTGTCACCGTTTTCATCTTCAAACGTAATTTCAACGGTATCGCCTTTATTGGCATCCGTTGGCAGTTCAATAGACACCGAGCCGTCATCTTCTGCTTTTAATTCTGGTGCTGAAGGTGCAACTGTATCGACCGTAAAGTCAGTTGGCTGACCTTTTCCGCTGGTGTTACCCACTGGATCGGTGATTTCAGCCGTAACAGAGTAGTTACCGTCTGCCGTCACTTTATCCGCGGGGATAGTTACCTCGGCTTTACCCGCTGTCACTTCATCTGCCGTCAGTGTGTGTTCAACAGTGTCAGTGCTACCGTCAGGTTTGGTGATCGTCAGGGTGAGTTTATCCCCTTCCGCACTGCCTGCTGGCACGGTCACTTCGGTTTGTACACCGTCTTTTAGCTCGTCAGCATTTACACCGTTGGTTGCTTCTGGGATCGTGACTACAGGAGTCGCATCCACGGTACCATCACCGTC
Organism: Proteus columbae; assembly: GCF_009914335.1. Lineage (NCBI taxonomy): Bacteria > Pseudomonadati > Pseudomonadota > Gammaproteobacteria > Enterobacterales > Morganellaceae > Proteus > Proteus columbae. The sequence continues at coordinate 3,529,883 of NZ_CP043925.1, forward strand.
AGTGTCGCCTGGAATTTGCGTATCAACAGTAAAGTCAGTTGGTTGACCTTTTCCACTGGTGTTGCCCGCAGGATCGGTGATTTCAGCCGTAACAGAGTAGTTACCGTCTGCCGTCACTTTATCCGCCGGGATAGTTACCTCGGCTTTACCCGCTGTTACTTCATCTGCCGTCAGTGTGTGTTCAACAGTGTCAGTGCTACCGTCAGGTTTGGTGATCGTCAGGGTGAGTTTATCCCCTTCCGCACTGCCTGCTGGCACAGTCACTTCGGTTTGTACGCCGTCTTTTAGCTCATCAGCATTCACACCATCTGCCGCTTCTGGGATAGTCACTACCGGTGTTGTATCTACCACACCGTCACCGTCGGTATCCCCCGGAATTTGCGTATCAACAGTAAAGTCAGTTGGTTGACCTTTTCCACTGGTGTTGCCCGCTGGATCGGTGATTTCAGCCGTAACAGAGTAGTTACCGTCTGCCGTCACTTTATCCGCAGGGATAGTTACCTCGGCTTTACCCGCTGTCACTTCATCCGCCGTCAGTGTGTGTTCAACAGTGTCAGTGCTACCGTCAGGTTTGGTGATCGTCAGGGTGAGTTTATCCCCTTCCGCACTGCCTCCCGGTATGGTCACTTCAGTTTGTACACCGTCTTTTAGCTCGTCAGCATTTACACCGTTGGTTGCTTCTGGGATCGTGACTACAGGAGTCGCATCCACGGTACCATCACCGTCAGTGTCGCCTGGAATTTGCGTATCAACAGTAAAGTCAGTTGGTTGACCTTTTCCACTGGTGTTACCCGCTGGATCGGTGATTTCAGCCGTAACAGAGTAGTTACCGTCTGCTGTCACTTTATCCGCTGGAATAGTGACATCCGCTTTACCCGCTACTACTTCATCCGCTGTCAGCGTGTGTTCAACAGTGTCAGTGCTACCGTCAGGTTTGATGATTGTTAGAGTGAGTTTATCCCCTTCAGCGCTACCACCCGGTACAGTCACTTCGGTTTGTATGCCGTCTTTTAACTCTTCAGCATTCACACCATCTGCCGCTTCTGGGATAGTCACTACCGGTGTTGTATCTACCACACCGTCACCGTCGGTATCCCCCGGAATTTGCGTATCAACAGTAAAGTCAGTTGGTTGACCTTTTCCACTGGTGTTACCCGCTGGATCGGTGATTTCAGCCGTAACAGAGTAGTTACCGTCAGCCGTCACTTTATCCGCAGGGATAGTTACCTCGGCTTTACCCGCTGTCACTTCATCTGCTGTCAGCGTGTGTTCAACAGTGTCAGTGCTACCGTCAGGTTTGGTGATCGTCAGGGTGAGTTTATCCCCTTCCGCACTGCCTGCTGGCACAGTCACTTCGGTTTGTACGCCGTCTTTTAGCTCGTCGGCATTTACACCATCTGCTGCTTCTGGGATAGTCACTACCGGTGTTGTATCCACCACGCCGTTACCGTCGGTATCGCCTGGAATTTGAGTATCGGCAGCAAATTCCACTTTATTCCCTTGTTTCGGCGGATTACTTCCTTGAGTTATACTAACATCAACACTGTTTTGGCCGTTTTGTACTACATCTTTCGGAATATCTATTGACACTTTGCCTGCCACGACTTCATCTTTCGTGACGGTATGTGTAATAGTTTCAGTGGTGTTATCTGGACGAGTGATGGTTAGCGTAATTTCTGCGCCTTCCACAGTACCTTCTGGCAAGGTGACTTCTGCTTGTAAACCGTCTTTCAGTTCATCCGCATTTGCATAGCCATCCTCTACTTCTGGAATACTTAAAACTGGTACATCTGTTACAGGATCTGGTTTTGCTGTTACAGTAACGTCATCACTTTTATTACCGCTCGGATCTTTTGCACTTGCGGTAACGTCGCTATTATCTTTTATCTTGTCATTAGGAATAGTGACATGATCGTTATCTGTATCAGGAATCAAGTCCGGATTGCTTGATGTCCAGCCATTATCGTCTTTCTCTAGTGTGACAGTATTTGAGTTACCATTCTCATCTTCAAAAGTAACATCTACAGAATCACCTTTGTTTGCATCTTTTGGTAAATCGATAGAAACAGAACCATCATCTTCAGCGGTTAATCCCGGTTTACTTGGTGCAGTGACATCTGCATCATTACCTTTATTGTCACCACCATGATTTCTATTAGCTAAAAAGATCGCTAATGCACTACCGATAGAACCCGCAACCCATAAAAATAGGCCAATTCCATCATCATTATCAGAAAGAGTACCGGTTTCACCAGCAACTAAATGCTCTAAAACAGGACCATCTTGAGTAATAGTGGCTTCCCCCATTACCCCATTTTGATCTAAGACATTTAAAGTTGCATAACACTGTTGCTCTCCTGGTTTGCATTCTTCCCAGAAATCTTTAATTACAACTTCAAGATCTTGTTCTTTACTAGATAAAATAAGATCATCCGATTTACGAAGTGCTTTAATATCTAGTGGTGAAAGATTTGTTTCAGAATCAAATAATTGATAAACCTCATTTGGCTTTGCCGTTATTACATGCTTTGCATGCGGATTTAACTGCACTTGTATATCTGAATTTTTTTCAGAAAAGATAAATTTCATAATAATTACCTAGCATTAGAATAGAACCTCTAAACAGAAGATACTTGCTGTTTATTTAAAAATTTCTTTATTAAGAATTAGTTACAAAATGATATTCTTTCCTTTTTCATTCTCCTTACATTTACATTTTTTTATCTTTGTGAATATATTCACAATTACAATCAATAATTATTCTCTTTTTACTGTCTAATATTTTTATAAAATGAAGGATGGAAATATTTAAAATAAAGCAAACTTCTATTAGTGTAGAAACGCTCCATTTAACATCACCTCGTTCTAGGCGAGAATAATGTTGTTGACTTATATTCATTTTCTTTGACATATTAATCCCTGTCAGTTTTTTAGCCTTCCTTATAGCTTTAACCTCGTTTCCTATTACATAATTAATATTCCAGCCATACATCTTAATTACCTAATTCAGGGATAAAGATAGAAATACTACAAATACAATTTCACTTAAGTTCAGTGTATCACCTAGCCTCACGCCCCAAATCAAACAAACAAATAAATAAATGCCACAAAATAACAAACAAGATATCTATCAACAAAATAGCTCACAGAAAAAAAGATAAATTGCCACAACTTTTAATTAAATCGCCAAAAATGTTAAAACACATCCTTATAATCAAAGTTATACTCACATTCATGTAAGTAACCTTGAAAAAATTAGTCTTTAACCAAGCTGGTTCACACAAAAAATAACACTAAAAGATAAATAAATATCACTATTTGCCACCCTGCGATAAATGTAATTTCATTTATAAAAATAAAACCATAGACTGATCATTAATATTTATCATTACTATTTAACTAATTTAATTTGGATTAAAGTGAGTCTATTTACATGAAAGATTACTATTTTCATTTAAAAAACTTAACCCTATCTAATTACATTATGCTACTAACAAAAGACAGCGAAATACGAATAGAAACAAATAACTTTAAAAAATCAATAAATAAAAATAGTATTGCTCTAATATCAAAAGATATAAAGTTCGATGTATATTTTTCTAATATAAATAAACCAACCTTACTTTATTTATCTTGTGATATTCTTAGAGATGCGTTAAAAATAAACCTTGCCTCTAACCATCTTAGATTAAAAGAGAATGCGCAGAATATTGAAAATAATATTTTAATAAAAAAGGCTCAACCAGAAGATATTCTATTATTTAATAAATTAAAAAGTAAATTTAACAATGAAATTGTCACGTCTGATAAAATAGAACATGAATATATATTAAAAATAGCATGCTTATTGAGCGGATTAGAAATAAATATGATGGGTTTTATCTATGAGATGTATAACTCATCATATACAAATAAAATCATCAATATCATTAGTGAAGATTTAAGTTATGAGTGGACAATAAAAGATATTAGTAAAAGGCTATATATTGGAACATCATCTTTAAGAAAAAAACTAGAGGCTGAAAAAACAAGCTTTACTAAAATATTAACAAAAACAAGAATGGAACATGCTATAAATTTATTAACAACAACAAATTTAAATATCAATACTATATCAAATAAATTAGGGTATAAAACAACTTCATATTTCATAAAAAAATTTAAAGAATATTACAATACAACACCTAAAAAATTACTAAAAAATCATACTACAGGAACGAAATAATCTAATGAACATATATTACTTTTATCTTTCATATCGTTGATATTAAAAACTTCAATATCATAGCTATCTCTTTTTTTAGCCTTTAACTTTGATAGCTCTCTAAAATAAATAACATTAGATAATATGAGATATTCATCCCATGTACCATAAAATGAAAATTTATAATACCTATCACCATTTGTAGAAACAAAGGTTTCATGTTTATTAGTAAATTCAAAAAAATTATATACAGCTAAAATGTTCTTAGTGGAGGTAGTTCTTTCACATCTATAATATACGTTTAAATAAATTTCAGAACTATTTTTTATTAAGCTTTTTAATTTATCTATTTTATTTTTATTCTTAAAACCTAATCCCGTTCGAGTAACTTTTGCCTTAAGCTCAAAAGGAATATCAACATAAAAAACACTTTCCTCATTTTCAGAAGGTAACAGACAAACAAAGCTCTCACTATTCATTAAGTTAGGGAAAGTTAAATATTTGTGTTGCGGTATATAATCAGTAAAATCCCAGTATGCACAGCTCCGGTAAGCACTTGGTGTTATTTTAAAGTATCTTTTAAAAGCTCTTGAAAAGTTCTGTTGAGAATTAAATTGATAAATAATCGATATATCTAATACAGATAAACTTGTTAATCGTAATAAAGTTGCAGACAACGATAAACGTCTCGCGAGGATATATCTAGCAATCGTCTTACCAGTAAAATGATAAAACAAATCTTGAAAATGCCTTTTACTGTATCCTGATTTTTTTATAACATCATCTTGAGATAAAGGACTATTTAAATTTTCTTCAATCCAATCGAGGATAGCCTGTAAAAGATTTTCTTTCAAAATTTAGCCTTATATTAGCTATAAGTTATTTATATTTATTACATTAACACAAAAATTATTTTTATCATGCATAATAAATAAAACAAATTACTTATCTGATTACCTCCCCAAGGACAAGCATAAATGGAATTTCCCAAAGATCGAGTTTACCATTCAGTCATCTGCGTACTTGCCTTTATAGGCTACTTCTTTTCCTCTTTTAGCCTATTGCTAACGCCTTCACCTATTGCACTGTATCAATCGACTTATATCATCTCATTGGTGAGCTTTTTTATTTACCTTCCCTACTGCCTAATTATTTGGTTTGCCTATCAAAAACACATTACATTAATGCCATTAGGCCGACTTCAATGGCGAACATTAAAAGCTCCTGTCTTAGCATTACTGGGATTATTATTTATCGGCATGTTTTTAGGATCTGACGATGATTCATGGATAGCCGAGGTTGAACCCATTACAGGATTTGCTTTCTTCCTGTTTGCCCTTGCTGTTATGTTTATTGCTCCGATTACTGAAGAGATCATTTTTAGAGGTTTTCTATTAAATGCAGGCATGTGGTATGGCAATACAGGAAAATGGATAGCGATTATTCTTTCTTCACTGCTATTTTCAACTATGCACTATCAATATGAATCAATCTCTACATTTATTCTTATTTTTATTGTGGGAGTTATCTTTTGTTTAGTAAGGATAGGAACTCGTTCATTAATCGCACCTATTGCCCTACACTGCATCAATAATTCAATCACTATTCTTTTCTTAATGATATAGCACGTTTATTTAATAAAACTCTCTTTGATATAGAAAAATGGTTATTATTAATAACTAATATTTAAAGAGTTTTATTACTTTTAGCTAAATATTTTTTATAATAAAAAAATATTTATTATCTATAATTATCTTACTAACGCATCTTAAAAATAAATTACATTATTAACCATAAAAAATCATCTTATTAACAAGCCATTATTTAAATTACATAAAATCCATATTAACTCACACTCTGAAAAGAATGAAATAAATAAGATATTAATAAGAATCACTCTTAATTTATTTATGAGATCTCTCTCTAAAGATAGGAAATTAACTTAGGATTAATAGCATAGAAATGCTAGCATAAAAAATGCTATAAATTAATTCTATAATTTACATGATGTTAGTTTAAATAAATTAAAAATTTTTAAATATATTGTCTTCAATTTATTAACAAGAAAGATAATGAATATCTCCGTTAATAATTATTTAAACTTACTATTCTAATTTTAAAATTAAAGTTATAAAAACATTATTCTATTTCAACCTGGTTTAAGTCGTTTTTATACTAGATTGATAGCAACACAACAAAAATACTTTCAATAAAAGTGGGCGTACTATGAAAAGCATGTTTACGACTCGGGAGCTCCCTGACGTAGATCGGTTTTCCGTATTCAGGGATACAATAAAAGACCGCTTTTTATCGTCTTATGAATGCAATGAAGTCGAATTGCCTCCTCATTCTCGATTTTATGCCAACATTGTCGAGCAGAAGGTGACAAATATTCGCTTTATTCAGCTAGAGTCTAATGGTCACTGGGCGAGTAGCCGTCCTTTAACTCATAAACTTAGCTTGGAAGAGCATTTTCAAATTGAGATACAGCGTTCAGGAACTAGCCATCTTACTCAAGATGGAAGAACCGCATTTCTACGGCAAGGAGACTTTTGTATTTTTGATATGGCAAGACCCGTATCATGGTCTTTTGATAACGATTACTCATTATTTAAAATTTTGATCCCAAGGGAGAAACTAGCATCACGTTTAGGTAATACCCAAAATCTTACTGCAAGAGCAATACGAGGCAATAGCATTACAGGCTCCCTCGTTTATAGCTTTGTGATGCGCTATATTCCGTTCTTAGACTCAATGCCACCACAACATGCACAACAACTTTCCGATATTTTATTGAATTTAATTACGTCTGCTTTCAGTGAATACAGTATTGCAACTCCACCTCAAAGCTTAGGAAGATCAACACTGTTTTATTTTGCCCAGCACTATTTAGAGCAACATATTTCCGATCCAGATTTAAGTGTTAATCAATGTGCAAATGCTTGTGGGATCTCTGTGCGCTATTTACAGATGTTATTTAAAGAACAAAATACCTCTGTACTTCGTTGGATCTACCAAAAACGCCTTGAGAATTATAAAGCGGCTTTAGTTAATCCTCTCTTGGCAGAGAAAAATATTACACAATTAGCTTATGAATGCGGATTTAGCGATATTTCTAATTTAAGTCGAAAGTTTAAATCCGAATTTTTTATGACGCCTTCAGAATATCGAAAAATACATTCGTTAAGATAAATAGACTAATTATCTCCCCCTCTAGTTAAAATTTTGGAGGTTACGCTAAAGGGGGATTGGTGTTGTTACATTAACCGTAACGAAATTCAATGCCTAAAGTGCCACATGGATATTCCCATTTCTTTAAAATTGTTTCACCACATAAAACACGGCAAGTTCCGCACTCTAAACAGCCCGCGTAATCAAAAAGGTATTGTCCTTTTTCATCTTTCTTATATAACCCAGCAGGGCAAGCTTTCATTAAGATGTCAAATTGTGCAGGATCGATATCATCCTTTAACACAATATGTGGATTTTCTTCATCCACATTAAATTTATTGACGCCTAATTTAACGTCTACGTTGACTTGACTCATAAAGAACGTACCCCCTTAAACCCATCTTTAATTAAGTTCATTACACCCACTTTCTTAACTTGAGACAGTATTTTCTTACGCACTGGTTTTTCTGGGCCATTAATCACAAATAAATCATGCATTACATTAGCCGCCATTTGCGGGTAATCCGTAAAGAATCTTGTATTATCAAGGAAAGAAGGTAAGTCTTTGTATAACTTCATATCTTTCATCACAAAGCTGTCATTTAATAAAGATTGGTAGCAACTTAATTCTTTTTGGCTATAACTGTTTTGCTCTTTCGCCATTAATACCGCTTTTGCAGCCGCTTCACCTGAAGCAATCGCTAAATCCATTCCTCTTACGGTATAGCCGACATTAAGGCAAAAACCTGCGGCATCTCCCGCCACTAATACGCCATCTTTCACTAATTCAGATACCATATTCATGCCACCCTCTGGCACCATATGCGCTGAATATTCTAATAATTTGCCGTCTTTGATAAGTGGTGCAACAACAGGGTGTTGTTTAAAATCTTCTAATAATTGAGGAACCGTTTTTTCGAATTTATCGACATTATGTAGCCCTAAAACAAGACCTAAAGAAACGGTATTTTTATTGGTATATAAGAATCCGCCACCTAAATATCCACCTGATGGTGCGCCAGCAAAAAGCCAAGCTAAGCCTTCATCATTAGTACAACCAAATCGGTCTTCCATTTGTTGTGGCGTGAATTCCAATAACTCTTTAACTCCTACCGCCACAGTGTGAGGGTTAACTTTTTGTGTCATACCTAATTGTTTTGCTAATAATGAATTAACACCATCAGCGAGGATAACCACATGGGCTTCAATTTCATCATCACCTGCTTTTACACCACACACCTTGCCTTCTTTCACCAACACTTCATCAACGCGAACACCCGTGATCACTTGTGCGCCAGCGTCTTCTGCTTTTTCCATTAACCATTGGTCAAATGAAGAACGTAATACGGTATAAGAGCGTGCAGCTTCCTCTTCTTGTTGCGTGTGTTGATAATCTAAAGTCACACCATCTGTTTCCGTTAGCATGGAAATTTTTTCACGCGTCACCAAGCGTTCAACAGGTGCTTCTTGGGCAAAATTGGGAATGATTTTTTCAAGGCTGTGCGCGTATAAACGTCCACCTGTCATATTTTTACTGCCAGCGAAATTACCTCGCTCTACAACTAAAACATCACACCCTGCTTGTGCTAATACATAGGCAGCAGTACCACCAGCAAGTCCACCACCCACAATAATGGCGTCAAAAATATCGTCTGACATACTTTCCTATCCTTTTATTATGTGTGGTCGCTTAGCAAATTATCACTAAGCGACCTACGGTGATTAGCCGCCAAGCTTCGCGGTTAATGCAGGTAACACTTTGTAGAGGTCACCAACAATACCGTAATCCACCATATTGAAAATTGGGGCATTTTTATCTTTGTTGATAGCAACAATGACTTTTGCTCTATCCACACCTACCATATGCTGAATTTGCCCTGAAATACCGACAGCAACATAAACATCCGCACCTAAGGTCACACCTGAAACACCAATGTAGCGGTCGTGTTCCATCCAGCCTTCACCTTCAGCAATTGGACGTGAACAACCCACTTCGCCTTGAAGGGCTTTCGCTAATGCCGCCGCGAGTGCAATATCATCCGCCTTAGCAAAACCGCGTCCGACACCAACAACACAATGCGCTTTACCTAAATCAACGGTACTGCCTTGTTTTGGCTTACGAGCCAATACTTTTAATGTATGTGCAGGGGCGATAAAGGCACTTTGCACCACTTGTGCATTGGGTGCGTCTTTGATGGCTTCCACATCTAATGCACTGCCCACGGTAGCAATAGCATAAGGTGAACGAATTTCTGCTTTAGCATGCGCTAAACCACCATAGACTTGGTGTGTCGCAATCACCGTATTGTTTTCAATAGCAAGACTTAATGCATCACTGACAACACCGGCGTTTAAAGTTACGCCAAGACGAGCCGCAATCGCTTTTGCACGTTTTGATGAAGCAAGTAGAACCAATGCATTCGCCCCCGCTTCTTTAATAATTGCTGCAAAAGAGGCCGCATAATCTTCAGCGATCACTCCCTCTTGAGGTGCAAAACAGTACACACAATCAGCGCCTAAGTTGACACATTCACGCGTACTTTCATCATCACCAATAAACAGCACATTGACCTTTTCACCAAGACCACGAGCAAACGCAATCAGCTTTGCTAAATCATCCGCTTTTTCGGCATAAACAAAGGTAGTAGGTAGTAAACTAGCCATTTTTAATCTCCTTATTGATTAACCGCTTGGCGTAAATGTTCAGCAAAAGTGGCAATATTTTCATCTGAATCACCTTCTAAAATAATACCAAGGCGATCAGATTGCTCTGGCGCACAAACTTGTGTTTGCACAACAGTCAGAGAAGAAATATCAACACCGATATCGCCTAACCCTAGCTTTTCAACTGATTTTTTATTCGCCGCTAAAATGGCTTTCATTGAAGGGAGTTTTGGTGTGTTAATACTTGAAGTGACACACACAATGGCAGGTAATGTCAGTTCAAGTTCTTCAGTGATATTTTCTAAATCACGTTCAACAATGATTTTGTCGCCTTCAACGGTGATTTTGTTTACAGCGTTCACACAAGGTAAACCTAAATATTCACCAACGGCTAAACCCGTTTGTTGAGCGTATAAATCACCCGAACCTTCACCGAAAATGAGCAAGTCAAAACCCACTTTTTTTGCTGCTTGCGCAATAATATTGGCAGTATCTGTTGAATAAAGCGCGCTACATGCATCATCAGCAACCAGTGTTAATGCATCAGGGCCACGCGATAAAATATCTTTTTTAATTTTCGCGTTTTCAACCATGGCACTTGTCCCCACACTTAATGCAGTTACAGTACTATCACCAAGGGCAGAGGCTATTTCTACTGCGGTTTCAATTGCATTCAAGTCATACAAACTAATTTTTAAACCCGCATTATCGGTTGCGAGTGTACGATCAGGCCGTGTTGTGATGTCTTGTTCGTCATGAACAACCTTACAGCAGGCAATAAGTTTCATAATTCACATTCTCCGTTTTGCACAATGCAACAAATTAATAAGCTCAAATCTCATTACGCTAAAATATGCTTAGCGATGACCATACGTTGCACTTCACTTGTGCCTTCAAAAATCTCAGTAAGTTTTGCTTCACGCATCAAACGTTCAACAGGATAGGATTTGGTGTAACCCATACCGCCATGTAATTGAACGGCTTTTTGAGTTACATAAGTGGCAGCTTCTGCTGCATAAAGTTTGGCTTGAGCTGATTCACGAGTGTAAGGAAGACCCGCCATTTTGGCGGCAGCGGCACGATAAACTAGCATACGTGCGCAATCAACACGCGTTGCCATATCCACTAATACCCATTGAATACCTTGATTAGCAGCAATGGGTTTACCAAATTGAATACGTTCTTTGGTGTAAGCAATAGTGGCATCTAAAGCGCTTTGTGCGATCCCTAATGCCAATGCAGAGCAACTTAAACGCCCGCCATCTAAGGTTTCCATCGCGATATTAAAGCCTTTGCCTTCTTCGCCTAACATAGCGCTGGCTGAAACAACACAATCACTGAAGCTCACAGAGCAGGTTTCAGAGCCGTTCATACCCATTTTGTCTTCAGGTAAACCAATGCTAATACCTGGGTTATCACGCTCAACTAAGAATGCAGTGATCCCTTTTACACCCTTACTTTTATCGGTCATGGCAAACACGATAAAGAAAGCACCTTGAGGCGCCGCAGTGATCCACAATTTAGAGCCATTAATCACATAGTTATCGCCTTGACGAACGGCTGTTGTTTCTTGAGCCGCAGCATCACAGCCCGCACTAGGCTCTGACAAACAGAAGCACCCTAATTTTTCGCCAGAAACCACACCTGGTAAAATGCGTGCTTTAGTCTCTTCATCAGCATATTTTTGAATGATTGGCCCTGTTAAAGAACATTGTGATCCCATGATCATAGCGTGAGAGGCGCTCACTTTAGCCATCTCTTCTGTGGCTAATACATAGCTAATAGCATCTGCTTCTGTACCACCATAAGCTTCATCAATGTTGAAACCAAAGAGTCCCAATTCAGCCATCGGTGCAACACTCTCACTAGGAAAGCGATGTTCTTTATCAATAGCACCCGCAATTGGTTTAATGTCGTTTTCAACGAACTCTCTGACCATATCGCGGATCAGGACTTGTTCTTCTGTTAGCTGAAAATCCATGTTTATCTTCCTCTGAGAATATTGATGGTTATCTCTATGGCGTGCGATTTCGCGTTTGTCGTCTTATCGCACGCATTAATGGGTTAACGTTGTGCCTACATCGTTGCTATTGATGCAGGTAAAAAGGTGTACAGCAGCAACATAAACATCATGGCTAACAGTGGGATAGCGAGGGTTAATGTCCCCACTGGCCCATAGCCCTCTTTATGGCTGACACCACAGACGCTAAAGACAGTAATAATCAATCCGTTAAATGGCGGTGTTGTACTCATAGATGCCATTGTGGCAACACGGTGTAATGAACCTTGATCAACCACGGTTGCAGGGAACATCGCGGCAATCATTGGCATGGCGATACTTAACGCACCAGAGCCTGAACCACTGATAAACACTAGCGCACCGACTGAAATTGCAGTCACAACGAGTGGATTAAGACCCGATTGAGCAATCGCTTGGAATGATTCTTTGAAGGCTGGTAACGTCATGACTAACGCACCAAATCCAACAATAACCGCCGTGTTAAAGAGGGAGGTCACCCCTTCCATCGTTCCTGCGGCTAAATTAGGTATGAGTTTTTTCCAATCTAGATAGCGTAAGTACACAATCAAGGCAGCAATAATGGCGCAGAACAGTGCAATAGCGGGATCCCATTTCAGGATATTCAGCACGACAAGCAGAATAAGCATCGGCAGTAATGCAACGAGCACATTCGGTAATTGGCGATCTTTTTTACCCTCTTCTGCTTTCGCCGTTTTTTCATCTTCAACCCAACCTTCACCTTTCGCTTTTACGCGCTTAAAGAGCCAAGTGAGATAAATAATCACTAAGGTGACTTGGAACAATGCTGTCAACATACCTGGTACTAAACCCGCAGTTGCTGACGTGCCTAGAAATTTCATTGGGATAAGGTTTTGGATCTGAGGCGATCCCGGCATGATCATCACAAACGTACCCGCACCTGCAAAATAGACAGCCGGAATAAGTCTGCGAGGAAGATTCGCTTTACGGAATAAACTCACCATCATTGAATAGACGGTAAACAGTGCAACAAACACTGACACACCGCCGTAGGCTAAAATGGCACAAGCCGCCACTAATGATGGAATAACGGCTCTTTCACCAAATTTACCAATAATAAAAGAGGCAACACTATCAGCAGCGCCACTGATAGCGGTTAATTTGCCAAAAATCGCACCTAGTACGAAAATGAAGAAGAAGCTGCCAAAATAGCCACCTAATCCGCCGGTATACACTTGTAATAGTGCATCGACAGGATTAAGCATATCTGGTGATACAAGCCATGCAGTCACAGCAAGAAATAGGCTGGTGGTAAAGACAGAAATAAAAATATGTATGCCTTTCATACACATAATCATTAATATCGCTAGCCCGATGATTAAACAAATAATACCCATGATTGCCCCACTTATATGTGTTAGGGTTCAATTGACCTGCGTAAATCACGCAGGTCTTTTGTGACTATTAATTAACGTTGTTAAGCAGAAAGCACATCTGCAAAAGTTTGCAGTGCCGTTCTTGCCTGTTCATATGTTTTGGTTTGCTGATCAATTTCGATAATGATGGAAGGAATGCCTTCTCTATCGAGGAATTTCTTCACGATAGGGGCATCAAATTCTTCAGGATCACAGAACTTCGTCAGTAAATAGACAACACCATCAGCGCCTGTATTTTTCACCATATCGGCAATTAAACGACCGCGTTTTTTCTCTGGATCATACAAAAGTGAACACCCATCAAGATGAGCGATTTGCTCAGCCATTGCTTCATAAGGTGCTTTGTTTTCAGGAATATCTTGGCGAAATTGACGAGACTCATGCGCGACTTCATCCGCTACAATCGCCATTTTGTTGTCAGCCAAAATTTGTAGAATAGAAGGGCTATCCGCAATAATGCCTGTTACAATAATCTTGTGTCCTTTCCAAGGTTCTGGAGACAAGGTTTTGCATTGTGCAACAATGGTTTCAACGGCTTTTGTATGCTCAACGACATCCATAAAATAACCACTTTTGATCACAGTATTACGACGTTGTGGTGTGACCAAGTTTGGATGAAGTGCCGCGATATCTGAAAACTCGCGTAATGCGCGACGGCGCTGATTAAATAGATGGATGGCATTTTTCAGTGCATCGTCTGTCACCGCTTGACCTGAAATCTCCCCTAATTGCAGTGCAATTTTCTTATATTGTTCAGTTAAGAATGCAATACCTGCTGGCGTTTTACGGTTCTGTGGATGAACCAATTGAATGAAAGGAACTTGTGGTACACCAGATTTCCAGTTTTGCCCTAAGCATTTTAAGGTGTCACAAAGAGAAGGAATTAAGGCAGCAGACAATTTATTTAATGCCCCATCTAATCCCATCTCAAGAGAAGAAAGCACTAACGCACAATAGAAAGGAGGAAAATATTTCTTCGCTTCTGAGATCTCACGGCCTTCTGCTCCCCAAATACCAAAAGGCACCATACCTGCGGCATAGACAATTTCATTCGGCGTATATTCAGGAAAACAGCCAACAACCTTTTTACCACTACGAATAAACCCATCTAATTGAGCAACAGGGTTATCCACCACGGCTTGTAACTCATCAAACAACTCCGTTAATGTTTTCATTAGATGTCTCCCTTTTTCATTTCTGCTTTGTTAGCAGCCATAATTTCAGTCAATGCTTCAACACGGGTGACATACTGCGCTTCAGAGAAAACACGAGGATCAGCTTGGTCGCCATCAAAAGTCACTGTTGGGATCTTAAGTTCATGACGAATACGGCGCTCAATTTCAGGCATAATGCCACTCCAGAGCTTGCAACTACGGTTAACGTGAATAATCGCACCATCAACTTTATTCTGACGGCTCACGTTAATACGCATATCAGCAGCACGCTCAACAGAGACACAGTTAGGAACGTAGGAGTAAGCACGCATCATTTCGTCACTGTTTTGATAAATCACACCAAATGCAGTAGCGTAAACAGTGGCAGTTACGTTGATACCTTGCTCTTTTAACGGAGTAGATGTGGCACGCAAGTAAGGCCAGCAGGCAATACCTTCAAAGAGAACACGGTATTTTTCTTCACCGCGGTAAGTCGATTTTTTCTCTTTGATATTTTGTTCCATCTCTTCACACAGTTGCTCAAAAGCCAGTGCGGCTTCTAATTTACCGCGAGCACAAACAGCAACAGCCATGTGATTAAAGAGATCAAAACCATTCATTGGCGAAGGTTCATATTGGCAATATTCCGCCGCTTTTAACCATGCACGTCCTGTACGTTGCGAAATTTCACAGACTTCTTTAAATTTCTCTTCTGAGAATACTTTGCCTGTGACTTTTTCGAGTTGTTTGATGGCATCATCAAATTGCGCTTGAACATATTTCACCGTTACATCATCGGTGTCATAGTCATTTTTATAAGGAATATCGATAAGGATCATCGGGATATTCAGCTCATAAGCGATATTTTCATACCATTTGATCATGCAGTTACAGATGTTGTTACAGCACAGCAAGAAGTCAGGCTGTGGCATATCCATCTCTTCACACTGCTTAATATCCATGTAAGAGAGGCTAATGCGTGCATAAGCACAGATATCATTGGAATAACCCATGCTTTCTGCGTGCTCACACATTTTTAAACCCGCACCTTTTGCGGCAATCGCAGCGGCTTGATTTTCAGGATAAACCACACATAAACCCAGTGTTTCAGCGATTTCTTGAGGGAAGTTTGAAGCGCACCACCCTATTTTTTCACCGCTGTTTTTGGCATCCCACGCACGCTGATAAGCATCAGCGGCAATTTTTTGCAGTCTTTTTTTCGCAGGAATATAATCCGGCGCATTCATATCTACATTGCTCATTTTGATGTTCCTATTGTTAACGCATCGTCTTCCAGTTGATGGCGGCACGCTTCAAAGGCATAAATGGCGGCACCTATCGCCCCGTTGTATTGTGATAATGGTGAGGTGGCGATAGGAGCGTTCAGCTCTTCGCTAACATAACGAACAACTTCAAAATTACTGGCAACACCGCCTGTCATGACAACAGGAGCTTCAACACCGACTCGTTTTGCAAGACCTGCAATACGGCTAGCCACAGAGCGGTGAATACCATTAATGACGTCGGGTATTGTTTCGTTATTCGCGAGATGAGAAATAACTTCCGATTCAGAGAACACGGTACAGGTGGAGCTAATCGTGACTTTCTTCGTGGACTTAGCGCCCTCTTGAGCGAGATCGGAAATCTTGGTTTCTAATACTCGCGACATCACATCTAAAAAGCGTCCTGTACCCGCAGCGCACTTGTCATTCATCACAAAGTTCAATAAACGGCCTGCACCATCCATATGAAGTGCTTTAACGTCTTGACCGCCGATATCAATCACTGTTTTCACACCCGGAAAAAGAAAGTGCGCACCTTTCGCATGGCAGCTAAGTTCACTCACTTCTTTGTTGGCTTCTTTCAAAGAGTTACGTCCATAACCTGTTGCGCAGATCCAGCTGATCTGACTGAGATCGCCGCCAAATTGACGCAATACTTCATTGATCGCTTTTTCAGGCCCAGATGTACCAGCGCCAACAGATGCCAATGATTTCGCGACAATCGCGTCACCATTTTTCATGATGATGCATTTCGAGGCTGACGATCCGATATCAACGCCCATTGTGAAAATGTCTTGTTGCATGCCTTTGCTCTCCTGAAAATTAAAAAAGTAAGTGGATTATTCTTTCCACGTCATCACGTCTTTATTGGCTTCAAGGTTTGCTATCTCTTCAGCGCTATACCCTAATTCAGCTAATACAGACGGTGTGTCTTCACCTAACAAAGGGCCACGGCGATATTCAGGTAAACCACTTTCTAAGAAATCAATCGGTGGACGAACTAAGGCTTTTTCACTGCCATTTTTATATTTCATGTTGTAGAAGGTGTTGATTGCCCAAGCTTGTTTATCTTCCAACACTTCTTCCCAAGTTTGTGCAATGCTGAATGGGATATCGTTTTTGGTGAAAATATCTGCCCACTCTGACGCTGTTTTTTGCTCAACTTGCTGCCAAATCAGGTCATATAATTCTGGAGAGCGATTATTTTTCGCCACTTCTTGTAAACGGGTATAACGGGCGTCTTCTGCTAAATCTGGGCGACCAATACAGGAAATAAAGGTTGGGTAATAAGCATCGTAAACAGGCATGCAGACTTGGATAAAACGATCATCTTTCGTTTTATAAGCCAAAATAAATGGGCTGGTGGTATTGCGGCGATCGATAGGATAAGGCTGACCATAATCTGGGTATTGTGCCGCTTGGATCATGATGGCTTGAGTGTAAATAGAGGTATGCAACAAGTTAGTTGAAACATACTCACCTTGACCGATATTTTGAGCACGAATATAAGCAGCTAACACACCTGAAACCAAGCCTAATGCGCACTGGTGATCGCCTAGACCAGGGATCACATTCATAGGTACTGTGCCTTTTTGGTACAGAGAGCCTAAAATACCGCCACGCGCAAAGAATGCTGTGTAGTCAAATCCTGGTAAGTCTTTATCTGGACCTTCATCGCCATAACCCGTCACACTGGCGTAAACTAATTTTGGAAAGCGTTGTTTTAACGTTTCATAATCTAAACCCGCACGCTCTCTTGCTCCAGGGCGCCAGTTAGTTAAGAAAATGTCTGCTTTTTCTAACAGTTCAAACAGGATTTTTTTCCCTGCTTCTGTTTTCGTATTTAACACAATCCCACGTTTATTGGCGTTTTCTAAATCAAAACTGGTGTTTTCATGTTGATCTAATGGGCGGCCTTCTGTTGGTGCTGTATAGCGTAAGTTATCACCACTTGGAGATTCGATTTTGATTACATTCGCACCCATATCAGCTAAAATACGACCTGCTGCCGGTACCGCGATAAAGGTCGCCAACTCAACTACGGTGACACCTTCCAGTGCTTTATGACTTGTCATTTCTTCTCCTAATTATTTTTAGACTTCATACTGCTGTTGTCAGAATGTGGATAAATCCGTTGTCACTTAACTCGCTACTTTGTTTTTTTCATCCTTGATTGAAACGCTATAACCCAGTTGCAATTTCAGCGCTTGCACATCAATTTTTCCGCAAGGGGTATGAGGAAATTCTGTAAAGAAATGGAGTTCTTTGGGGATTTTGTAGCGAGCCAGTCGCTCTTGTAGAAATTCACGTAATTCACTTTCACCAATGCTGTGGCCTTTTTGCACACAAATGGTGGCAATCACTTCTTCACCTAAATCAGCAGACGGAATGCCAAATGCTTTTGTCGCATCAACACCAGCATATTCAGCAATAGCTTCTTCTATTTCACAAAGGCTGATATTTTCACCACCGCGCACCACAATCTCTTTCATGCGATAGGCGTAGTGATAATTTCCTTGTTCATCGATACAGCCGATATCACCCGTGTGTAACCAACCCTCTTCGTCTAACGCTTCTTTGGTTTTATCAGGGGCATTGTCATAGCCCATCATCACATGGAAGCCACGCGTACAAATTTCACCTAAAATACCTACTGGCACAGATTTACCTGTTTTCGGATTGATAATTTTCATTTCAACAAAAGGTAATGGCTTACCAATAGATCCACGTTTTATTGTTAAAGGATCGTTAGGTAATGTTTGGGTACAACAAGGTGAGGCTTCTGTTTGACCATAAGAGACGGTGATGCCTTTCATGCCGAGGATATTTTCGATGTCATCGATTAACGCAGGAGGAAAACTCGCTCCTGCAATAATACCTTTATCAAGACTAGATAAATCATAGTGAGAAAATTGCTCATGCTTCATTAAGCGACTAAAAATTGTCGGTACGCCATGCATAATAGTGCAACGATAGTCTTGAACGACTTTTAAAACATCTTCAGCACAGTAGTTATCTAACAGAACTAATTGGCATCCTGTTGTTAATGCAAAAAAGAGGCAGGAAGAGAGTCCAAAGCAGTGGAACAGAGGAACCGCAAGACAAATTACATCGTCATGAGTCACACCTAAGCGCTGTGCTGATAACATGGCGTTATTGATGACATTATATTGGCTTAACATGACACCTTTAGGCATTGCTGTACTGCCAGAGGTCATTTGAATAGTCAGCAAATCTTTTACACTAACTTGTTCAACAGCATGCTGATAAACAGCAGCGGATACGTGTATTGCTTTTTCTTTTAATTGAGATAAAGAGACACTTTTTTCTGCATGTTCATTTCCCATGCTAATAAATAATTGAGGTAATACATCTTTATTTTCGGATGCTTTTTTAGAAAGACAATTAATAACCTCAATAAAATGATTGCTTTTAAAACCATCAGAAAAACAGAGTGCTTTAATTCCTGTTAATCGACATAAATCTAATAACTCTCTTTTTTTAAAATGAAAGTTAATACAAACGACGGGTACACCAATTTGAGCGGCGGCAAGAAAACAGATTATCCATTCCACACTATTAGCAGACCAAATACCTAAACGATCCCCCTTTTTTAAACCAATAGATAAAAAACCACGGGCGACTTGATCCACTTCTTGTTGTAATTGTTGCCAAGTTAGTGTTTTTTTACTTTGATTCTCAATCAAGGCTATTTGTGAAGAATATTGCTTCACTACACTGTTTAGACATTCTTTAACTGTCGTTTCTAATAAGGTCATAAATACCTACTCAACCGCTTCTTTGCTGGTGTTTACGTCTGTAATGACCTTATTCTGGGTAGGGGGAATTATTCATTCTTGGTAAATAACGAACTGTTTTTCGTCATTTGAATAGTCTGAGAGAGATTTGTGATTGGTGTCTAGATTCGGTGGGTTAAATATATTTACCAATTGAAGATAAATTAATAACAATGAAATAGATTTGGAACCGAAGCGTTATAAAGGTGTTATTTTTAAATAATAAAAAAGAGAGTGACTTTATTTAAATAAGAAAAATAGAATCACTCTCTTTTTAATATAAATAGCCTCAGCTCACTTTAAGATATAAAAAAATCTTATCAATAAACATTGATGTGATAATTTAAATTAAAATAATATAAAAATAATAACGATTGAATTTTACAGCCTCTACATGAAAATTAATTTAAACAATTAAATTTATTGTTTACCAATTAAGTGTGTTATTTACCCCGACGCATCGGCATAGTTGAAGTCTGATTAAGCGTTAATCCTTTGGTTTCTGGTGCAAACAGCACTGACACTATCATCCCAAACAGTGAAATCCCAGCACCGACTAACATCGTGGTGTTAATGCCATAAGTGGCAATAAATGCAGGGAGCGCGCAGGTTGAAATCACGGTGCCAATACGGCTTATCGACATAATCACACCCACTGCGGAAGCGCGAATGTCTGTTGGGAAAAGTTCGTTAGGATAAAGCCACTGTAAAATACCCGGCCCTCCAGAGAAGAATGCATACGTGGCAAACGCTAAGATAACAAATAAGATGGGTAAATCAGGGAAAACGCCGAGCACTAATAATGCTAACGTCATCATGGCAAAACTACCAATTAATAACGGACGTCGCCCTGTTTGGTTTAACCAGAACATGGCGGGAATACAACCAAACATAAAGAATAGACTAATGACTACATTACCCAGCGCCGCACTCCTTCCTGTATCCCATCCTAATAAACCGACAATTTGGGGTCCAAAGGTATAGATGGCAAACATCGGGATCACTTGGCAAGTCCAAATCACCGCAACAAACAGAACAAAAGAAAAGTGACGTTTATTAAATAACTCAATAAAACGCGTTGTTTTCGCATCTTCCGCTTCAAAAACCACAGGCTCACCAAAGAGCTTGATCATCATCTCATTACACTCTTTAATACGCCCTTTGCGTATTAACCAAAGCGGAGATTCGGGTAAATCAAAACGACCAATTAAAATAATAACGCAAGGAATAAAGGCACTACCAAGCATCCAACGCCAACCATCTTCAATATCATATAAAAGATAACCGACCAAATTGGCGCACGTCGCCCCGATATACCACATGGCAGCAATAAAACCGACAGCAAAAGCGCGTTGTTTTTTATTGGAAAACTCAGTAATCATCGAGGTCGCAATAGGATAATCGGCACCAATCACAATACCAATCAGGAACCGCATCACCAACAGACCTACTGGGGTTGAAACAAACATTGTCGCGATAGAAATAATAGCAATAGCCACAATATCCACAAGGAACATTTTGCGACGACCCACTTTGTCACAAATATAACCAAAGAGTGATGTACCAATAAAAAGCCCTGCTAATGTCGCTGCACCAAGCAGACCAATCCATCGTGTATCAAGCTGTAATAACGGTGTGAGTTGCTCTAACGCTACACCGATAATCACTAATACATAGCCATCAAGAAAAGGGCCGCCACTGCCCCATAACATCACTCGACGATGTACTGAGGTAAAACGAATATCATCAAAGTTTCTGGGTTGCATGACTGCGTCCTGGTATTTTTTCTAAATAAAACAAAAAAAAGAAAAGCTCCCAGGCCGGAGACAGCACTGGGAGAAAAGTAGCGATACATCATCCGTAACGATATTCCACGCCAAAAGTTCCACGTGGGTATTCCCATTTTTCAAGCGCACTGTCTAAACCAAGAATTCGACAAGTTCCACACTCTAAGCACCCTGCATAATCAAAACTGATAGTGCCATCTTCTTGTTTTTTATAAAGACCCGCAGGGCAGGCTTTAACTAAGGTTTCTAGCACCTGCATATCGGGTTGCTCTTTGACGACGATATGTGGATTTTCCTCATCGACATTAAATTTATTGATGCCTAATTTGACATCGACATTTACGGGAGAACTCATATTGCTTTTGCTCCTTTGATCCCATCTTTGATTAGGTTCATCCAGCCGACCTTTTTGGTATGACGCATTAGGGTTTTACGCATAGGTACTGGCGCTTCACCCGTAACAGTAAAGAGATCTTTGGCAATACCAACGACCATTTCAGGATAAGCGGTGAACATACGAGGGTTATCAAGTAAATCAGGCATACGCTGATAGGCTTTCATATCGCGTAATGGACCATCTTCTAAATGCTTGAGATATTCATTTAGCGTCTGTTTGCTAAAATCATTTTTCTCCATTGCCGATAGCACGGTTTTTGCAGCAGCTTCGCCGGATGCCATCGCTAAATCCATGCCACGAATAGTGAAGCCAAGGTTCATACACATCCCTGCTGCATCACCCGCAATCAATACGCCATCACGTACTAATTCGTGTTGCATTCTTAACCCAGCTTCAGGAACAACGTGCGCACCGTATTCCACCATTTTTCCGCCTTCAATCAGCGGTGCGACAACTGGATGCTGTTTAAAATCTTCCAGCATTTGTGGTACCGACTTTTTAGCGTCTTTAATATGGTGAAGCCCACACACCAGACCTAAAGAAAGCGTGGTTTTATTGGTATATAAAAAACCGCCACCCATTAGTCCATCAGTAGGCGAGCCTGCAAATAACCAAGCCGCACCTTCATTATCTTTTAGGTTGAAGCGATCTTTAATCACACTTTCAGGCAGTTCGATGATCTCTTTGACACCTACCGCGACATTTTCGGCCGCAACACGTTTTGTCATTCCTAGCTGTTCTGCAAGAATAGAATTCACACCATCCGCGAGGATCACCGCTTTGGCTTCTAACACATCACCATCGGCTTCAACGCCAACAATTTTGCCATCACGCTCAACTAACTTATCAACACGAATGCCTGTGATACATTGCGCACCCGCATTTTCGGCTTGTTCCATTAGCCATTGGTCAAACTCGCCCCGTAATACAGACCAAGAGGCCGTTTTTGGGTTATTTCCTTCAGCATTTTGGTAATCAATCGTCATTGCGCCTGTTTCGGTCATAAATGACAATTTTTCATGAGTGATCACGCGTTCAACAGGCGCTTCTTGCGCAAACTCAGGAATGATGCGCTCAAGGGTATGTGCATACATACGACCACCGGTTACATTTTTCCCGCCAGCGTAGTTACCTCTTTCTATTAGCAATACTTGTGCGCCTTCTCTTGCCAAAACAAGTGCAGCCACAGATCCTGCTAATCCTGCGCCAACAATAATGGCATCGAAAATATCTTCGGAATCGGACATAACATCTCCAGAATTTGCGATAAACAGCAGAGAAGTTCCCTTCCCTGCTTAAATAAATCAGTTAGATAATTGACGAGTTAATGCAGGTAGAACCTTCATTAAGTCACCGACAATGCCGTAGTCAGCGAATTGGAAGATAGGTGCATTTTTGTCTTTATTAATAGCAACAATGGTTTGAGCGCCATTAGCACCGACCATATGTTGAATTTGTCCTGAAATACCAGCAGCTAAATAGAGTTCAGGTTTCAGCATCAGATTGGAAATGCCGACATAACGCTCGTGTTCCATCCACTTCTCATTTTCAGCAACAGGACGAGAGCAGGCGATTTCAGCACCAATGGCTTTGGCGAGTTCTTCTGCAATAGCGATATTTTCTTTACTGCCGATACCGCGACCCACGCTGACAACAAAACGCGCTTTGTCTAAATCAACGGCATTGATTGCGCGTGGTTGAACTGAATTGCGAACGATGGTTTGAGCAGGGGCAATCCATGCGACTTTTTGTGCATTACCTGTCACACCAGTTTCTGGCGCAACATCAAAAGCACCCACACTTGCAGTTACAACACAATAAGGCGTTTTCAGGGTTTCATCACCAAAGGCAAGACCACCGTAAACCATATGTTTTGTCACAAGAGAATCACCGTCTGCTTTTAAAGATTGTGCATCATTAGAAACAACTGCCTCTAAACGATGACCTAAACGTGCTGCGATTAATTTTCCGCGACGTGTATTAGGCAGTAGCACTAAACCTGCATCACCGCTTTGTTTGATGGTTTCAACCATGCTTTGTGCATAGTCTTCAATAATGCGATCGTCAGGTTTGCCTTCTAATTGGAAAACGGCTGTTGCACCTAATTTAAAGGCAGCAACACTTTGCTCATCATTCAATGTAAATACATTGATAGATTGCCCTAATGAAGAAGCGCCACCCATTAATTCTGGTAAACGGGAAAGTGCATCACTAAATACCCAAACAGTTGAAAACTGGCTCATAACTCCCCCTATTACTTAAGAATTTTACGTAAATGTTCTGCCAACTCAGCAATCTGATCATCGCCATCACCTTCAATAATGATGCGTTGACGAACTTTCTGTTTCGGCGCAGCCACTTTTTGTTCTGAACGCGCAGTAATCGCACCCAGACCAAGATCGGCAACACTCCATTGCTGAACAGGTTTCTTGGCAGCACCAAGAATGGCTTTCATCGAAGGAATTTGAGGTGTGTTAATATCGGTAGATACCGCAATAACAGCAGGTAATGGAATTGTCAGTGTTTCGATTTCATTTTCTAATTCACGCTCGACCGTAATTGAATCATTAGAAAGAGAAACAATTTTGTTAATACCATTTATTGCTGGAATATTTAGGATTTCACCCACCAGCAAGCTAACTTGTTGTGAACTTAGATCCGCAGATCCATCACCACAAAGAATTAAGTCATAACCTTTTTTAGCCGCAGCCGCAGCCAGTGCAACCGCTGTTTGATAAGGCAGAGAGGCTTCAAATTGGTCATCAACTACAACCACTAAATCGTCAGCTCCACGAGAAAGAACGTCTTTGCGTGCTTTCGCATTTGTCAGTGATTTACCACCTACACTCATTGCCGTGATTTGAATGCCCTCAAGTTGAGTTTTAAGCTGATTAGCGGCTTCAATCGCATTTAAATCATATTGGCTGATTTTGGTGTTAGCACGAGAAAAATCCAGCGAACTATCTGCGCTATTTACCGTAATATCCTGCTCATCGGGAACACTCTTGTAACATGTAATAATATTCATTACATCTCCTGAAATTAATAAATAATGTCATTTACTCTGGCAATGTAATATAGAATTAACACAATTAAGCGTTTAAAAAATTAAACCTAGGTCACCAATATTGAACATTATTAAATAATGAATCGATAGGTTTCAATATTGCCAAATACATCACCAATATTGAAATTAATTTTAATTGAAGTGAATAACTTTCAATATTGCTACTTTGATCAACAATATTGAAGGTAATAAGCATAACGTTATTTAACGTTCAATATTGCCACCGAGATCAACAATATTGAAAGACAGAATATAACAACCCTATTACATACAAGCTTATAGCGATAACTATCAACAAGTTACAATGAAAATAAAACGTTATAAAACGTAACATAAAATCGACAAAAAGAATAGTGTGAAGTGAATAACAGAATAGATTTCTTATAATATCCATCATTCTTCATCATTAATGGATTTATGGATTAGCCAATCACTTTATTTTTCTATTATGATGAAAACTCAATAGACGAAATAGATAGAATTAAACTTAAATGCTTTATTAGATATTAGGAATTAACACTACTTAAACTTCTGCGCTAAATATATTTGGAAAATTTACCTATGAGCAAAGATAATAAAAAGGCTGGAATAGAACCGAAGGTTTTTTTTCCACCATTAATCATTGTTGGTATTTTATGTTGGTTAACGGTACGTGATCTTGACGCTTCAAATGAAGTGATTAACGCCGTATTCAGCTATGTTACCAATGTCTGGGGTTGGGCCTTCGAATGGTATATGGTCATTATGTTCGGGGGTTGGTTTTGGTTAGTCTTTGGACGTTATGCCAATAAACGTCTTGGGGAAGATAAGCCAGAATTTAGTACCGCAAGCTGGATCTTTATGATGTTTGCGTCTTGTACATCCGCAGCCGTCCTCTTCTGGGGTTCGATTGAAATATACTACTACATTTCAAGCCCTCCTTTTGGAATGGAAGCTTACTCAACTCAAGCAAAAGAAATTGGTCTAGCTTATAGTTTGTTCCACTGGGGTCCTTTACCTTGGGCAACTTATAGTTTCCTTTCTGTTGCCTTCGCTTACTTCTTCTTTGTTCGCAAAATGGAGGTTATCCGCCCAAGTAGTACCTTAACCCCATTAATCGGTGAAAAACACGTTAATGGGATCGTCGGAACCATTATTGATAACTTCTATCTCGTTGCGTTAATTCTGGCAATGGGGACTAGCCTTGGTTTAGCAACACCGTTAGTCACTGAATGTATTCAATACTTATTTGGTATTCCTCATACCTTGCAATTAGACGCCATTATTATCTCTTGCTGGATCTTATTAAACGCAATTTGCGTGGCTTTCGGTCTGCAAAAAGGGGTGAAAATCGCCAGTGATATTCGTACTTACCTGAGCTTCTTAATGTTGGGTTGGGTGTTTATCGTCGGTGGTGCGAGCTTTATCGTCAATTACTTCACCGATTCTGTCGGTACATTGATGATGTATATGCCTCGGATGCTGTTCTATACAGACCCTATCGGTAAAGGCGGATTCCCTCAAGGCTGGACTGTCTTCTATTGGGCTTGGTGGGTTATCTACGCGATCCAAATGAGTATCTTCTTAGCGCGTATTTCTAAAGGTCGTACTGTTCGTGAATTATGTTTAGGGATGGTTTCAGGTTTAACCGCAGGAACTTGGTTAATTTGGACAATCCTTGGTGGTAACACCTTACAACTGATTGACCAAAACATTCTCAACATTCCACAACTAATTGAACAATACGGTGTTCCACGCGCCATTATCGAAACATGGGCAGCATTACCACTAAGCACAGCGACAATGTGGGGCTTCTTTATCCTCTGCTTTATTGCCACAGTCACCTTAATTAACGCCTGTTCTTACACACTGGCAATGTCCACTTGCCGCTCTATGAAAGAAGGCTCTGAGCCACCTTTGTTAGTACGCATCGGCTGGTCTGTGCTGGTTGGTGTTATCGGCATCATTCTATTAGCACTTGGTGGTTTAAAACCGATTCAAACCGCCATTATCGCTGGAGGATGCCCACTATTTTTCGTCAATATCATGGTCACCTTGTCCTTTATTAAAGACGCCAAAGTACATTGGAAAGACTGATCCGCTATAAGCAAAAAATGACACATTAAGAGGTTATTAACATGGATTTTAGATTGAATGATGAGCAGGAACTGTTTGTTGACGGTGTCCGCGAATTAATGGCCAGTGAAAACTGGGAAGCTTATTTCGCCGAGTGTGATCGCGAAAGTAAATACCCAGAGCGTTTTGTCAAAGCCTTAGCGGATATGGAAATCGACAATCTGCTTATTCCTGAAGAGCACGGTGGATTAAATGCAGGTTTTGTCACTGTTGCGGCTATTTGGATGGAGTTAGGTCGTTTAGGTGCGCCAACTTACGTGCTTTATCAATTACCAGGTGGTTTTAACACCGTATTGCGTGAAGGCACACAAGAGCAAATCGATAAAATTATGGCGTTCCGCGGTACGGGTAAACAGATGTGGAACTCTGCAATTACAGAGCCGGGCGCAGGTTCAGATGTCGGTAGCTTACAAACGACTTATACCCGTAAAGATGGCAAAGTTTACCTCAATGGTAGCAAATGCTTTATCACTAGTAGTGCATACACCCCTTATGTTGTTGTGATGAGCCGTGACGCAGCATCACCTGATAAACCTATCTTCACTGAATGGTTTGTGGATATGAGTAAGCCGGGTATCAAAGTAAACAAGTTGGAAAAACTGGGTTTACGTATGGATAGCTGCTGTGAAATCACGTTTGATAACGTTGAGCTTGAAGAAAAAGACATGTTTGGCCGCGAAGGTAACGGATTTAACCGTGTTAAAGAAGAGTTCGATCACGAACGTTTCTTAGTGGCACTCACTAACTACGGTACAGCAATGTGTGCATTTGAAGATGCCGCTCGTTATGCCAACCAACGTGTGCAATTTGGTGAAGCTATCGGTCGTTTCCAACTTATTCAAGAAAAATTCGCTCATATGGCGATCAAACTCAATTCAATGCGCAACATGTTATATGAAACTGCATGGAAGAGTGACAACAACTTAATCACTTCCGGTGATGCTGCAATGTGTAAATACTTCTGCGCAAATGCGGCATTTGAAGTGGTTGATAGCGCAATGCAAGTGCTTGGTGGTGTTGGTATTGCTGGCGAGCACCGTATTTCTCGTTTCTGGCGTGACCTTCGTGTTGATCGTGTGTCTGGGGGTTCTGATGAAATGCAGATCCTGACATTAGGACGTTCAGTACTTAAACAGTATCGCTAATTAATCACGAATAACTCTCTCATCACTCGGTGAGAGAGTTTTCACTCAGACCACTTACGAGGTGACGCTATGACAGAACATTTACCAATGCCACAATTCGGCCCACTTTCAGGGGTTCGTGTTGTGTTTTCAGGAATTGAAATTGCAGGGCCATTCGCAGGACAAATGTTCGCAGAATGGGGAGCTGAGGTGATTTGGATTGAAAACGTTGCATGGGCTGACACCATTCGCGTTCAACCTCATTATCCTCAGCTTTCTCGCCGTAATTTACATGCACTATCGTTAAATATCTTTAAAGACGAAGGTCGTGATGCATTCCTAAAATTAATGGAAACCACTGATATCTTTATTGAAGCCAGTAAAGGCCCAGCCTTTGCACGTCGTGGTATTACCGATGAAGTGTTATGGGAGCATAATCCTAAATTAGTTATCGCGCATTTATCGGGCTTTGGCCAATATGGCGATCCGCAATACACCAACTTACCCGCTTATAACACTATCGCTCAGGCGTTCAGTGGCTACTTGATCCAAAACGGTGACAAAGATCAGCCAATGCCTGCTTTCCCTTATACTGCAGATTATTTCTCAGGAATGACCGCAACCACTTCCGCTTTAGCTGCACTGTATAAAGTTCAACAAACAGGCAAAGGCGAAAGTATTGATATCGCCATGTATGAAGTCATGTTGCGTATGGGGCAATACTTCATGATGGATTATTTCAATGGTGGCGAAATCTGTCCTCGTATGACCAAAGGGAAAGATCCGTACTACGCAGGCTGTGGGCTTTATCGTTGCCAAGATGGTTTTATCGTGATGGAAGTGGTGGGTATTACTCAAATTGAAGAGATCTTCAAAGATATCGGCCTTGCACATCTACTGGGTACACCAGAAGTTCCAGAAGGCACTCAACTTATTCACCGTATTAATTGCCCTCATGGTCAATTATTCGAAGATAAGTTAGATGAATGGTTGGCAAAACAACCGATTACTGACGTGCTGAAACGCCTGTCTGAACTCAATATTGCCAGCGCTAAAGTGCTGACTATTCCTGAGCTTGAAGACAATCCGCAATATGTCGCGCGTGAGTCTATTACCCAATGGCAAACCATGAATGGCGAAACCTGCAAAGGGCCAAATGTGATGCCGAAATTCAAAAATAATCCGGGAAAAATCTGGCGTGGCATGCCATCTCACGGCATGGACACTGACGCTATCTTGAAAAACATCGGTTATAACGACGAACAAATCAGGGGGCTGGTCGATAAAGGGCTGGCTAAAATCGTAAAGTAACACCGTAAAATTCAGACACCGCACTCCTTTCAAATCGTGTCTGAATTCACGGCAAAAGTATGGGATAACAGTTTAATGGATGTGATTGGCAAACAAAACTTACGTCAAATGTGGGATGATTTGGCAGAGGTTTATGGCACAAAAACAGCGCTAATTTTTGAATCCGCACAAGGACTCGTGAGACAATTTAGCTACAGTGAATTAAATGAAGAGATCAATAGAACCGCAAATCTTTTCCATGCTGGTGGCATAAAAAAAGGCGATCATGTTGCCTTACATCTTGATAACTGCCCTGAATTTTTCTTTTGCTGGTTTGGGCTGGCAAAAATTGGCGCTGTAATGGTGCCCATTAATGCGCGCTTTATGTATGAAGAGAGCGCATGGATAATTAATCACTGCCAAGCCCATTACGTGGTCACTCGTGATAATTTCTATCCGATTTACCAACCTATGTTGCAGGATGAACAAAACCCTTTAACACAGCTGTTTTTAATTTCTGAAAATGCGATATCTACTGAAAAAGGGGTTGTAGATTTTTTAAAAGAAAAAGCCAAACATCCTGTTACGCTTAATCATCACACCCCATTAAGTGTGGATGATACTGCTGAAATTCTTTTCACATCGGGTACCACATCGCAACCTAAAGGTGTGGTTATCACGCACTATAACTTACGCTTTGCGGGTTATTACTCATCATGGCAAAACGCATTACGGGAAGACGATATTTATCTTACCGTGATGCCAGCATTTCATATTGATTGCCAATGCACGGCATCACTCCCTGCTTTTTCTGTGGGTGCCACCTTTGTTTTACTCGAAAAATACAGTGCAAGAGCCTTTTGGAAGCAGATCCTTAAGTATCAAGCAACAGTAACAGAGTGCATTCCAATGATGATGAGAACCTTAATGGCACAGCCCGTTTCATCAGAAGAAAAGCAACACAAATTACGCGAAGTGATGTTCTATCTCAATCTCGCAGATGAAGAGAAAGACGCCTTTATTGAACGCTTTAACGTGCGATTACTCACCTCTTACGGCATGACAGAAACTATTGTTGGTTTAATCGGTGATAGACCCGGCGATAAACGCCGCTGGCCGTCAATCGGTAGACCCGGTTTTTGCTATCAAGCTCAAATCAGAGACAAACAAAACAACGAAGTTCCTGATGGCGTTGTGGGTGAGATCTGCGTAAAAGGTGAACCTGGGAAAACCTTATTCAAAGAGTATTACAACCGACCTGATGCAACAGCTAAAGCATTAGAGCCTGAAGGTTGGTTACATACTGGTGATTATGGTTACCGAGACGATGAAGGTTTTTTCTATTTCGTTGATCGCAGTTGCAACATGATCAAACGTGGAGGCGAAAACGTCTCTTGTGTTGAGATTGAAAACATCATTAGTTCACATCCCAAAATTCAAGATGTGGCGGTTATTGGTGTACCTGATGATATTCGTGATGAAGCCATTAAAGCTTTTGTGGTGCTCGTTGAAGGTGAAACCTTGAGTGAAGAAGAATTCTTCCATTTCTGTGAGCAAAATATGGCGAAATTTAAAGTTCCCTCCGCGGTTGAGTTTAAAGAGGGTTTGCCGCGTAATTGCTCAGGAAAGGTGATCAAAAAGCATTTGAAATAAGCCATAGGTCGGCTTTAACAATCACCCAATAACCACAATCATAAATGCTTATTTTTGATGACGAAAAGGAATACAACATGAGCCAATCATTACACCTAACAACGCGTGGTTCAGTACTTGAAATTGTATTAGATAGACCAAAAGCAAACGCTATTGATGCAAAAACCAGCCATGAAATGGGTGAAGTTTTTCTGCGTTTTCGAGATGATCCAAGCTTACGAGTTGCCATTATTACAGGCGCGGGCGAACGCTTTTTCTCCGCAGGTTGGGATTTAAAAGCAGCCGCAGAAGGTGAAGCGCCTGATGCAGACTTTGGTGCGGGTGGTTTTGCAGGTTTAACCGAATTATTTGATCTTGATAAACCTGTCATTGCCGCCGTTAACGGCTATGCTTTTGGTGGTGGCTTTGAATTAGCGCTCGCCGCTGACATGATGGTTTGTTCAGACAATGCTTCTTTTGCCTTACCAGAAGCGCAATTGGGCATTGTCCCTGATAGTGGTGGAGTCCTGCGTTTACCAAAACGTTTACCGCCTGCTATCGTCAACGAAATGCTGATGACAGGTCGTCGTATGAATGCAGATGAAGCACTTCGTTGGGGTATTGCAAACCGAGTTGTCAGTTCTGCTGAATTAATGGATAGCGCACGCGAACTCGCCGATCAAATCGCTAATAGCGCCCCATTGGCTGTAGCGGCTTTAAAAGAGATTTATCGTGCCACCAGCGAGCTTTCCATTGAAGAGGGCTACAAATTAATGCGCAGTGGCGTATTAAAACATTACCCAAGTGTTTTACATTCAGAAGATGCCACAGAAGGGCCTCTTGCCTTTGCTGAAAAACGCACACCTGAATGGAAAGGACGGTAATTATTGTTAATCTCGATAATACAACAATGAGGGAAACTGATGAGTATCTACGCGTTTGAAGGTCTTGTTCCTGTGGTTCATCCAACAGCTTATGTTCATCCATCTGCTGTATTAATTGGTGATGTGATTATTGGTGCTGGCGTTTATATCGGCCCTCTGGCTTCACTAAGGGGCGACTATGGACGCTTGATTGTTGAAGCAGGCGCAAACCTTCAAGACGGTTGTATCATGCACGGTTATACCGATATGGACACCATTGTGAGAGAAAATGGACACATTGGGCATGGTACAATCCTTCACAGTTGTATTATCGGGCGTGACAGTTTAGTCGGTATGAATAGCGTGATTATGGATGGTGCAGTCATTGGTGAGGAAAGCATTATTGCCGCCATGAGCTTTGTAAAAGCGGGTTTTCAAGGACAACCTCGACAAATGTTGATTGGTAGCCCAGCAAAACATGTGCGTGATATTACCGATCAAGATATGGAGTGGAAACGGATGAACACCCGTGAATATCAAGATTTAGCGGTACGTTGTCGCCAAAGCTTGGTAGAAACAACACCTTTAACGGCGCCTGAACCTAATCGCCCACGTTTACGTGGCACAACAGACGTTAAACCGAAAGGTCAGTAACAAATGGCGACAGGCGTCATTAACGCCTGTCGAATTTATTCGATTTTTTGAGTAAAACTTAATTTCTCAGATTAGCGACGTTGCGATTTCGACAACATCCATTGCCATTTTTGCTCATGGTTTAATCCATGAGGGATCATCGTTGCCAATTTTTCAGGTGAACTTTGACTGCTTTTACCTTGAATATGTCCTTTTATGCGAGAATAAAGCTGAGGATCGATATGACTCACTTTGATCATACGTTGGCATTGGCAACCTCTGCCTTCAAGCTGATTAGGCACGCTTTTTGTTTCACATTCAATTTCTTTTACATCAGAAAGAATGTAAGAAACGATATTAATCGCATTGCATTGAGGAATATCGAATTTTTTCGCAATCTCTTTTGCACTTACCCAGCGCTCTTGCTCTTGAACCCAATCAGCAATTGACAGATAGAGTGGTTTATTCATGTATTCTTCACACATATTTACTCCAGTATCACAAATAAAGTTTTATTTATCGCTAAATAAAGATAATAACTGAATATGTTAATTATCATTGCACCGCGGAGTATCGGTTTTCCCTGTTAATTAGGTAAGTTAACTACCCCATCAATATAATATTAGTTTATTTTTTAACAACCAAACTCTTTAATTAACACGCCCGTCACAATTTATTATTTTGTTATTAAAGCAAAAGTAATAACAATTAAACCGAGTAAAAACAAAAAATTAATTAAATATTAAAATATAAAAAACACCTTAAGCAATCAACAATAACTCATTGATATAAGTGATATTTTTAACAACAAAACAAAAAATAAATAGATTATATTAATAATCCATTTATAGACTAACATTATAGTAATAGATCTAAATTTAGATTGCCAGAAAGGTGGCTTATTATTAGATGTAAATCAATAATCGTTTATTTTAAGCTATATTAACCTACTTATTAATACATTAGTAAAAGTGAAGATAAATATCTACATACGCAAAAATCGATAAATTAAGTGCCATATAGCGATATAGCACTTAATCTCATATTATTAATTTGATTATAAAGAACGACGATCAAATGCAGTTTGCCAATCGTCAGCAAATCTATTTACTGCATCATCCACTACTGGTGAACGGATAATTGAGTAAGCAAGCTCAATCGGTAATGTCACTGAAGAAGCCCCTGCTAATAAACAATCGACCACTTGACGTGGTGTTTTAAAACTCGCGGCTAGGATTTTTGTGGGTAAATTATGCATGGTAATCAGCGTTTGTAATTCTTTTACCACTCTGACCCCATCAGAACCTTGTCTATCCATTCTATGTACATAAGGCGCAATATAGTCAGCGCCTGCTAATGCCGCCATTAAACCTTGAGAAACACTGTAAATCGCCGTGCCTAATACCAGCATATTTTTTTGCTTTAATTGTTTAATGGCAACTAAACCCGCTTCAGTAACCGGTATTTTAATCACGGTATTATCGGCAATATTCCCAAGATGCAATGCTTCTTCAATCATGGTATCCACATCACTGGCAATAACCTGCGCAAATAGACGCCCTTTACCGCCCATAGCGGCTTTTAATTCAGGTAATAGGGTTTCAATATTTTGTGCGGATTTAGCAATAATGGAAGGATTAGTGGTCACACCCGCAATAGGAAGAACTTGAGAGAGTTTTCTGACTTCGTCGATATCCGCTGTATCTAAATAGATTTCCATAATCGCACCTTAATGATGTTGGTTTTAAGCTAAATAATTATAGATATAACATAGAAAATAACATTGTGAGCGATGGATTTCTAGTCGATTTAATGAAAATAGCACCCATGTTAAGGCGCTATTAATTGAATAACGATAATAAATAGTTATTTTTTATTTAATAAAAAACATGAGCTCTAATCTAAATTTAAAATTTAGATTTAGAATTTATTTATATTTTAAAATAAACAGTATTAAAAATAATACTATTATTGATATTAAATAATTACTTACATTAAGTTAAATTGATTACTCTTTAAATTCAGCATCAATCACTTGATAAAAAGCATTTTTCGTATCCGCAATATTCCAAACACCTAAAATAACCTGATAACCAGAACGTTCTGGTATATTACAATTTAATTCTACTGTTTCCGTTGGTATTTTCCCATTATCATCTTGTTGACAAAATGGTGTTAAATCAAAATCAGCGCGAGTAAGCGGTTTATTCACATCCCATTCTGGTTTAGTAATAAAGAATTTCCATGATGCGGTACTATGTTTAGCGGTTAATGTCCATTTAAAGGTATTTTCTCCACTTTTCATTGCTACTTTATGCCAGCGATCAGCACTCTGTTCATTTAACGCAGAAAATGCCGCATTTCCACCACTGGCAATTTCACCATCTTTAGGTCCATCTTTAGGAAAGCCTTTAAGTCCTTCAAC
The DNA here is from genome assembly GCF_009914335.1 of Proteus columbae. Taxonomy (NCBI): domain Bacteria; kingdom Pseudomonadati; phylum Pseudomonadota; class Gammaproteobacteria; order Enterobacterales; family Morganellaceae; genus Proteus; species Proteus columbae. The sequence goes on from NZ_CP043925.1 coordinate 3,564,924, forward strand.
TGATTGAGGTTCATACTGCACTGGACCACAATTTTTATTTAAATTTTGTCCTTTTGATGAACACAAAAAGGCTCTGCTCGGTGGTTTATCAATATAGCCATGTTTTAGCGTCACATCGGCTAATGCCGTTGAGATAAAACCCACTGATGATAATAATAACGTTGCAGTAAATAAAATAAGTTTATTTTTTTTCATAATGAAACCTCATAATTATTAATAATTTTTTTCAATATAATGATTGCATCAATCACATTAGATATTAGTCGAAAATAGACAATTGAATATCCATTTATTAAGAACTGTGAGCAATATCGCGATTTAATTTAATATTAAAATGGAACTAACACTGTTATTTAATATTTATTAAATAACTATCAATCATAAAAATAATAAATTAAATTATTTTTAATACTTTATTTTATATTTTATTAATAAAACTAAAATCATCAACATAAGATAAAAACAACCCAAATGAGACAGAAATGCTGTCTCTCTGGGTTGTATATTTTGGGATATGTTTTAACGTGATTACAATATAGCAATATACAATCGTAATTGATGTCCTTCTGTAATTGCGATGTATTAATGTAAACGAGTTTTCATTGAGTTAAGAACACTAATTTTGTTCGTCTTCATATCGATAGTCACATCTTCCGACAATACTTTCACATTAACTTTTCCTGAATCCTTGGCCAATAGAGCATAACTATAACCAGCCCTGCCAGAGAAACTAGGCAATTTAGCTTCAAGATTATAATCAAATGCAGCGACATTTTCTTGGACATGATCGATCTTCGTGCCTTGTTTCCCCAAATAAGTTATTGCCGAATTTTCAAACTCACTTAATGTACCAATCAAGTCATTATTATGATCCCCTGATACCGATAAATTCTTACCTGATAAGGCATTAAGGCTAGTTTGTGCTGTTTTCACTCCCTGAATCCCCGTTTTCCAGTTATTGTCACCGGATCTTTGTCCGGTATGCAACGCATAGAATTGTTCTTTATCTACAGCGTATAGCATTGTACAGCCACTCAGAGCTCCTGAAGTGATCACTAATGGTTTCTCCTCCTTAATATCATCCAATCGAATACTTATACCCACACTGCCTGATGAACCACTCATAACTTTAATGGCGGTAAGATTATCAGAAAGTGTTTTATGCCCCCAATAAGTTCCTATTGTTCCAGAACCGTATTCGTTGGACGTAACCTTAGAGCCATAGAAAATATGAACAGCATTGTAAAAATTACCTCCTTCTTGTAATAATTGCGGACTGTACTCTCTTACTACGGGATTATGCTCAACCGAATCAAATCGATTAATGACGAATGGCAATGTCACCTCAGCACTCTCGTTGTTACTCCCCACAAATAATCCACGATTTCGTAAAGGAGTAATAGATCCCTTTTGTAGCTTTGTATCATCTGATGAAAAGAAGAGAGAAAAACTGCTACTAGGCATTCGCCCATCAGGATCACGCAATGTCACCGGGTTATTACGCACCATGCGGTATAAATTCAGCCCATCCACCGTACCTGCCGGATCGGCACTTAACCAACGACCAATCCACGGTTGATAATAACGATAACCGTAGTAATAAAGCCCCGTAGAATCTTTCTCTTTGCCTGAATAACGGATAGTTTTGTAATTGGCTTCTACCGCATTTTCACTCGACCAAATCGCGGTGCCCCCATAAGGGTAATACTCTTCATAACTGACTAATTGCCCTTGACCATCGGTTTCTAATCCACTGTTACCCACACCATCATCATAGCTATAACGCAGTTGGTTATTCTTAATCCCTTTTGGGAAGCCCACTTTCCAACATAAGGCTCTCACATTTCCTGTTATATTAACCACCTCTCGATGTTCGGTAAGATGCGCCCCCTCCGTTGATTGCCATATTTCTAAATTCGGTAAATAGTGAGTTTCCCTGATAATCTGCCGTCCTGATAATCTCTGTACCTGTTGTTTCATTAATCGTTGAGATGCGCTTGCATAAACATAGTGTTCTGAATTCCCTCTCTTATTCACTTGTGCCAATGTACCGCGAAGATCCCACTGCAATGCATCGCCCGTTGATAAATGTTTCTGATTACCTAAAGCATCAAATTGCTGATCAATTTGTTCGATAGCCACCTGTTGTGTTTCAAGTAATGCCCGATTGGTTTTCTTGGAGACACTGATATTTTGGGTGAAACTCTGTTGTGCTATTCCCGATAGATGGCGAAGTTGGACTAAGTTACCACCGCTGTCATAGGTATATAAACGCGTGTAATTGGTATAACTTTGTGCATCTTTCACTAATGTAGTGACTGATTGAGATTGCATTGAAGCGGGTGTTTTTTGATTGGTAGATTCACGACCTGTTGCACTCACTAATTGATACAGAGAGTCATACACATAACGATTTTCAGGCACCACTTTCTGATTACGCCAGTAGCGAGTGGCTTCAGCATCATTTTTAAGACAAATAATATTACCGACAGGATCGTACTCATAACGCAGATCTTGCATTATCTTCGCACCCAAAACATGCCCTTGAGGACGCTGGGTTTTGACATGCAACAAACGTTGGGTTTCAGGCTCGTATTCATAAGTGGTGACTAATCCATTACCGTGCTCTACACGTAATTTTTGCCCTGCTGCCGAGTAATCGATCGCTTTAATCACGAGTTGTTTTTTATCGCTTTGTAATTGCACACTACTTTGTTTTAGAAAACCTGCTCTATCGTATTTCCATTCACGCTCGTGCCCTGTAGCATCAATTTGTTTTAATAACTGACCTGTAGCATCATAAATATTGCGTGTTTGATATTGAGAATGTGCGGGTGTTTTAATGGTATTCGCAGTGATAAACCGTAATTCAATTAAACTTTGCCCTGTTAAGGTATAAGCACCATATTCCGTTCTTCCAGCAAGAAAATCATGATGAGTACATTTACCGACGGAGTTATTGGCAATATTTTTATTATCAGCCCCACCCCAAGTAAAGCGCTCTTTTAATATCGGTTTGGACGTCGGGGAAGACTCCATAATCACCATAAGTTGTGAAACAAACTCTGGCTTTGTATAGTGATATTCCGTCACTAGCCCCAACCCATTAATATCCATCACTTTTTTGTTTTCAATATCACTGATATTGACACTATTACCACTATCTACACTTTTAGTTGCAGACAATAATCCGCCTAAACTCACCACTTGCTGAATATTCGCTTGAATAGTTGAGTCTGATTGTTGTGTTTTATACAATCTTGCATCAATACTGCGTTCTAAATAGCCGCGCGCATGATAATGGTGACGCGTAATACGCTCATCGGTTTTATTAATTGTGTCAAGATGACGGCAATAATTAATTTCACGGATTGTTGATCCGCGATTATCAAGCACCACCACGGTTGGGGTTCTTATGTGTAATTGTTGATTTAACATCTTTTTAATTCCTTAATTTGCTTTCTTTTATAAATTAGCTCGTAAGCACTGAGCTGACTTTTGGCTGCTAATATTTCTGCGACCGCTTTTTTATCGGTATTACATTTCTCTAATATCAACAATAACCGCGCCACATAATCGGGATAATCCCCCCACACTTGCACATTAAAAAATGGTGCAGAACACGGTTGTAGCAAGTGTGTGGGTACAAACTTATTGGGTGCTTCCACGACGGTTGAGGGTGCTTTGTTGCAGCTGGATAACAGCATTAGGCACAGGCTCATTAGCACAAGGCGCTTGAGCCAAAAGTTGCCGTAACTCTTGACGTATAGCATGATTTTCTTCCTCTAAATAACGTTGTTCCTCTTGTTGGTGCGTGAGTGTTTCAGAGACTTTTTCTGCTTGCTCGTGCCATTGAATTAATTGTGATTGTAATGTGCGTTGTTGATATTCAAGCTGACTGTTTTGCTCTGAAAGTCGATTAATTTGGTTGTATTGATAGCGAAGTACTAATAAAGCAACAACAATCATGATCGCTATCCCCCCTTTAATACCTAAACGTAAAAAAGCACTCATATTCATGGATATGCTCCGCGACATAATTCGTAATGAGGTCCATCACGAAACGACACCCAATCCCCGCCCCAATTAATTGAAATACCTAATTGATAAGCGGCTTTCTTCATCGCTTTTGATACTGATTCAAACGCTGACCAATCTTGCCAAGGAATAACACCATTCACTAACGGGACAATATCCACGGCATGACCCGTTAAATGTCGGCTATTGAGGGTTTTGCTTTTACCTTCTTTCATCAACTCTTTTTGTCGAATCAATGAACGCACACCTTCAATAACAACAAAATCATATTCACTGAATGTCAGTGCCAGATAAACAATACGTACTAAATCTTGATGTACGTCGTTTAGGTTGTTTTGGCTACGTTGACTTAATGTATAGGTATTCATTTAGGCTCCTTAAGATTGTTCATGCCAAAAATACGATTCCATAACCAAATCAATGTCGTGCTCCCCATTGATCCAAAAAGCCCTGCAATCATGTAAGACATATAGCGACTTGCACCACTTTCAAAACTTAATAATCCGCCTAATAATCCTGTAAACACTGAAATCACGATCTGGCTACCAATGCCACACCAAGACCACTTAATTTGTTTTTGTCTAATTTCCATTAAATACCTCACGATACCTCCCCAGGCTGAAAATCCACCGATAATCATCCAAGCCAGCGCATCGCTTTCAGATGGGATTGCTACCAGCATAATAAAATTCCTAAATAAAGCGGATAAAACAGTAACTCCCGTTTATCCGCGTAATAAATCACCTACACTAGGGTGTCATTTTCATCTTCCTGAGCCACAAACCACGGTGTCACTATCGTATTACGCTGATAGTTCTTTGCGGTATTCACTCGATATAAGCGACCTAATGCATCGTAATAATGGGTATCCGCAAAACGATTTGGTTGAGATGAACTCTCGGAAATATAACGCCAGTCATTAAGAAAATAAGGCTGATAAACCCGCTTTACATTTCCTTTGTTGTCATATTCTGTTTCACCTGAAATTGCCCAACGTATTGTGGTACTTTTTTGTTGTGCCTGTTGTGCACGATCAACCACTAATTCACCTTTTTCACTACGCAAAAAGGACTCACCCGCTTCAACTCTGACGGACGTTTGCAATAAGCGACCAAAACCATCGCTAAAGGTGATTTGTTGGCGAATTTGCTGTTGTGAGTCGCTGTCATAACGGTCGGTCATGATTTGCAGCGCATGAGGTGGCATTTTTGAGGATGCTGACATCCAACTATCGGTAACATAAACAAAACCCATGGCGATAGGCAGTGCTGAAGCCAACGCTAAAGCATCTTCTACGGCTGTTGGCATAGTGAAGCTTTTATCGCTATAACCACTTTGTTGACCATTTTCGGTCCCTGAAAAACGGGTTGTTGTTACACGACCAAAACCATCAAAAGTGACTTGGTGAACATTATGGTTTTCATCAATAATCGAATTCGGAGATAAAAAACGCCAATCATAAGTAAGATAAAAATCTTGTACGCTCAAAGGGGACTTTTTCCCCATTAATACACAAAATTGCTTATCCCATAACAACTTATAGTCACAAGAAAGTGTCGTTTTTTTGTACACTAGTGGCTTATAAAACTGAGCTAATGAACCATAGGCTTTAACGCCTAATAACGGTTTCACCCACAGTTTTTTGCCTTTTTCTGATGTGTCTGCAAATAAGTAATCTTTTTGCTGATAACCCGCGTTTTTCATCACTTCATCCAGTTTTAAATTAGGATAAGGCTGTGAAATGATTTTGGCAGTTTCTTCGTCTAATTCTGCGGTTTCGCTATACGCTAAACGGATTGGAAAATCAGGCTCAGTTAATGTCACTTTGCCTTCAGCATCCAAATAAGCCAGTTGTTGTTGTCCTACAAATACCGATGCTGCTTTTTGTGCCAACAAACTGTCAGTTGCTAGTAAGGCTTCTACATTCAAGCCATTCTTAGGCTGCTTTTCTGCTCCATATGTCCAAATATCCTGACGACTTGCGTTAGTAATGCCCAGTTGATAAACCTGTTTTTCAGGGTGATTAATATGATGACATGTTTGACACGATAAGCTTAAGCGTAAGTTTTGTTGCTGTTCGTCATAACTTGATGCCCATAACGTTTCAGGCAAGCTCTCATAATGCTGATAAGGATTTTTTGCACCTTTAGCGCGTCTTGGATAATCAATTGCAACCGCTTTGGTCACAACACCATAGGCGTCTTGCTCTAATGTGATTTGTTGATGACAAGACGGATCAGCTGCAATTCGTTCATAATGGTATGTACGACTTTCCACCACTGAAGGCATCACCACAGGTGAATGTCCTTGTATTTCAATTAAACGCACTTGTGGGCGTTGTTCTGTGACGGCATAAGGTACATCAGCGACAACAGCGTTATCTAAACCATAGACTTCTTTTCTGAGTAACTGACCTTGTAGCCCACGCTCAAGCCAATACGTATATTGTTGACGTAGTGAGTCGTCGCAGATCTTTTCTTGGATACCTGCGCCTTGGGTAAAACGTGGTGAGAAGTGAGGAAATGCCGCACTGTCACCTTGCCAAAACTCATTATAAAACTCGGCATCAACCACAGATTTACCCGTTAAAAACCACTGACGCGTTAACGCACTCGGTGTTTTATCCGTGGTATTTTCTTCGCTTTTAAAGGATTCGGCATTGGTGGCTTCTACACAACCAAAACCACGAAACTCTTTCTCTTTACCATCCCAAACGCCATGACGATAATTAAACGTTTGTGTTAACTGGCTTTGGGTTACCTCATCCACTGTGTCGATTTTCCACAGCGTATGTAATGCAAAAGGTAAATGACTAACCGCTTTGCCTTTGCTCTGTTGTTGACGAGCGAATTTCTCATCCAACCAATATTGCGCTGAACTGCGGTAATGCAGATTTTGAATTAACCCCATATTGTTATTAATCGATGTTAATAACCACGGTTTTTTATTTTGCAACGAAAGTACCCAATGTTGCGGCACAGGATATAATTTAGTCAGTAAAATACTGGCAACACCAAGACCTTGCACATCCGCCACTTGTAGCTGGCAATGGCTATCAAAATGCATATTTTTCGGTAATGCGATATCATCGCCACGCACAAATTGATTGCCACTGTGGTTAAAATAAACCTCTAAATGGGTCGATTGGGCGTAAATAATATCCGTTGTACCACTACCATCTAAATCCGCTAAATAGAGCTGATTAGGATTAAATTTAAGACGATCAGCAGAGAAACCTGGAATAGTAATAGGGGCGCTAAATTTGCCATCACCAAGATGAACCCAACAACTTACGCCTTGGTAATCAATTTTAATCAGGTGTTGCTGACCCGAACCTAATACATCACTAAATGCCACTAAAGTACGACGATTAATATTCTTAATCGGCAAAATCACACCATCTGTTTGCATTACCTCTTTACTTTTTTTCCACCCTTGGGCAGAACCAGCATAAAGGCGAATACTACGAGGGCCAATTAAGGCTAAGTCGGCAAAACCACTGCTTGTTAATGAAGTAATTTCAGCGTTAGAATGAAAATACTCCACAGGGATTGCATCAAGTGGCACAAAATTGAGCCAATTTTCTGCCTTTGTTTCATCTTGGGTGTAATAGCCATTTACTTCACCTTGTGTGACTAACCATTCCAGTTTTCCATCACCCGTGACATCGGTCAGCATTGCTGAATTTCGTAACGATGGGATAACAGGAAGTTTTTTAGCTTTATCCCATGACATCGCATTAGGATTTTGCTTATCAATTTTTCTAACTGGCGCGCGATACCACCAAGCGTCGCTATCTTGATAAAGTACCCCCGCAAGCCCTTCGCCGAATAGATCGACATATTGATAAGGTTGTTGTGGCGTAAATGACGCAAGTTCATCAAGTGATTGCCACTGTGCTTGTTGAGTCGCACCTACCCTTTGCCAATCAAATTTTACTGGCGGTAATGTCACTAACGATTGAGTGTCTTTATTATCATTAAACGCTGATTGTTGTGCTGAAACTAAAACAGTACCTGATGCTGACTCATCGTAAGTTAGCGTTAATCTGGCAACTAATTCTGGAGTTTCTGCTAGTGGTGTTTGTTTTTCTAAACTTTCAATACGGTGATACATCAGCACTTGACGACATAAACGACGAGTACGAACTTCAAAACCGTACTGGAAAAGTGAAAAGCAGTCTTTACGCAATGCCCATGTTGAATTGCTCTGCCACTGAGGATAAGTTGCTAATGCACTGCTACGCTCACCGTAATCAAATACCAGTGTAAATAACGCATTGTTAGGTAATGTATTATCGGTTTTGACACAAGAAAAAGCACGCTCTCCCACAGAATTACCGTAATACACTTTGTCTAAATAGCGTTGTGTATTGGCATTGGTATGTGATTGAATTTCATGTTTACCACAACCTTGTTCATCTTCATGGCGATAGTGATATTCGATCTGTTCACCGGTTGCTGAAACTGACGCATTCAAGTTCCATTGCGCAATATGCGCGCTATTTTGGCTATCTACAATCTGTGCTGTGGTTTCATAACCAAATAAATGCACATCGCCATTGGCACTTAACATCACCCAAAACTGTTTAGGTGTACTAGTTGGTGCATTAGCATCATTTAATGACCAACACTCAAAACGACTAAAGCTTTTTTCAATACGTGAACGATAAGTTGCCACTTGATATTGATGAGCAAGTTTTACGCCAAGTAACTCATTACGTTGTGCTGTTTCAATTTCGCCTTTCTTATTGATAATTGGCACAATCACTTCACCTTCAGGCCCAACAAATTCATCTTGTTGAGTATAAGTAGGCACGCCTTTTGAAGTACGACGACGAATCGACATCACACCAACAGACCAACCAAAACCAAACGCGCCGTTACCGGCTTGATTTTGATAACTTAGGCCTAAAGAAGGGGCATAACCCCGGCCTTGGCTGATTGGTAACGGTAAGCTAAAAGTAGCTGCGCCATCAGGACCAACAGCGCCCATATTGCCGGTTAATCCTGTGACTGCACCGCCCCCTTTGGGTAAATTTGGCGCATCAAAGGTCAATTTCTCTGAATTTTGCATGTAAAGCTCCTGACAGGCTCCCTAAGGAGCCTGTAATTAATTAAGATTTGGATAATTAACGAATGGTGTAATTAATGTGGAGAATGATATCGCTCAGTGTCAGTAACATCTCTTTTTGCTTATCTGTCGCATCAGGGAAGCTTAAAGTCAGTGTACTGGTGTCATTCACTGGTAAACCTTCAAATGGCAGATAACGATCATCATTGAAATTCAGTTGGAATTGACCACTGTCATTCATGCCATGAGAAATCGCAATTGCACTACAGCCTCGAGGTTTCACTGCACTACCGCCGTAACTCAGTACTGCTCGGATATTTTGATAAGCACCGGTTAATGCCGGTAATGTCACACTAATTTGTTTAACACGGCGTAATTGACCTAAATCAGCAGGGTAATCTTTGTCGATAGCTAAATCAGAGAGTTTAATCGAAGCCTGTAATTGACCATTTTTCAGCGTGATACCATTTTCTGCCGTACCTAGCTGAGTTTTCGATTTATTAATCACCTCTGCCACTTGCTCAAAGCCAAACTTATTACTGCCTAAACCTTGATACACATCGGCCAACGATACAATCTTGGTGATTTCCAGCGCACGTTTATCTTTCTCAAGGTAGCTGTTTTCCATTTGAGTCAGGTTATGCATTAAGCTTTCACCCGCCATCAAACCAGAATAATTACCTTGCCATGCACCAGGTCGAATAAAGGTTTGTGTTTCACCTAAATCATACTGATAAGCCCACTCTGCCATACGACAACGAGATACCGTTAAATCGTAGAAAGGCTTATAAATCGCCATTAATTTACCGCGTAACCAGTTATACAGCGCTTTATTGGTAAATTTATTTTGTAAGAATGTTAAATGCTCTTGCGTTTGTTGTTGCTGTAATTTCACACTATCTAATTGCAGGCTCATGGCTTGCTGACGAACGGCTAATGCAGCAAGTTGAGCATCAAACTGATTTAATTCAGATTGTGCAGAATCACGTAATGAGCCCCACTCTTGACGACGGCGACGATAAGCCTCTGATTGACTTAATCGGTCTGCCGAAATACGGGTTGCAGAGCCAGATAATTGCAAACCAATGGATGTAGCATTAAAGATAGCGCCTAGACGCGAGCCACCAACAGCCATACCATAAATATTGGGTATAAGATCTGCAGCAGCGGCTGCCATATTTAGCCCTTGGCTGGCGGTATTGAGTACAGAAGAACTTAAATAGAGATCCATCGCTTGTTGCTCTGCCGTACTAATATTCTGATTATACAATTTGCTATAATAATCAAAGCGTTTTTTAGAACCTAAACGCAGATCCTGTAATGCTTTCTTGCTATATTCAAATTCTTCCAGAGTTTTCTGCTGATATTTAATATTTTGCAGAATAATTTCGCTACCTTGTGTGGCAAATAATTCAGCTAATGCCTGAGCATCTTGACGTTCAGTTATGCTAAATAATGAGTTACCAAACTGCATTAATTGATTTACTGCCGATTTTGCACTGGTCAAAATAGCAGGGAAACGCTGAACGGGAACCATCACTTTTGGCAATACACCGTTCTCTTGTGATTGATTCACTGCTATATTTTGCAACATTTTAGGATCTACTGGCGTTGCATACATTGGCAACGACAGTGGTTGCCCATCAATCGATAAGTTGTGACGTAAATTAAATAAACGCGCTTTTAACGTGTTGTGATACTGCGCTAACTTCTCATTAATTTGTGGCAAAAAGAGCGATATTAATGAATTTGCTGTCCGCGGTGATGTCGCTTCTTCGCTTTCTTCATTGATAGCGCGTGTTGGCTGTTCTGTTTTTGATGCCGCCTCGGTTAATTTAGGTGCTGACCAAACATTATTGCCTAATAACTCAGTTTCATCGCCCAATAATTTCAGCGCCTGCATATACCACATTTTAGCTTCATTTAAAGTATCACGCTCCAATAGGCGATAAGCGCTGTCGCCCCGCGCCACAAAAATATCAAGGCACTTCATAAAGGTAGCCAATTTATAATGCATAGGATCAGTTTGCGCGACTGCATCAGGATCAGTTGAATCCAGTTGATCCTTCTCCCAAGCTGTATTGGCTAATAATGGCTGTGAATTCCAAACACGATAAGAATGAGTATCACTATCAATATAACCGTTTGGATTAAATACATAACGCAGCCAACGGCTAGCTTCATCGTAATTTTGTCCTTCTAACATCACGTTGGCTAACATCATCGGGGTGTAATAGAACAGTTCCCAAAAGTAGAGGGCATTAGCACCATTAAAATCCATCGGTACATCAGCGCCTTTTTCCAAAGCAGGTTCTGGCAGTCTCTGAGAACTTAACGTTAAAATAGCATCAATTACGTTATTCGCACGTTTGACTAGTTGACGTGCAAATAATGTATTTAAACGCACTAACACAGGTTCATTTTCTACTGTCATTGAAATATATTGAGCATGCTTTTTATTTATTTTTAGGCTAATAATACTCTCGTTTATATGTTCTAATTCACGGACTTTAAAGTAACATTGGCTTTCAGAAATAATTTTTTTGCTCTTATTAACCGCAGTTACATTTGCAGTTAATATAAACTCACCCTTGTCATTAAATTCACTCATAGGTACATCAAGCTTAAGCGCTTTATTTTTACTATTAAAGCTGTTACTACCTTCAATTAAAGAAGTATTCGCGTTAGACCATTGTTCAAGAGAGTAGGTCACTTTTTGATCTGGGCTAGAAGATAATGTTATCTTAATATCATTAACTACTTCGTCATTACTATAGGTAGCTTTATTTAACTTACTAATAGTTAATGGGATAGACACTTCTTTTCCATATATTCCCATAAACAATTGACTCGTTTCTTTTCTTGAAACATAAAAAAGAAACCTTGGTGTTTCTTTATTTAGGAAACTTTGTAACGAAAAATCACCTAATTCATTAGAAAGCGTAAAGGCAACATTATTTTTCGATGTATAACTTAATAAATCATTTGACTGTTTAGTGAAAAAAGACAGTTCTACATCATAATCTCCTCCATGATTAATATCTGAACCTTTAATTACCGTACTGTTAGTATTGTCATAAATAAAAAAGTAAATTGTATTTGTTTTAATATCAAAACCTAAATAATAGCTATAATCCGTTTTTCCATTGAAAAAAAGAGTTATCAACTTACCAACACTACCTGAAGTATAAACAATATCTTCTAATTCAGCGCCATCTTTTAATAAGCCTTTAAAGATGTCTTTAATAGGTTCAGGAGCAAAATATCCATAATCAATATTACAATTAATAAAAGCAGAAAGATAACAAGATAATGTTTTATTGTTCGACTCTATATTTACAGCATTAATTAAACTTCCTGAGAGAGAAACATTTTTAGAGTCAGTAGTTTTTATATCATCAATAGGATCATTAGATATTGAGTAAGCTAATTCACCTCTCAAAACAAAACTATTATTAATGTTCTTAGTGAGTTCTTCGCCAGCTATATCAAATTCAGACTTCACGTTAATATAAATATTTTTCGCATCTTTACTATTTAAATCAGATATATTAGAAAGCACCATTTCATTATTAATAGAATAAACTTGACACTCCTTATTTTCATCTTTATAGCTATCACTTATGATATAAGTTAAAAAATATAACTTATCAAGTTCTTGGTCGTAGCTTAAATGAAAATTACCTTTTTTATTATCCATAATATTATCAGGTAATTGGAAATTAACAGATGTGCTCCAAGTACCATCATAACGGATATGTGATAAATTTAAACTATAGCTTGTCTGCTTAGAAAGTGGTGTAGATGTACTTTTTTCTTTATTTTCAGACTCTTTATTTTTAATTTCTTTCTGTTCAATCCAAGCAACATATAATCGATTATTAAAAATAACAGGACGAATTAAATTATTGTAAGGGTTAGCACCATTCTCAATTTTAGTCCACTCTGTCCAAGCATTTGCTGCCATGACTCCTTTTTTGATTTTACTATGATCCGCACTACGCCAATAATAACTGGCTTTTTCTGACGCATTACAACCAATAAAATAAGTGTATCCTTCTTTTAATGTCACACCATCATGATAACCACTAATCACTTCTAAATTAGCAATTTGCTCAAAAGACGTTAAATATGTTTTAAATGCATCATCAATTGTATCACTATTAATACTATTTTGGCTGATCGTCTGTAACAGCGTATCCATCATTTTAGTTTGGCCAATACGTACAGTAGGATCAACATAGTTTTCAGGATAATATGCTAATAAAGAGATACCACTCCAAGTGCTATACCGCTTATTGTATTTATCCCAATCTCTAAAGAATTGACGAGAAGCAACAGGTGTATTAATGTTTTTTTCATTCAAAGCTAAAAATTCATTAATATATAATTGTATACTTGCAATAGCTTGCTCTATCTTTGTGGTTTTTATTTCAGATGAAACTTTATTGTCAATTAGTAAATAATTATAAATATCATCGCTATTTAATAAGTTTAATTCACTAAATTGATGAATATAAAACGCACTAAGTACAACACTATCCTTTTCATCCATTTTATCTTTTAGCAAAATAACTTGTTGGGTATTTAACCCACTTTGTAAAACTTTACTAATTCTACCCCAATTTAAGTAGTCTTTTTCTTTATTCTCACTTGTAGAAAATTTTAACTGAGTTAATAGACTAAAATTATTTGGTGTAATATTAAATGTTTTAACCATATCAATATAGCTAGAGATTTCTTTGATATTATCAAATTTAATTTCATCACCCAGTTTTAATAAAGAGATAATTTGCTCAATTACCTCATCAGAAACTCCATATGCCTTTGATAAAATTGAGACCTTTCCATAACCTCTAAAAAGGTTAATTAGCTCATCTTTATTATTTATTTTATCTAAATAGAAACGATGGAATTCAGATATATCTTTTATTGATTCGATATTAGGAAGGACAGATTCATAATTAAGTAAACGTTTTTCTCCCAATATATATATTTCATTTTCATTTAATCCTAACTTAGTAAATATAGAAATTATTTGACACAACATTTGTATATAAGTAACAAGTTTATTTTTATCTTCTAATGTTTTATCATCCTGTCTTACCAAGTCTCTAAAATCATCAATAGATAAATTTAATGTCCCGTTACTATCGAGATATTTCCATACAGCATTGGCAACACTTAAAGAAGGAAAGGATAAATGGTAACTTAGTATAGGCAAATAGCACGGAATAATTGCCCGTTCAGTGAATTCATCTACATTAAAATTCATTAACTCATTAAAGAGATTTTCCATTTTTTCTGTATAAGTCAAATCATATTGTTTAGCTGTCATTAAATATAGTTCTGAAATATTCAATTTATACTCTTTAATAAACTTGCAATAATTATCTATTGTATAAATTAAATTACCTGCATCATCTGATAAAGATTGTTTATTAATGGGTTTATTGAAAGGTTCAGGTAACATATCAAGTAATAAAGAAAGAGAATAAATATCTAGATCATGTACCGTTGCTAATAAATACACTCGATATAAAAGTGATATATTTTCTATAGAACAAGTAAATTCAGTTGGCTTGCCAAAAGCTAATTTCCACATAGCGACAATGCCAATATCATCGACATGAAATGCGCGTTTTAAGGTATTAATACGCATAATATCATCTGGAGATGATGAATTAAAATCAAGTGCTTTATTATCTGCAATAAATTTATTTTCGCCTAATGGAGGGGAATTAAATAAAACATCAAATAGCGATGAAGAGTTATTCAATGTGTATTGATTAATATTAGCACTATTAAGTACTATAGATTGCTCAACATTAATATTGTATTTCTCCATAATATATTGAACATGAAGAATAGAACGGATAACCTCAGAATCAATATTATTATCATTATTTTTTGTTTTAATTAAAATAATTAGATTATCAAAAGAGATCCCCGTTGCTTTATGCAAGCGAATAATCTTATTTAAGAACAACATATCTTTTGAAGATAATTCATTATTCTCTTTAAGTATATTAAATAATAGTGATATGTCTTCTTCTGGAACAGAATAATATTCTGATAGTAATTTTAAATTATTTCTT
The DNA here is from genome assembly GCF_009914335.1 of Proteus columbae. NCBI lineage: Bacteria > Pseudomonadati > Pseudomonadota > Gammaproteobacteria > Enterobacterales > Morganellaceae > Proteus > Proteus columbae. Next base: position 3,580,133 of record NZ_CP043925.1, read on the forward strand.
AAACTAATTTCCTTATTGCCAAAATTTTTCTCTATTAGTTCATCAATATTATCATCAGAGATTACCTCTGTTAAAATAGCATATAATTCAGGAGAAATAGATGAGCTAATCGTTGAGATCCATTCTGTATCTAAAATATCCAGATGATCTTTAGCTTTTACCAATTTATCAACCAAGCCATCACGTAATAATAATGTTTGTCGAATAGTTTCATAAGGTCGATGATAAGGATTTTCGCCCATTACGCGGTTTGTTGCTAGCTCTTGAAATAGATCTTTACCACTACCTAATTTACTTTGCAATGCTGTGGTTATAATTTGATTTGATAAAGAGAGGGTAGAAACTTCTTTATCCATATTATCTTGAGATAACACTAATTGCGCTAAATCAGGGCGACGTTTATCCAAGTGATAAATTGAATTTTCTGCATCTAAGGCTTTTGCTTCACGATAAAGTTCAGTTAAGTAACCTGCGGGTGAAAACATCGATGCCACAGATTTACTATCGACAAATAGATCCCCTTTTTCAGGGATCCAATCACCTAATGCTCGGCTTTGTACTGATTGTTGTTGAACACCTAACGCCACGGCATTTTGCACTTGTGGGTTATTACGTGCTAAATGATGAGCTTCATTAAGCTTATTAATTTTTGCGGCTTCTTGGGCTTCTTTATATAATGTTTTTGCTTCATGCCAACTAAGTTTCTCTTCACTCAGCGCGTGAATTTCATGAAGTGATAAGGGAGCTAGATCATTTAACGTGATATTTTCTACTGCATCAGAATTCATTTTCGTTAAAAGTGTATTAATGTTTTTCATTAAATATTTTCCTAATATAAGTTAATTTAAAATTCAGAGAATGAAATGTCGTTTCATCTCGAAAATTAAAATATCAAGAAAATAAAAATTGAAAATTGAATTTTTTATAATCTGTTATTGAGTTTTTTTATTCTTTGTCGGCTAAATGCGATTCTAAGTAAGAAAAAAAAAACAAGAAAAGAGATGTAAATAACAAACAAAATATGGCAGCATAATACAATCAATCATTTGATTTTATTTTTATCAAAAACATTCTGATTTATTATCAATTTTAGTCGGTAATATTATTCTTTAAATTATTCGTTGTGCTTTTTTTTATTTTTAGTCGCGCCAAAATGATTATTGATAAATATCAATATAAAAATTTCATTCAAGAGGATTATTCATTTTAAATATATATACAAATAAATATGGAGAACGTCTGCATGTTTTTCTCACGAAAAATAAATCAGTTCTTTGCCGTTGCGACTTGTCAAAGCCTAGTAAAAGCAGCGGAAAAAATCAATGTTACCCCATCCGCACTACGCCACGGTATTAATGAACTCGAAAACCAAATTGGTAAGTCTCTAATTAAACGCTCCAAAAGTGGAATGGATCTTACCCCTGCGGGAAAAACACTTTATGAACGTTTATATCCCTATTATGAAAAAATTAGAAAAATTGAAAATCAGATAATGAATCCCAATGAGGATAAAACCTCGCTCTCCATTAAATTAGATGGTCTTTATTACCCTGATCTAAAAACAAAACTGTTGGAGATCCGCCAAAAAAACAGTCAATATAGCCTATCTTTAGAAGATGGTTATATTGATGATATTAAAGAGGAACTTTTTGATAAAGAGTTTGATCTTGTGATTTCATCACTCGAGTTTGACTATCCACAAAAAAATATCAATGCAATTAATTTATGCACACAAAAAGTCGGATTATTGGTGAGCAAAAAACTCTTTGAACAATATCCCAATACCAAAACATTTTTTGCCAAAGAAACCTTAATACAAAGAAGCAGTACTTTGCAAAACCCCATATTTTCAACGATTTTAGATAAGCTAAAAAATCAAGGTTATCAATACCATACTTTAGGTTTAACAGAAATGGCGGATGTTTTGCATTGCGTTGATGAGGGAGCGGGTTACTGCTTTATGCCTGAAAATATTCATTATATTTCAACCATTACAAACGATGAAGTGCAGTTTATTCGTTCTCCTTTTCCTTTTGATATTTTCTTACATCAAAAAGTCTATTTTAAAAAAGAGAATAATAAGAAATTAGCCGATATCGCAATGACACTACGTTAATGACTTAAAACAGCGCATTAATCGTGTCAGAGGTAAACCCTCGGTATTGTAGATAACGAATATGTTTCGCTTTCTCTTTAAAATCTTTGGGTTTACCACCACCAAATTTTTTTTCATGAACCTCTTGGCAAAGGGTGTACCAGTCAGTTTCATCTTCTTCAAAGAGACGTTCAATAATTTCACCAGGGAAACCTTTTGCTCTCAATTCTTGACGAATACGCAAAGGACCATAAGATTTATTTAAATAACTGCGAAAGAAAGCATAAACAGTACGGTTATCATCAAGATAATGATTTTCTAATAAATGTTCCATCACTTGAGGTAAGCATGTTTCATCAGTGACAGTTTGTGCTTCTCGATCGCTTTCTCTTATTCTTCGTGCTAGGCGACGTTGTAGCTCTACTGTGCCGTAATCACGGCGAGAAAGCATAAAAATAGCGTACTGATAAAGCTCTTGATAGGTCATATTTATCCTTTATAAAAATAATCCATGCTAGATAATTATTATCATAACGGTTTATCACACAAATATCTTATTTCGATGTTTATTTATTCAATAAAAAGAAAAATAACAAAATAAGAATACTTAAAAGAAACGTTATCATTCTTCTTTATAAAAATATCTTCTACTTTTATTAAGATTAACTTAGAAAATATCACGTTTTTTCCTTAATAAACCCTTAATAATCCTATGATAACGCTAAATATAAGCATCTCTTACTGTATATCGCACTTATAGCTGGTGACCATTAATAAGAAAAAGATTAAAATTTCTGGCTATTCTTTTACTTACTACTTTCTTTTTAAACATTTTCTGTGGGTTATGTATGAACTTTTCCAATTTAAATAAGGTGGTGTTAACTGCCTCTCTTCTTGCTACTGGCTTTTCTTATGCTGATAGCGATCGCCCACTGCTCTCTTTAAGTGTGAGCCAATCCGGTGGTACTGCCTTAAATAGCGAAGGTTCGTTAGATACTCGTACTCCAGCCAGCCAATCTCGCGTTTTACCTATTTGGGGTGATGAAGCCCGCGCCCGTGGTTATGATATTCCTGAACCATTTGGGATTGGTTATAACTACATGAATCTACGCCAAGACGTTATTGTCGATAAAATTGCGTTTGGTTCTGATAAAGCTTTAGGACAAAATATTCTCTCTATTGTCGGCGTTGATGTTGGGCATACTCGTAGTAGTAATGAATCTCACATGCTGAAACTTGATACTTGGGTTTTCCCATTTATGAACGTTTACGGTATTTATGGGAAAACAAAAGGTTCTTCTCATGCTCAACTCAATGCGGTGACTTTAGGTGGGCAAGAAATTGCTAATGATTTACCTTTTGATTTAAATTATGAAGGTAAATCCTTTGGTGGTGGCTTTACTTTAGCGGGTGGCTATAACCAATTTTTTGGTACTTTTGATTTAAACTATACCAAGACTAACCTTGATATTTTAGATGGTGATATTAAAGCATTAGTGATTACACCTCGTGTGGGTTATGAGTTTATCTTTTCACCACTGATCTCTGGACAAGGTAATACCAAACTCCAAGTGTGGACAGGTGCCATGTACCAAGATATTACCCAACGTTTTAAAGGTGACGTTAGCAGACTAAATTTACCTGATGAACTTGATGGCATGATGAACATACTGCCTCCATCAATGATGGGTAATATCAAATTCGATGTTGAACAGCATCTTGCTCATAAATGGAACCAAACTTTAGGTGCACGTTTAGAATTAACGCGTAATTTTAATGTAATAACTGAATTTGGTTTTAATAACCGTAATAGCTTCCTTGTTTCTGGTGAGTTCCGTTTTTAATGGTTAAATACCCTTTTATTTTGGGGCTGGCATTTGCCAGCCTCTTTATTTCACACACAGCACAAGCACAACTCTTTCCAGATAGACAACAAATAGACCAATGGTTAGTTGGCTTAGGGGGAGAAAATAGTTTCGACCGCAGTAAAACCATTGATTGGGGAGTTTTGCCTGGACCTTTCTATACGCCAGAATTAGAGTTTGGTGTAGGTATTGCGCTTGTTGGTCTTTATCAAGCAGATAGTCGCCCTGATAGCAAAATCTCGTCACTCTCTTTGAGTGGCTTTGGTTCATCAACGGGTGCTTTTGGAATGACCTTTAGCAACTACACTTATCTCGCGGATGATACTTGGCGATTTTATCTCACTGGCTCGTTAAACAATGTGCCAACCAATTATTGGGGAGAGGGTTATCATGAAGGTCGTGTAAAAGATCATTTTGGTGAATACCGTTCTCAAGAATTGCACTTAACACCGACTTTATTGCGCCAAATCGCCCAAAACACCTATATCGGATTAGGGTGGGACTATTCAAATTTACAAGCCGCAGCCCCAGACGCCCCCTTTAAAGCGTATATGGATAAACGCGATTTACCTTTGCGCTCCACAAGCTCTGGGTTAAGTCTCCGCTTTACTTACGACAGCCGTGATTTTTTACCTAATGCGAGTCAAGGGCAGGCATTTGATATTAGTTATACTCACTATTCTCCTGATACAGGCAGTAATAACCGCTTTAATGCGACACAGATGCAATATAACTACTATTATCCTTTAAGTGACAGTGCGGTTTTAGCTTTTGATAATTATGCCCGCTTCACATCAGGCGATGTGCCTTGGAGCCAACTTTCTAAGTTAAGTAATGGGCACCAGATGCGCGGTTATTACGAAGGGCGATATCAAGATAATCACGTCTTTTCTACGCAATTAGAATACCGCCAAAAACTCGATTGGCGCCATGGCATCGCACTTTGGATTGGCGGTGGTACGTTAAGCGATCAAGCCCGTGATTTAGGTCAAGGTCACTGGCTACCTAGTGTTGGTGTGGGTTATCGATTTGAATTTAAGCCTCGCATGAATGTGCGTCTCGATTTTGGTATAGGTAAAGAAAGTACAGGATTCTATTTTCAAGTAGGTGAAGCATTTTGATGTTCAAGCGTTTTCTTTTTATTAACACCATTGCCTTCTTCTTATTTATTGCAGGTTGCACTCAAGTCACACCTGTTAATCCCATTCATGCTAATCTTGAAAGTGTCACTCATGAAGAAGCGTCACAAGCTTGGCAAACACCACCTCCTCTTACCGCGCCTAATGGATTAAGACCTTGCTGTGCTTTTGGCTATGACTTAAAAGTCAAAGCGCTCGAAATTCCTATCCCGTTTTATCGTATTGATAATGTTGTTGAAGCCTCTGCATTGGGCAATCATCGCTATAACGACAGTTTTTGGCTCGGCACCGCGGCAGTATTAGGAATTGGCAGCGAAAAATCGGGTTTAATTTACTCTCATAAAGGTGGGTTTCTTGATATTGCCCATATTCGTGACACCGCAGATTATACTTATTATCTCTTTAGTCATATCTATCCAAAATTAGGGCAAGAGTGGACGTTAACGCTAAGTAATGAGTTGGCACAACGTAAAATACACTTTAACGCCTTTACGCCGCCTAAAAATGAAGCAGAGCGTTATACCTTAAGTGCCTATCTTGCTACTCGATTAGGTTATCGCCTTGCAATATGGCATGAGATTGCACAGTGGTATGGTTTACGTTCGGTGCCCGGATTTCCAGAAGGAATATCCGCATTTTCACCCGAAGATCTCTATTCTAACTTGATTGGCGCTCGCCTTTCGCTCACCTTGATCCTTAATGGTCACGCCACCAGCCTTGAGCAATATAATCAATCGATGCAAGGTATTATTCCTTCTGCGCTTTATCAATTAGAGGCTCAACCTCGTCAATTAACTCAGCAATGGTTTGATGTGATTGATGGGCAATGGTGGGATAGTCAGCAACGTGTACCTGATAAGTTTTTAGTTTTAATGCGCGATTATCACATTTCTGATAAACGCTATCCGGTCTTACCTTTTGAGGAAATGGCGTCACCTCATTACCTCACATTACCTAGTGCTTATTCCGGTTACATTCTAGAACAATTAGCAGAATTTCAGCTTTGGCCAACAAATCAAATGGAAGATTTACCTCGACCAAAAACCTATTGGCGTGAAGCGGATTTTACTGATTTAACAGAAAAAGCGCGCGAAATTGATAATAAAACTAGACCAAAAACAACAAAAATTGACTAAATAACAAACAAAATTGACACATTAAAAACCCTTAATTTTGCTAAATTTGGGTTAAGTCGCACCTTTTTATATAAGATAAATTAAAGTTTTCGCAAAAAAAGCACTTTTTGTTAAAGGAAAAAATCGATTATAAAACGAGGCTTTCCAGTAAATCTTATACATTTATTTAACAAATCACTCGTAGTTATCCTAATGTGAGGCGATATTTTGTAGCTATGAAAAAAGTAATTTGTTAGTATTCGTTCGATTTTTATCCAGTTAAACGAGGAGAAGCAATGCCCTCTCAATTGATGAGGACAAGTGCCGTCTTCGCTTTCTTGATTTCACTACTCTTTACTGGTGTAAGCTTTGCTTCAACCAGTACCGGCAGTTCCCAAATGCTGCAGGCGTATTCTTTCAAAAGCACGTCAACACCGTTGCCAGATTTGAAAAAATACCCATCGGGAACGCAGCGTAAGAAAGCGTTTTTAAATGTCATAGTTCCTATTATTGACAATGTTAATAATAAGATTTTGAGAGATCGTGAGTGGTTACTCGCTCAACGTAAAGCCCAGCACTGGGGCAGCGCAGAGTTAAAAAAACTGCGTGAGATCTGTCAATACTATGGCGTTACATGTACCAGCCCCAAAAAAGTAAATTGGGATTCGTTATTGACTCGCGTTGACATTATTCCGACACACTTTGTCGCAACGCAAGCCGCTACAGAATCAGGTTGGGGCACATCGAAGTTGGCACAGCAAAACAATAACTTATTCGGTATGCGATGTGGGAGTCAGTCTTGCAATAATGTACCAGGGAAAACCAAAGGCTATGCAGCCTACCCTGATATTGAAGGCTCTGTGATTGCTTATATGCGTAATCTCAATACGCACCGCGCCTACAATTCATTGCGCTCCTCAAGAGCACAGCAAAGAATGACGCAACAGCAACTCGACTCTCGCCAGTTAATCACTGACTTGAAAGGTTACTCAGAAATGGGCTCAAGTTACAACGATTATCTGACCGAAATGTTCGACTCAAATAAAAAACTGATCACCCAAGTTCAGTTGCAGTCGAAACAAGAAAGTTAGGCCTTAGCAGGCTTTCATTGTGTAAAAAGCCACTTTTCTTTCTAGAGAAAAGTGGCTTTTATTTATCACAAGACAATCTTTTGATTGAAAGCCGGCTTAGAATTCATAATATATGTGGTAATACGTTTGGTATGACTTTTAAATCACACCCTTAGAGCCATTTATGAATTTTTTTTCATTCGAGTTTCTCGGAGCCTTTGTTAGCTTTTTTATTCTATACTGGCTCTTTCAAAAGCAGATTAAGATCCAAAATATTCTACTGATTACAGTCAGTTATGCTTTTCTCTTTTATGCAGATTATCGTCCTGCGATTATCTTATTAAGCTATACACTCTTTATTTATTTACTGGCAAATATATTAACTAAGTACACTTCTTCTAAAGTCATCTATTGGCTATTGGGATTATTGGTTGCTGTTTATTTTACTGCCTTTAAATACTACTCATTTTTCCAAGAATCACTGACACAGGCATTCCAGCAATGGGGACTCAGTATTGAGCTTCCTCTTATTGAATTGCTGGCACCATTAGGACTCTCTTTCTATATTTTTCACTCGGTCAGTTATGTGGTTTCCGTTTGTCGAAAAGAGATCCCTAAAGCGCCTTTTTTAGATGTCGTTCTTTATTTATGCTTTTTCCCAAGCATTGTGGCGGGGCCAATTAATCGCGCCAAAGAATTTCTCCCTCAAATTCAGGCACCAACACGAAAAATCATTGATTATAAAGGGGCGATCATGCTGATTGTTTTAGCTATCGCAAAACTCTTTTGGTTAAGTGGTTGGTTCTCAACAAACTATGTTGATCCTGTTTTTAATGCACCCGATTTAGCGCAAAGCGGGCAAGTCTTAACGGCTATCTATGCCTACGCATGGCATATCTATTTCAACTTTTCGGGTTATACCAATCTAGTGACAGGTATTGCCTTATTGCTCGGTTTTATCGTGCCTCGTAACTTTAATGCGCCATATTTAGCGATCAACCTCGCTGATTTCTGGCGTCGTTGGCATATCAGTCTATCTACCTTTATTCGCGATTACGTCTATATTCCTTTAGGGGGCAATCGTAAAGGCGTTATCAGACAGAACTTTAATGCTTTTGCAGCAATGGTCATTTCAGGATTGTGGCATGGCGCAGCAATGACCTTTATTATTTGGGGCGCAATTCATGGAATTGGCGTAGTGTTATTAAATATTAAACACCGCCTGTTTCCTGTGAAGAAAAATGCGCCACCCACTGCGCTATCTTCGTTAAATATGTTGTTATCATGGATTATCACGTTCCACTTTGTTTGCTTTGCTTGGATCTTTTTCCGCAGCCAAACAATCGGAGATGCTCTTGTTTTGATACAACAACTCTTTAGTGCAGGTGCTTGGGCTTCATTACAAGCTGAAGGCTTAACGCTCTTTATGTTCTGGGGACTTTTCTTACTTTACCCTTGCTTTGTCACCTTAAGGGATATTGTGGCTCGTCTTGAGAAAAGAGTGCCGTGGTATGTTTATCCTCTGCCACTTGCATTGATCCTCACAATTATTTTTATGTTGTCTCCAGATGGGGTGCCAGGATTTATTTATGCCAGCTTTTGATTTCTGCTCAAACTTAAAAAAGACAGCAAAAGTCGCTTTAATGGTACTGTTAAGTACCCTCTTGCTGATTTGGCTAAACCAAACATCACTAGAGCGCTTTTGGCAGCAGCAATATCATCGTCCTGCGCCTTGGTCTGGACTTTCTCATTATTATGCTTGGCAAGTGGGAGGACAACTGCGTGATGGCGTATTTGTTGCGGTAGAAAGCTATGGAGATTATCTACAAGTTAATCATCCTGATAATCAGGCAAAGCCAATAGAACAAATCTCAACATCGGAGCAACTTCCAGAAGGCTTTGCGGTGGGATTGCATTTCTTTAATGGTTATACACGACCTGCATCCCAATTAACGCAACGCTTTCCACAATTACTGCAACGTAAACAAGCAATGAGTGGATTATTTTACCATTCAGTTACGGATGTGTCTGATGCTGCTTTGGAAGCCTTAAAGCCTATCGTACAAAAGACAGAAATTATTTTATCACCTAAAGATAAAGTCTTATTTGCAGGCGACTCAATGATGCAGGGTGTTGCTCCTTTACTTAAACGCCAACTTCAAGCGGACTACAACATCAGTAGTATTGATTTAAGTAAGCAAAGTACAGGGCTGGCTTATCCTCGCTTTTTTAATTGGCCTCAAACGATTGCAACGCGATTAGCCAGTGATGACTCTATTAAATTATTAGTGGTCTTTTTAGGCCCTAACGATCCTTGGGATATGCCTCCAGATGGTGGAGGACGCTACTTAAAATTTGCAAGCGAAGCATGGGAATCAGCCTACCGAGCGCGAATTGCAAGCATTATAGAAAATGCCAGACAGAATAATGTCACGGTTATTTGGGTTGGGCCACCTAATATGCGCAAGCAGAAGTTATCCGAAGGGATGGCATATCTTGATAAACTTTACCGTGAAGAAGCTGAGAAAATGGGCGAAATTTACCTTTCCGTCAATGATATGTTTAAATATGAAAAAGATATTTATTCTGATTATATGGGGGATGGTAGTAGTCGTGTTAAGTTAAGAGCTGGTGATGGCATTCATTTTAGCTTAAAAGGTCAGCAAATTATTGCTCAACACGTATTCTCACGTATTCATCTTCAAGAAGAAACGAAAGAAGATAATGCAGTTGATGATGTAAAAGATAAAAACACGGTCATTGTAAATGAAACAACTAACGCACATCCTTGAGCGTAAAACCTTAGTCAGTAGTTCAATCATACTGGCCTTGGTTTCACTCTTAGTCGCTTGTAATCAAGACACTGAAAAAACGGTGAAGTTACCGACACCCACAGTATTACCTGCTGATGGTTCAAGACAACTTTACAACTATCACGATCCTCACTTTGCAGGCTTTGTTAAGAAATTACAACAAGGCGGCCAAACGGTGCATATCGTTCAGTTAGGTGATTCCCATACTGCGGCTGACTTTTTCAGTGGTAAGTTGCGTGAGCGTTTTCAAGCAGACTATGGCAATGGCGGCATTGGTTTTATTCCCCCGACTAATATCGCAGGTCAACGTATTGCAAACGTACAATATCAGAGTGATAAAAAAGCGTGGACACTGCTTTCGAGCAGAAAAGATAGCGATCCTGATTTTCCATTAGGTGGCTTTATTAGTGAGCCTCAAGCGAAATGGGCAAAATTACAGTTATCTGAAAACCCAGTCACTCAGCAACGTTATCAATTGCAAGCACTCTATAAAGCCCCAACAACAGCACAAATGAATGTACAATCATCAACAAATAAAGTGCTTTCATTATCGCAAACGCAAGGTAAATGGCAGTTTTCAAACCCAACAGCCATGACATTCCCTGTTAGTATTACCGTCAGCAAAAATCAGCCTGTTAAATTAGGCGGTTGGTTGATCACTAATCAACAGCCTGGCGTAATGCTTTCCTCATTAGGCATCAATGGTGCCACTATCAATATGATGGATAAATGGGGTACACAATGGACTGAAACGTTAGGACAATTAAACCCTGATATGGTGATTTTAGCGTATGGCACAAATGAAGCGTTTAATGACACTTTCGATTTGAACGCCTATCGCCAACAGCTTACGGATAAAATTCGCCAAATTCGCCAACAAGCTCCCAATAGCGCCATTTTATTAATTGGACCTTCTGACTCAATCAAGAATAAAGAAGCACTTGACTGTCGCTCACAACAGCCTCAATGGCTAAGCGATATTATCAGAATTCAAAAAGAAGTGGCTCAACAAGAGAAAACGCTCTTTTGGGATTGGCGTGATTATATGGGTGGCGAATGTTCGATAAAAGCATGGGCGCTGTATGATTTAGCAAGACCTGATGGTGTTCATCTTTCTCGTGAAGGTTATGAAAGCAGTGCCAATACACTTTATAGCCAATTGAATACCTTAATAAACAAGAGCTAATTCACGCGGTTCAACACACAAAAAGGAGCTTATCGCTCCTTTTTATTTTTGTTGTTTTATTCATCAAGTTAGTAATTATCTAAATTTAATAAAACATCGACATATTTGATAACATCAACGCTGGCTTGTTCCATTTTCTCTATATAGTGTGCAACCGCTTCTTGATTATCTTCTATATTGGCCTTTAATGCTAAACGTCCGCATTCATGCACTAATTTATGGGGTTCTTCTAAGCGACGAAAGGCGTCAGTTTTTGCAAATTTTTTACCATCACCTTGATAATACCATTTCCCTAAACGGCACTCTGTATGCTGATTAACACAGTGTTCATCATCATTATTTAATAAGTGAATATAAATCGCTTCTTTCCATAAAACATGATCAAGTTTGACCGTATTAAAAAACTGTTGCATCGAAAGAAAGGTAAAAATATGTTTAAGCTCGCTAGCTTGTTCTGACAGTGACGTTAAATTTTGATGTCCTTCTTCAACCAGTGTTTTAACTTGTTGAACTTGCTGTTGGTTTTTTTCTGTAGTTTCTTTAACGGGAATAAAGCGAGCACCTAAATTATTATTAATGCTAGCAATAGAAGATGCTTGTTTTTGGATCTCTAATGACAACTTTTTCATCTCTTGAGCTAAGACTGAAAATCCCGCCCCTTCACGCCCGATGTGTCCAGCTTCAATTGCTGAATTAATTGATAAAAGATTCGCCTGACTGGAAAGCCTATCAATATTGCTGGCGCTATCTTTAATTTTTTTCAACCAACTTGAGAAATCGTCTATCTCTTCTCGGCTATGTGTAAAATGCGTATCCACTTCATTTAGAAATTGAGTCAATGACTGCGAATTATCCAACATCTGGCTAAAGAGATGTTCCATTTCATCAAGCAAATTGAGCTTATCTTGTAATTTATTACTTGATGCTAAAATCGAATCTCGAATTAGCGTGATGGTGTGGATATTACAATCCGTGTGTTTAATAAAAAGCGAATTATAGTCAACCATAAAATAACAGCCCTAGTTTGCCCACTTAATAAATAAACCTATAGATTAATGAGAAACGGGATATTTTCTGTCACATTTCATAGTCATTTATAGCAATGAAAAAAAGCGCGTCAAAAGACGCGCTAATTACAAGAAAATAAAGATTCAATTTTATAAAAAAGCGAAGAAAATCATACCTACGACAGCACCCGTTGTGCCGAGAATAGTTTCCATCAATGACCATGTTTTTAATGTTTGTGCTTCTGTTGCGCCAGTAAATTTACCGAATAACCAGAAACCTGAATCATTAACGTGGCTAAGAATAATAGAGCCACCCGCAATACAGATTGATAATGCTGCCATTTGAGCACCACTATAGCCCAGCTCATTGATAACTGGTAAAACTAAACCAACCGTAGTTAAACACGCAACGGTCGCTGAACCTTGGATCACACGCACAGCGCCTGCAAGGATAAAACACGCAATTGCAATTGGCATACCCGCGCCAATTAACGCATTACCTAATGCAGGACCAACGCCAGAATCAACTAACACTTGCTTAAAGACACCACCCGCACCAGTGACCAATAAAATGATCCCAGCAGGTTGAATTGCTGCAGAGCAAATCTCCATCACTTTTTCTTTGCTCATACCACGGCGAATAGCTAAACCGTAAATAGCCACTAAACAAGCAACAAGAATAGCGATAAAAGGATGACCTACAAACTCAAGAATATTGTATAGCTCAGTCTCTTTCTCAACAAAACGCGCACCAATAGTTTTAAAGCCCACTAAAATTAACGGTAATAACACAAGTGCAAGACTAAAACCAAAAGAAGGCATTTTGTTTTGACCTAAACTTGGTTCTGACAAATCTTTTGGTAATTCTAATGTGACGTAACGACTAATAAAGTTACCGAAAATAGGACCTGCTAATAACATCCCCGGAATAGCTGCACATAAACCAATTAAAATCATCCAACCAAAATCAGCATTCATTTGGTCAGCTAACAGCATTGGTGTTGGCCCCGGCAATAAGAAGGCAGCTGCACCTGCCACACCCGCAAAGAGAGGGATGGCCATTTTCACCACATTGCCACCAGTACGGCGAGCAACAGCAAATACAACACCAATTAACAAGACAACAGCAACGTCAAAAAACAGAGGTAAAGCACAGATTAAACCTGCAATACCTAATGCGTAGTTAGCCCGTTTCTCACCAAAATATTTTAATAATCGCACTGCAATTTGGTCTAATGCCCCTGTTTCATGTAGCACCTTACCAAACATTGCCCCTAGCGCGACGACGATTGAGAGGAAACCTAACGTACCCCCCATCCCGTTTTGCATGGTTTGTGTGATCTTCTCTAAAGGCATGCCAGAGAAAATACCGGCACCAATGGCGACAATCATTAACGCAATAAAAGCGTGTAAACGCGCGTACATCACAAAAAAGAGCAATAATAAAACCGAGCCAACCGCGGTTAGCACCAGTGTTAATGTACTCATACCATTTCCCCTTCAAAAGTCTTTTGAGTGACTGAATTTATTGTCTTAATTGCACTTTCAATCACGTCATCAAGTGGCATTGAAATATCAATTTCATATACATCATTTTCAGCTTTTGTTGGCTCTTCTAGGGTTTCAAATTGAGTCACTAACATTTGAGGTTTAAAGAAGTGCCCTTTACGTGCTTTTAAGCGGCTTTCAATTAGCTCATAGTCACCTTTTAAATATAAAAAGTGTAGACATTGATTGCCCTCTCTTAACATATCTCGATACTGTTTTTTCAATGCAGAACAAACAATTAACGAAACTTCATTGGTTCTTTGCATCGCAAATGCTGCATCATTTAATGCTTTTAACCAAGGCTTACGATCTTCATCATTTAAAGCGTGCCCCGATGCCATTTTAGTAATATTTGAGCGAGGGTGCAGGAAATCACCGTCTAAAAATGCCGCACCTGTACGTTGTGCCACACCACTTGCGACCGCAGATTTACCGCTGCCTGATACCCCCATTAAGATAAAAACATGGTGTAGGGATTGGGTATCGTTCATAGAATGCTCCTTTAAGGCAGATATTAAGTCTTTTTTGTAATGTTACCCGTAACTGTTACGGGTAACATATCCGAAGTGGTAAGGTGAATACAACAACGAAGATCAACTAAGGAGCGAAAATGTGAAGCGACTCTCAAATGAAAGTAAGATGATCTACAAACTGACAACAAAACATCTGATCAGCTTCTTTTTATTCACCGCAAAATGGGAAGTAATAACGCTGAAAGAGAGAAGGTATCTCAATAAAAAACCCTACTGTTAATCATATAACAATAGGGTTCATAAAATTATTAATTTATTTTAATATCAATAAGTTAAATATTTAAATACTTTCACCAGTAATAATGCGGAAACCAACATCAATCACTTGGCCTCGCGCAACTTTACCTTTCATTCGTTTAAGCAATAGATCAGCTGCTTGTTGCCCCATTTCATCACGAGGGGTAAAGATACTCGCCAGACGAGGCGTCATCACTTGTCCAACATCGTGTCCGTGGAAACCCGATATTGCAATATCCTCTGGCACGGAAATACCTAAACGCTGACATTCAAAAACAGCACCAATCGCAATATCGTCATTGGTGCAATAAAGTCCGTCTAAATCAGGATATTGCTTACGTGCAGCATGTAATAATTCAGCCCCTAATGAATAAGATGAGCTTTTTGGCGTCATCACATTACCAACAGGTAAACCCGCATTTTGCATTGCTTTTTCATAACCGTTTAAACGCATTAAGGTTCGTTCATCCTGTCTTGCGCCAAGGTAAATAACGCGTTTACATCCACGTTTGATCATCTCATTGACCATCTGTTTTGAAGCATCAACGTTATCTAATCCTACTGCCGAATCAAAACAAGGCGAAACGCTATCCATGATCTCCACCACAGGAATACCCGCAGTTTCTAACATTTTTATTGTTTTTGGTGTGTGCGTTCTTTCAGCAAGAATAAGCCCATCGATATTATAAGAGAGTAATGAAAGCAAGCGCTCTTCTTCTTTTTCAGCACGATATCCATAGTGCGCTAACATAGTTTGATAACCGTATTTATCGGTCACTGATTCAATGCCACGAATAACTTCGGCAAAAACTTGGTTAGTTAAAGAAGGTAGTAATACCCCAATCGCATGACTGGTCGAATTAGATAAAATATCAGGAGCGCGATTAGGAATATAATTAAGGCTCTCTAATTCACGCGCAATTTTTTCTCGTAAAGCTTCAGAGACTTGTTCGGGGTTACGCAAAAAACGACTCACGGTCATTTTGGTAACACCAACTCGCGAAGCTACATCCTGTAATGAGGGGCGTTTTTTCTTCATTTTATATCGCAACTATCCAAAAACACTCGTATTAATACGCGCTTTAATTTTCCAAGAATGCTGATTATAGCCCTAGGTTATACACTATTTCGAATAAAGTTTTTCAGATGTGTGCCGAGATTTGATTTTGACTGATGATCCCTTGACTTAAGCCAAAGGAAAGATAGTATTCTTCGCTGTAGAATAAATGAAATAACGATATCAATATAAAACAATAAACAGTGTGAACCTATGGCGATCCACAGACGACAATTTCTAACTTACCTCACGACTATTGCGACATTATCGGCACTTCCACATTCGGTAAGAGCCGCAATAACCTCGCGTATTGCAGCACAATTTGGTCATATTCCTGCATCAGCCACAATCCATCGGGTGATTAGTGCGGGACCGCCTACTGATCAATTGTTACTCGCATTAGCACCTGAAAAATTATTGGGTTTTTCCTCACTTAATTTAGAAAAAAGCCCTTTATTTTCAGATGAACTACGCAAACTCCCCCGTTTAGGACGTTTATCAGGGCGAGGAAGTACACTCTCTTTAGAAGCTTTACTGACGTTAGAGCCCGATATCATTATTGATAGTGGTAATGTGGATGAAACCTATCGCTCATTAGCGAAGCGTGTCTCTGATCAAACGGGTGTACCTTATGTGTTAATTGATGGCATATTAAAAGATAGCCCAGCTCAGTTACGCCAAACAGGGGCTTTATTAGGTGTTGCAGAAAGAGCAGAAACATTAGCGCAGATTGCAGAGCAATATCTTAGTGATGCCGCGCTTTTTGTATCTGAACAAAAAGAGAGTCCACGTTTTTATCTTGCTCGAGGTGCCAAAGGATTACAAACGGGTGCAAGAGGCTCTATTCACACAGAAGCCATTGAAGCCTTAGGTTTTGAAAACGTGGTTGATATTCCTGATTTTACTGGTTTGACTGATGTTTCCCCTGAACAACTGTTAATGTGGAACCCTGAAATTATCATCACACAAGATGAAAATGCCTATCAGCAAATCACACAAAGTTCTGTATGGAACAGCATTCAAGCCGTTAAAAACAACAAAGTGTTACTGTTTAAAGGGCTACCATTTGGTTGGTTAGATGGCCCTCCGGGTATCAACCGTTTAATGGGGATGCGTCGCTTACAGAGCCATTTTGACGTTCGAATAGAAAAGCAAGCCGCTCAAGATCTACAAAATTACTTTGCTCATTTTTACCATACGCAATTAAGTGCTGAACAATGTCAGCAATTGCTGGGGTATTCATGAGTCAATCAGTACGTATCACGCTTTTATTTGCGGTATTCTTCATCGTTGCGTTAATTGCAATCACCAGTGGTAAGTATTCACTTACCGCTAATGAACTGTGGACGCTGGTAAGTAATAAATTAATAGGCAATGTAGAATACAGCAGAACTGAAACCGTCTTTTGGCAAATAAGATTTCCCCGTGTTCTTGCGGCAATCTTAATTGGTGGAGGACTCGCTATTGCGGGAGCTGCTTATCAAGGTATGTTCCGTAACCCATTGGTTTCTCCTGATATTCTTGGCGTTTCATCAGGTGCGGGCGTGGGTGCTGTTTTAGGTATTTTTCTTGGGCAATCGATGTTGTCTATTCAGCTATTTGCCTTTGCAGGCGGTTTGGCAACGGTTGCCTTAGTCTATTTTATTGCAAGGCTTGCTAAACAACATGACCCTGTCCTTTCCCTTGTATTAGTTGGTATTGCGATTAGTGCATTATGTGGCTCGGCAATTTCATTAATGAAAATTCTCGCTGATCCTTATACGCAATTGCCCTCAATTACCTTCTGGCTTTTAGGGGGGCTTTCAACTATTACCGCCTCTGATTTATTTTCTGTCGCACCGTTAATGCTGGTTGGCTTTATTCCGCTGATTTTATTGCGCTGGCGTATGAATATCCTCAGTTTATCTGATGAAGAAGCCAGAGCATTAGGTTTAAATGTCGAAGTGACGCGGTTAGTTTTTATTTTGTCAGCAACATTGATAACCGCAAGTGCCGTTTCTATTGCGGGCATTATTGGCTGGCTAGGCTTAATAGTGCCGCATATTGCAAGATTGTTAGTGGGTGCTAACTTTAGCCAACAACTGCCTGTTTCTTTGCTTGTGGGCGCCATTATGCTGTTAATCACTGACACACTAGCTCGCACTATTGCCAGTATTGAACTTCCATTGGGTATTTTAACCTCCGCCATTGGTGCGCCATTCTTCCTAATGTTGTTACTTAGAACAAGGAAAGGCGCATGATCATTGCTAATGCAAAACAGCTCGCCATTGGCTATAAAGGCAAAACCTTAATTAAAGATCTCTCATTCCACATCGAACAAGGGCAAATCATCTGCTTATTAGGTGCAAATGGTTGTGGAAAAACCACACTGATGCGAACGTTGTTAGGGCTAATACCTTGTATTGAAGGTGAGATTAATGTTGCGGGGAAAAAACTAAGTGAGTGGTCACCAACAGAACTTGCCAAAGTAGTTGCTTATGTTCCTCAAGCAACGCATATCCCCTTTTCTTTCAATGTTATCGATATGGTTGTGATGGGACGAGGTGCACATTTATCCTTTTTCTCTATGCCAAGTTATCAAGATAAAACAATGGCAATGGAAACCTTAGAAATGCTCTCGCTTTCTCATCTTGCTCACCGAACTTTTGATACCTTAAGTGGTGGTGAAAAGCAGATGGTCTTGATTGCTCGTGCTTTAGTACAACAGCCCAAATTACTGGTTATGGATGAACCCGCGGCCAGCCTTGATTTTGGTAATCAAATAAAACTACTTACCCAAGTTAAGGCATTAAAAGCATTAGGGATCAGTGTTTTTATGTCAACACACCATCCACAACATGCCGCTTCATTGGCTGATGATGTCATTTTACTGACACCTCATGCTCCTGTTTTGCAAAATAGTCCTGAGATTTTGCTGACACCCAACAATTTAGCACACCTTTATGGTGTAAAAACCACAGATATTCAGGCGCATTTTCACGCCTACTCGGATAATAACAATGAATATAGGCAAGAATATGAACACCATTGAAACCACAGATTTTGCTGAACTTTATAAAAACCACATGGTACAGGCTGAAAGAACCAAAAAAGAGCCAGAACATTGGGATAAACGTGCTGAAAAAATGGCAGAAACCTGTGCCAATCCTAACGATCCTTATTTAATTAAGTTTCGTGAAATGATGGATTTTACAGGTGCAGAAACCTTATTAGATGTGGGTTGTGGCCCTGGCTCTATCAGCATTCATGTTGCGGATAAATTCAAAAAAGTCATTGGTATTGATTACAGTACAGGCATGCTCGCAGTGGCTAAACGTAGAGCTGAACAAGCAGGCATCAATCACGCCGACTTTATCACTTGCTCATGGGAAGATAGCTGGGATGCACTTCCTCGTTGTGATATTGCGGTCGCTTCACGCTCAACGCTCGTGATGGATTTAAAAGCTGCGCTATTAAAGCTTAATCGCCAAGCTAAATTACGTGTTTATACGACCCACACCGTATCCCCAACTTTTGTTGATCAACGCATTATTCGCTTACTGGGTCGAGATATTCCTACGCTACCAACCTACATTTATGCAGTAAATATGCTTAACCAAATGGGTATTCACCCTAAAGTGGATTATATCCGTAGCCGTAATTGCCAAAGTAATTTCAATAGCCTTGAGCAATTTATTGAGGGGATCAACTTCTCCGTAGGGCCTTTAAGTGAAGATGAAATAACACGTTTAACAAACTACTATCATAACAGCATTAAAAATGGCGTTTCACTGATTTCGCCTACGCGTGATTGGGCGATGGTTTCTTGGGATGTCGTGCCAGAAAGTGAGTTAACACTATGATTTATTACCCGGATGCCTTTCTTGATAATTTATTGATGGAAGATATTCAGTATGGTGATTTAACAAGTCGCGCCCTGAATATCAGTGATCAATTAGGTACGATGACATTTACACGTCGTGAAGCAGGCTGTGTTAGTGGGATCACGCTAGGTTGCCGTTTATTAGAAAAGTTAGGGTTAGAGGTAAAAGCACATCGACAAGACGGTGATTTTGCCGACAAAGGCGATTGTTTAATCACAGCAGAAGGTCGTGCTGATGCACTACATCAAGGCTGGAAAGTGGTACAAAACGTGCTGGAGTGGAGTTGTGGTGTGAGTGACTATATGGCGAAAATGCTAGAAATCTATCACCACTATCAACCGAAAGGGCAAATTGCGTGTACCCGTAAAAATATCCCAAATACCAAGTTACTGGCAACACAAGCGGTACTTGCGGGCGGTGGTGTGATCCATCGCCAAGGTTGTTCTGAAACTATTTTGCTCTTTGCTAATCATCGCCGATTTTTATCAGAGCCAGATAATTGGGCACAGCATGTTAAACAGTTACGCCAAGCGGCACCTGAAAAATGTATCGTGGTAGAAGCTGACGATATTGAACAAGCAAGAGAAGCGTTAAAAGCCCAACCAGATATCTTACAGCTTGATAAATTCTCCGTTGAAGATATTGCTCAACTCCAACATGAAGCGCCTCAAATTGCACCTCAATGCCATCTTTCGTTGGCTGGCGGAATTAACCTGAATACGATTGAAAAATACGCACAAACAGGCATTCGTTTAATGGTAACGTCTGCGCCTTATTATGCACCACCGACGGATATTAAAGTTCGTCTTTACCCAAAAGATTAAATAAAAATAATAACTTATGAGTAAATGAGTATTTACCTATTTAATCAATAATAAACAAAACCGAGTGCTAACGTATTGTCAGCACTCATTTTATTCATTTATTTTTACGCAATTCGTTATATAAAAAATTATATACTGACTGCAAATTGAGATTGGAATGATGAAATTAAAACCTCTATGCTACTGTTTATCTGTTGCTCTACTACCAAGTATTGCGCTTGCTGACACTACTTATGGACATTCAACGCCTGATCTATTAACCGTTTGGAGTAGCCCGATTGCAGCCAATCCAGATGTGTTAACACAAGAGCAGATGCTTGAACAAAATAAAGTCAATGCGGCACAAGCTATTGCTACATTACCCGGTGTTGTGATGCAAAAATCGGGCAACCGCAATGAATACACCATTAAAGTGCGTGGCTTTGATAGCCGCCAAGTGCCTGTATTCTTTGATGGTATTCCAACGTATGTTCCTTATGATGGCAACTTAGACTTAGCCCGCTTTACCACCAATGATCTAGCAAGTATTGAAGTCAACAAAGGCTATACCTCATTACTGCAAGGCCCTAACTTAATGGGCGGCGCTATCAATATCACCACTGCGACACCGAAAAAACCCTTAGAAGGAAGTATTGCTTATTCTCAAGGTTTTGCTCGCGGTGCTGATTATGCACATAACATGAGTGCGCGTTTAGGTGCTCGCAGTGATTTAGGCTTTATTCAAATCAGTGGTAGCCAATTAAAACAACGCTTTACGCCAATTCCGGGGGCTGACGAAAATAATCAAGCAGCCGGTACACATGGACGTCGTGATAATTCAGCCACTGACGATAAGCGCGGCATGATTAAAGTCGGTTGGACGCCACGCGCTTCTGACGAATATACCCTGACTTATGTAAAACAAGACGGTGAAAAAAATAGCCCACCATCAACATTAGGTAAGGGTAAATTTAAATATTGGGCATGGCCAGATTACAACAAAGAGAGCTATTACTATAGCGGTGTAACACAAATCACCGATGGCATTAATCTACAAAGCCGTGCTTATCACGATAAATTTGAAAATACCCTCTATATGTATCCAAAAAAAGGGGATACTCCTGACTATAGCCACTATGACGACTACAGCACAGGCGCGGCATTGCAATTAGGTATTGATACACGTGACAGTGACCTACTCTCTTTTGCCGCACATTGGAAAGATGACGTTCACCGCGCTCAAAAAGAGAAAGGTGGCGATTGGATGCGTTATAAAGACAGAACATGGTCTTTAGCCACAGAATACCAATGGGTTGTCACCAATGATCTCGATTTAGTGGGTGCCATTAGCTATGATTGGCGTGACAGTGTTGATACCGATAAAGGCGCTGATAACAACAAACAAACCGCTTTTAACTGGGAAATGATGGCAAAATATTCTTTAGCCAATGACGATACTGTCCGCTTCTCGATATCTGATCGTAGTCGTTTCCCAACGCAAAAAGAGCGTTATACCACTGAGAAACCAAAAGATGGATCAAAAGGGATTATTAATCCTGATTTAGATCCTGAACGTGCATTATCGTTCGACTTAACCTATGAAGGGCACATTACCGATAAATGGGGTTACCAAACCAGCATTTACTACAACCGAGTCAGTGATGCAATTATGGCACACACAGTTTATCGTGATGGCAAAGCATTTTTCCAAAACCAAAATAGTGGACGCATCGACTACGTGGGTCTTGATTTAGGCACGAAAGGCAACGTCACTGATTGGTTAGAACTTGGTGTAAACTATAGCTATATTCACAGTGCCCCGAAAAAAATCGAACATATTGAAGGCTTACCAAAACATAAAGCTTATATGTGGATGACGTTTATTCCAGTTGAACAAGTTCGCTTTACCATTATGGAAGAAGCACAAGGCTGGACTTATAACCGTATTGATGAAGATGACAAACTCGCAGGCTATGCAAAAACCGATCTTCGTTTAGATTATGACTTTGGTTATGGTGTTTCTGCTAATGCTTCTATTAATAACCTATTTGATAAATCTTATGAATACACTCAAGGTTATATGGAAGATGGTCGTAATTACTGGTTAGGTGTAGAGTATAAATTTTAATTTAAATTATTATTAATAAATTTAAGAGCTGATATTAAAATAAATATCAGCTCTTTTTTATCCCTAAAATAACTTTACTTTCCATAACAACACTCTAAATATAATTAAAATCGTAAAAAACCTTTCGCCATTTCTAATAATGCATTCATTGTACTGCTCACTATTTTTACAAAATTATCATAATTACTATTGGCTGCACTGTATTTTTTTGATAATTCATCCAAGTTAGTATTAACGCCTTTTTCAACGGTATCGAATGTTTTCTTTAATAATTCAAACTCTGTTTGTAATATATCCGACCAACCATTTGGCATATTAAATAAATGTTCCTTTAATTTTTTAATCCCCGATACATCAAATTTAATTTCAAATGAAAAATTCATATTAGTATTACTTTCTTTTACTAATGATACTCCTTTAATTTGACTAAGTAATTTTCTTACTGCCTTAACTGCATTATTAACCTCAGCCTCATCTTTATAATATATTTTTTCCCCATCAATCATTCTATAAAATCGGCCATCATTATCTTTAAAAAATTCCATAGAAAAAAATGATGACTTTAAATTACGCATAAATCCAATTAATTTATTGGTAATATTAACAGGAAATACACTTATAAATCCATCCTTACCGCTGGCATTTGTTGACCTACTTAATTCAGATAATATTTCTCTTAATTCTCTTACAAAATCCATATACTTGGAAAAAATATCTTTCAAAACATCTAAATAATCATTTTTACCCGCGATAATAGATTGTTTTACTTCATCAAATAAATCACTTAATGAATCTGTTGGATAACTGTCATTTGATTGCGCATTTTCTATGGCACGAGAAGCATAACTAATTTCATTTAAACTTTTCTTTTGATTAATATTATTTTTTACATATTGTTCATCAAGGTAAAAACCTTTTTCTTTGCTAGAGAGATATTCAAATTTATTATCATATTTACTATCGTTAATATAAAGATCTTGATACTCTCTCTTTATGTCTTCTAATAAAAAGCTTGAATTATTCAAAAATTCATCTTGATTATGTGTTTGCACATTATAGAACTTATTTTCTACATGTGGTTTATGATTACTTTTAGGTACATCAAAATTAATAGCTGTAGCCATAACATTAACCTTTTATATAAAAATAAAAGAAGTTGTTTCAAGAAAAAATTAAAATTAATATTTTAACAAAACTTAAAACAACACATAAACGTTAGCACTATTGGGCTATTTTCTCTAAAAATATAAACTTTACTTTTAATCTCTATAAAAAGTTAAAATCGTAAAAAACCTTTCGCCATTTCTAATAATGTATTCATTGTACTGCTCACTATTTTAACAAAATTATCATAATTGCTATTTGCTGAGCTGTATTTTTTAGAGAGTTCATCAAGATTAGAATTCATTCTCTTTTCTAATGAATCAAGCGATTTTTTAAATAAATCAAATTCAGTTTGTAAAATATTTTTATATTTTGCTTCTTCTTTTTTATTTTCATTATCTTCTTTTACTTTTCTCATCTCTTCTTCAATATCAAAACCAGGTCTAACTAAACCAAATAAAGATGTATTATCATAAAGTAGTTGTTCTCTTTTTTTCTCTATCTCAGCATCTGATAATACGCCATCCATAGAGATATCCGTATTTATTTTACTCAGGAAATTATCAAGATCATCAAAATCGATGTGGCCAATAAAATTTAATCCAATATCATTTTTTATTTCTGATGCGTGATTTTCCTTTATTACCTTAATGCCTTTTATATCTGTTAATAATTTTTCTATTGCATTTAATGATTGATGAATTTGTTCTTTATCTTTATAACTTATTAAGTTTTTTCCTATTTTTCTAATGTAATTTCCATCATTTTGATATTCAAATAAAATTTTAGTGTAAAAAAATGATTTCTCTCTTAATTTTTCCTGATACTCTTTTTTAACATTCTCCAATATTTTTTTTAATTCAATATAATTAATTGCTATATATCCATCTTTCTTACCCGCTTTAGTATATTGGATAATGGATGTTATTGCCTCTCTTAAGTCTCTTACATAATTCATATAATTGGAAAAAACATCTTTTAAAACATCTAAATAGTCATTTTTACCCACAACTATTGATTGCTTAACCTCATAAAAAAAATCACTCAATGAATCTGTAGAATAACCAGCATCCGCAATTTCATCTTTTATAATTGGCTCTAGTTTTTTTATGGTATTTAAGCATTGATTATGAAAAATAACATTTTTATCATATTGTGCAGAGAGAGAAACATATATTTCCCTCTCTGTTTTTCCCTTTAAATTATTACAACTAATCCAGTGTTCAAGATCAAAATCTTTTTTTTCTCGTCTTATATTTATTAATAACTCATTCATATCATCTAAAACGGTTTTTTCATTTTTAGATGTAGAAACAACATTATTATCTGAAGAATAAATTTTTGAATGACTTGCTATATTAGACATCCCTGAATCAATAGCTTTAGCCATAAATTATCCTCTTACATTCGAACCAATTGCAGAAGCAGCATCTTGCTGCGCATGAATAATTGCTTCAATAGCTTGTAACAATGCTTTTATCACTTCCGTTATTTCGCGTTGCATCTCATTATTATTATTAATAACATGATTATTAATATTTCCTCTTGCTTCCAATACTTTTTGCTTACCATCAAGTACAATTCCTTGAGACTGCAAAGTTTGGTCTGCTACTCGAGCCAAAGGGTCCGCTGTTGAAGTCACTAAGTTACCGGTGATCATCGTTGGGTTAGAATGACCAATAAGATCTTTCCCCATCCCTTTAATTGAAACAAAAGCCCCCATACCATGAACTGCCATTGAAATACCCGCACTCGTAATTGCGGCACCAATCATAATATTGGCTTTTTTATTAAGATTATCTTTTATCTGATCAGCCATATTTAATTCAATATTCATCAGCATCACGCCCATTTCTCTAGATGCTTCGAACTTTTTAATTATAGACTCTAAATATTTAACAATTAAGTTGATTAATTTCATCATATCAGTAGAGATGAAATTAAACATACTCGATTTATCTGTTTTCATATGATCATAAATATCATTGTCGTTATCAACTTCAAGTGATTTTAATATCTTTTTTATATCCGGAGTTTTTACTTCTGGTTCAACTAGAATTGGTTTTGATTTATTTTTTATTCTTTCTAAAGAACTATTTAATTTATTATCAATATCTTTACTTAAACTCTCTAAATTTTCTTTATTTAGTTTACTATCATTAATAACATCCTTGTTATCAAGGATATCATTAAATTTAGACTTATAGTTATTAAATACATTATCATTACTTATTTTCATATTAATACCTTATTAAAGATAAACTTGATTAAATAGATATATTTCTAATCATGTCTGATTTAGTCCGATTACTTATAGAAGATTTTTCACTCATATTTTTTAAAATTCCAGTGATAGTATCGATATTCTCATGATAACTTTCCATTATCTTATCCATTAACTTTTGAATAAGATTTAATATGGTATCTAATTTTTTACTGTCAGCGACAGATTGCATAATTTTTGCAGAAAGAACACTACTATAAATATTAACTGCATTTGTTGCTGTTGCATTAATTAACTTAGAAATAACTACGGTTCTGTTTAACATCACACCTGCCTTCTGGCTGATCTCTTTAGCAAATAGTGCGTTAATTTTCTTTATCGCCTCTTCAAATACTTGAACAATGATTTCTTTAATCATTTTTCCCATCATAAGTTCAAGTGCTTCATTGAAGACTCTTTTCAACATATCTCTGACTTGTTGATTAATTATTTGCTTCGCTACATTTGTTATGCCATTCATAGCTGGACCAACAACAAAACTTAATGCAATTGCGGAAATAAATAAAACTGCGGTAATTAACCCCTTAAGCCCCATTTTTAATTTATCTTGTATTGAGTTTTTTATATCCTCAATAATTTTTTTATCTATACCTAATTTCTTTAATTCATCGATAGCGTTATAAATCACATCAGCTAGAAAATCGACCACCTTATCTAAAGCCTCCATCAAAGCTTCAGTCAGAGGTTGCATTAATTCATCCATAAACGATGTGCCATGTATCGCTTGGTACACTTCATCTGCAACAGTTAGTGCAGCATCCGCGACCATTAATACAACTGCAACCGCCATTAAGGCCATGGAAGCGCCTGCAGTAAAAATAGAAGCAATACCCGCAACGATGGCGACTAATCCAGCTAACAGTTTTAAACCAATACCTGCCCAAAACTGAATTTCTTCTTGCTTTTTTATTTGGTTTTTTTGATCGTCAATTTTTTCTTTAAGTGATTTTTCCGTCACTTTTTGCATTTCCTCAAAGAGTTTTTGCTCATTTTCAGAACGCTGTAACATCACTTTTAATGTTAATTCTCGTGTTTTTGCTAATAAAAAAGTTAATAACGCCATTCCAGATAAAGAATTTGACATTATTTCAAGTTCTAATGCACTTTGAGTTGTCGTAAGCGCTCGATATACTTCTTTTATTTGCTCTAATTTTTCTTTTATTGACGCATTTTCTTTTTTATTAATTAATGCTCTTAGTTCATCTTGATGTGAAGTGATTGTATTAATTCTATCCTCACTAATAGAAACATTGGGCATAACTTTAAAAATATTATCAAAGAATTGAGATAGACTATTATATAATTTATCTAAATCATCTAAGGATAAATTAGAGAGATCATCAGGTAATTTCAAAAATGGAAATATCTTTTCAAGTGATTTTTCCATATCGCTTTTAGATTTAATTTTTCCTGATAATAATTCTTTAATTAACGATCTGGGAATATTGTTGTTTTTTAAAAAGTTTCTAATTTCAGATTCCGTTTTAAAATCATTCGATTTTATTTGATTATAGACCTCCATCCAATAATCAATATAAGCATCTTTATTATTTTTAAATTCATTGATCGCTGATTTAAATTTCTCTCTTAAACCATCAACACCTTTCGATAAGGCATTTAGCTTGTCTATATAATAATCAAGTTTATCCGGATCTTTAATTTGATCTAAAATATTTTGGTGAATGACATTTTGATAGGATAATTGCAAGTATACAAAATCATACTCTTTACTTGATTTATTATTTGTGGAGCAGATAATAACAGAAGGGGTTGGTGATGATTGTTGTTCTTGAGATATATTTCTATTATTAGCCTTTGTATTTTGTTGAGAGAAAATATTTATTTTATACTGCACATCATCCTGAATATTAATCCTTTGATTATTTTTTTTCTGCTCAATAGGCGCTCTAAGAGCAGGTGCAAAATTTTTATTTTCTTTATCTTTAATTTGTGAAGAAACAATACTTTCATTTACAGCATTGATTCTTTGCGCTTGTTGCGTTGTCTTTTTAACAACATTTTCCACTTCCTTAGAAGGTAAAGGTGTGGAAAATACCATGTTATCATTAACTTTCTTAATATCATTCATACTGTTCTTCCTTATCTTCTTTATCTGTATTAAGAACAACAAGGGGAATATCTTTTAATGATTCTAAATAAATATTGGCTCTTTCTTTTATAGCTTGATCATTAATATTTTCTGAAACTTGATGAAAACAATATTTTGCTTTTTCTTTTTCACCAAGCGATAAATTACATTGTCCTGCATAAAAGACAGGTCGATAATCATTTTTCGCATTGAGATAAGCTAAAGCATAAAGATCAATTGCTGCTTGATACTGTTTTTTTAATTGTTTAACAGCAGCAAGCCCCATAATGTAATCAACATTATAAAAATCGTAGAGACACAAAAATTTGAAAATCGCTTCAGCTTCACTCAGTTTTCCCTTCTGGTAAAAGTCATAAGCAAATGAATAGATTCCTTCCATAAATCCTTCTGGGATAGCGCCTTCATCCTTGAGTGATGCCCCATTCTGAACAATAGAAACAATATAGTTTGCTAATTGATCAATTTCTTTTTCTGACATTTTTTCATATACTGACATGATGTTAATCCTTTCATCTATGATGAATAATTAATAATGAAATTCTAATTTAACTATTAATTACTTGCTTTAATAAAACGCACGCCTATAATTATAAAAATAAATACATTATTTTTATAATTAAAATATATATACGCTAGGTAGATTTATTACTAATTTATATAATCCATTTCTTCTCTTAATAATCCTTCAATTTCTATTTTCTTAAGCCAAATAAGAATACCCATAACATCTAATAAATCTTGATCTATCATTACATCAAATAAATGATATTTATGATAAATTTTTCTCGCCAGCTCAGGATAACGAACAACAGGTGTTCCCACTTTTTTAGCATAAGCTTTTACTGCCAATGCTTTATCATTAATACAGCTCAATGAAACTAAAGGCATAATGCCATTATCAGGATCGAAATAGATACCAACAGCCACATGGGTTGGATTGACAATAACGGCAGATGAATCTTGGATCACTTTTTTCATGGGTTCATCAAGCAATTCCTTATGGAACTGCCGACGAGTTGATTTTATTTCAGGATCACCTTCCATATTCTTATTTTCTTGTTTAACTTCATGTTTTTCCATCATCATATCTTTCATAAAGATAAAAAAATCAGCAATAATATTTAAAATAAGAATAGGTATTGAAAGAATAAAAAACACAAATACAAAATTAACGACGAGTGAACACCATTTATCAACAATAATATTTAAATTCGAGCGGTATAATATAAATATTTCCGTACCATGTAAAATAATAAAAACATAACAAGTAATTAAAAATATAACTATAAATAATAATGTTTTTAACAGATCTTTTATTGTTCTTATGCTAAATATTTTTTTAAATCCAGAGATTGGATTAATATGATTAATGTCAATTTTAATGGCTTCTGTCGCAAGCTTAAATCGTGAGCTAAATAAAGAAGGGATCGCACCAGATAAAAAAGCAACAACAAGTATAGGTAAAACAATATCAAAGAATAGTTTTGATATTACATCGACATAACTTTTTAACGTGATATTCGTTGGATGGAGTAAAAGAGATTGATAAAAACGACTAAATTCACTTAAATCAACTTGATGAAATAAATACATAACACCAATAAGATAAACAAGTCCTGATGTTAATTCTTTACTCTTAAAACTTTGCCCTTTTTTTGCAGAATCATCGAGTTTTTTCTGGGTAGGTTTTTCTGTTTTTTCAGCCATGATAAATACTCATAAAAATCGTATAAAAGTATCTATTATTAAAAAATTCATAAAGCTCTGTAGTCATTGCCGAAGTAAAGAAAAGAAGTAATGATATAAAGGCAATAATTCCTTTTATACATAATGATAATGAAAATGCATTTAGTTGAGGACAAAATAAAGAATAAACCCCCAATGCCACTTCGCTCAAAAACATAATAATCAGTACAGGTGAAACCAAAACAAGCGCAGTACGAACCATATTATTTAGCCAGTGCCCAATGAAAGAATAACCAATTTCTTTGTTAAAATAGCCAATGGGAAATACATCATAGCTATCTTTTATGGTACTCATCAATAAGGTTAGGCCACCTGTTGATAAAAAATAGGCAGCGCAAAATAAACCCGTTAATGAAGCAAACTCAGAAGACTCAATTCCCGTAGTTGGATTGATAGTATCCCCAATACTAGCGCCCCGTTGGTTATCCACAAACTCGCCAAATGCAGACGCAATCCAAAATGGAGTGGCAAAAAGAAGCCCAATTAAAACGCCAAGAAGTAATTCACTTAATAATATAATTTCCCATATATTTCTTACTTCATCTGTAATAATAATTCTGGGTCTAATCCCCATAGCAATATAAAAAATAATGATATATTTTAATAATTGGCTATTAAGAACACGACTGTTTAAAAAAGGAATAAAAAGAAAGATAGGAAATAATCTTGCAATAAGTAGAAAAAGATCAACTAAATAAGTCTGTATATACCCTAGCAGTATTAACATATTATTTATCCTGCAAATCCTAACGTCATCATCTCTTTTGCATACACTAATATTTTATCGCCCATCCACCCCATAGTCACTAATAAGCAAACAAAAACACCAACAAGTTTTACACCAAAAGGCAATGTCTGTTCTTGTATTTGTGTAATGGTCTGTAATAAACCAATCGCCAATCCAATGAATGTCGCAATGGCAATAGGTCCCGCTGAAAGTAATATCACTAAATAAACGGCTTTATTTGCCGCATAAACCATATCCATTACCTTACCGCCATGAGTTCAAGATATTGATTAATTAATCCTTTAGCTAAGAGAGTCCAACCATCCATAGCGATAAATAAAATTAATTTTAACGGCACTGATAATGTGACTGGGCTCATCATCATCATCCCCAACGCTAATAAAATACAAGAAACAACTAAATCAATAACAATAAAAGGTAGATAAAGATAAAAACCAATAATAAAAGCAGACTTTATTTCACTTAATGCATATGCGGGAAGCAGTGATAACAACGATTTTTCTATATTTTCTTTCTCGCCATAGCTATCAGGTCGATTTCCTTGTGCTTGTTCAAAAAAATCTAATAACTCAGGATCAGAATATTTGTACAAATATTGTTTATATTCCCCTAATGCATCGTCAGAAAATCGCTCAAAAGAATCAGGAGATGTTATATCAACCGGGTTTTCAATAAGATATTGATAGGTATTTTTTGCTATTGGTGTCATAACAAACAAAGCCATCATTAATGCAATCGCATTGAGTACCATATTAGAAGGCACTTGCTGAACACCTAAAGCATTACGAGTCATAACAAGTACGATAGAGAATTTTAAGTAGCAGGTTCCAGCAGCAATAATAAAGGGCGCTAATGTTGCTAGTGCTAACGTTAAAATGAGCGTTGTTGAGCTTTCCATATATTTAATCTTGCTGTAAAGGGGAACGTTGAATTTCTACAGCTAATCGCTCACCCACTTTAATTAATTCCCCTTGAGCAATAGCAACACCATTAACAACTAATGTAATTTGTCGCGAGGCATTATCAGGTAATATAATTTGTTGTCCTGGGGCTAGTTTTTCAATTTCTTCAATAGATAATACTTTACTTGCGAGTAAAAAAGACAAGGTGATAGGAATAGTACCAATTGATTTTAAATCCCCATTTTCTTGTGTCGCTGTGTTTGTATCAATATCGTCTATTGATGCTTCTTTCTCTACCTCATTAGTCGGTAACTTTTCATCTAAAACCACCGTGTTTTCTCCTTCTTGCCATTGATAACGCATCCATTTTTTTTCACCAATAATAAGTGAAGAATCAATGTTATCAATCAACACAATATCGCCCAAAGAAAGGGTTTTTAATAACGAAACAGATATTTTGCTATTACCGAGCTGGAATTGAGCAATAGCATTTATTTTATTTTTTGAGGACAACATCCATTCATAATGCCCCTCAAAAGAGCAAATAAATACATCTCCTATTGAGGTATTAACAACGGGATAACTAACTTTTTTTTGCTCTCCTAAACAGATATTGTCTACAGTTACTGACATCTCTTCTTTCGAAAAAGGAAACAATAATTGTGAACATTTCTGTGAGAATAGAACACGAAGATAAGCTTCTGGAATCGTTTCCCAATCTATTTTTTTTTCAGCATATAGGTTATCCATGACTTGGTTAACGGCAACAAGCCCTGTAAATAAACCTAATGTATTCTGACCTTTTATTTTAAAATAATAAGCAGATGCGATAGGTAATTGCGCTTCGTATAAAGAAGATAGAATTCTCATTGAATCGCTATTTTGATCCTGATTAATACTTTCTTTAACATCTGATAAGATCATTTTTCATCTTCTTTGTCATCGGAAGGATCAATTGTATTAATCTGCCAATGAGAATTATCATTTTCTAATGAAAGCGCTAATCGCCCTTGATATTGATTAAAATTGTCTAAAGAGGATTGATAAACGCGTCCAGTAGAAGCAATCAATTCGATCTTTTTATTAATATCAAAATTAACTTTCATCTGATGAAGCTCACTTCCCCATTTTTTAAAAACATAAGTAATACTAGGAGGTTGAGTCATCTTTGATACTTCTTTATAAAGAAGACTTAAAGCGGGTATATCAAGCAGTTTTTTATCTATTAATGGCTCTTGTATTTTCTGTTGATACTCTGGTTTTATATTATTGAACATAGATATATCATTAACTTCTTCTTGTACTTTTTTTTCATCCAATTTATCTATATTCAAATTTCGTTTTTCAGTATTAAATGAAAGACTATTTTTATTGGCTGAATGATCTGATTTTTCTATTAGGCTATTTTGAACACCCAATGTATTCTCTTTTATTTTAAATGCAGTATTATCTTTAGAAAAAGAGCGTTTTTCCCCATGGAAATACTGTTTATTCTCTGTCTTGTTCTCTATGTCGTTTTCTACTTGTTTTTCATTGTTCTTGATAAGTTTATGAGTTTTAATTTTATTATCTATTTCTTCTACATTATGATTAATAACTTTATTTTTCTCTACACTCTTTACTTTCTGATTGACGACTTTCCTTTCATCAAGCAAACCTGTCCCATTAATATCTAATTTATTTTCGTTTTTGCCATCAGAAGCACCAATACCTATGTCTTTGCTTGATTTAAGATCATTCGTAACTTTTAAATTACTCTCTACCGTTATCTTATGAGAAACAGGTATTTTTTTACTTTCATGATTAGATAGTGATTTTTTTTCTATTTTCACGTGCTTTGCATGAACGCAAATTTGTGAATATATTTTCCTTTGTGTTAATAATAATCCTTCTAAATTTAAAAAATCGGTTTCATCCTTTTTATCCTTTTTATCCTTTTCATCTTTAGCTTTTGTTTTATTGGAATTTATTTTTAGATGACTTTTTAGGTTAATATCATCCTTATGATTTAGATGATAAAAATCATCTAGTTTTTGTTTTATCTTACTGATATTTTCAGAAGAAACACTCTCATTATCAGACATTGATAATTCCAAATCAGCAGAAGAAAGTGATGATTTTTTAGAAAAAACAGACTTATTCTCACTATTTTTTTCATTAGATAAATTTGTATTCAAGATAACATTATCTGTCTTTATTAATATCATACAATACCATCTCCTGTATTTCGTTCTGTTCTAATCTTTCAATATATAACTCTTTCTCTAATGCTTTTCTTTCAAGATAAAGCTTCATTTTCTTTTGTTTTTTGATCACCACTTCCCTTTCTTTTTGTAACTTTAGGCTTCCTTTTTTTAATTTTTCTAATTGATACTCTATTTCCTTAATTTGAGTAATAGAAATATTCAATGACGCTAAGACAATAGCTTGTTTACGTTTTTGTTGATTTAACGAAAGAGTTGAATAATACCCCGCCCTTTCATACATAGGTATTTCATTTTCTAGCGCAGAAGCTAATAGCATTTGTTCTTTTTTCTTATCTTCTGCTTCTTTTATTAACTGTTGATTTTTTTGTTGCTCTCTTTCTATTCTTTGCTGGCGCTTAGCAATAGCATTCATCAACACCTGTTGATTAAGAGGTAAGCGCATAAAGTTGATTTAAAGTTTGTTGAAAATCGGCTTTTTCTTTAAAAGATTGAACAAGAAAAGCCTCTATTGCTGATTGTTTATTTACAGCAAGATCGTTTAATTCATTTTCACCTGCACGATATTCACCCACCTCTTGTAATAATTTAATATCCTGTAAACGCATCAATATTTGTCTTATTTTCAATGCTGCTTTTTGTTGCTCAACATGGGTTACTTGCTGAAAAATACGGCTTACACTGCCTAAAATATCAATCGCTGGATAATGACCCGAAGCGGCAATTTTTCGTGAAAGATAAATATGTCCATCTAAAATAGAACGAATTTCTTCTCCTATGGCATCAGGCTCATCATCACTTTCAAGCAAGACTGTGTAAAATGCCGTGATTGAACCTTTTTGGGTCACTCCAGGTCTTTCTAGGATCGCGGGCAATTTATCAAAAACAGAAGCGGGATAACCTTTGCGAACAGGAAGTTCGCCTGCCGTAAGAGCAACATCCCTTAAAGCTCGACAATAACGTGTCATTGAGTCAATAAATAATACAACATTCTTGCCTTGCTCTCGGAAATATTCAGCAACGGTCGTGGCAACTAATGCTGCGTTACAACGCTCTATTGCGGGCTGATCTGAGGTTGAGCAAATTAATACTGTTTTTTCGCATCGTTTATCTGCTTTTAATTCCTCGACAAACTCTGTGATTTCACGTCCTCTTTCACCAATTAACCCGATAACAAAAACATCGGCTTGAGAAAAACGGATAAACATATTCATAAGCATTGTTTTACCCGTTCCTGCACTGGCAAAAATTCCCATTCGTTGCCCTAACCCACAACTTAATAATCCATCCACGGCACGAACGCCTGATTCAAAAATTGTGGTGATAGGACGTCTTTCACTAAATAAGGGAGGATGACCATCAATAGGTAAATATGAATAGAAGTTTTCTTCTTCTATTTTTTTATTACTAAAACGTAATAAATAGTTACCTTTAATATCAATCATACTCCCTAAAACATTGGGGCTTAAAGCGACTGAAAAAGCATTCCCCGTCGGTACTACGATTATTTGCAAAGAATAACCTTGCGAACTTCCCATCATACTCAAAATCGTAATACCATTACGGAAACCAATCACGATAGCTTCACCAATAATTTGACCATTAATAATTGAATCTTTTAATAGACAAATTTCTCCAATAAATACATCACGCAGCGTAACTTCAAGAATATTACCTTGTATTCGCATAGGATGAGCCGCGTGATGAAATATTGAAAATGCGTTATTCATTTTTTACCCAATAAACTGTTGATGAACGCTATTCATCATTTGAAAATATTCATCAATCGCTTTTGCCATTGACTCACCATTTTGTAGAGCAATAGGCATAAATGAGGCTCGTAGTTCTAATTCAGATTCTACTTTCACTAAAGCAGGTTGCCCCGGATAAAAACTCTCCATTTGATTATTAATATTGGTTAATAATAATGATGTACTGCATTGTGATAATAAGTTTTCATCATATTCACCAAGCACAGACCAGATCATAGGAACCTCATCAACAACCAATAAATTAATATCAGGCATATCACCTAAACTAATTGTTATTGTTGAATGATTATCAACAGATTTTCCCTCAGGAAATAAATCATTGCGCCCAATTACATTCATAGCATCCATAATTAAACTTGCTAGATCAACAGACATAATTTCTCCTAAATAGATTGTAAAACGTTAATTTCAATGTCAGATGTAACTTCATCATAAGACAATACAGATAACTGTGGATATTGTGTTTCTATTAGTTTTTTAACAAATCGTCTTATATCTATTGCTGTTAAAAAAACATAATCTTGAATATATTTAATCTCATCAATAGCGGTAGATATTTTTTCTATTATCATATCAAGCTCTGCAGGTTCTAAATTTAAAAATGTCCCTGAAGAACTCTGCCTTATTCCACCACGAATAATCTCTTCTACATTATGAGATAAAATAATCACATCAAATTTTCCATCTTTTGAAAAAAAGTGGCTAATATAACGTGAAAGTAGTGAGCGGATATGTTCCGTTAAAAGCACAGGATCTTTTTCTTTACTTCCCCATTGTACTAATCCTCCAATAATTGTTTTTATATTTCTAATAGGGATCTTTTCTTGTACTAAACGTTGTAAAACATCATTAATTCGTTGAATAGAGACTTGTCTATAACACTCTTTTAATAGCTCTGGAGAATTTTCCTCTATTTTATCAAGGATATTTTTTGTCTCTTGTATTCCGAGGAATTCAACAATATTTAATGTAATCAAATTGGAGAATTTTCTATAGAAATAACTTTCTGGTAATTCTACTTTATAATCTAACGATGTTAATTTATCCGACTCATTTTTATTAACCCAATAATGGCTAATATCATCATCCTTAATTTCTAACATTTTAAAATCTAAAGAAAAAAGTTCATCATTAGGATTTTCAATATAAACAAAGGGAAAAGGACAATCAAATTCATCAGCCTTAACTTCGTTTATTAAAATAATGATTTTATTTTCATCAATTTTATCAGAGTAATGAATAACAATATCAGGAAGCAATACGCCATATTGTAAAATAAATTCTTTTTTCAACCATTTTTCGAAAACTAGTTTTGAAAGATACGCTTTCTTCTTTGAGGATACGGTAATAATTAAAGGTAATGTTTCTGCTTGAGATAAAGTAATGTTCTCAGTTAACAAACTATTTTCATCATCTAATTCATTTTTATTTGAAAATAGGTTTGAAATAATACCTTTTTTACTTTCAGGATCGGAAGCATTATCTTCATTTTTTTCATTCTCATTTTCTGTAGCGGCTTCTTTTTTCTTACCTTTCCATTGTTTTTTAAAGAAATAGCCTCCTAATATTACCGATAAAATAAGGAAAACAGGCGTTGGAAAGCCAGGTAAAAAGCCAATAACAAAAGCAAGGATGGCAGTCACTAATAATGCAAAATCTTGAGCAAGCAATTCATTCATAATGCTGAAACCAAGATTACTATTTTCACCACCAACACGCGTGACAATAAAACCCGCACTGATAGAAATCAGCAATGCAGGAATTTGAGCAACAAGCCCATCACCAATGGTCAAAAGTGTATAAGTATGTAACGCTTGTGAAATTGAGAGATCCATTTGCGCCATACCGACAGAAATTCCGCCAATTAAGTTAACAAAAATAATGACAATGCCAGCAATGGCATCACCTTTAATAAATTTCATTGCACCATCAAAAGAACCATATAATTGGCTTTCTTGGCCTAATTCTTTTCTTCTTATTTTTACTTCGTCATTAGTAATAATGCCGGATTTTAAATCAGCATCAATACTCATTTGTTTCCCTGGCATACCATCCAAAGAAAAGCGTGCCGCAACTTCTGCAACACGCTCAGAACCTTTAGTAATCACTAAAAATTGCACGATAGTGACAATAGAGAAAACAACAAAACCAACGACTAAATTTTCACCGATAACAAACTCACCAAATGACGTAATAATTTCACCCGCATCTGCATCTAACAATATTAATCGACTTGTACTAATAGAAAGAGCAAGCCGAAAAAGTGTCGTAATCAGTAATAATGCAGGAAAAGTCATAAAGTTTAATATTCTGGTAATATAAAATGAACTCATAAAGATAAGAAGAGAGATCGTAATATTCAACCCAATAAGGAAATCAACAATATACGTTGGCAAGGGTATAATTAACATCATAATAACCAAAATCATAACCGATAATACGATTAGCTCTGGTTTATTTTTTATTGCCAATAGGAATCTATAAATCATAGAAATTATCCATAAATTATTTTTTATTTATTTTCTTTGTTGATATTGTTCTAATCGGAGGTAATTATCTATAAGCTTTTGTATAATTATTTGGCATTCTTCTCTAAATTCATAAGATAAATATAATGATTCAGGATAATTATTGAATATCGTCTTTAGCCCTTGTAATAATTTCATTTTTATATTAACTAAATAATTCATCCATTGATTTTCTAAAAGAGAGACTAAATATTTTTCCATTTCCTCTGGAAATGTCATTCCATGAAAAACCAATTGATACAGTTCCTTATCTGTTATTGTATTTTTTAAATCTTGTTTTTCTAGTTTTTCTATATTGATTTCGATAAAACTACTTAAAGCCCGTAATTTATTAACACGGTCAAGGAAATAACCAAATTCTGAACTTTGAGAACAACTAGGCATTAATGATTGCATATCACAAATCAAGCTTTGTGTTAGAAAGCTCAAGATAATTGTACATTGTTTAATGTCATATTCTTCTATCCACATTTTAAAAAAATAAATAGGCTCAAAATCAAGGTTAATAAAACTACGATAAAGATTTCTTAATGCCGAAGCATTGAGAGAGAGTAACTTTGCAAATGTTTTAGCTTGAAGCGCAATATTAATACCGGCTCTAATTTGCTTTCCATTTTCACCCTCAAGCAAACGATTTATCTCATTCTCAATACCTGCATCTAATTGCGAACCTAGCTTTTTTTTTCTAAGTAATTCTCGTAAAACCATAACGAGATCACTTTCATCAGGGAACATTTTACGTAAATAGCGAAGCAATTCTTGCAAACTTCGCCCTGATTTTCTAAATAACATCATGACATTATCAAGTTTTTTATCCGCGCCCTCTTCTGCAATATATAATGTACTTTGACCTCTATTTGCTTTTTTATCTAATGATTGACCAAAACGTTGAGAAAATAGTGTTGCAACCATAGACATATCATCAGATATCTCTATTAATTGATTTTGATAGTTTTGGCTTTCATTTATTTTTGGTTGTTTATACTCTGTTTCTTGTTGGCTTTTTTTACCAATACTATTGTTTGCCAAATTCGAAGACGTAAAGCTATTAATTGGCCCGATCATAGTGCTACCTCATAAAGGCTTGAAGCTGTTTTAATGCTTGAGATGTTTTTTTATCGATTGGTTGAAATGGATTCTCAATTAAAGATCCAAAATCTTCAGCATCCGTGTTTTCTAATAATCGAGGTTGCAGCATAAAAATACGGATCATTTTTTTATTATTATCAGACTCATATTTAAAAGCTCGACCAACTAAAGGGATAGCACTTAAAAAAGGAACTTTAGTTTCGGCTTTCACATTATCTTCTCGTGTATATCCACCAATTAATAAGCTTCCACCTTCCGAAACACGAGCAACAGTACTAATATTTGTACGGTTAATTACAGGTAATTTTTCAACACTTTCATCATCACCATTGTCGTCTTTTTTTTCTGCACCATCTTCAAGATTAATAATCATCTCAATATCTTTACTTGAATTACCAATACGTGGTAACACACTGATCATCGTGCCAAATGTTGTCGATTCTAATGAAGCAACGCGTTCACCTTTTATTTGAGTATAAAAAGTCGTGTTGTTATCAAAAATAGCGGGGGTATTTTCTTGTGTTAATAACATTGGGCGAGATACCATTTGCGCTTCACCATCTTCACTCAATGCTTTAATTTTTCCTAAAAAGTTAAAACCAGATGCAGCACTTAAACTTGCCGTATTAAAAAAGAAGCTGCCTTTACCCGAGTCATAACTTGCTTGCCAATTAACACCTAAACTATCTGCTTTATTTTTAGAAATATCGATTATCCATAACGACAATTCAACTTGTCTTTTGGGTTTATCTAATTGAGAAATGAGTGAATCGATTAATGCTAATCCTTCTCGGCTTGTCTTTACTAAAAGACTATTTGAACCCGGTAATGGCACTAATTCGACGTTATATTGCCCTATTTTAGTTATAATAGGCGCATTCGTTTCTTCAATACCATTTACCGCTTCATCGTATTTCTGACTATCGTTATTTTCTAGCGTTTTATGAGGTTCTACCGCTGTTCTTTCTATTCCTTTAGAGGGTATAAATAACTGCTGTAAAACAGAAGTAATACCCGGTAGCACCACTGTTTCACCGCGTAAGGTATAAGTTCTATCTTGTACAAAGGTATTTTTTAATGGAAATATCTGTACAAACTCATCACCATAGCGAGAACTCCCCACCGGTACTTGGTTATTGGTATTTTCATTAATTTTTTCTTGTACATCATTATCTAAAAACTCGGCTGCGGCTTTGACTAATTTAATATAAACAGGAGGCCCCGAAATATAAAAAGTACGTTGATCTTGACCTGCACGCAGTGGATAACGCTGATCATATAATCCTACATCTTGTAAATAGTCTTTTAGCTCGGCTAGACCTATATTTTTTACCTGAAAGAGTTCTTGTAATATCTCACTGCTCTCATAAATATAAATTGATTTTCCATCATTAAAATAGAGCAATGACAAACGTTTCACCATCAATTCAAATGCTTCTTCTGGTGAGGAAATATCAAAATTTCCAGTTACTCTTTCCTTTTTTACTGCATTACTCAGAATAAAAGGTTTATCTAATTTATCTGATAACACGAGAAAAAATTGTTCGACTCGTGTATCAACTGCAATAAAAACATCCGGTTTTTTCACCTGATGCGTGTAGATAACCTTTCCTTGCGCAGCTTGAATTTGAAAAGACAAACTGCAACAAAGTGCTAGCCCAATAACACAATAAATTTTATTTTTTATTTTCATAAAGATGTTGACCAATTCGACGAAATTCTGTTGGTGTAATACCAAATAACGTCTTAATTTCATTAGAGAAATGAGACGCGGAACTAAATCCATTATCGACTGCGATTTGTGTCAATGATTCATCGGTTGATAGCGTGGTTAAAATTGAAGACGCTGCACGCCATGAACGCAATTGGCTTTTTCCACAGTTACCTAAATAACGTTTACACAGTCGTCTAAAATGCGTACCTGATACTCCATATCGTTCTCCAATTTGTGCAATATTACTTTTCTTCTCATCTAAATAACTAATGAGATGCAAAATAAGCCAATAACTTTCACTGTGTCTTATTGTGACAAATAGAGGTTCTAATTGGCTTTCTGCTTTTATTGCTTCATTTATTAATACGTATTCTAGAGATTTATTAGTATCTTCTATATAAAAAATCTGCTGATTAATATCAAATTCAGATCCTATCGCTGTCATTTTTGAAAAATCACGAGCATAATCAATAAATGCCAATAATCTTGCACAAATAAAAAATGATCTTTTTTCAATTCTCCAAGACTGGTTTTCTGATTGGAAAATAACGTCATCACTTTTGGCATTATAAATAAAAGCCTTTCCTTTTATAATTTTGATCTTTTTTTCATCATATATTTTTATCGGATAATCATTCTTTAAAGGAATGCAAAAGAACAATGAATTACCTAACAATATAT
The DNA here is from genome assembly GCF_009914335.1 of Proteus columbae. Lineage (NCBI taxonomy): Bacteria > Pseudomonadati > Pseudomonadota > Gammaproteobacteria > Enterobacterales > Morganellaceae > Proteus > Proteus columbae. The sequence goes on from NZ_CP043925.1 coordinate 3,621,474, forward strand.
TTTTATCGCCGCTTATTTTTATATCATTTATCAACATGGTAAATACCTCTCGTTATACTTATCATAAAATTAAAAAGTAAAGATAATAAATTTTTAGTTAACTCATTTTTATGGTTTTGCTTTATATAATATTACAATAATATCACCTATTATTAACTATAAAAATGAATAACAAATTTTTTCCGTTTATTATTTAAAAAAAGTGTCAGTAATATATCAATACCCACTATCAAATAAAAAACATGTGCTTTTTTTTAAAAGAATTTTTATGCTCATTTGACTAAACTATATTTATATTATGAATTAATAACAATTTATCATTAGGCTAATTCCATGCTTTATTATATTTACATCCTCAGTGGCCCCTTAAAAGGAACTATTATTCCTCTACCACCCAATCGCTATTCATTATTCTTATACAATAAAGAATGCATTGAAAATAAAGAAGAAAATGATAAAACTATACTTTACATCCCTTGTGATAAACAGGAAGATGAGAAAAAGCTCGCTATTATACTTGATGAAGATAATAGTGAAAATAATAAATATAGAATTGAAAGTAGCTTAATACAAAAAGAAATCGATAAAGAATATCCGTTGGAAATCGATAGCCCAATATATAGCAATGATACGCCTATCTTTTTGATTAGTGATAAAAATGATTTATCTCTCGCATCATTTGATTTTAAAAAAAAGAAAAAAACAGGCATCATAAATAAAAAAATTATTTTATTATTAACATTAATAACGCTATTCTTTATAGCATTAGTTTTTTATATAAAAAGACCGACAGAAGAAAAAATCATTCCAACTGTATCAAAAAGTTTAAATTTTAAAGGATATCAAGGAAAAAATGGATATTATTGCATTTATGATAATTTATACCCGACGTCAAAAATAGAAAGCGCATTAGAAAATAAAATTATCTATCTGGAGAAAGTAAAAAACTTATCTACCGGTAATAATCATCAAAAAGTACATATAATTTTTAAAGATAAATTCAAACCTATTGTTAGTTTTTTTTATCATAATGAAACTGAAAAATTAAAAATGATCAATAATATAAATTCTGATTTTTCAAAAAATTGCCAGCCAACCATTAAAGGAATATCAATACCTAACATGATTAATGATATAAATGAATTTGAGCTAACTAAAACAATAGGTTATACCATTGAAGAAAAAAATAACGGATTAACCTTTATTTTTGATGATGCATTGAATATCACTAACAAAGAAAAACTGGATACTTATATCAAAAAACAAACGGCCATTTTTGGCAGAAAATTTATTTTTTACCGTGAAAATATAAGTAATCCTATGTTGAAAAATAAAGCAACATTACAAGAAGATCATGGATATATCTTTCTTGATAACCAACATCGTTATTTTCCTCAAGGATAATAACGATATTTATAACCGATAATTTAGAATCAATCTTAGAGGAATACTATTATGCCAGCTTATCCTGTTGCCGACGATGTCAGCTCTATTAATCAAGTTGATAGTTATTTTCAAAACCCTGTAAAAAGCCAGAGTGAGGCATTAAAAATTGCATTAGATGCATTAAAAACAGATACATCAAACGCGGCGGCCTTAGCCGATTATCAAGCAAGACTTGCTGAATATAATATTACGCGTAATGCAGAATCAACGTCGATTAAAGTTGTGAAAGATTTGGCAATGAGCATTATCGGGAATATGCGTTAGTTTTTATTTAATGGAGGCTGTATATGGCGATTACCCCAGTTGTTCCTGTTCATTTGGCTACATTATCAAACGATAAAAGCACAAGTGATGATAATTTATCCTCAATAATGGTAAACAGCATCACAAGTGGTTTTCAATATGAAAAACAGATCCAAGAAAAGCTAACAACATTAAGCCAATTAAGTGATGTTCAAAGTTACACACAGCTACAAACAACACTTAACGATTATACAATTACAATGAATTTAGCGAGCACATTAGCCAGAAAATCACTGAATATTGTTGAAACATTACTCAAGGCACAATAGTAATGAAAATGCGATATTTGTTTTTGGCATTATTATGTTGCCTGTTTCCATTATTAAGTGGTTGTAAAGATCAATCTCTACTCACTAATTTGGATCAAAGACAGGCAACAGAAATTCAAGCTGTTTTACAAAAGCACCAAATAACCAGTACTCGTAAAGCATTAGGAAAAGGGTTATTTGATGTTTCGGTCAAAAAAGAAGATATGGGAATTGCGATTCAAATTTTAGAAGAATATCAATTACCCACACTATCTCGAATTGAAGTGGCTCAGTTATTTCCATCAGATGCATTGGTATCATCACCGCAAGCCGAAAAAGCACGTTTAATTTCTGCTATTGAGCAACGATTAGAACAATCATTACTCACAATTGACCATATTATTGATGCTAGGGTACATGTAAGTTACCCAATATCCCCGGCTGAACGCGTTATTCCAACACCTCATGCTTCAGCTTTAGTTTTTTATGAAGAGGGTATGCTAGATAATGATCAATTAAGCGAAGATGTTCGTGCTTTTATTCATAATGCCTTTAACGATATGAATGAGAATAATATTACCGTTTTGTTGTATCCACGAAATATTAATAAGTTCAACATAATAAATAATCAGCTTTATCAAAATAGCTCTGACTCATTTCTTACTTCTTGGCTATTTCTAAGTTTATTATTGGTCGTTATCGCCGTTCTTATTACGGTTTCATTGATAATATTCCGACGTAAAAAAGCACAGAAGGAAGAAAATAATGACAAATCTAACTTCTGAGCAATTCGAAATGATATCCAGTGTAATGTATGAGCCACTTAGTTATCTTCATGCAGATTACGATGTATTAGCATCAAATAAAGAAAGTATAATTTGGCAGAAACTCGCTAATCGCCAATTAATTCAGCAATATCAACTTATTAATCAACTAGATTGTGACATCGACATTATTGTAGAGAAAATCTTTACGCATTGGGTATTACTTCCCCGTTGCGCTCTATTTTTAGGCTATTTGTACTCTAGAGAAACGCTTTTATTATCTGGTAATTACTATCAGCTAGAACCACAATTAAAAGCGTTTTTATCTCTTTATTCTGTGTTAAATATAGATAAGAAGATAACGACTCCTCTGGAAAGTATCGTACCCATAAATATCGGCTATCAATTACTCTTTGATTTTATTAATTCAATTTCAACCGCACTGGCTCAACGTTTTACATTGCTTTTTGCACCACAATCATCACCGGTTGAACTTCCTCAGTCACTCTTTTTATCCCGTTCACTTTTTCTTTTGGTGCTAGATTATGCTGCGCTCGCTGTCTGAAAATCTTTTAACATACACTCGTGAAGGTGTATTAATACGGGCTAAATATGTTCGACAACTTGATAATATTTATAAAACCGAATTAGCGGCCAAACTCGCGACAAAAAAAATGCTCCGAGATTTTAATAAGAAACTAGATGCGCATAATAAGGAGATTGAAAACCAAGCTTATAGTAAAGGATTACAGGCATTATTAGGGGATATATTAAAATTCTCAATTCAATACCAAGAACAACTGGCACAGTATGAATTTCAACAAAGGGAGCAAATAATCGCAACTCTTGCTCAATTTTTTGACTCACCAGAAATACAAGTTGAACTCACACGTCGTTTAATTTCAACAATACCTTCAGAGAAAAAAATAACGCTAGATATTCCAGCAACGCTACGCCCATATCTTGAGAAAGAGCTCAATAATATCAATATTGAATTGATATCTCATGACAGCAAGGCCATTGCTATTCATGCTGGTGATCAAGTGGCTTTTTTTGATCCTGCGCTGTTACTCAATGATTTAAAATCACAATTTCACCAGCCTTTTTCTGAATCTTATCAAGCAACATTTACTCAAGAAATTAAAGACACTCTGCTGAAATTTATTAATACGTTTGATGCATCAGATGATATGCATCCTCAAATAGAAACATCCAGTGAGGGTAATAATGAAGATTGATGCTTTAAAAACACAGACTTTATATGAACCACAGCCTCATTTACCTGCATCAAAAAGTATCGTAAATAAGGAATTAGATCCTTTAATGGCGACACTAAATCCTACTTTTTACCAAAATTTAAAAACAACCAACGTGAATACAGTCAAAGATATCTTAGCGTTATTAAATAAATTTGATGTTAAAAATGAAGGCAATCAAACCTTAAAAGAAAAACGTCAAGTTGCGCTATTAATGTATGCTCACCAAGAAAGTGAATTAGAAAATAGTGATAATAAAGAGGTCATTAATCAGGCGTTAATTTCACTTCTTTCTTACCAAGGTTTTTATCACCAATTTACACTCGACTTATTAGGTATGAACGATAATCAAGATGATTATGAGGGCTTCTTTAAACCTGATAGCGCTTCGTTTTCATTTTAACATTTATTATAAGATCTGTGCTCCAGCACCTTTCTCACCTAAAATATCGTCTGGATTACGTAATGGGCAATCACTTAACGATAAACAACCACAGCCAATACAGTGGTCAAGCCCGTTACGTAGTCGTTTAAGACGATGAATTCTTTCATCTAACCGAACTTTCCAATCCGTTGATATTTCGTGCCATTGTTCTGCGGTTAATTTACTATTTGGTGGATATTTTCCTAGTATTTCCTGAATTTCTTTTAGTGGGATACCGGTACTCTGCGCCGCTTTGATAATTGCCACATAACGCAATACAACCGGAGGGTAACGACGCTGATTACCTGCACTTCGATAGCTTTCTATCAACCCTTTTTCTTCATAAAAATGTAACGTTGAAATTGCAACACCACTTCGTTTTGCTACCTCACCGACAGTAAGCGCCCTATTGGGATCTATTTTTTCTTTTTTCATTTTTTATTTTTTCCTCTTGACCTCAACTTAACTTGAGGTTTTATAGTCCTCTCCTCAAATTAAGTCAAGCCAGTGAAATGCTGACTTCTGTGTTTAAGATCGTTGAGAAATGATTTATAGCAACGGCAAATAGCCGTTATTTCAAAGTACTGTGGCAACAATTCAATCAATAAAAATAGAAAAACGCTCATCATGGGATAGGCAATAATATGAATAAAAAACTCACTTTTACCGTCTGTGCCTCGCTCTTTTTGCTCAGTGCAGGTGCGATGGTCTATGCGACAACTTCATCGAATGATGAGGAAACTCAGCAATTTGCTTACCCTCCAACAAAAGTGGCATTAGCAACCGTACAATCATCAAAATTACCAAACAATATGCAAGGGGTTGGAGAATTAGAAGCTGCACGCCAAGTTTATTTAGCCGCTGAAACCAATGGTCAGATTGCTGTGATTAACTTTGAGTCGGGGCAAACGGTTAAAGCGGGTCAAGTTTTAGCGAAATTAAATGATGAACCTGAACAAGCCGAATTATTACGTTTACAAGCGCAATTAACCAACGCAGAAAAACTCTATTCTCGAACCAGACAACTTTATAGTAAAAATATGGTGGCAACAGCGCAATTAGATAGCACGTTATCAGAACGCGATATGATTGTGGCCTCCATTCGTGAAGTGAAAGCGCGGATTGCACAAAAGGCAATTAAAGCGCCCTTTGACGGTATTGTTGGGATAAAACTTGTCCATGAAGGGCAATATCTTAATGCGGGTGAACGTGTTGCTTCACTCGTTGATGCAAGCCATTTAAAGCTCAATTTCTCCCTTGATGAACAAGCTGCACCGAAAATTTCAACAAAACAGCCAATTAATATCGAAGTCGATGCTTACCCAGATATCATTTTTACTGGTTCAATAAATGCGATTGATCCTCTTATTGGCCCTTCTCGTACAGTGCAAATACAGGCTGTTTTACCGAATACTGACAATAAATTAAAAGCGGGCATGTTTGCTCGTGTTCAAGTTACTTCTCCTGATAGTCCGATGGTATTAACCGTACCAGAAACGGCAGTCACTTATACTGCCTATGGAGATACCGTGTTTGTAGCGCAATCTGACAATCAAAAAAACCTTATCGCTAAGCGTGTCTCTGTGAAAGTTGGATTGCGCTACAACGGCCTTATTGAGATCAAAGAAGGATTATCCCTTGGTGATCATGTGGTCTCATCCGGTCAAATAAAACTTAGTGATGGCATCACTATTGAGCCTATTGAACAAGATACACTGGCTCAATTAGTCAGCACCAAGTCATAACAGGGGCTAATAATGAAATTTACCGATATTTTTGTTCGTCGCCCTGTTTTGGCATTAGTTGTTAGCACACTCATCTTTTTACTGGGTGCATTTGCATTCAGTAAACTGCCAATTCGCCAATATCCGATGTTGCAAAATTCAACCATAACGATTGCAACAGACTACCCAGGTGCATCATCTGAACTGATGCAAGGATTTGTGACACAACCAATCACACAAGCCGTTTCCTCCGTAGAGGGTGTGGATTATATTTCGTCTTCTTCTGTACAAGGAAAAAGCTTAGTCACCGTCAGAATGGAATTAAACCGTGACCCTACCCAAGCCTTAACACAGGTAATGGCGAAGGTAAATCAAGTGCGCTATAAGTTACCTAAGCAAGCTTATGATCCTGTTATCGAGCTTTCATCTGGCGAATCGACTGCGGTGGCTTATGTCGGATTCTCAAGTGAGCAGCTTTCTATCCCTGAACTCACCGACTACCTTTCTCGCGTTGTTGAACCGATGTTCTCATCCATCAATGGCGTTGCCAAAGTACAAGTTTTTGGTGGACAACAATTAGCAATGCGTCTGTGGTTAGATGCAGACAAACTGGCAGGTCGTAATTTAACAGCAAGTGATGTCGCAGAAGCTGTACGCCGTAATAACTATCAAGCCGCGCCCGGGAAAGTCGAAGGTGAGTTTGTGATTGCCAACGTTTATGTCAATACTGACCTCACTAATGTCGAAGAATTTAAAGATATGGTGATTAGTAATGATGGCAATAGTCTGGTGCGTTTACGTGATATTGGTACTGTTGAGCTAGGTGCTGCTGCCACTGAAACCAGTGGTATTATGAATGGTAAAAAAGCCGTCTTCTTAGGTCTATTTCCCACACCGACAGGTAATCCGTTGGTAATTGTTGATGGTATTCGCGAACATCTTGTTGATATTCAAAAAACCTTACCGCCAAGTGTCGATGTAGAATTGGCATTTGAAACTTCACGTTTTATCAAAGCCTCTATTAACCAAGTAGTGCAAACATTAATTGAAGCGATTTTAATTGTTATCGCTGTTATTTATCTCTGTTTGGGATCGTTTCGCTCTGTTCTTATTCCTGTACTTGCCATTCCCTTATCAATGTTAGGTGCAGCAGGATTAATGCTTGCCTTTGGTTTTAGTATTAATTTGCTCACCTTGCTGGCAATGGTTTTAGCTATTGGATTAGTTGTGGATGATGCGATAGTGGTTGTTGAAAACGTGCATCGCCATATTGAAGAGGGATTATCGCCTGTTGAAGCAGCATTAGTGGGCGCAAGAGAAGTGGCAGGTCCTGTTATTGCAATGACCATCACTTTAGCGGCTGTTTATGCACCGATTGGTTTAATGGCTGGATTAACAGGCGCATTATTTAAAGAATTTGCCATAACATTGGCAGGTAGTGTGATTATATCAGGTATTGTGGCATTAACCTTATCACCGGTGATGAGTTCATTAATGTTAAAGCCCAAAGAAAATGAAGGCAAAATGGCTAAAATGGCCGAGTATTTCTTTGATAAGTTGGCTCATTACTATAGTTACGTCCTCCATTTTTCTTTAGCTAATCGCTGGTTAACCCTCGTTTTCGCTTTAGTTGTGTTTGTCAGTTTGCCGTTTTTATATAGCCAGGCAAAACAAGAATTGGCACCTTCAGAAGATCAGGCGAGTGTCTTAACCGCGGTCAAAGCACCACAACATGCAAATTTAGCCTATGCGGAACGTTTTAATCAGAAGCTTGATGAAATTTATATGAGTCTGCCTGAAACAGATAGCACATGGATAATTAATGGCACAGATGGCCCTTCGGCAAGCTTTGGCGGGATCAACTTTGATGGTTGGGATTTACGTGACCGCAATGCAGATCAAATCCAAGCTGACTTGCAAAACCGCGTAATTCATGTTGAAGGAACCAGTATTTTTGCTTTCCAATTAGCTTCTTTGCCCGGCTCCGTGGGGGGATTACCTGTGCAAATGGTATTACGCAGCCCATTAGGTTATCCCGTTTTATTTGAAACAATGGAACAAATCAAACAACAAGCCAGAGAAAGCGGTCTGTTTGTCGTGGTGGATAGCGATTTAGACTACAACAACCCTGTCATTCAAGTTGCAATAGATAGAGCAAAAGCCAATAGCCTAGGTATTCGTATGCAAGATATTGGTGAATCACTGTCTCTGTTAGTGGGTGAACATTATATCAACCGCTTTGGTATGGATGGTCGCTCTTATGATGTGATCCCGCAAAGTGTACGTCACCAACGTTTAACGCCAGCAGCACTTGCTGGGCACTATATTCGTACTCAAGATAATGTGTTAATTCCATTATCGACAGTGGTAAATATTACGACACAAGTTGAGCCTAATAAGCTCACGCAATTTAATCAACAAAATGCTGCGATTTTCCAAGCGATCCCTGCATCAGGTGTCACCATGGGACAAGCGGTCGCGTTTCTTGAAAATGTGGCAGATTCATTACCAGCCGGCTTTAGTCATGATTGGCAATCAGATTCTCGCCAATTTACTCAAGAAGGAAATACCTTAGTTTTTGCGTTTATTGCCGCGCTTATCATTATCTATTTAGTGTTAGCCGCACAGTATGAAAGCTTGGTTGATCCATTGATTATTTTGATTACTGTACCGCTCTCTATTTGTGGCGCTCTTGTGCCATTAGCGTTAGGTATGGTGACATTAAATATCTACACTCAAATTGGTTTAGTCACCCTGATTGGGCTTATCAGTAAGCACGGTATTTTAATGGTGGAATTTGCTAATGAATTGCAAGTTCATAAAAACCTAAACCGACGTGATGCGATTATTGAAGCAGCAAAAATCCGCTTACGCCCTGTGTTAATGACCACGGCGGCAATGGTGATTGGACTTATCCCACTGTTATTCGCTAGTGGTGCTGGGGCAAATAGCCGCTATGGATTAGGACTAATTATCGTCTCAGGAATGTTAGTTGGCACATTGTTTACCTTGTTTGTATTGCCAACAATGTACAGCTTTTTAGCGCGAAACCATCAAATCAGCGCCCAAACTGAGCGTCAAAAACAGTTACAGCAAGTGAGTGAGTTATAAGTCAGATAAATAACAAGAAGTCATATGTCGTAAAATCAATCCCCATTGTGAATGCAATGGGGATCTTTTATAGCCATTTAAACAAATGTTATTTTATTTTAATATCATCATTAAGTAGTGATATATTGTTATCTATTGCATATTTAAAGAGTTCAGCAATTTGCTCAGGCTGATAAAGCGCTCGGAAACTGCGTTTTTCTCTTAAATCAGAGATAATGCTTTCTAAACTTTTTCCTTCTTTATTCCCTGATTGTTCTGCTTTCATCATTTCCATTAGAGCAATAAATTCCCCTGTTCTTCCTAATCCAGCAAGGCAATGAACCGCTATATTTTCTTTTGTTGGGTTTATTTTTAATTTATCGCCAATAACATTAATTGTATTTTTTAATTTTGTCGCATCTATTCCTGTATGATCTTTCCAATCAAAAATATGTACAAAGTTTATTTTTTTCTTTTCATTACTACCTTTTTTAGTCAAGAACCTAGAGTATGCTTTGCAATCTAAATGTCTTTCATTTCCTGAAAATTCATTTTCTCCATTTTTATTTTCTACAACTTTAACCATTCCATTTTTATCTTTTATTTTAAACTTACTGAAATCCCACTTTTGAATGTGGCGAGAATTTATATTATCCAAATCCAAATCTTCTCTAAAATATTTAAACCCTTCCTTCTCAAAATTGCTTTTATTATATTCAGCACCAAGTTTTGAAAGATCTTTTTTAATATCATCCTTCGAGGCTAAAACATAAACTGTATTTATGTCATTATCAAATAACATATTAAAATAATTTTTTAAACTTTCTTTATTATTCAAAGGGTATTGGGATGCAATAGTCATATTAGGAGAATTATAAGAACTAACATCATTCGCTGGCAATGATACATCGCCTGATTTTATTAAAGTATCTGTACGATACGTTAATTGCTTACTGTATCTTGAATTTTCAACCGATTGATAATCGGCTGAACTATATTTTAAACCATTTAAGTTATTAAATAATATTTTAGCTTTTTCATTATACTTATCTGTGCCAGTACATTTTTTAACCGCGACTAAAAAATTATCTCTGGCATTATGCAACCTTACTTCTTTATTAGAGTGAGAAAAATTAAAATTTGATATATTTGTATTATTAATTTGTCGTCTAGAAAGTAAGCTATTATTTTCTGTGTTTATTCTCTGGGGCTGTAATAAATGAGGCTTATTATTTACTATTCGTCTTTTAGATGGAAAGTCAGTAGGAGGACTATAAGTTGTATTTGATAATTTATATATTGGTGAATTTGCTGACGGTTTAGGCGGTAATGGTAGAGGATTATCAATACGTGTCGATGATTTATATATTGGTGAACCTGCTGGTAGTTTAGGAAGCATTTCATTATGGCTATTTTTAATACTTGTTATATTGTTCCAAGTACTATTTTTTACCTCTCCACTTGATCCGAATGAATTTGTAATAGGTGTACATCTAAAATTAGCTGGTGATAATAACATATCTATGCCCTTAAATATAAAACTGTATTATCTTATTAGAGAACGATTTGATATATAAAAAAAACACCTTTATAAACTTTATAAAAAACAAATTAAAATACCGATACTTTTTAATAAAATATCGGCATTTAAGTTAAAAAGGTAAAATCACCATCTAATTTATAAAGTTAGCTTACATCGTAGAGAATGTATTCATAATTATTCCGCCAGAGATAATTAATGCCATTGAAAATATAGCGGGTAAGTCTGGTTTTTGTTTATATAGGATCATAGCAACTAATGTTACACCCACAATACCAAATCCACACCACAGTGAATACGCTACACCAACAGGGATATATCCCATTGCACGCGTTAAGGCAAAATAACAAATACAGTAAGCAGCAATAACTAAAACAGAAGGTGCTAATTTACTAAAGCCATTGGTCTTTTTTATCATAGACGTGCCGGTGATTTCAGAACCAATAGACAGCGCCAGCCATAAGAATCCAGTAAACATAATTGTTATCCTTATTTATTTTAATAAAGTTGTTTTTTATTAAAAATCTATTTATTAATAAATAGATTTATTTATTCACTGACGATGCAGCTTGTTTAATATTTTGAGGTTCTGTGTTTTCTTCTTCCCCTTCTTCTGAGCCCATTTTGGAGAAGAGATTCATAATCACAATACCGCTAGCAATCACTGCCATACCTATTATTGCCGCAGTATCAGGATGTTGACCATAAAACAACATACCTAAAGAAGAAACCACTAAAATACCTGTACCAGACCATGTTGCATAAGCTAAACCAACTGGAATATTTTTTACTGCACGCGATAACGAGTAATAACAAATAACATAAAGAACAACAATTAAGCCTAATAATAATGTTTTAGTTGTACCTTCACTATTATCAAACATTTTTAAGGTAGAGGTTGCTGAGGTTTCTGAAATAATAACCGCCAGCATCCAAAGCCATGATTTAGCTTTTGGTGACATAATAAGACTCCTGAGTTATCAGATATAATTTAAGATTAATTTTTCAAACTTTTTAAATATTCAATAGCAGAATCCGTCAATTTATCTTGCGATAAATGATATTTTCCAGGCTTATTCATTACTTCATTTAAAGTAATATAGCGATTATTATTCTCTTGTTTAATTTCAGGATTATATTCAGGTTTAGCTAGATGGTTAATATCATGGTTTATTAAATTAGCTTCAACATCATTTATAGGATGAAAAATAATACCCATTGATTTTAATCGACTAATATTTTCCTGAATAAGCAGGTTGTACTCTTTATTTTTATTTAAACCTAAAATCTCATTTAATTCACTTTCTGGTTGGCAAAAATAAGGTAATGCCATAACAGGAATATTTTGAGCGAGTGCAGAATGAATTAACTTCCCTTCTTCACTGATAAATAGCCCATTAATAATTTCACCCACCAGCTTTTTATCAAAATAAGGAACAAACAGTGCGTGATAAGTCGATAACTGCTGGCAATCAAACTCACTCGCGTTATACATTTCTCCTAGATGACGCCATTTCGACAAATCATGACTGACTTGTGCCTGTGTTGTAACAAAAAGAGAAAATCGAATATGAGAAAACATGTTGATACGTTGACAGATTTCATCTTGGTATCCCGGTGCTGGGGTAAGTGCTAACAACACCGATTTTTTCATTCTTTTTTCTATTTCAGCAACAATCCTTTCAATTAACTGATTGTCCATTACGTCACCTCATTGCCTTAACTGACAATAAATACGCTATCGTTGTTACGAAGTCCTGCCGCATTCGCCTCATCAGTATCTATATGAAATTCTAAAGAAAATTTCTCACTAACTCGAACAACGACCTCATCAAAAATCAGACTACGCTCGCCTTCTGTCTTAACATGCACTTTTTGTCCATTGGTGACATTTAACATTCTGGCGTCAATTTCACTCATATGAATATGGCGTTGAGCGCAAATCACTTGCTCTTTTAATTCAACATGACCCGCAGATCCCATTAAAACAGCATTGCCAGAACCGACTAAATCACCCGACTCACGTACTGGCGCTTTTATACCTAATGCAAAACAATCCGCTTTTGAAATTTCTAATTGGCTTTGTGGTCGAACAGGCCCTAAAACACGAACTTTACTGATCGAGCCTTTAGATCCCACAACAATCACACACTCTTTTGCTGCAAACTGCCCCGGTTGTTTAAGATCTTTAAACGGAGTAAGTTGATAACCTTTGCCGAATAATGCTTCTACATCTTGCTGTGAAAGATGCACATGACGATTAGAAATACCAACAGGGATAGCCATTCCTTGCGCCTCTCCCAACATTACGCCATGTGCGGGTAAGCGAGAGAGAATTTTTCCCATGAGTTGTTGATTAATCATTATTTTTTACCTTTGCGGCTTTCTGGTTTGATCTCTTTTTTACTGCTTTGAGTTTTATCTGTCGCGGTCTTAGTTTCAGAGGCAATATTTGGAGCTTGTAAATCTGCAACTGCTTTTGTGGCTTCAGCGTTTTCAACGTCGTTTTTAACAGGGGCTTCAATTATTGTTTCAACGACCGTTTCAACGATGTTTTCAATAGCAGTCTCTTGCACTTTTTCAGCAACAGCGGGCGCTTTTTTCTTACTTTTTACTGTCAGTAATTTAGTAATAACACTTAGCTCTGGTCTTGCGATCACTAATGATCCGATAACCAACTCTTTTTGGCTCACGACATCAACACCATGATCAATCGCTGTTTTAACAGCACTGATCTCACCTTGAAAACAGACTGATACCAACCCAGAACCCACTTTTCGGTACCCGATAATTTCCACGTTTGCTGCTTTACAAGCGGCATCAGCTGCCTGAATGGCTGCAGTCAACCCTCGTGTTTCAATCACACCTAAACTGTTCATCTTTCTCTCCTACTTAGTGGCGGACAAGACAGATATCGAAATCAAATTTCTTAAAGAAGGCTTCTAAGCTGTCAAGCTCTTCAGGCGTATAACTTGGATCAGTTTTCATTGGGTAAATCATTTCCAATTTTTCGTATTTATTACGTCCAAATTGGTGATAAGGAAGAATATCGATGCGCTGAAGATTACCGCGTTTTGAAAGTTCCATTGCGTAGTTAATCGCGCCAGTGATCGCATCATAAGAGTCGTTATAACCTCGCACTAAAGGCATACGAACAACCACATTTGCACCGAGATCCATTAAACGCTCTAGATTACGACGGACATTCTCATTACCAACACCAAACAACGCTTTATGCTGAGTGGTATCAATGTGTTTGATATCAATAAGAAATTGATCAACGACTTCCGCTAATTTTTCATAATTCGCCACATTAGTGGTTGCTTGTGTTTCCACGGCGGTATTGATCATCATCTTTTTACATTCTCGTAAAAGCGCAACCGCAAAATCAGTTTGTAAACTCATTTCACCGCCACCGATTGTGACACCACCTCCTGAAGAGATGTAAAAGTCATAATCTTGCATGATGATTTTCATTAACTCAGAGACAGAAACATCTTTGCCCATAATATCAAGCGCATCAGAGATACAGACTTCTTCACATTTGCGACAACCAATACAATCAACAGCGCGATCAACACGATGAACTTGTTTACCCTTTTCATTGGTTGTCATGTAATGAACACCCGCCGGACAAACATCAACACATTTACCGCAATCTACACATTTGTCGTGAGAGTACATCACCTGAAATTCACTGCTAAGACCTTCTGGATTTGAACACCAAGGGCAGCGGATATTACAGCCTTTTAAAAAAACGAGAGTACGAATACCATCACCGTCATAAATAGAGTATTTCTGGATATTAAATATCCGACCTCTTGTTTCTGCCGCCGTCTCCATCTTTACGCCTCCAAATCTGCATCAAACATCCCTGTTCGATAAATTTAAATCTTGTCTTGTCGATTAAAAGGGATAGCCTGTGCCATCCCTATGGCTATGATTAGAACTTCTCAATCACAGTACGACTGATGATTTCATCCTGAACTTCTTTACATAATTCAACGAAGTAAGCACTGTAGCCAGCAACACGGACGATTAAGTCACGGTATTTTTCAGGCTCTAATTGCGCTTTTTTCAGTACTTCATTATCAACATAGCTAAATTGCATCTGGCCGTTACCCAGAATTGAAGCTGTTCTTAATAAGGTAATTAAACCTTGGCGTCCTTCATTGGTATCTAATAAACCTTTCAGGAATTTGAAGTTATGAACCATACCGATATTCATGGTTTCAACATTCATCTTACTGATTGATTTGATAATCGCTGTTGGGCCATGTTTATCAGCGCCTTGTGTTGGGCTGATACCATCTGACAATGGTTTCCATGCGAAACGACCATTTGGAGTCGCTGCGGTTAACTCACCAATTGGCGTGTTATTAGAGATAGACAGCGTACCGTGGCTTAGAGTGGAGTAGAGCATTTTGTATTTACGACATTCACGCTCAGTCCATTCCGTAATATCCAGCGCATATTGGTCAACAACATCGTCATCATTACCAAATTTCGGTGCATTTAAGCAGTCACGTAACAACTCATCATGACCTTCAAAGTTAGCTAATAGCGCATCACGGATTTGCTCTAAGGTGTATTTCTTATCTTCATAAACAAGTTTGCGAATAGCCGCCATGGAGTCAACGTAAGTTGCTAAACCAGAGAAAATCAACCCTGGGCCATGGTTAACCATTGCTCCACCCGCAGTAACGTCTTTACCTTGTTCCATACAGCCTTCAACCAGTAGAGACATTAATGGTTTCGGTGCAACATCACGGTGAACACGTTGGCTGATCACAGTACCAATTGCTGATAAACGAACGATATGTGCCACTTGCTCTTTTACAGCGCGGTCGAAATCTTCATAAGTACGCAGGTCGCGTAAATCGCCTGTATCTAAACCTTGATAGCTATCAAACAGCACCATACGGCCACGGTTTAATACAAATTCAATTGCGATAGGCCATTGGGTATAACCTGTTGATGTCCACTGATAAATACGACCTGATTTTTGTGGCTCAACACAACCCATCAAGCAATAGTCACGCGCATCTTCAAAGTCGAAGCCTTTACGTAGCATCATCTTGATATGAGAATCATCGAAGTGACACGCAGGGAAGCCCATACCGGCTTTTACTACATCAACGATTTTTTCCATATATTGCTGTGGAGATTGGTTATGAATACGACATGCTAATGATGGTTGATACACTTTCACAAAGCGTACCGCATCCATAATCAGGTAAGTTAAGTCGTTACACGCATCGCCACCAGAGCGTTTTTGTCCACCAATGGTTAAGTTGATAAATGGCTGATAACCCGCGAAATATTTCGCCCCCAGTTCACTCGACATCCACATTAACTCAGCACATTTGATGATAAAGGCTTGCATCATTTCCAGTGCTTGTTCACGCGTTAAACGACCTGATTTGATGTCGTTTTCATACATTGGGAAGCAGTATTGGTCTAAACGACCTAAAGAAAGACCTGTTTGGTTTTCTTCTACTTCAAACAGTGACTCTACAGTCCAAATACTTTGCAATGCTTCTTGCAGTGTTTTTGGTGGATTAGCGGGTACATTTTCGTTGACTTGAGCAATCGTCAGTAACTCTTCACGACGTTGTGGATTGCTCTCTTTTGATGCTAATTCACGCGCATGTTCTGCAATGCGATGTGCGTAAGCAATCACACCTTCACAGCTTTCAATAGACGCTTTGTAGAAGTAGATACGGTCGATATCAGCAGGGTTTTCCATGCTTAATTCAGCCAGTTTGGCTTGTGCATCGGCTTTAATGCCGTTCATACCCTTAGTGAAAAGCAGGACGTCATAACCTGGGCAAGTATCGCCACCACCATTGATTTGGTGATAAGAAAGATCACTGACAAAGGTTTCACCACTAAATTCCCACACACCCGCTTCGCGATATTGTGCTTCACAGATCTCATCTAAAGAACGACCTTCCCAGAATGGAACAATCTCTTCACGAATGACTTTTTTGTCTTCTTCTGAAATTTGGAATGGATCTTGTGGACGAGTGCTCATGGTATCGAGTTCATCACGAACCCAGCGCCATGCGATATCAGGAGAGAAAGCACCAGCACGCGCTTTTCCACAAGGATGTCCAACAATCAGCTCTTCATCTTGAATTAAGATAGGTGCGGTTTCACATGCGCGACGGAAAGCTTTAGCGCGCAGTAAAATTGGTGGTA
This sequence comes from Proteus columbae, assembly GCF_009914335.1. Classification (NCBI taxonomy): domain Bacteria; kingdom Pseudomonadati; phylum Pseudomonadota; class Gammaproteobacteria; order Enterobacterales; family Morganellaceae; genus Proteus; species Proteus columbae. The sequence continues at coordinate 3,638,473 of NZ_CP043925.1, forward strand.
AACCTGGGTTATTACGAACAATTTCAGTAAATGCTAATGCTCTATAAATAGAGACACTTGGACGTGCTTCTAAATAGCGATTACGTAAGCGTTGTAAGCGAGGCGTTAAACCTTCCATCACTTTAAGTTCGCCCGCATCAGTGCTTGGCGCTACAAAATTTGCAGAAGGTGCAGCGTATTGAGGTTGTGAATTCGCACGACCATTGTATAAACGCACTTGCAGTGAACTGTGTAAGGTTGACAGGTTAGCGCGCGCGGATAATAGCATCTCTGACAATTCGTTAATGCTGACGCGTGGATCGTTTATATCCACACCCTGTGTCATTGCATCAAACATTGGATAACCATCAACTTCTTTGGTTGCGCGTACTTCTGAAAGCTCAGCCAATTTCAACCATACGCTTTCAACAATTTCATAGGCTTGTGCTTGTGTTAAACGACCTTGGTCGATATCACGTTGATAGAATGGATATAACGCTTTATCAAATCCCATTGGGTTAATGGCGTAGCTACCATTTTCCAGATGTAAGACTAATTGCAATAAATAGAATACTTGAACCGCTTCTTTAAAAGTTTCTGCGGGTTTTGCTGGCACTTTACGTAATACTGCAGCGCTGTCTAATAGCTCTGCTTTACGGTATGGGTTACCTTCCATTGCTGCTAAATTCTCTGCTTTTGCAGACAGAATTTGTGCGAAATACAGTGCTGCATCGCATGCATAAATAGCAGATTTACAGAAATTGGCTTCATCCATACTGCTGCGGTTTACTGCACTACCAATGCTTCTAATTCTGTCTTCAAGCTGTGCTTTAATTGCTAAGAAACCTTGGTTTACCACCAGCATATAATCAGGTGATGCAACGCTATTGTTAATACTTAAGAAACGGTAGATAGAGTCGCTACGTACTTCTTCTTCAGTGTGAAAAATCGCACCGCGTGGTGTTGATGACTGGCTGCCGATAATCAGTTCATCTTGTGCAATATAGCTTGGAAAATGGCGGATAAACTCATAAAAACGCTGCGCAGGTTTAATCGCTTGAGGAACACCTGCAATGCTGTTGTCTAATGAATCAAAAATTGTCGCACGCTCTGTACTGATTGAGCTATTACGTGAAACTAAACGTTCTGCCAGCATTTTTACGCGTGGCGTCAAAGAATATTTGGCCATGTGAGGCTCTCCTGATGTTCTTTACTTGACCTAATCGGTATTCATTCGGTTGAGCATTAACTGTGTGATACACCGGCAAATGCCTGACGATACAATGTTTCTAATTGGTGTGTGTTCACGTCACGCGGATTTGTCGGCGTACAGCTATCTCGTAAAGCCTGTCCGACCATTTCCATTAAACGGGCATAAAAGTCCGCTTCACTGACACCGGTATCGCGAATACTCTTCGGCATACCCATTTCATCTTTCAATACATTAATGGCGACGATTAAACTGGTTACCCCTTCTCTTACGGTGCTAGCTGGAAGTCCTAAGCTTTGAGCAAGATAGGCGTAACGTTTTGCTGCTTCACTATTACAATCACCATGAAGATTGGCGTTAAAGGCGACAACATGTGTCATCAATAACGCATTTGCACGACCGTGAGGAACGTGGAATACACCGCCTAATGCGTGGGCAAGACTGTGAGTAATACCCAGCGAAGCGTTAGTAAATGCCATGCCTGCAATACAAGATGCGTTATGCATTTTTTCACGAGCCATCAAGTTGTCACCTTGATGGTGGCAATCAATAAGATGACTAAAGACTAACTTGACGGCTTTCTCTGCCATCGCATCAGAGAAATCAGATGCAGCTTTAGAAACATAAGCTTCTAGTGCATGACAAAGGACATCCATACCTGTATCAGCGGTAATGGCAGGTGGCACAGATTTCACCAACTCAGGATCGAGAATGGCGACATCAGGCAACATAAACTCATCAACCAAGACCAGTTTTTCACTACGTGATTTAATCACTGAAAAAGAGGTCACTTCAGAGCCAGTGCCACTTGTGGTTGGGATCGCAATAAATTGTGGTTTTGTTCTGTTGCTCTCTTTACGGGTATGCCAGAGGGAGTACATAACGGCTTTCGCGGCATCAATCACTGATCCACCACCGAGTGCGATAACCAAGTCTGGATAATGAGCATCCATGATCTTCATACCACTCACGATGGCTGAAATATCTGGATCTGAAGCAACATCATCGTAGACTTGAAACTCGATACCTCGTTGCATTAACTTATCAGTGACTTTATTTGCAAAGCCAAACTTCACCATTGCTTTATCTGTCACCACAAATGCGCGGCGGGCAGTTAACCCAGAGAGAAAATCCAGTGCATTGGCGCCAAACTGAATTTTGGGTTTTATCAGAAACTCACTCATGTCGTTATTACTCCTTACTGTCCCGATAAACCTTCTCAACAATGGCAACCACTGACATCGCCTTGTAACGATCTTTGTTCAGTGCAAAGTATTCTTCAGCCAACACAACATCGTTGATACCTGCACCTACACTGTCCACTGCAACATAAGTTTTGTTTTTCAGTGGTTTAAGCTCATCATCCAAGGTGGCTATCATTAATAAATTGCTACCTTTAAGTTCTGGGCTTTTTTGTGTCGCTACTACGTGTCCGATTACCTTTGCGAGGATCATGGTTTATATCGCCTTATATCAATGAGTTATTTACTCAGACGTCCGAGAACTTCCTTGATAATGCGTTCCACGTTTTCTTCGGTAATATCACCTTGTTCAATCACTTGCTGCGCACAAGCACTGACCGTCGTTGCATAAGGAGATGCACCAAAGCGATCATCACCTTGAGTTTGACGTTGTGCAGTGGCACATTCAGCATGAACAGGGCTTAAAGAAGGTGAACGAAAACGGTCATCATCAAGAATGCTGGTCTGATGATTTGCGCTAGAAACAGCACAAGCAGAAACAGCAGGTTGAGCAGCTTCTTGTGCTAAAGGACAAGGTTGTTTCAACTCTTCAACGGTACGCACGCCATAACCTACTTTACGAATATTCAGTAGATTCATAGGGCCAACGTTGTCAGAGCTAGAACCGCCACCAACAGCACCGCAACCTAAAGTAAGTGCAGGAGTAATATTGGTTGTTGCTCCGATACCGCCTAATGCCGCAGGGGTATTAATCAGAATACGGTTAACAGGTTTTTCTAAAGAGAACTGACGAATAACATCTTCATTTTTAGTATGAATAACTAAGGTATGACCTAAACCTTCGTTAGTCAGTAATTGCACCACACGATCGCACGCTGATTTCCAATCTTCTTCGATATACATCCCTAAGATTGGGCATAGTTTTTCGCGTGAATACGGATTTTTTGGTGAAACAGTATCTTGTAATGCGATTAATACACGCGTATTTGCGGGTACGCTAAAGCCTGCACGTTGGCTTAAATAAATCGCATCTTTACCCACAACGGCTGGGTTAATCGTACCGTTAGCACGCAGTAACATTGAAGCCACTTTTGTTGCTTCTTCGTCATTCATAAAGTAAGCACCTTGCGCTAATAACTCGCGGTGAACTTCGTTATAAATGCAACGTTCTACGATAATGGATTGCTCTGATGCGCAGATAACGCCGTTATCGAATGTTTTACTGGTGATGATATCGCTCACTGCTTTTTTGATATCAGCACTACGTTCGATAAATGCAGGACCATTACCTGGGCCGCCACTGATTGTTGGTGTGCCTGATGCATAAGCTGCACGCACCATACCTTCACCACCAGTCGCTAAAATCAATGACACATCTTTGCTGTGCATTAATTCTTTTGTCGCTTCCAGAGTCAATAATGTCACACCATCAACAATACCTGCTGGCGCACCAGCTTCTAGCGCCGCTTTTTTAACAATTTCTAACGCACGGAAACTACACTGTTTTGCATTTGGATGCGGAGAGAAAATAATCGCATTACCCGCTTTCAGTGCAATTAGGGTTTTATAGATAATGGTTGATGTTGGGTTAGTTGAAGGGACTAACGCCGTGATAACACCTAAAGGCACGCCAACATCCATGACTTTTTTCACTTTATCGTCATTGATAATGCCAACGGTCTTCATGTCTTTCATATGTTCATACACACGCAATGACGCGAAGGTATTCTTCAGCACTTTGTCTTCCCACTTACCAAAGCCTGTTTCTTCGTTCGCCATTTTCGCCAACTCTTCTGCATGACGAGCGGCTTCAAATGCAATGTGTTTTACAATACTGTCGATTTTTTCCTGCGAAAACTTAGCATAAACAAGTTGTGCATTTTTCGCGTTACGAACTAGCTCACGAGCCAGTTGTCTGGATTGCAAATCTTTATCTAATGCAACCATGTCTTCCCCCATACAGGAGTTAAAAAATTTAGCTGAATAACTTATTTCTTTGCTTTACAGCACGCCTGAGTAATCAGGCTTTGTGCTGTTGTGCGATTTTCTCGATATCGTTATGCGGTCTTGCAATAACACGAGAAGTCACGACGGTGCCGATACGTTTTGCCGCTTCAACACCTGACTCAACCGCTGCATTGACTGCACCGACATCGCCTTTCACCATCGCTGTCACTAAACCTGAACCGACGTTTTCATAACCAATCAGTTCAACATTGGCTGCTTTACACATTGCATCAGCAGCTTCAATGCAAGCGACAAGACCTTTGGTTTCAACTAGACCTAGTGCTTCTTTCATATTTATTTCCTTCGTTATTCAGTCACTTTGTACTGGGCAACGATTTTTTGAATATCGTTATGTGGACGAGCGATGACTAATGAAGTCACAACCGTACCAACACGTTGAGCAGCTTCTAAGCCAGATTCCACAGCGGCTTTAACGGCACCTACATCACCTTTCACCATTGCAGTTACTAAACCTGAACCCACATTTTCGTAGCCGATTAACTCAACATTTGCCGCTTTACACATCGCGTCAGCTGCTTCGATACAAGCAACCAGCCCTTGAGTTTCAATAAGTCCTAATGCATCACCCATACGTTCTCCTAAGGCAGAAACTATGCCTTGTGTTTGATAACAATCTTGTTGATGTCATTGTGAGGACGAGCAATCACGAGCGATGTAACAACTTCACCCACGCGTTGTGCTGACTCCACACCAGAATCCACTGCAGCTTTCACTGCGCCTACGTCGCCTTTCACCATCGCAGTCACGAGACCTGAACCTACATTTTCATAGCCAATAAGTTCAACGTTCGCGGCTTTACACATAGCGTCAGCGGCTTCAATACATGCCACCAGACCTTTGGTTTCGATCAGACCTAATGCATCACCCATTTTCATTTCCTCCGAGAAGCCGTTTAACGGTTTACGTTTGCCCATTGTGTCTGCGTGGTGATTTTTTAAACGCAGACGTTGGTTTCAAAATCACTATAACGCGCAAAAAAGAAAACAAAATATAAATCCATAATATGAATACATATAGAATTTAACTCTGATATTTAGCGTTATTTATGCCTCTATTTATCTTTTCATACTGTTAATTTAATTTTTTCATCGTTATAAATTTATTGAACTTTATAAAAAATAGATTAAAAAATAGGCAAATTAACTTTGTTAGAAGGATGTTGAAAAGGTGCAAAAAGGTAGTACATATCGACGGGAAAGATGTGCGGAATATCACTGATATTTGAACGTGAGATCAATAATTGAAAAAGGCTAAATCGAGTCTATATACAAATCGTGCTATTTTTTTGTCGATAACGTATTTATCAAAGTTAAACCTTTACTACGGTGTATAAAAAATAAAGATGGAGACTCTTTACTATAAATGTCATGCAGACAATCGGTTCAAATTAAGGAATAGGCAAAAGAGCTAAAATCAGGAATGTGTGAGAAAGAATATTAATTAAAGGGATGGGATATATTGAGTTTTAGATAAACAAAAAGGCGGCTATATAGAGGCCACCTTGCAAAAGTAATATCAGATAATCAGGGCAATTAATCGAATTTACTACCCGGCTTTAAGGTACAAATATAGAGTGGTGAATTGAGCGAACTTAAAAGTAATGTTTTCTCATTTAGCTTCTGGGCATTAATAAATAACCCATCATGACTGTCTGACATTTCACGCATAAAATAGTCAAAAATCACATCAGGAGATTCATCAATTGATGATGCACTAGCATCCCATTGGCTAACAAAATAGTGACGTTCAGTCGGTGAAACACGCTTAGTTGTATAATCAAATTTCACATAGCGTTGTAAATACAACCACCCTGCTTTTGAGGTGGTATAACCTTCAACGACAATTGACCCTTTACCATTGGCACCAAATGAAAAATGAATATTACCATTTACATTTTCATCTTCCATATTTTCAAAACGCATAATACCTTTGGTTGAGCAAACCATGACACCTTCGTTTTTAATGGTTAATAATCTTGTTGCTGCATAAGTGGCGACCAAGATAAAAATCAGGGCCGATAAAAAACATAAAAGTTTCCCTGAGATTTTCATTAGTATTTCCAAGAATAGTAAAAGTAATTGTCACAATAACTAAATGGATTATCTTCGTTCTTAGCGCAGTGCGCTAAAAATACTCGCCCCAACCCATTTGTTTGTAATTTATCACCATAAAAGAAAACAAATCGCTCACCTTTCGCACACTGTAAATTAAGCTTCTTTCTTACAGCGTCAAAATTGCGAACATAATTATCACTTACCGCAGAATTAATCATGGCTTCATTAGAAAGTAACTCACAATCATTATGCGTTAATGGTGTCAGTGAAATTGGCTTTGATTGATGTTGATTAAAAAAGATGATCACCGCGAGAAATACTGCACCTAATAAAAAACCGATGCTGGCTAAATACCAACAAATTTCGGGTTTCTGTGTTTTTTCGGGCGCTTCTTCTTGTGTAGACTCTAAAGGTGTTTGAGTTTGCGTTAAAGATAAAGGTGTTGTTGTTTCAACCGCTATTTGATTTTCATCTTTAACTAAAATAGGTGCTTCTTCATTTGTTTGAGTTGAAGGTAATAGCGTTGAATCATCAATCAGTTCAACTGAAATATCGGGATTAAACTCTAACCGCCCTTTCGCAATGGTAACAATGATATTTTCAATGCCATAATGGCGAAATGTTTTTCGTAATAAACTCAAATATTGGTTTAAATTACTGTTTGATGAAACTAATCCGTTATCATCCCAAACCCGTTTTAATACTTCATCACGATTAACAACTCCAGGGTGCTGAATAAAATAAAAGAGTAACGCATTTGCGGTAATAGAAAGATGTGTATCAACACTCTCTTTTTCTAACGATATCGCGCCATCCGTTGCGTCGTAATAAATTAAGGCATTTATTTTGTATTTCATTGTGCCCTCATTCATCCTGATTAAAATTACTGATTTGCTGTGTTTGCCATATAGTCAAATGTCATCTCAGATAATCTTTCAACTAATGCGCTACGCTCTTCTTGTGAAATCGTAGGACCTTCAGTTAATTCAGATAACCAAAGACCATCTGCGGCATAACGAATTAATGTCCCTAAATAACTATTATCTAATTTATCGCCTTTGGCTAAATGCTCTAACATCCAATCACGCCAGCATTTACGCATAATAGGCTCGTTTGGCATGGCTAAAGACAATATAGCTAATTGGCGACTTTCGTCTGACTGTTTTAAATCAGAAATATAAGTTAAATATGCGCGAGAAAAACGCCCCGCTTCAATAGGATCATTTTCCATAATAACTGCAATGCGACTATCCATAATGCCTAATAGACGCTTAAAGACTGCATGCACCAATTCTAGTTTTCCAGGGAAATGATGAAGTAATCCACCTTTACTTACACCCGCTTCTTTTGCGACGGCATTTAAAGATAGAGACGCTATTCCTTCATTAGCCACAATAATGCTTGCCGCTTCCAATAATTGTTCTTGAACTCGGATAGGATCTTTTTTTCGGTGATGCGCAGTTGTATTCATGCATAGGATGATACCGACCAGTCGGTATGTTCCTTATTGATCGAAATCAATCCCTTTTAGACTCGTACTTATTATATGTAAATAATGTAGTTGACTTCACATTCCTTTATTTATTTAACTAAATTATTATTGAAAATATAAAATAAAACAGTAAAGATTGATTAAAATAATATAACGAAAAAATGAGATTTAATTGGGTATTGATTATTATCAATAAATCCGATCAATTAGAAATAATAATATATTTTTTATCAATTTTATCACTTGGTAAAAATAGAAATAAACTTATCCAAAATATTGTTTAATTTCTCTCCGATTTTATTGATCATTTTTTTAGCCGATTTTTTTTCATCACCAAAAGTGTCATAAATATTATTTTCTATTTCTTCATCATTTTTTTCATATTGAAATAAAGTTTCATATTGGTTTATTTGGTTATCATCAATATTTAAAGCTGTATCTTCAATTTTTTTATATGGTTCAATTTCTTCGTATAGATGGATTTCTTCGTATAGATGATCATTACAAGTTTCCATCGTCTCTCTATTAAGTGACTCGTATTCTCCTGTGTTAGCGTCTAAATTCCTATATGGTTTACTATAGGCATAGTCGTAATCTATATTGAGGCTATCAAACGGTTGTGCATAGTCACTCTCCTGATTATGAATACAGATTATATTCTTATCGATTAATATATTATTTTTATTTGAAACACGCGTATTAGCAAAGGTAATATGATTATTATTCACATCACATTTTTCATCACGATTTTTAGATAAAAAATTAAATTTATTTTCTAACTCAATATCTTTAGGTATTTCTGGTAATGGACGATTTACATTAGGATTTCCATTACGTTGAATTAATGTTGCCATATACATTCCCTTATATAATAAACACGTATTTTTATCTTTATCAAAATCAAAAAATATAAAAAAACCTCCTTAACATAAAGGAGGTTAGCAATTGATAAATTAATGATTTAAATTAAATACTGGCTTTTAATGCTTGTTCTAAATCTTCTAAAATATCGTCAATATGCTCAATACCAATAGATAAACGAATTAAATCTCGTGAAACACCTGCTCGTTCTAATTCTTCATCATTTAATTGGCGATGTGTCGTTGATGCTGGGTGACAAGCTAATGACTTTGCATCACCAATATTCACAAGACGTACAATTAATTGTAACGCGTCGATAAATTTAGCACCCGATTCTGCCCCCCCTTTAATACCAAAAGAGAGAATACCCGCAGGTTTACCCGACATATAACGTACCGCTAAATCATGCTCTGGGTGATCACTTAAACCCGCATATTTAACCCATGCAACTTGAGGATGATTTTGCAGATATTCTGCCACTTTTTGCGCATTTTCAGTATGTCTGTCCATACGTAGCGCCAGCGTTTCTAACCCTTGTAGAATTAAAAAAGCATTAAATGGCGACAGTGCAGCACCTGTTCCACGCAAAGGTGCAACACGACATCTTGCTATATAAGCAGCGGCACCAAAATGCTCAACATAATTTACCCCGTGATAAGAAACATCGGGTGTATTTAATATTTCAAAACGATCTTTATGCTCAGCCCAAGGGAATTTACCAGAATCAACAACAATGCCGCCAATCGAATTACCGTGACCACCAATATATTTAGTTAAAGAGTGAATAATAATATCCGCGCCATGTTCAAAAGGACGGCATAAATAAGGTGTTGCAACGGTATTATCAACAATCAAAGGCACACCGTGACGATGAGCAACATCAGCCAATGCTTGAATATCGACAATATTTCCGCTTGGATTTGTGATGGTTTCACAAAATACTGCTTTTGTTTTGTCGTCAATTAACGCTTCAAGAGCAGCAATATCATCATGAGGAGCAAAACGCGCTTCAATACCAATACGAGGAAATGTGTGCGCCATTAAGTTATAGGTACCGCCATAAAGCTTCGCGACAGAAACTATATTGTCACCCACTTGTGCAATAGTTTGAATTGCATAAGTAATAGCAGCCATACCCGATGCTACAGCAACTGCCGCGATCCCACCTTCTAATGCTGCAACACGTTTTTCTAATACATCATTGGTTGGATTCATTATACGGGTATAGATATTGCCGGGTACTTTTAAGTCAAAAAGATCCGCACCATGCTGCGTATCATCAAATGCATAAGACGTCGTTTGGTAAATAGGCACAGCAACAGCTTTTGTGGTTGGATCAGGTGAATAACCGGCGTGAACAGAAAGTGTCTCAAGTTTCATAGCAATCCCTTTTTATTGCATTTGTTCTTATCGTATTACTTAGATACTAAATCGAAGTAGGATCTTTTAGTCTATAACTAATATAGATAAGCTGATATTTCACCTATCGCATAGTGAAATAATTTCAACTTCGATTAATTAACTGGAAGACGAAATTCACTTCTCAATAAATACGCAATTTGGTTTATATTGAAGCTAATTTTCGTGCTATTTAGCCATTTTAAGTGGTTTTATCGTTTTTTGACGAGTTGCTAACCAGCAAATTAAAGAGCCACCAGTCACCATCATTACGCCTTGCCAAAATGAGAAAAAGAGTGCGGTAGACAATAATATTGATGAGAATGCAGTAGAAATAACGGGAGTAAAATAAGAGAGTGTGGCTAATAAGGTCACATTTCCTCTGATCATGCCGATTGTCCAAGCCGCATTTGCAAGCCCAATAGCCGCACCCGTTATTAATAGTAGCGTGATACTTTTTGTATTCACGATCCACTCTACTGGTGCTGAAAATAGGTATTGCCCCCACAATGCAAGTGATGTTAATAAAAAGAAAGGTACAATGCCGTTATTCCCGCCAGACATAAGGCGAGTTAAATTGCTATAAAACGCCCATAGAATGGCACCTGAAAACGCCAATATATAGCTTAATGGATTGCTTTGAATATTCTTCCATAAACCGTCAATTGTCAGCGGATTATCGCCACTCACAACCCAGACTAATCCACTAAATGCACATAATAATCCGACAATCAGTAAAATAGAGAATCGCTGCTTATTAAGTATTACGGCAAGCGCTAGTGTAAAACTAGGCCATAAATAATTCACCATTCCTAGCTCTATGGCTTGTGTTCTGTCTGTTGCAAATCCCAAAGCTAAAGATAAACAGACTTCATAAGTAACAAATAATAACCCTCCCCAGAAAAGATAGCGTTTAGGAAAGCGTGATAACTTAGGTACACCTAAAATCAAAATAAGAAAGAGTGTACCTGTGGTATAAATCAGTGCGGCACCCCCTACAGCACCAAAATACTCACTAATATTACGAATTAAGCCAACAATGGTGCTCCAAAGTAGAATGGCAACAATGCCATATAATGTCCCTTTTGATGAGCTAGATATCATTTTTTTGCCTTCGGGTTCAAGATCCTGTCATTAAAGCCGATATTAAAACAGAATCAATGTAATTGCTTTAATTACTATCATGCAAAAAATGAAAAACGAATAGGCAAAAATAAAAATGAAATCTTGAGTAATGAAACATTTTGTTACAATTTATATTAAAAATAAAATATATTGATCCACTCCCCTTGGTTGTAAAAAAAGAGAGAAGAATTATGAATCGCAAAATTATGACATCTAATTTCAAAAAAAAATGAATTAATATTACTTCTATTTTTTTTATAAAAAACAAATTTAAATCTTTTATTTCTGTAAAAAAACATTCTATTTCGTTTCTTTTCCCCTCAATACGTGTAAATTTTTGTTTCACCATGTGAATATTTTTATCATAAAATATATATTATGAAACATAATGTTATACGTATAAACACCTCATCCATTTTGGATGATCATTATTTGACCGCAAAAAACACAATAAATATCAATCAGATAAATTCAAAATTAACATACATTATATAAACTTATGTATTTTTCTATTTGTTAACATTAATTTTCACCTATAGTTAACAGATTATCAGTAGTTTTTAACTATCAAATCCCTCAAAAATGATCGTTTTAAACGATTTCTATAATTTTTCTAGCCCATCTATAATTTTCGTAAATTTGACTTAAGTGCAATATGCATTTTATTCCTGTTTAATTAAATTTTGATCTATCTACTCTTATTTTAATAAGTGTATTAATAATTCTATTTACGCTTCTCAAACCTATTTTAATCACTGTTTCTTCATTTATATAGAAATGATAAGCAGAGTTAAATATAGCTTATTTTATTAAGCTAAAAACAAAGATATATATTGAAAATATAGGAACAATGAATGAAAAAGTTATTATTATCTGCAATTATTACTTCAACAATGGCAGTCATGGCTGCACCTGCACTAGCAGCAACTACCACCACTGTAAATGGCGGTTCTGTTAACTTCGAAGGTTCTGTTGTTAATGCAGCTTGTGGTGTTGATAGTAGCTCATCAAACCAAACTGTTCGCTTAGGTCAATTCCGTGTTGCTGAATTTGCAGCGAAAGGTGATGAAACAGGCCGTATTCCTTTTAGTATCAAATTAAATAATTGTGATACTACAGTATCAACTAATGCTGCAATTACCTTCAACGGTACGGCTTCTAGTGGTGATGCAAATGCGTTTGCATTACAAGGTGCTGATGCGGCAGAAAATATTGCCTTAAAAATCACTGATTCTACTAGTGCAATTGTTGCGCCAAACCAAGCTTCTACAACTCAAAAACTAATTGATGGTGAAAACCAATTAAATTATAACGCCTCCCTTATTTCGACTGAAGATGCGGTTAAGGCAGGTAGCGCAAACGTTACCACAAACTTTATGGTGACTTACTCTTAATTGCTTTATGACTTTTGATTGATGTCTTATTGCCAAGGACGGCATATTTTTCTATCAAAATATTATTGCGATATCTTCATTACTTGATAATTTTTATTATGAAAAAGACACTTATTTTCCTTATTACGTTTTTATTTCCGTTATTTTCTTATTCTAATGGCGTTTCATTAGGTGCAACACGTATTGTTTATAATTCCAATATTAAACAAACGAATCTTGTAGTAACGAACTCAGATAAAGAAAATAGTTTTTTAATTCAATCTTGGGTTTCAGATATCGAAGGAAATAAAACAGCTGACTTTATTGTTACACCTCCTTTATATATTCTTGATGCTAATAAAGAAAATGCATTAAGAATTATGTATGTCGGTAAATCATTACCAAAAGATAAAGAAAGTTTATTTTGGATGAATGTAAAAGTTATACCTTCATTACAAGAAGGGCTTGATAAAGAAAATACCATGCAAATTGCAATACAAAGTCGAATTAAATTATTTTATCGCCCAAGTATTTTACCAGCTTATAGTGAAAAATTTGCTAATGAAATTAAGTTTTCTTATCAAAATGGTGAGCTTATTGCTACTAATCCAACACCTTATTATATTACGATGGTGAATCTAGCCGCGGCTGGTAGTCAACTTCCATCAAGTATCATGCTCAATCCTTTATCCCAATTAACATTGGGAAAAATAAATAAAAATGAAAATACAATTTCATTCCAAACAATTAATGATTACGGCGCACAGACCCCAGTATTAAAAAAAGAAATTACTCATTAATAATTACATCTGCTTTTAGCTTGTTGGTTAAAAATCATGGTTAATAAAAATACAGTTTGTTTTCTTTTTTCTGGCATCATCACGATTTCATTAATATTGCCATTTCCTTCATATAGTGCAAACCGATTTAATCCTGCATTTTTATCTGATTCACCTGAAGCAGTCACTGATTTAAGCTATTTTGAAGCAGGAAACAGTATTAAACCCGGTGATTACCCTCTGGATATTATTTTTAATAATGAATATCTACGAAATGAAAGCATTCATTTTATTAGCAATAATAAAAATGTGATCCCTTGTTTAAATAAAGCTTTTTTACAGTCACTAGGGATTAACATTAAGTTAATTACTGATTTTGATTTAAAATCAGAAAAAGAATGTATTGATATTTCGAATTCTATTCCTGATACCAGCGTTAATTATGATATTGAAAAACAAGCATTAAAAATTCAAGTACCTCAAGCCGCATTAAATCTCCAAGCACGAGGTTATATTCCACCGGAAAAATGGGATAACGGAATTACCGCAGGTTTATTAAATTACAGTTTTAGTGGTGCCAATAACTGGGGAAATTCTCATAATAATAGCTATTACCTTAATCTACGTAGCGGGATCAATATTGGCGCTTGGCGATTGAGAGATTATTCCACATGGAATTCATCAAATGGAAAGCATCAATGGGATCACATCAATACCTATCTTCAACGAAATATTGTGTCATTAAGAAGTCAGTTAAAAGTTGGCGATAGTTATACCTCATCAACATTATTCGACAGCGTTAATTTCCGAGGTGTTTCTTTAGAAAGTGATGACACCATGTTGCCAGATAGCCAACGAGGATTTGCACCCGTTGTAAGAGGTATTGCAAGTGGCAATGCCAAAGTTGTTATTCGACAAAATGGCTATGTTATTTATCAGACTTTTGTCTCTCCTGGTGCATTTGAAATTCGCGATCTTTATCCCACTTCAAATAGTGGTGATTTATATGTCTCGGTTGAAGAGAACGATGGAAGTAAGCACGACTATATTGTGCCTTATTCTGCTGTGCCTATTTTACAACGAGAAGGTCAAAAAAAGTTTGTTATTCAAGCGGGTGAAGTTCGCCAAGATAACCAAAATAAAAAGCCTCGCTTTATCCAAGGTCATCTTATTTATGGTCTGCCTTATGACAGCACCGCTTACGGTGGTGCATTAATTACCTCTGATTATCAATCTTATGCACTAGGTGTAGGTCGGAATATGGGAACTTTAGGTGCATTCTCAACGGATATCACCTTTGCCCATAGTAAATTACCTGATAATTCGACTTCTGAAGGGTATTCCCTGCGCTTTCTCTATGCCAAATCATTAAACCAATTTGGAACAAATTTTCAATTATTAGGATATCGCTATTCCACTTCGGGTTTTTATACGCTAGATGAAACACTTAATACTCGAATGTCAGGCTATCTCTATGAAAATAATAAAGAAGAACCATTACGCTATTTTAATTTATACAATAGAAAAAAAGGCAGTCTTCAAGTGAATTTATCACAGCAACTTGGAGATTATGGTTCTGTTTTTATGACAACCAATTGGCAAAATTATTGGGAAACTAATGAAAAAAATGTTCTGTTTCAAGCTGGTTATAACGGCAATGTAAAAGGCCTCTCTTACAATATTATTTATGGATACAACCGCATGATGAATAGCGGTCAGCGCGATCAAACGCTCTCTTTGGGTATTTCGATTCCATTGCAATTATTAATGCCTTCAAGCTATCAATCCGTAAATAGCGCTTATCTCACTTATAACTATAGTCATACTGATAATGGTTATTCAGCACATAATGCCGGTGTAGCAGGCACATTATTTGAAGATAACACGCTCAATTACAGTGTTCAGCAAGGATATAGCAACCAAGGCGGAAGTTATACGGGTAACGCGGCATTAGGCTATCAAAGTTGCTATGGCAACCTTAACGTGGGCTATAACTATAATAAAGAGGCTCAACAACTGAATTATAGCGTTGCTGGAGGGATGTTACTTCACAGCGAAGGTTTAACATTAAGCCAGCCTTTAAGCTCAAATGCCATTCTCGTTGATGCTCGCAAAACCGCAGATGTTCCTATCGATAATGCAACAGGTATTTATACCGACTGGCGTGGATTTGCCGTTATTCCTTACGCAACCGCTTATCGCCAAAATAAAGTCGCGCTTGATACCACAGCACTTCCTGATAATGTCGAAATTGAACAGAATATTCAGCAAGTTATTCCGACCCAAGGCGCTGTTATCAAAGTCAATTTTGATGCTAAAACAGGATATCGTCTACTCCTAACACTGCAACGACAAGGGCGCCCACTTCCTTTTGGTGCCATAGCATCTGACAAGCAAAATCATCTCTCTGGCATTATTGGCGATGATGGCTTGCTTTACCTTTCTGGTGTACCTGAATCAGGTGTATTAGATATTCGTTGGGGAAATCGTGCGTCTGAGCAGTGCCAAGTAAATTATAAATTACCAGAAAATCAACATGATGAACCTTTTGTAAAAATGACACAGGAGTGCCAATAATGCATAAACTCACGCTTATTTTGGCTCTATCACTCCTTTTTATGACTAAAGGATATGCCTATGACACCTTAGTGCAAATTCATGCACGAGTGACAGGCAACACCTGTACCGTTGAGACAAACTCAGAAAATATTACAGTGAAACTTGGCGACATTGCGACGAAAGACTTTACATCAACGGCGATGAGCCAACAACGAACACCTGTTATTCCTTTTAGTATTAAATTAGTGGACTGTCAGCCAGAGGCTAGTGCGGTGAAAGTCAGTTTTAACGGTACGGGTGATCTCTCTGATAATACATTACTGGCGATTAATGATAATGGCGCAAAAGGTGTCGCTATTTCAATTATGGATAAAAATAGAACATCAATCGCAGTTAATGATAAAAGCCAATCTTATCCCCTGTTACCTAATCAAGATAATACCCTGCAATTTTACGCTCGCTATGTCGCCACTCAGGTACCAGTCAGTGCAGGACAAGCCAATGCAACCACCACATTTTTATTGGAGTACCAATAATGAAACGTATTTTATTCCCCCTTACATTACTGGTTTCCCTTGTTTTTCTTCCCACAGAAATGGCATGGGCGGTGGCAGATCCTCTTGTAGTTTCACCGCCTCCAATGAATTTTGATGGCGCTGCGGATGGCACACCCGCAGGCACTCCCATTACCTCAACATGGATAGGTGAAACTTCCGTTCATAATGGCTTTAAATGTGAAAATAAGTTCTTACAAAAATGTTGGGTAGAAACACTGTATGCCAATGCGTTAGGCTCAAAAATTAGTGGTATTTACTATTACGAAGGGGGAAATCGTTATCCAGTTTATTCACTGCCTGGAGTCAAAGGCATTGGCTATGCTTTCGGCCTAAAAGATAACAATGACAGTGTTTCTTATGTACCAATTGATGTTAATAATGGTTCTGGTGCAACCATCATTTATCCAGCAGCAGGCTCTACTGTTAACCATAATGTTGACCGCGTTTCGTTAAAAGGCAAAGTGGTGTTTGTTGTCACAGATGAACACTTAGAAACGGGTATTTATAATATTCCTTATACCGTTATCGCCAATACTTGGTCTGAATATGGTGGTGCACATAAAGGTAATAACACCTCTCTCGTTGCTATTAATCCAGTGACAATCACCATTAAAGCCAGAGGTTGTACGATCAATACGAAAAATCTCACCTATGAATTAGGCGATATCTCAATGCGAGATATGGCAACCATTGGTTCAACGTCAAAAACACAAAGTAAGCCCATTTCTGTCACTTGTGATACCAACGTTCACCTATATGCCAGCATGACCGATCAATCTACCTATTCTAATAATACAGATGTACTCACACTAACATCAGACTCTGATGCTTCGGGTATTGGGATACAGTTTCTTTTTAATGATAATCCAACCCCCGTCGTTTATGGGCCTGATATCAGCGCGACTGGACAACCTAATCAACGTTTACTTCATATAACAACTTCTAATAACGAAAACTACACATTAAACCTGTCAACTCGCTATATCACGACTGGAACACTAAAACCTGGTAAAGCAAACGGGTTAGCCAGTCTGACTTTTTCTTATCAATAATGATTTGAATTTTTAAGGCTGATTAAATGATTGATAACAGCAAAACCATTAATTTTCGTATAGGGCAACGAATACGTCATTTACGAAAGAAATTAAAATACTCAGGAACCCTTTTTGCTCAAGAGTTAGGAATAAGCCAACAACAACTTTCTCGTTATGAACGGGGAACAAATAGGATAAGTATTGAATTTATTTATCTGATTTCTGAAAAATTTGATGTTCATATTAGTTATTTTCTACAGAGCAATTATTTAATTAATATTGAACAACAACGCAAAACGCAAGAAAAAAACAGTCGACTTGTTGCTGAATGTTGTATAAAAAAATAATACAAGTCACGCTTATTTTCTTTAATTATCTTTGGCTTACACAACCTCTCTCATTTATTTTTATTATTAACTTAATGGAAACCTTATGCCTTTTTCGACATAAAAAAAGCCACCTTTATAAAGGTGGCTTTTTAGCAAATAAGATGCGATTAGCGTCCCGCTTTTAATTTTTGATAATAGCTTTCATACAACACTGTCGCATCACCCACATCATTTTGCCATTCGCCTTTATTGATAATCTCTTCTGTTGGATAAAGAGAATTATCTTTAGTGATCACATTTGGCAGTAGCTTTTGTGCGGCGAGATTAGGTGTTGGGTAACCAATGTTTTCAGCCACTTTTGCTGCAATTTCAGGGCGTAATAAGAAGTCGATAAGTTTATGAGCACCTTCGACATTTTTGGCATTAGCAGGAATAGCTAAGCTATCCATCCAGAAAATACCCCCCTCTTTTGGCCACACCATTTCAATAGGTGCACCAGCTTCGCGAGCAATAAATGCAGAGCCATTCCAAATCATCCCTAAATTGACTTCCCCTTGCATATAAGGGTTAGCAGGATTATCTGAATTAAAGGCCAATACGTTTGGCATCAGCTTTTGTAGCTCTTTATAGGCTTCTTCAATCTCTTTAGGATCGGTTGTATTCCCCGAATAGCCTAATTTTAATAATGCCATTTGGAAAACTTCACGGGCATCATCGGTTAATAACAGGCTATCTTTATATTCAGGTTTCCATAAATCTGCCCATGAAGTAATGCTACTCACATCAACTTCATCGCTATTAATACCAATAGCGGTCGCACCCCAAATGTAAGGAATGGAGTAATCGTTTTCTGGATCAAATGATTTATGTAAGAGGCTAGGATCGAGATTATCAAAATTGGTTAATTTTGATTTATCGATTTTTTGTAGCATACCTTCATGACTCATTTTAGAAATAAAATAAGTAGAAGGAACCACCAAGTCATAAGCACCTTCTTTATAGGTCTTTAACTTGGTATACATGCTTTCATTGGATTCATAGGTGGAATAAATCACCTTAATCCCAGTTTCTTTCGTAAACTGTTCAAGCAGACCAGGCGGCACATACTCCGTCCAGTTGTAGAAATATAATGTCTTACCATCATCAGCCGATGCTGTGCCGATACTTAATGCCATTACGCTGGCAGCAAGTACTGAGGACCACTTTTTCATTTATGTTTCCTTCAGTGGTTGATGCGTTAATATCAAATAGGCAGCGAGCCTACCTCCAACAGATTGGTCTTCAAGACCCCAAAAAGTACGAGAAACTCGCACTAATGCATGTTTACGCTTTGCCAGTTCTGTCTCTTAAAATCAACTGACTAATTAATACTAATACTAAAGATAGACCTAAAAGGATGGTTGCAAGCGCATTCACTTCTGGCGAAACGCCCACTTTTACCATTGAGTAAATTTTCAGTGGTAAAATTTCATAGCTTGGCCCTGTCACAAAAGAGGAAACGACAACGTCATCCATAGATAACGTAAAGCTTAATAACCAACCTGAAGCTACTGCTGGCATTGCCAGAGGCATAATGATTTTACGTAAAATAGTAAATTCACCTGCCCCTAAATCTTTAGCAGCTTCCAGCATTTTTACATCAAACCCACTTAATCGTGAATACACAGTCACCACAACAAAAGGCAGGCAAAATGTAATATGTGAAAATAGAAGCGACCAAAATCCTAATGAAACACCTAGGATCATAAACAGTACAAGTAACGAAATCGCCATCACAATATCCGGCGACATCATGACAACAAACAACATACCACCGACAAATTTTTTGCCACGAAAACGGTAGCGATAAAGTGCAACCGCCGCTAATGAGCCGATTAATGTGGCGAATGTCGCAGAGGTGACCGCCATTGTTAATGAATGTCCTGCCGCTTGAAGCAGACTGTCATTATTAAATAAAATGGCGTACCAATCTGTGGTAAAGCCTTTCCAGTTGATCCCGAAACGTGATGAGTTAAAAGAGTTAACTATCAGAATGATGATCGGGATATAAAGATACGCGTAAATAATGGACATAAATCCACCACGCAATAACCGTCCTATCATTCTATTTCTACCTTCTTATGCAGTAGCTTCACGGCTCGGTAATACACAAACAGCATTAATCCCATCACCAATGTTAAACAAATACTTGTGGCTGCACCGAAAGGCCAGTCACGAATATTTAAGAATTGGCTCTTAATTACGTTACCAATTAATAAGTTTTTCGCGCCACCCATTAAATCAGCAACAAAGAATAAGCCCATCGCAGGTAACATCACGAGTAAACAACCCGCAATAATGCCCGGCATTGTTAATGGAATAATAATACGAATAAAGGTTTGAAATTTATTAGCACCTAAATCGCGCGCTGCTTCTAAACAAGGTTTATCTAACTTTTCAATGCTGGAATATAACGGTAATACCATGAAAGGTAATAAAATATAAACCAGCCCCAGCACAACGGCTTCTGGGGTATAAATAATTCTGAGTGGCTTATCAATAAGTCCAATCCACAACAGGAATTCGTTAAAATAACCTTTCGTACTTAGGAATATTTTTAATCCATAAATACGAATAAGCGAGTTTGTCCAAAAAGGTACAATCAATAAAAACAACATTAATGGCTGTATTTTCTTAGGCATTTTTGCGAGGAAATAAGCAAAAGGATAACCTAATAATAAACAAGCTAATGTTGCGACTACCGCCATATTAATAGAATGCAGTAACACTTCTGCATACATCGGATCAAATAAGCGATAGTAGTTATCGAGTGTAAAGACCATCTCGACAAGGTTGGCATCATTACGCGTTAAAAAACTGGTCGCAATGATCATGATATTCGGCAAGAAGACGAACAGCATCAACCAACCCACAACACCAGTAATAACGATGTTTTGAAATAGTTTACGTGTTTTCTTCATCTGCCAGTACGACCTCCCAGCTTTCAACCCAAGTTACTGCAATTTTTTGGTCTAACGAGTGATCAACATCTGGATCATCTTCATTAAAGAATTCACTGACCATCACCACCTTGCCATTTTCCATTTCAACAACAGAATCTAGCGTCATGCCTTTATAGTTACGTTCACGAACATAACCAATTAGCCCAGGAAGGTTTTCAAGATCGTGAATTTCTTCAACACGGAGATCTTCAGGTCGAAGTAATACTTTGAGTTGCTGATTTTGTGTCACCGGTAATGTGGTATAAATATCACATTCATGACCTTCAACATCAGCACGAATACGTGTTTCATCAATACGATGGAGCACACGCGCATCAAAGATATTAATTTCACCTATAAATTGCGCAACAAACAGATTTGTTGGCTCTTCATAAATTTCACGCGGAGTACCATCTTGCTCAATACGCCCTTCACGCATCACCACGATCCGGTCTGACATGGTCAGCGCCTCTTCTTGGTCATGAGTCACGAAAATAAAGGTGATCCCTAATTTACGTTGTAAGGCTTTTAATTCATTTTGCATCTGCTTACGTAATTTGTAATCCAGTGCAGATAATGATTCATCAAGCAATAAGACCTTTGGTTTATTCACAACAGCGCGCGCAATCGCAACACGTTGTTGTTGTCCACCAGAAAGGTGTGCTGGGCGACGTTGTGCGAAATCTTCAAGTTGCACCATACGCAATGCTTCTTCAACGCGAATATTAATCTCATCAGCAGGTGTTTTCTGCATGCGAAGACCAAATGCGACGTTTTCAAAAACAGTCATATGTGGGAAAAGCGCGTAACTTTGAAAAACCGTATTTACAAAACGTTGTTCCGCTGGGATATCCGTAATATCTTGTCCATCAAGGATAATTTGCCCATCGTCAACGTCTTCTAAACCCGCAATTAAACGCAAAACCGTCGTCTTACCACAGCCCGAAGGACCGAGGATGGTTAAAAACTCGCCATGGTTGATAGTGAGATCGAGGCGGGAAATAATTTGTTTTCCGTCGAAACCTTTACTTAAGGATTTTAATTCGACAACTGGTGTCAGAGATGTTTTCTCAGTCATTTAAGGTAATACTCTATCCCGAAGAATAATGCAGATAGAACCGCCACTGGAAAAGACTGTGTGAGCTGCCGGAGCATTATGCTCCACAGAAGCCCAAAACCAGCGACGCCGTATGTATAGTACAAGCGGAAAATGATAAACGCAGTGACGTGAAATTGAAAGCAAAAAGGTGCATAAACAATGAAAAACTATTCATATTTAAGTTTTTCATCATAAACCATGCCCTTTAGGGTTTAGGCTAAAAACACAATAAAATCATAATGCTATTAATTTATATAAATCGTAAAAATCGATTAAGTTTATAATTAAATAAATTTTCTCTTAGAAGTTGTCTAATCGCCTTATTTTCCTATAAAAACTTATTAGCTCGTTTATTTGCAACGCAATTTTATGGTCGTTGTTTATACAAGAAAAGTTTATTAAATTACACTTCTTTTTATATTCTCATCTTATTATGATGATAAAAACTTTATATATCATATAGATGAAATTTAAATAACACCTCCTAATATTTAGGAGGTGTTAAGGGAATTAATACTATTGTGCTTAATGACGTTTTATTAATTTTTTTAAATACAAAATTGCGTTATTCGCATTCGGTAAAGGACCAATTTTGTCATTTAACAGTGGAAAAGTGCCTGTTCTAATTAATAAGTCACGCATTTGTATCGGCGTTAACACACTGTTTGTACGGTCTTTATACCAAGATTGGATCACAGCAGCGGCTCCCGCAACTAAAGCACTGGCTGACGATGTTCCACTAAAATTAGCGGTATAAGTATGGTTATCATCACTTCGAAACAGATCACCATAACCCGCTGTTGCAACATCCTCTCCCCACGCTTGTACATGAATAGGTGAACCATGCGTTGAGAAAGGTAATCGATTTAATGTATAAGGCGAACCTGCACCAACACGTATTGAGTTATTATCATGGCGTTGTCGGTAACTTTCATAAGCAGGTAAATCCAGATCTACGCCCCCATTACCTGCTGCCATAATCACAATGATCCCAGCATCTGTTAATGCGCGAGTCGCTTCCCAAATATGCATTTCATAATCCGCAGGTACATAAGCTTGATGTTCACAAATTGTCTGCATTTCATATAAAACAATATCACCAGCATGTAATATGCGTTTACTCGCAATAATCGCATCAATACGCCCACAAGTTAATTCAGAGATGGCATAAAACATATCTAATTTATAAGCGAGTCCAGTGATCCCTTTACCATCATTTTTTCCCATTATTAATCCCGCAACCGCTGTACCATGATCTGCCTGACTGGTTTTTTCATTAAATGGTAATAACGACGTAATATTATCCGTTGATAAATCATGATGAGAAAGATTGAAATCCCACTCAATATCAGCGACTTGTATTCCTTGCCCATATGCTTCTTGCTTCCATGCCTCACAAATTCCTAACCCTTTAATTTTATTAATATTCACTGTTTTTTCTGGCGTATTTAAGTATTGCTGATATTGAGTAAAATCAGGCGTAATATTAGGAGGTTCAATAGGTTGTATCGGTACCGTTTGTACATATTCAATATCAGGGTGTTGTTGTAATATTTTAATCACTTCATCTAAAGAATAATGATTATTCTCTGGTAAATTAAGGTAATAATATTTATTTAGATCATTAAAGTTTATTGAAATAGAATCAATATAATTTTTGGGTGGTAATTGATGAACAGATGATATTATCGGAACTAAAGGCATATTAGTTAAAAGGGAATGATGCATTTCATGGGAAGTAGAAAATGACAGTTTTTTATTATCATAATCAAGATTATTTAATTTTATAAGGATCTTTCTTTTAATGTTCATATTCAATGCTCCTCTTTTTATTTTTTCGCTTTATAGCGTAAAACCTTGAGCAGTGACTATTTCCATTTTTAATAGAGATAATATAAATAGGCTATTTTATAAAAATAAATATCAAGCCTATGTTCTAAAAAATAGACTTAATATTATTTGAATGATGTTCATTAACTAAAATCAATATATAGGCGTAGCTTTCCACAACAATCACATATAACGGTATCATCTGTGATAAAAGCTCCTGTTTTTATCGGTTCAGGATGATATTTAATTTAAAATAAGGCAATGCTCTTTTTTCTGTTGGCATATAAGTTCCTATTTTGCTGTTTCTGACGACTCTTCTTGAGTTCATTAAAACAATTCTAACATCAGATCCACCATGCGTTAGTTATTCTCTATGCTATAATGCGCCCTCATTTTCTACCCTCACAAAAAAATAAGGGTAGCAACGCCTAAATAGACGAAAGAATTACAGCATGTCAGAAAATACAGAACTCAATAAACCAACAGAAAATCATCATGTTAATAGCCATTCAAATACATATAATTTGAACCGTTTCTCTGTTGCGCCGATGCTCGATTGGACTGATCGTCATTGTCGTTATTTCTTTCGTCAGCTCAGTAAAAATACACTGCTTTATACTGAAATGGTCACAACTGGTGCCATCATTCACGGTAAAGGCGACTATCTAAAATACAGTGAAGAAGAACATCCAGTCTCTTTGCAGTTAGGCGGAAGCGATCCTCAAGCTTTAGCGCAATGTGCAAAATTGGCACAAGAGCGTGGCTATGATGAAATCAATTTAAATGTGGGCTGCCCTTCAGATCGCGTACAAAATGGGCGCTTTGGTGCTTGTTTAATGGGAGATGCACAACTCGTTGCAGATTGTGTGAAAGCCATGCGTGATGTCGTTGATATTCCTGTGACGGTAAAAACTCGCATTGGTATTGACGAGCTAGATAGCTACGAATTTCTATGTGATTTTATTGATACTGTTAGCCGTGATAATAACTGCGATACCTTTATTATTCATGCCCGTAAAGCATGGTTATCGGGTTTAAGTCCAAAAGAGAACCGTGAAGTTCCACCTTTAGATTATCCTCGTGTTTATCAATTAAAACGCGATTTCTCGCATCTCACTATGGCAATTAACGGTGGTATTAAGTCACTAGAAGAAGCCAAAGAGCACTTAAAATATATGGATGGCGTTATGGTAGGTCGTGAGGCTTATCAAAACCCGTCAATTCTAACGCATGTTGATCATGAGCTTTTTGACAACCAGCTACCTATTGTCGATGCAGTCACTGCGGTAAGAGCAATGTATCCTTATATTGAGAAAGAGCTCTCACAAGGTACTTATTTAGGTCATGTTACACGTCATATGTTGGGGATTTTCCAAGGTATTCCAGGTGCTAGACAATGGCGACGTCATTTAAGTGAAAATGCCCATAAACAGGGCGCTGATTTATCTGTTTTAGAAAATGCACTTAAATTTGTAACTGAAAAATAACGATATTAAAAATAAAACCAGCCACATTGGGCTGGTTTTACTTTCATTAAAGTAATGAGAAGAAGCGATTATAGTTTGCAACTAAATAAGCAATTTGAAATTCAAATGCTTCTTTAACTTCACGTTTACCTTCTTCTGTTCCTTCTTTCTTTTTAATATCAAAAAAAGCATTTTGCATTAATTGAACTGATACATCCATTGATTTTTGGAATGCAGATAAATTATTATTTTCACCAAGGCGTTTAAATAATTCTTCTGTTTTTTCATCTGCGACATCACGAATAAATTGTAATTCAACATTACTGACTTTATTATCTTCATAAATAAAATCAATAAAATCCTTTAATTCATCTTTTTGCATAAACACTCCATATTCTATTAATAAAAATCACGAAAACGTAAATTAAAAGAGATAGAGTTAAAAATAAATCTAAAATAAAAATAAGGCTTTTTTTGATAATCAAACTTGAAATTATTTATATTTATTAATAATAAATATTCAAAACCTATTTAATTTATTTTAAATAGGTTTTAGTTTTTACAAATAATAATTAAGGAATAAGTAAACTTGATCCTTGAGATTGTCTACTTTCAAGATAACGATGAGCATCTTTCGCATCTGCTAAAGCAAATTTCTGATTATCTGGCACACTTACATCAATTTTACTGCTACCAATTAATGCAAATAGCGCTTCACTTGCAGCATCTAGCTCTTCACGCGTTGTGATATAACCCGAAATAGATGGGCGCGTCACATATAGAGAACCTTTTTTATTAAGAATACCTAAATCGACACCTGTTACGGCACCTGATGCATTACCAAAACTCACCATTAAGCCACGGCGTTGCAAGCAGTCTAACGAATCTAACCACGTTGCTTTACCAACAGAGTCATAAACAACAGGCACTTTTTGGTTATTAGTTAGCGCCAAGACACGTTCCACAATCGACTCAGTCTGGTAATTAATCACTTCCCATGCACCTGCGGCTTTTGCTTTGGCAACTTTTTCATCGCTACCTGCTGTACCAATCATTTTTGCACCAATGGCCTTAGCCCATTGGCTGGCAATTAAACCAACGCCACCAGCAGCTGCGTGGAATAAGAAGGTTTCGCCCGCTTGTAATTTATAAGTTTCATTGAAGAGATAATAAACTGTTAATCCTTTTAAGAAAGAAGCTGCGGCTTGTTCAAAAGAGATATTATCAGGCAGACGTGCTACTTTATTTTCTGGTACATTATGCGTATCGCTATAAGCCCCTAGCGGAGATTGCGCATACACAACTCTGTCCCCTTCTTTTAGTGAAGTCACTTTAGCGCCTGTTTTGATAATAATGCCCGCAGCTTCAGTGCCTAATCCACTTGGGAATTGGCTTACAGGATATAATCCGCTACGTACATAAGTATCAATATAGTTAATACCAATTGCCTTATTGGCAACTTGAACTTCATGATCGCCAAGAGGAGCTGGTGTAAATGTTGCTAACTCAAGAATATCTGCATCGCCATGAGTTGCAAATTGAATACGATTAGCCATTACTATCTCCTTTGTAGGATGAGAGGTTAAATAAGCGAGCGCAAAAAGACCTTTGGAGATAATGACAAAGGATAGCTATTTCTACAAGGCACAGATAATTGGGTTAGCGTATACTAATACGCTGACTGATACTTTTTCGATTTTATGCAGGATTTATGGCCAGAAACAAGACCACTGACAAGCTGATGTCTGATATTAAAGACCGACAAATGGAGGGATTAAAGCTACCTCCCCATTCGCTGGAAGCAGAGCAGTCCGTGTTAGGCGGTCTGATGATAGATAATGAACGTTGGGATAATGTTTCTGAACGCGTTACCGCCGAAGATTTTTATAGCCGACCTCATCGTACTATTTTCTCGCAAATGCAACGTTTGTTGGAATTAGGCAAGCCTATCGACCTTATTACGCTATCCGAAGCATTAGAACAAAATGCGGAGTTAGACAGTGTAGGAGGTTTTGCTTATTTAGCCGAACTTTCAAAAAATACGCCAAGTGCGGCGAACATCAACGCTTATGCGGATATCGTCCGAGAGCGTGCGGTTGTTCGCGATATGATAAAAGTTGCCAACGAAATTGCAGATGCAGGTTTTGATCCTCAAGGACGCACCAGTGAAGATCTACTCGACTTTGCTGAATCAAGAGTGTTCCAAATTGCTGAAACAAGAGCCAATAAAGATGAAGGCCCTAAAGCAATAGACGCTATTTTAGAAGAGACGGTTGAAAAGATAGAACAGCTCTATCAAAAGCCTCATGATGGTGTCACAGGGGTTTCCAGTGGTTATCAAGATCTGGATAAAAAAACCGCAGGATTACAAAAGTCAGATTTAATTATTGTTGCTGCACGTCCTTCTATGGGTAAAACCACATTTGCCATGAACTTATGTGAAAATGCGGCAATGACGGAAGAAAAACCCGTACTTATCTTCAGTTTAGAGATGCCCGGCAACCAAATCATGATGCGTATGTTGGCATCATTATCTCGTGTCGATCAGACAAGAATTCGTACAGGGCAGCTTGATGATGAGGATTGGGCGCGCATTTCAAGCACCATGGGTATTTTGCTTGAAAAACGCAATATGTATATCGATGACTCATCGGGTTTAACACCAACAGAAGTTCGCTCTCGCGCTCGTCGTATTTATCGTGAACATGGCGGTTTAAGCCTTATCATGATTGACTACTTGCAGCTAATGAGAGTACCTTCATTATCTGAAAATAGAACATTAGAAATTGCTGAAATTTCTCGTTCTTTAAAAGCGTTAGCTAAAGAATTACAAGTTCCTGTGGTTGCTTTATCACAGTTAAACCGTAGTTTGGAACAACGTGCTGATAAACGCCCTGTTAACTCCGACTTACGTGAATCAGGCTCTATTGAGCAAGATGCTGACCTTATCATGTTTATTTATCGTGATGAGGTTTACCACGAAAGTAGTGATTTAAAAGGGGTTGCAGAAATCATCATCGGTAAACAACGTAACGGCCCAATTGGTACAGTAAGGCTGACCTTTAACGGTCAATGGTCACGTTTTGATAACTATGCTGGTCCTGCTTACGATGATGAATAATCACTAACCTTGACTTAATGAAAGGAAGTATTGGAATAATATGAAAGCGGCAACCGCAGTGATAGATCGCCGCGCTCTGCGTCACAATTTTCAGCATGTGAGAGACTATGCCCCACATAGCCACCTGATAGCTGTCGTGAAAGCAAACGCTTATGGTCATGGGTTATTAGAAACAGCATATACCTTAATGGACAATGCTGATTGTTTTGGTGTTGCGCGTATTGGTGAAGCATTAACCTTACGAAGTGGGGGAATTGTAAAACCCATTCTTCTGTTAGAGGGCTTTTTTGATGTCGCTGACCTACCTATTTTAGTCGTCAATCACATTGAAACGGTTGTTCATAGCCAAGAGCAATTAGAAGCATTAGAACAGGCAAACTTAGATGAACCGGTCAAAGTATGGATGAAAATTGATACGGGGATGCACCGTTTAGGAGTGCGGCCTGAAGATGCACAAGCCTTCTATTTACGACTTTCTGCCTGCAAAAATGTACAACAACCTGTCAATATTGTAAGCCATTTTAGTCGCGCTGATGAGCCAGATGTTCCTGAAGTAACACAAAAACAAATCTCACTATTTCAAGATTTTATTCAAGATAAAGCCGGTGATAAATCTATCGCCGCTTCTGCTGGTATTTTATTTTGGCCTCAAGTCCATTATCAGTGGGTTCGCCCCGGTATTATTACTTATGGTATCTCTCCTACTGGTGATGAAAGAACAGGTAAAGATTTTGGCTTAACTCCTGCAATGACACTGAAAACAAGCCTGATTGCCGTTCGTAAACATAAAGCGGGTGAGCCTGTTGGTTATGGTGGTACATGGATAAGTGAAAAAGACACTTATCTTGGTGTGATCGCGATTGGTTATGGCGATGGCTATCCTCGTAGCGCACCTTCAGGTACGCCTGTGTGGATCAATGGTCGAAAAGTACCTATTGTTGGTCGAGTCTCAATGGATATGATCAGCGTCGATTTGGGGACAGAACTGGTTGATAGTGTTGGTGATGAAGCAATTTTATGGGGAGATGTATTGCCCGTAGAAGAAATTGCCAAATATAGTGGTATTAGCGCCTATGAGTTGATTACGAAATTAACCTCGCGCGTCATCATGGAATACCTAGACGAACAATAATACAGACGATATTGTATCCCTATGACACACTAAAAGTGATTGGAGAAGAAGCCGTGTTTCAACAGGTTGAAGCGTTTCCGGGAGATCCGATTCTCTCATTGATGGATGTTTATAACAAAGACCCACGTCAGGATAAAATTAATTTAAGCATTGGTCTTTATTATGACGAAGAAGGCAAGACCCCTATTTTAGGAACAGTTTCTGTTGCGCGTCAGCAACTTAATGCCATGACCCCCACCGCAACACTTTATTTACCAATGGAAGGGCTGGCGCCTTATCGCAGCGAAATTCAAGATCTCCTTTTCGGTGCAGATAATCCTCTAATTGCAGAAAAGAAAATTGCCACAATCCAAACATTAGGTGGATCAGGCGCATTAAAAGTAGGTGCTGATTTTCTGCATCGCTATTTCCCAAGATCAGAAGTGTGGATAAGTGATCCGACTTGGGATAATCATGCTTCTATTTTTGCGGGCTCGGGTTTCAAGGTAAATTATTACCCATACTTTGATCCTGAAACCAAAGGCGTAAAATTTGAAGCTCTACTCGATTGCTTTAAAAAGCTGCCTGAAAAAAGCATCGTATTGATGCACCCATGTTGCCACAACCCAACAGGTTCTGATCTGACTAAAGATCAATGGGATCAAGTCACTGAAGTATTAAAAGCTCGCCAAGCAATTCCATTCTTAGATATTGCTTATCAAGGCTTTGCTGAAAATCTAGATGAAGATGCTTACGCTATTCGTACTATGGCAAAAGCAGGATTACCGATACTTATCAGTAACTCTTTTTCAAAAATATTTGGGATCTACGGTGAACGTGCTGGCGGCTTATCAATTGTGTGTGAAAATGCCACTGAATGCGAACATGTATTAGGTCAGTTGAAAGCAGGTGTACGTCGTATCTACTCAAGCCCTGCAAACTATGGTGCGCAAATTGTCAATAAAGTGCTATCAGACCAAGTTTTAACTGCACAATGGCAAAAAGAAGTCGCGCATATGCGTGATCGCATTAAAGAGATGCGCGTTACTTTAGTCGAAGCTTTAAAAGTTGCTCTGCCTGAAAAGAATTTTGATCATCTATTAACTCAACGCGGTATGTTCAGCTATACCGGCTTTACACAAGCGCAAGTTGATAGATTACGTGACGAATTTGGTATTTATCTTGTCGGTACTGGCCGTGTTTGTATGGCAGGTGTTAATACAAGTAATGTTCAGCGCATTGCGCAAGCCTTTGCGGCTGTGAGTATTTAATCTAATCAACGCAATTCCATGATAAAAAAATACCTGCCTATTTTTTATAAGCAGGTATTTCTTTTTACTGCATCACAACATCACTGTCGCTTTAGGTTTTCGCCTTTTATATATTGACAGCTTGCTTCTTTTCCCCAGCATTACGACGCGCTTTTTCTTCCATAATCTCAATGATTTGAATATCTGTATGTTGCATTGCACGACTGGCTAATGCACAGAGATTCGCTATTGAACTATCGACATCGTCACTGACAATACCATCAGTACCCGCAACACTTTGATTTTGCATCGCCATTAATACTGCTTTATAGGCACTCGCTGCACTACTTGATACTTTCATTGCACAGCTATTCGATGCACCATCACAGATAATGCCACTGATATCACCAATCATACTGTTGATAGACATACTGACAGTGGTGAAATCTTTTGTGAGTAACCATGCCATTCCTGCGGCTGCTCCCATTGAAGCGGTTGTTGCAGCACAAAGAGCGGAAAGTGGTGGAAAATGGCTATGAACATAAATTGCCATTAAGTGAGATAAAACCAATGCACGCAGTAAGGTTTCATCATCGGCTTTAATAAATTCAGCAACCACCATTACAGGCAATGTTGCGGCAATACCCTGATTACCTGAGCCTGAATTACTCATTGCAGGTAATACCGCCCCCCCCATACGAGCATCAGATGCAGCTGATGCTCTGATCATGATTTCATTAAGTAAGTCTTTACCTAACAAACCTTTCTCTTGTTGCAGAATTAAAGTACGACCAATGGCTAATCCATAGGTGTTTTGTAGTCCCTCTTCTGATAAAGCGCCATTTAAACGAGCAGCATTGAGCATAAACTCAATTTCACTCACTGGCACGTTAAGTGCGAAATTATAGATATCTTCAGCACAAACATCAGTAAAAGGTTTTTCATCAGTACATTCACAATTATTGGTAAGCGCTGATTTATCTTCCTCAAAAACAACGTTACCGTTACATTCACAACGAACAACATGTGTATGCTCCCTTGCGATACTGACGATGGCATAACCAGATTGGCTATACACTTTCGCTTCAGAGTAAAGAACATCTTCACAAGGTGCTTTTACACCCACTGTGACTTTACCTTGAGCAACCAGTGTTTTAGCTTGAGCAACTGCATCAGCGGATGCTTTTAACAAGACCTCCAACCCAGCCTCAGGATCTCCTCCTGTCGCACCTAATGCTGCTGCAATAGGTAGCCCAGCCATTCCCGTTCCCGGCACTGTTACGCCCATTCCGTTTTTCATCAAGTTTGGTGAAACCCAAGCTTCGACACGAACAACAGGCTCGCCTAAAAGCGCAGTTGCTTTCGCTGCTGCCAATGCCAATGAAATTGGCTCAGTACAACCTACTGCTGGCTTAACACCTTCACGTAACTGACGAACAAACTGTGACCATAAATGAGAATTTTTGTTCTGGCTCATAATCTAACACCTTGGATTAATTTAGTTTTTAAAAACAACGCCTAACTAGAACCGAAGTTGGCGACTATGAGAATGCCAAGAACGGAGAGATAACGAGCAGTAAACCGGTAAAAATAATCAGGTAGAGCGACGCACCTTTGTATTTGTGTAACATTGGTACTTTGTACACTAAGTATGCAGGGATAAGACAACCCACCATACCGAAGATTGGGCTACAAATTGAGGTAAAACTCAGTACTGGCGCATTCAGGATGATTGCTCCCCATGCTAAAAGCACGGCGAAAATCATGATGCCGTTTTGTACCCATTTTTGGTTGATTTTTTCTGCTGGAATATAGCGTTGCAGAATATTCATAACGATCCCTTGTGTCGCTTCACGGAAACCTAGGTAAACACCAAAGAATGCAGTCATTACGGCGAAGATATTTAGCATAACGCTTACAACAGTTACCCAACCACCAGGGAAGAATTTTGCAGCAATCGCTAATGCAGAGATATTTTGTTCATACGCTTTAACTGCTTCATCATGACCCATTGCTAATGTGAATGAGATTGCATAGAAGAAAACAGTACAGAACAACACACCGAACGCGATGTTCATTGCACGTAACGCTTTGTGGCGAGCAACTTCACGGTTTTTATTACGACCACGGTAAGAGATAACCATTGGACTTAATGTTTGGATAAACAGAATTGAAGTCAGGGTAAAAGGTAATGTAATGATTGCTTCTTTGATTAAACGTCCAGCGGGTGGTAATGCACCCACGTTATAAAGATGCCACATACCAATCATGGAGATCCCTAACGCGGCAACAACAAACAGTTTAGTTAGTACCATAAAGCTTGATACTTTAAACAGTAATTGTTCACCACGAGAAGAGATAGCGACTAAAGCACAAATCAAGATCAAACCATAGAATGGGTTTTCTGACAGTAAACCTTCCGTAACACCAAATGTTTGTAAGTAAGAAGCACTGTCATTGGTGATTGCCGTTGAGTAAACAAACATCCAAATGACTAACATCACAAAGTAGAGTGCTCCTAATAAAATACCCCAGTTTTTACCGAGATAACCGGTGATAACGCTTGGGTAGTCTTTACACTCTGGAGATTCAGCCAACGTATTAATAAATAGGCGTTGGAAAAGGTACATCGCAGGATAACCAATGATCGAGGATAGTAGGAAAACCCATAATCCCATCAGACCTACCTGTACAGGTAAAAACACAATACCTGCACCGATAGCCATACCGATACTCATGATAACCCAGCCCACATCATTGCCGTCGAATTTAATTGCAGCACGCCATTCTTGTTCTGTCATACCTGCGCGGCGAGCGCCAGCACTAGTTGCGGGATAGCTTGTTGTCTCTATTTTTGAGGAAGCCGTTTCCATATTAGTACTCACTTTTTATATTGTAATTGTTAATAGCAAAACGAATTTTTGGGGGTAAAAAAAGTCTATCTAACATTGCGATGTCGAAATAGCCTTACTCTTTGCAGGTATTATTTATTATGGGTAAATGATAGGGAATATTACGGAGAAAAAAGTTGTTATAAATCGTGATAGCCCGAAATGATTTGGAAAAAAATTCTATCGTAAGGAGAAAAATAGGATTATCTGTTCAAAGAGCATAGTAAATAATAACCTTCC
Organism: Proteus columbae; assembly: GCF_009914335.1. NCBI lineage: Bacteria > Pseudomonadati > Pseudomonadota > Gammaproteobacteria > Enterobacterales > Morganellaceae > Proteus > Proteus columbae. The sequence goes on from NZ_CP043925.1 coordinate 3,672,442, forward strand.
CTCTATTGTAACCTTTATAAACAAATAAATAATTGATTAATAATGAAAAATACCTATTGTTATACAATAATAGTCAAGTATAACAATTGAAACAAATCACCAAATAAACTGTGCTGTCTATCACGATATACTATGATAATCCTTTCTATTTAGCTTTGTTATCTCGTATTTGGTTAAAATACTGTTACTAAACAGCATAATTAACCATTTGATCTGTTTTTTATAAAAATAGGCGGCTAATAAGATAAAAATAGATAAGGAAGTGTATAACCCAAAGAGAATACTTTTTTCGATAGAATTAAATTCTATCATATCCCATGGATTTACTTTTCTTGAAGAAAGTGCGCTACAAACCGTAAAGAGTTTATTGTTCGTAGCGCTTAGATCATAAGGGAATAAGCGGTGTGATCTTAATAACCGCGCTCTAAGATTGGTTTTAAGAATCTTGCAGTATGTGAGCCTTCAAACTCTGCGACTTGCTCTGGTGTGCCTGACACTAAAATTTGACCGCCACCACTTCCGCCTTCAGGACCAAGATCCACAATCCAGTCCGCTGTTTTGATCACATCAAGATTGTGCTCAATAACAACAATGGTATTACCTTGATCACGTAATTGATGAAGTACTTCAAGTAACAACTCAATATCAGCAAAGTGAAGCCCTGTTGTAGGCTCATCAAGAATATAAAGAGTCTGTCCCGTACCACGTTTTGACAACTCTTTTGCTAACTTAACTCGCTGTGCTTCACCACCCGATAAAGTCGTTGCTGATTGCCCCAAGCGAATATAAGAAAGACCAACATCAATCAATGTTTGTAACTTACGAGCCAGCGCTGGCACAGCATCAAAGAACTCCCTTGCCTCTTCAATGGTCATATCTAACGCTTCGTGAATGTTTTTTCCTTTATATTTTATTTCAAGGGTTTCACGGTTATAACGCTGACCTTTACATTGATCGCAAGGTACATAAACATCAGGCAAAAAGTGCATCTCAACTTTTATTACGCCATCACCTTGGCAAGCCTCACAACGACCACCTTTTACGTTGAAACTGAAACGACCTGGCGTATAACCACGAGTACGCGATTCAGGTACACCCGCAAATAACTCACGAATAGGTGTAAATACCCCTGTATAAGTTGCTGGATTTGAACGAGGTGTTCGACCAATCGGGCTTTGGTTAATATCAATGACTTTATCGAAATGCTCTAAACCTTCAACGTCTAAATAAGGTGCAGGAACACTATTTGTAGCACCATTTAATTGGCGTTGTGCAATAGGGAATAGCGTATCGTTAATTAACGTTGACTTACCTGATCCTGAAACGCCCGTAATGCAGGTAAATAAACCCACAGGTAATTTCAGATTTACGTTTCTTAGGTTATTACCTTTAGCACCTAAAATCGTCAGCATTTTCTCACGATCAATCGGAACGCGTTGCTCTGGAATAGCAATACGGCGTTCACCGCTTAAGAATTTGCCTGTTAATGAATTCGGATTATTGATGATATCTTCAAGCGTACCTTGAGCAACAATTTCACCACCGTGAACGCCCGCGCCTGGGCCAATATCGATAACATGATCTGCTGCACGAATAGCATCTTCATCATGTTCAACAACAATCACCGTGTTACCCAAATTACGTAAGTGGATCAATGTTTCAAGTAGACGATCGTTATCTCGTTGATGTAACCCAATTGAAGGTTCATCCAAGACATACATTACGCCAACTAATCCAGCACCAATCTGGCTGGCTAAACGGATACGTTGCGCTTCACCGCCTGACAAGGTTTCAGCCGAGCGAGAAAGTGTGAGGTAATTTAAGCCTACATTGACCAAAAATTTTAGTCGATCACCAATCTCTTTTAAGACTTTTTCTGCGATCTTTGCTCGTTGACCACTGAGCTTGAGATTTTGGAAAAAGGTCATCGCATGACCAATGCTGTAATCTGCAATTTCAGGTAATGTAGTATTTTCAACATACACATGGCGCGCTTCACGGCGTAAACGCGTACCACCACATGAAGCACAAGGACGATTACTAATATACTTAGAAAGTTCTTCACGTACCGCGCTTGATTCTGTCTCGCGGTAACGGCGTTCCATATTATTTAATACGCCTTCAAAAGGATGATGACGAACAACGACATCACCACGATCGTTTGTGTATTTAAATTCAATATTCTCTTTGCCTGAACCCGTTAAAATAACTTTTTGAATATTATCTGGTAACGAATCAAACGGCGCTTCAACATCAAAATGGTAATGTTCACCCAATGAGCGAAGCATTTGGAAATAATAGAAGTTACGGCGATCCCATCCCTTAATTGCACCACCAGCAAGAGAAATCTCTCTATTTTGGATCACTAATTCAGGATCAAAAAATTGCTGAACACCTAAGCCATCACAAGTTGGGCAAGCCCCAGCAGGGTTATTAAAAGAGAATAAACGAGGCTCTAGCTCGCTCATGCTATAACCACAAACAGGACAGGCAAAGTTTGCAGAAAAAATAATATCGTCTGCATTGCTATCATCCATATCAGAGATAACAGCAGTGCCACCAGAAAGTTCTAATGCAGTTTCAAAAGATTCTGCTAAACGTTGGGCAAGATCGTCACGCACTTTAAAACGGTCAATCACCACCTCAATGGTATGTTTTTTCTGTAATTCTAATGTCGGCGGATCAGAAAGATCACACACTTCACCATCAATACGCGCACGAATATAACCTTGGGCAGCAAGATTATTGAGTAACTTAATATGCTCGCCTTTACGCTCTTTCACTACAGGCGCTAACAGCATTAAGCGCTTGCCTTCTGGCTGCTCAAGTACATTATCAACCATTTGGCTAACTGTTTGAGCGGCTAATGGAATATCGTGATCAGGACAGCGAGGTTCACCAACGCGCGCAAATAAGAGCCGTAGGTAGTCGTGAATTTCTGTAATCGTTCCCACAGTCGAACGCGGGTTATGCGACGTAGATTTCTGCTCAATCGAAATAGCGGGAGACAAACCTTCGATGTGATCAACGTCAGGCTTTTCCATTAACGAAAGAAACTGACGAGCATAGGCAGAAAGCGATTCGACATAGCGTCGCTGTCCTTCTGCATAAAGCGTATCAAAGGCTAAAGAGGATTTACCAGAGCCAGAAAGTCCCGTAATAACAATAAGTTTATCGCGGGGAATGACCAAATTGATATTTTTTAGATTATGGGTGCGAGCGCCCCGTACTTCGATTTTATCCATGAACATATCCCGGATTGAGAGAGTCGCCGAAAAAGAAAGAATCGGATAATTATGACACAAAGTTAACTGAATGGATATACAGTATATATAGTGAAATTGAATGACGATGAAAACCTGTCATTTTGAGACAAAAAAATTTCGACAATGTTCACAAATGAGAAATTCATCACGCGTCATATTCAAATTTTAGCGTACGTGATAAACTTATTCGCTTATGATTTCAAAAAATTTACTTTCGCAGGAGTACCGCACATGGCGAGCAGAGGCGTAAACAAAGTTATTCTTATCGGTAATTTAGGGCAGGATCCAGAAATCCGTTATATGCCAAGTGGTGGTGCAGTTGCAAACCTGACACTGGCAACATCAGAAAGCTGGCGCGATAAACAAACCGGTGAAATGAAAGAAAAAACCGAGTGGCACCGTGTGGTAATTTTCGGCAAACTGGCAGAAATTGCAGGCGAATATCTGCGTAAAGGTTCACAAGTTTATATCGAAGGTCAATTACAAACACGTAAATGGCAAGACCAAAGCGGTCAAGACAGATATAGCACTGAAGTTGTGGTCAATATCGGTGGCTCAATGCAGATGTTAGGTGGCCGTGGTGGTCAAGATGGCGCACCTTCACAAGGCGGCCAAGGCGGTTGGGGTCAACCACAACAGCCACAAGCATCACAACAATTTAGCGGTGGCGCACAATCTCGTCCTGCACAACAACCCGCAGCAGCACCAGCACCAAACAATGAACCACCAATGGATTTTGATGACGATATTCCGTTCTGATCATATTTCAGAAAAAATTATCTAAAACCATCTAAAAAATTAACCCAGCTTAGGCTGGGTTTTTTGTTGATGATCATGATAGATCACCATGAAAAGTTATTTTCACAAAACCCCACTTTACACAAAGGTTTGCTTTCAAAAAATATGGTAAGATCTGCGCCATTAACAACGTCTGAGAGCATCTGATCCCCATGAATGAAGAGAAATTGCTCGCTCAGGCAGAAAAGATCTGCCAGAAACGAGGTGTTCGCCTGACTTCACAACGTCTGGCAGTATTGCGTCTGATAGTGCAGCAACCTTCTGCTATCAGCGCATACGACTTATTGGATTTACTACGCCAAGTTGAACCACAAGCAAAACCGCCAACGGTTTATCGTGGGTTAGAGTTTTTACTTGAGCAAGGATTTATCCATAAAATAGAATCCACCAACAGTTATGTACTTTGTCATCATTTTGATGATGTTGAACACACATCAGTAATGCTAATTTGTGACCGTTGTTTATCTGTCACTGAAAAAAATAGCCATAAAATCGAAAATTCGATTTCATTACTGGCACAAGAGAGTGGATTTCATTTACGACATAGCGTCATCGAAATTCATGGCTTATGTTCACAATGCCACGAAGCACAAGAGTGTACCCATCCTGAAGGTTGTCATCATGATCACAGTATGGATGATAATCTTAAGCAGAAAAAAACCGGTGACTATAAGCCTCGTTAAGCTTATAAAATACAAAAAGCCAGCTAAATGCTGGCTAATACGTGTTCTACTTTTGAATTCTCATTTCAGCTAATGAATACGCTTTACTTTCTTCACGCTTACCAATAGCAATAACTAAAATAACGACTTCTGAATCAATTATTTGGTAAACCAATCGAAAACCAGATGCTCGTAATTTAATCTTATAGCAACCCGTGCCATTCTTTTAATGCACGCTTATCAAACTCAATATTAAAGATCATCAATATTTACTCTTATACGTTTACATGGTTTCTTCAAACGCTCACGTACAACAGCTAAAATATCCTCATCTTCATCTTGTTCACCAACAACGACAGAAACTTCAGAGAAAGGTAACTTTTCATTTTCAGAAACATAACGTAGAAACAATCTTATAGCATCTGAAGGAGATAGATTCATTTTTTCAAATACTTGATAAGCTTCTTTTTTTAGCTCATCGTCTACTCTAACTTGTATTGTTGTCATAAACACCTCCATAATTAAAACTCATCATATTGTAATTACATTTGTAGTGCAATGGTGTTTTTTTATACAAATTAAAAAATAAAAAATGCAGATGATTTTGTGCTTTTACACATCATCTGCATCTTTATAAAATAAGTTGTGTTGACTTACTTTGGTACAAATTACAGCCATTCACCGTTACGAATAACCCCAACTGCTAAACCTTCCACAGTAAAGTTTTGTTCGCGTAAATCGACGATAATAGGTGAAAATTCTGGGTTTTCTGCATGAAGTTCAATTTTATTACCGCTTTTCTTAAGGCGCTTTACTGTCACTTCATCTTCAATACGAGCCACAATAACTTGCCCGTTGTGAACATCTTGCGTTTTATGCACGGCAAGTAAATCGCCATCCATAATACCGATATCTTTCATTGACATACCATTAACACGCAATAAAAAATCTGCACTTGGTTTAAATAGCATTGGGTCAACTTGATAATGGCTTTCAATATGCTCTTGCGCTAAAAGTGGTTCACCAGCTGCGACTCGCCCAATTAATGGCAATCCTTCTGCCTCTTCTTCCATTAGCAAACGGATACCTCTGGATGCACCAGAGACAATTTCTATCACACCTTTACGAGCAAGAGCTTTTAAGTGCTCTTCTGCCGCATTTGGTGAGCGAAACCCAAGTTGGGAAGCTATTTCAGCCCGTGTTGGTGGCATACCCGTTTGCGAAATGTGATCACGAACCAAATCGTAAACCTGCTGCTGCCTTGCAGTTAATGCTTTCATTCCGCCCCCTGTTTGTTTATACAGTCAGACTGTGAGTATATACAGGTATATGACGATTTGAAACCTCAAATGAATATAAAACACGCATCTTTGGATTATTTTTCGACAAAAATCGAATTTTTTAACTTTATGCGAAGAAATGCCCCCAAAGAATGGTTACCCAAGTAAATAATCCCAATATAATAGCAATCAGAACGGCGGCAGAACCCATATCTTTTGCACGTCCAGATAATTCGTGGTATTCAGATCCAATTCGATCGACAACGGCTTCTATTGCACTATTTACCAGTTCCAAGATCACAACCAATACAACGGAACCAATGAGTAAAATGCGCTCTAGACCACTGACATCGATGAAAAATGAAAGGATAATTGCAACCAAGGTCACAATGGCTTCTTGTCTAAAAGCGGCTTCATTAATCCAAGCGGCACGAATGCCTTTGTATGAATAGCCACCAGCTTTAATGATTCGGGTAAGACCTTTATTTTGATTAGCCATAATAAACTCTATCGAAAACAAACGATTATTTTGCCACTTTTCTCTATTAATATTGTCACAGCACCACAGATCTACGAAAGACTTTCTGTTATGCTTTCAAAGTATTGCTAATAAGAGGCTACAACTATTTATGTCAGCTTGGCGTAAACTATATTATAACACATTGAATTTACCACTAAAATTACTGGTAAAAAGCAAACGAGTTCCGACTAATCCTATCACAGAATTAGGGTTAGATACGTCGCGATCTTTTCTTTATGTTCTGCCTTATCATTCCAAGGCGGACTTACTGACTTTAAGACAGCAATGTCTATCATTAGGATTGCCAGATCCACTGCAACCTATTGAAATAGGCGGAACAAAACTCCCTGCATACGTCTTTATTGATGACGGCCCAAGAGTATTTCGTTACTACTCGCCCGATCCTCGAAAAGATTCCGTGAAGACATTCCACGCTTATCTTGATGCACATCGTAATAACCCACATCTTGATATCGAGATGTTGCCAGTTTCTGTGATGTTTGGACGCTCTCCAGGTCGTGAAGGTCATAATGGTGTTCCACATTTACGTGTGCTTAACGGTATCCAAAAATTTATCGCTATCCTCTGGTTAGGTCGTGATAGTTTTGTTCGTTTTTCACCCACTGTATCAATGCGTGAAATGGCGAACGAACACGGCACTGACACCAGTATAGCTCGAAAACTCGCTCGCGTTGCGCGTATCCACTTTTCACGTCAGCGTTTAGCGGCAGTTGGCCCTAAATTGCCAGCACGCCAAGATCTCTTCAATAAATTGCTTTCATCGAAAGCCATTGAAAAAGCAATTGAAGATGAATCAAAAGCGAAGAAAATCTCACTTGATAAAGCACGTAAAAATGCCACTGATATCATGGAGGAAATTGCAGCTAATTTCTCATATGAAGCAGTGCGTATTAGTGATCGCGTATTAAGTTGGACATGGAATAAGCTCTACCAAGGTATTAACGTTTATAATGCCGAACGCGTGCGTAAACTCGCGCAAGATGGGCATGAAATCGTTTATGTTCCTTGTCACCGTAGCCACATGGACTACTTGCTGCTTTCTTATGTGCTTTATCACCAAGGTTTAGTACCCCCACATATTGCGGCAGGTATTAACCTCAACTTCTGGCCAGCAGGTCCGATTTTCCGCCGTTTAGGGGCATTCTTTATCCGAAGAACCTTTAAAGGTAACAAACTTTACTCCACCATTTTCCGCGAATATTTAGGTGAGCTATTTACACGAGGCTACTCCATTGAATATTTTGTTGAAGGTGGACGCTCTCGTACAGGTCGATTGTTAGATCCTAAAACAGGGACACTTTCAATGACGGTACAAGCTATGTTACGTGGTGAAACACGCCCTATCTCTGTTGTTCCAATTTACATTGGGTATGAGCACGTAATGGAAGTGGCAACCTATGCCAAAGAGTTACGTGGAGCAACAAAAGAGAAAGAAGGTTTTATGCAGATGGTCAGAGGATTACGTAAATTACGTAACCTTGGTCAAGGCTATGTGAACTTTGGTGAGCCGATTTCTGTTGTACAATACTTAAATCAAGCTGTACCACAATGGCGTGATGATATTGATCCCATTGAGCCACAGCGTCCAAGTTGGTTGAACCCAGCAGTAAGCGCACTAGCTGATAACATTATGGTTCATATCAATAATGCAGCATCGATTAATGCGATCAACCTTGTTTCAACAGCCTTGCTGGCATCACGTCAGCGCGCACTCACAAGAGAGCAACTGTTAGAGCAGGTCGATTGTTATCTGCAATTATTACGCAATGTGCCTTATTCGACAGATATGATTGTGTCTGATAAAAATGCTGAAACCTTATTAGAACACGCTCTACAATCAGATAAGTTCCAAGTCGAAAAAGACAGTCTGGGTGATATTGTGGTACTTCCTCGTGAAAGCGCGGTATTAATGACTTATTACCGTAATAACACAATCCACTTAATGGTCACTCCGTCATTAATTGCCAGCATCATCTTACATCATGAAAAAATTCATCGTGATGATTTAATGAAACAAGTTGAGCTAATCTTCCCTCTTATTAAAGCGGAACTATTTATTCGTTATGAGAAAGAAGAACTCCCTGAAGTCATTAATACTTTGATTGCAGAATTGTGCCGTCAACGCCTAATTTGTTCTGATAATGATGGCTTACTACGTATCAACCCTGCGCGTATTCGTCCATTACAGCTTTTAGCCGCCAGCGTCAGAGAAACATTACAACGCTATGGTATTACGCTGTCTTTACTCAATTTTGCCCCTGAAATTAGCCGTGCATTATTGGAAAAAGAGAGCCGTATCTTGGCACAACGTCTTTCAGTCTTGCATGGTATCAACGCACCTGAGTTCTTTGATAAAGCGGTATTCTCTACTTTAGTTTCAACGCTACGTGAGGAAGGGTATCTCAATGATAATGAAGATATTCTCAAAGCAGATGCATCTGCCCTTTACCAAGTGATTGCAAAATTAATGTCACCAGAAATTCGCTTAACCATTGAAAGCGTGGGGATCACTGAAGATAACAATTCAGTACAAACTATTGACGAAAAAAGTGAGCCTAAAGCTGATGAATAATCAGCAAATAGTGCCATGACCGAAATAGAAAAGGGATAAGCTCATTGCTTATCCCTTTTTATTTCTACTGACCCGTCCTGAATAAGGTTGACACTTTTCCAATCTGAAATTGGAGAGTGTAATGAAACCAATCACTAAACGAACTCAACGCGATTATTCTCTCGCTTTTAAATTACAGCTTGTTGACCAAGTTGAAAAAGGCGAAATAACCTATAAACAAGCCCAAGATCGCTATGGTATACAAGGATGCTCTACTGTTTTAGTTTGGCTTCGTAAGCATGGTAGGTTAGATTGGTCAAACGGTACCCCTGATACTTTTTATAGAGGTTCAGCTATGACCCAATCTTCTGAACAACAAACGCCGGAACAACGCATTAAGATCCTTGAAAAGGAACTTGAAGAGGCTCGGCTTAAATCCGATTTCTTCGAAGCAGTGGTTAAAGTCATGGATAGAGACTTTGGAGTTCGTTTGTCAAAAAAGCGCAAAGCCGAGTTATTAAAGAAAAAACGGTTAAAAACCTCACCGTAACAATTGCTTGCCGTTTTATGCAGATCAGCCGACAGGCTTATTACAAGAGACTGGATAGAACTGAGGAACGAAAGAAAGCCGATTCGGCCATCATTGATGCTGTTAAATCTGAACGAGTCTTACAACCTCGACTGGGTGGGCGTAAATTACATTTTATTTTAAAGCAAAAACAGATGGTTATTGGTCGTGATCGGCTATTTTCTTTATTGAAGGAACATCAGTTACTGGTGCCTAATAAACGGGCTTATCATCGAACAACCTTAAGCCATCATCGTTTTTATCGGCATCCAAATTTAATTAAGTCAGGGTTTATCCCCACACAACCAGAACAGCTTTGGGTAGCAGATATTACCTATTTATCGACGCATGAAGGTGATACTTATTTAAGTTTAATTACGGATGCGTATTCACGAAAAATCGTGGGATATCATTTAGATAACAATATGAAAACAAGTTCAGTGAAGAAATCGTTGGTTCAGGCGTTAAAAAAACGGACTTCGACAACTTCGTTAATCCATCATTCAGATCGAGGGATACAGTATTGTTCTTCGGAATATCAGGAGATACATAAAGAGCATAATATTCAATGTTCTATGACTGATGGGTATGATTGTTATCAAAATGCCTTAGCAGAACGAATTAATGGAATATTAAAAATGGAGTATCTACTGATAAAACCGAGTAATCTGGAACAAGCAAGAAAATTAGTAGAAGAATCAATCCAACTCTATAATGAAAAACGGCCACACTTATCGTTAAACTATAAAACGCCCGATGAAGTACATCGAGCGTTTTATGCCTGAAAAGTTGTCAACCTATATCAGGACTAGTCATACTCAATCGTAGATAATCATTTAGCACTTACGATACGTTAAAAATAACTAAATAAAATGCCCGCAAATAAAACAAAACCAACATAGTTATTATTCATAAAAGCTTGGAAACACGGTGCTCTTTCACGCTCTGCAATAAGCTTCTGTTGATAAATAAACAGAGCTGTTACTAACAATAACGACCAGTAGTAGATACCTTTCAGATTCAGCAAAATACCGATACCCACTAATAATGCCAACATCACCAGCTGTAAAATACCGATAATAATTTTGTCATAACGACCGAATAAAATGGCGGTAGATTTAACCCCAATTTTTATATCATCATTACGATCAACCATTGCATATTGTGTATCGTAAACCACAGACCAGATAATATTGACAAGGAATAATAACCAACACACTAATGGCAAACTTTCAGAAACGGCAGCAAATCCCATGGGGATTGACCAGCCAAAAGCCATACCTAAAATAAGCTGGGGCAGATTACTAAACCGTTTAACGAAAGGATAAAACCACGCCAGTGCAAGCCCTGCCACAGAGAGCCAAATAGTCATAGTATTAAGTGTTAAAACTAATGCAAAAGACAAGAGTACCAAAACGATAAATAAAATTTTGCTCTCTTTTTCTGTCACAGCCCCACTAGGTAATGGTCGATTTTTAGTTCGTTCAACACTGCCATCAATTTTCCGGTCAGCAAAGTCGTTTATTACACACCCAGCGGCACGCATAGAGAACACGCCAATAGTAAAGACAATCAGAATATGCCAATCAGGAAAGCCTTTAGCGGCAATCCATAAAGCCCAATAAGTTGGCCAAAGTAATAATAGCGCTCCGATAGGTTTATCTATACGCATTAAACGGCTATATGCTTGCCATTTACTTTGCGTCATACTTCCCTCCAATTTTAGCTCCCCCTAATTACTTCTCATACACTGGTGATGCAGGTAGAAACATCTCGGTTAATAATAAAGGTTTATCTGAAAGCTGGAAACGAGAACGGCGTAGCCAATACCCATTTTGTTGCCCGATATGAATAAAATCTCGACTTAAGGTTGTTTCCTGAAACAGATAACGCCCAAGTGGAACGGTTCTTAGATTGACCAGTTTTCTGTCTTCGCCTGTCAATGTCTCTTCTGGTACTAACGTCCGCCCTAATAACCAAGGAATATCGTCACCACACAATACCACTTCTCTTAACCAATAACGCTGACTTTTGGGTAAACATGCTCTTTCGTCAGCGGGCTCAATAATGTCAATAAACCCTTCTTGATAAGGCATTACGGTGACTTTTTGGCAATATTGTTCAAATCGCCTTGTCATTGAGCCTAATTCTATTAACCAACTTAATGTACTTTCTTGAATACTTGCATGTTCCTCACTGGGTAGCCAATGGATAGGTGCAGGGGTAATTATTGATTTTTTGAACATTTATTCATCATCACGCTTTGATGATCCTAGCTTGTGTGAGTCATGATGCATAAGGATATCATGATGTGACTAATGGAAGTTAAAAGCTGATAACATTTCGCATAAATAATCTAAAAAAGCGTTAAAAGAAAATCAGATTGAGTACTAAATAACCAAAAAACAAAGGAGGTTATAAAAACCTCCTTTCTATCTAACCAACTACTTATATTCAGTTTATTCGATTAACGCCATGCTTTATAACGATTAATCAGATTATTTGTTGAGCTATCATGGCTGTTAACACTTTCCTTACCTTTTAATTCAGGAAGAATACGATTAGCCAGTTGTTTGCCTAACTCAACACCCCATTGGTCAAAGGTGAAGATATTGAAAATAACACCTTGTACAAAGATCTTATGTTCATACATTGCAATCAATGCACCTAATGAATAAGGCGTAATTTCTTTTAACAAAATAGAGTTAGTTGGGCGGTTACCTTCGAACACTTTGAAAGGTGCAACATATCCCATAGTCTTAGGATCTTTTCCTGCTGCGGCAAATTCCGCATCAACTTGCTCACGCGTTTTACCAAAAGCGAGAGCTTCGGTTTGAGCAAAAAAGTTAGACATCAATTTTGCATGATGATCGGATAGTGGGTTATGGCTAATTGCAGGCGCAATAAAATCACAAGGAATGATTTTTGTACCTTGGTGGATCAGTTGGTAAAACGCATGTTGTCCGTTTGTACCTGGTTCACCCCAAATGATAGGACCCGTTTGATAATTAACTTTGTTTCCATCACGATCAATATACTTACCATTAGATTCCATATTGCCTTGTTGGAAGTAAGCAGCAAAACGATGCATGTATTGATCGTATGGCAGAATCGCTTCAGTTTCTGTGCCAAAAAAATTGTTATACCAAATGCCAATCAGAGCGAGGATCATTGGGATGTTATTTTCAGCATCTGTTGTTCTAAAGTGATTATCCATTGCATGAGCACCTTCCAGCAATTGCTCAAAGTTGTCATAACCAACAGATAATGCGATAGATAAACCAATTGCTGACCATAATGAATAACGGCCACCAACCCAATCCCAGAATTCAAACATATTGGCAGTATCAATACCAAATTTTGCCACTTCTGTACTGTTTGTGGATAACGCCACAAAGTGTTTAGCAACAAATGCACTCTCTTTAGCAGTGGCTAAAAACCAATCTCTTGCTGAATGCGCATTTGTCATGGTTTCTTGTGTAGTAAATGTTTTTGATGCGATGAGGAATAGCGTCGTTTCAGGATCACATTTTTTCAGTGTTTCTGCGATATGGGTACCATCAACATTAGAAACAAAATGCATAGTAAGATGGTTTTTATACGGACGTAATGCTTCTGTCACCATATAAGGACCAAGATCAGAACCACCGATACCAATATTTACAACATCAGTAATCGCCTTGCCTGTATAACCTTTCCATTCACCACTAATAATACGCTCACTGAAGTTTTTCATTTTATTCAGTACAGCATTCACTTCAGGCATAACATCTTTGCCATCAACGATGACGGGAGCATTGCTACGATTACGTAATGCAGTATGCAATACAGCACGATCTTCAGTACGGTTGATTTTTTCACCCGTAAACATGCTATTTATCGCACCTTCAACGTCACATTCCTTAGCCAAAGCCTGCAATTTCTCTAATGTTTCTTTCGTAATACGATTTTTTGAAAAATCCACTAGAATTTGGTCTGAAAACGTTTTTGAAAACTGCTCAAAGCGTGATGTTTCCTGAGCAAACAGTGTTTTCATCTCGGTATCTTTGATCACCGAAAAATGGTTTTCTAATGCCTTCCAGGCTAAGGTTTGGGTTGGGTTTACATTTTTCATTCACAATACTCTCTTAAGATTACAATCCAATATTCTCAGATTGTAGCCTGACATTTAATAGTTACAGTCAATTCTTTCTCATTTGATGATATTGGTCAAAACCATTCGACAAATCTAGTACTAATTACTTACATAGGTAAAACCGATAATGCGGAGCTGATTATTAATTAAATTGATTATTCTTCACTCTGCATTGACTCTCTACTTAATAACCGATATTCCTAAGTGTGTCCAACATCTCATTTTTGCCTAAAGGAATACGACAATGACTGATAATACTGCTACGCCTTCATCATCTTCTTCTCCATACACTATCGCTAAATTTGGCGGCACCAGTGTTGCTAACTTTTCAGCAATGGAAAAGTGTGCAGATATTATCCTGAAACAAAAGTCAGTTCGTGTCGTCGTTCTTTCGGCATCTGCTGGGATTACTAATTTGTTAATTGAACTTGCAGCAGGTACTGAACCTTCACAACGAGAAGCTTTACTCTCACAAGTTCGTGATATTGAATATGCCATTATTAATCAGCTTTCTCAGCCTGAAATTATTTCTCAAGAAATAAACCGCCTGCTTGAAAATATTGAGATGTTATCTGAAGCGGCTTCACTTGCCACATCTGATGCATTGACAGACGAATTAGTCAGTCACGGCGAATTAATGTCAACATTGCTATTTGTTGAATTATTGCGTGAAAAAGGCATACAGGCAGATTGGTTTGATGTCAGAAAAGTGATGAAAACGAATGATCTATTTTGTCATGCAGAGCCCGATATGGTGCAGTTAACAGCACTGACACAAAGCCTTATTCAGCCTCGTTTAGAAGAAACTGTCATCGTCACACAAGGTTTTATTGGTCAAGAGCCTAAAGGGAGAACCACAACGTTAGGTCGTGGTGGTAGCGACTATACGGCTGCACTTATTGGTGAAGCACTCGAAATGTCTCGTGTGGATATTTGGACGGATGTACCCGGCATTTACAGTACCGATCCAAGAATAGTGCCAGAGGCACATCGTATTGATCAAATCGCCTTTAATGAAGCGGCTGAAATGGCCACCTTTGGGGCTAAAATATTACACCCAGCGACATTATTACCTGCTGTTCGTAGTGGCATTCCAGTGTTTGTTGGCTCAAGCAAAGCCCCCGAAGAAGGCGGCACTTTAGTTTGTGCTCAAACAGAAAATCCACCTGTATTCCGCGCGATTGCACTACGTAGAAAACAAACGTTGCTCACATTACATAGCCTAAAAATGCTTCATGCGCGTGGCTTCTTGGCTGAAATTTTCACCATTTTATCACGCCACCATATTTCGGTTGATGTGATAACAACATCTGAAGTCAGCATTGCTTTAACCCTTGATACAACAGGTACAACAAATTCATCAGGCAGTTTATTAACGAATGCCTTATTAACAGAGCTATCTGCATTATGCCGTGTTGAAGTAGAAGAAGATCTAGCATTAGTTGCCGTGATTGGTAACTCACTTTCACAAGTGAATGGTTTAGGTATTAAAATTTTCGGTACATTAGAAAATTACAATATTCGTATGATAAGCCACGGAGCAAGTACCCATAATTTATGTTTATTAGTTGATGGCAAAGATGCGGATAATATTGTGCGTAAATTGCATGATACATTGTTTTAATTAAACGATTTTGAGAGAGATATTTTTTCTCTCTCAAAATTCAGCCTTTATTATTGAAAAGGTGTAAGCTTTAAAGAACTTCATTAAATAGCAATTAGAATTAAAATCTAATTTTATTAATGGAGTAATAAAAATGAAAATATTTATAAATAACAGTATGAACATTAGTGAAACAATCAGTAATAAAATCAACACCAACAATCCTCATATTCTTACTGATATAAAAAAAGAAATTAATTATTTGCACAATAAATCAGTTGCGCTGAATACTCCTATCGATACTACGCTCTATCTTTTAAAACATATAGAAGAAAAGCGTCCTATCTCTAAAAATATAGAATCCATATATAATCTAGAATTAGTAAATAAGGATAGCCTTAAATCTATGATTGATATTCATCATAGAGAAAAGAAAAAAGATTATTTAGCAATTGCTTGTTATTCGGATATATTAAAAAAAATAGACATAAAAGCTACAAATATAGAAATTCAGCTTACAAAGGAGTTTATGAAACTATCTGATCAAATAATAAAAAATCACACCATAATAAAAGATACAATAAAAATTCTAGATAGTTATTTTCAAAACCTTAAAGATCGACTGGATGAAACACCAGAACTCGAAAATAAAATAAATGAATACGATAACCAGAATAAAATTATCTCAAGCTTAATTAAATACAACACATCTCAAAAAAACATAGTGACAGATATTGAAGAAAAAACAAATAAAGCCAATAAATATAATAAAAATTTAAATGGAGCCATTGATGAGCTATGTAAAATTACTTCAAATTACATATCCATATTAGAAGATAGCGACCAATCAAAATATCATAATAAAATATTAGAAGTAATAACAAAACATATAGAAGGAATAGAAAAAATAAATACTACCTATCTTAATATTTAATATTCAAACTAGGCTTCTTTTTCTAGAAGCCTACTTTTTAATAATTTAATATACCCGATAACCGCCATATTTTTTCGCAAATTGATTAAATTTACCGAAATCAATTAAGGCAATCTCTAAAGTCTTATGCGAAAGATGAGACATCTTTGCAATCTTTTCAACAAAAACATGGTTATCTTCTAGTAGTTTAGCAGTAAGTGTAGCAGAAATTATTTCACACTCTTTCGGTGTGACAATCCAGCCATCATTGGTGGCAAATTTATGGATAGGGATATTCCCTTCTTTTTTACTCTCTTGAGCTAGCAACGCTTCTTCTTCTTTCATTGCCTGTTTAAATAATTCTATTTCTTCTTCAACAGGCTCTGGAGAAGTAGGAATTTTATGATAAATATAGTCTCCCACTTCTTCAATGCGGGCAGGAGTCATTTCGGCTTTCAGCCAAATTTTATCAAATGCTTTTTCATCTAAAATAGCATCAGTATCTAAGCTTCCTGTTAGTTGCATCAGATTTAAAAAAGCATTAATTAAAACTTCACTTAATGGATAATTTCCTTTTGCTAAAGAAGGAAACGGCACCTCAGCGCCAGCAGGTGGTGTTTTCTGAAGGTACAAAGTATAGCTCATTGTAATGTCCTTTTTTCTGATACAGGTTCACAGCTTAAACATCTTTAATGGGAGTGGCTAGTGAGAATAACAAGGGGATATTGCTATCCCCTCACTATTTATTACATTATTGAGATCTGAAAACAAAAATAAACTAAGACTCATACCCTAAATTAGGCGCTAACCAACGTTCAACTTCACTCACGCTCATTTCTCGACGTTTTGCATAATCTTCAACCTGATCTTTTTGAATTTGAGCAACTGCGAAATATTTACTGTCAGGATGACTAAAATACCAACCCGATACTGAAGCCCCAGGCCACATGGCATACGCATCGGTCAGTTTCATCCCAATGCGATTTTCAACATCAAGTAATTGCCAAATTTTGGCTTTTTCTGTGTGCTCAGGACAGGCAGGATACCCCGGCGCAGGTCGCGTTCCTTGATATTTTTCTCGAATAAGTTCGTCATTGGAGAGGTTTTCATCAGCGCTATAACCCCAAATTTGAGTTCTAACCCGTTGATGAAGATATTCAGCAAAAGCCTCTGCTAATCTATCTGACAGCGCTTTTACCATGATTTTATTGTAGTCATCATGGGCATTATCATAAGCATTCGCGAGAGTATCTTCTTCTAATCCTCCCGTGACTGCGAAAGTACCAAAATAGTCAGCAACACCACTTTCAACAGGAGCAATAAAATCAGCTAAACAGTAATTAGGAAAATCATTTTTCTCCGTTTGTTGACGCAAATGACAGCTTTTCAAAAGTGCTTGTTGGCGACTTTCATCTTGATAAATCACAATATCATCACCCAGACGATTAGCGGGGAATATCCCGACAATTCCTTTAGGTGTTAATAATTTTTCACGACTTAGTTTATCTAGCATCGCATTTGCATCGGCAAATACACGCTTTGCCTCTTCACCGACTACATCATCTTCTAAAATACGCGGATATTTCCCTGCTAAAGACCACGTCATAAAGAAAGGCGTCCAATCGATATATTCACGCAAGGTTTCAATACTTGCCGTGATCTCTTGCACTCCTAATTGATTAGGCTTTGGTGGTGTGTAATTTTGCCAATCAATTTGTAGCGCATTTTTTCGCGCAACCTCTAAAGAAACAGGCGGTGTACGCGGTTTTTTTCTGGCGTATTGCTGACGTACAACTTCATATTCACGACGCGTTCTAGCAACAAAATCGGCTTTTTGTGTTTCAGATAATAGAGCAGCAACAACACCTACGGTTCTCGATGCATTTTGTACATAAACAGTAGGATGACTATAATTTGGTTCTATTTTTACTGCGGTATGCGCTTTAGACGTTGTTGCTCCACCAATCATTAATGGTAAGGAAAAACCTCGCCTTTCCATCTCTTTAGCAACATTCACCATCTCATCAAGTGAAGGCGTGATCAGCCCTGAAAGACCAATAATATCGACTTTTTCATCGATCGCTGTTTGCAAAATTTTATCGCAAGGCACCATTACACCTAAGTCGATAATTTCATAGTTATTGCACTGCAAAACCACACCGACAATATTTTTACCAATATCGTGAACATCACCTTTCACTGTGGCGAGTAAAATTTTACCTGCGGAAGTTCCTGCCTGTTTTGTCGCTTGGATATAAGGCTCAAGATAAGCAACGGCTTGTTTCATCACTCTTGCTGATTTCACAACTTGAGGTAAAAACATTTTGCCTTCACCGAATAAATCACCGACGGTATTCATACCATTCATCAATGGCCCTTCAATCACTTCAATAGGGCTTGATGCTTGTTGGCGACAAGCTTCTGTATCTTCAACAATAAACTCGGTGATCCCTTTAATTAAGGCGTATTCTAAACGTTTCTCAACATTCCACTGTCTCCATTCGGCAAGCTGATGATTTTGCTCATCACTTTTAGTGCCACGATAACGTTCTGCCAATGCTAATAAATTATCTGTGCTCTCTTCATGACGATTTAAAATGACATCTTCAACTGCGTTACGCAGTTCATCAGGTAGTGAGTCATAAATGGCGAGTTGTCCCGCATTGACAATCCCCATATCCATACCATTTTTTACTGCGTAATAGAGAAAAACAGAGTGAATAGCTTCACGAACAGGATCGTTACCTCTAAATGAGAATGAAACGTTAGATACCCCACCAGAAATTAAGGCATAAGGCAGTTGAGATTTAATATCCGCACAGACTTCAATAAAATCAACGGCATAATTATTATGTTCTGCAATACCTGTTGCGACGGCGAATATATTAGGATCAAAAATAATATCTTCAGGAGGAAAACCCGCTTGCTCGGTCAATAACTGATAAGCTCGACGACAAATTTCAATTTTGCGTTCTCGGGTATCCGCTTGCCCTACTTCATCAAACGCCATAACGACAACAGCAGCACCATATTTACGCACCAATCTAGCATGCTCAAGAAAAGGAATTTCACCCTCTTTCATCGAAATTGAGTTAACAATACCTTTGCCTTGAATACACTTTAGGCCTTCTTCGATCACTTCCCATTTGGAGGAGTCAATCATCACAGGCACTTTGGCAATATCAGGCTCACCCGCAATGAGATTGAGAAAACGTGTCATCGCTTCGACGGCATCTAACATGCCTTCATCCATGTTGATATCAATGATTTGAGCACCGTTTTCAACTTGATGACGTGCCACATCTAACGCTTCTTGGTAATTACCTTCTTTTATCAAGCGTTTAAATTTGGCAGAACCTGTAACGTTGGTTCTTTCGCCCACATTCACAAACAGTGAATTTTCATCAATAACTAATGGTTCAAGACCTGAAAGACGACATGCTTTTTTCAAGGAAGGTAATACTCTTGGTGCAATGCCTTCTACCGCTTGTGAAATGGCGAGAATATGCGCAGGAGTGGTTCCACAACAACCACCTACAATATTGAGAAAACCAGCTTGTGCCCACTCTTTAATTTGCTCAGCCATCTCTTGGGCATCTAAATCATAGCCTCCAAATGCGTTAGGCAAACCAGCATTAGGGTGAGCACTGACATAGGTTTCAGAAATTTGCGAAAGTGTTTGAATATATTGGCGTAATTCTCTAGGGCCTAAAGCACAATTTAAGCCAAATGAAAGCGCATCCGCATGGCGTAAAGAGTGATAGAACGCTTCTGTTGTTTGACCTGTTAATGTTCTTCCTGATGCATCCGTAATGGTACCGGAGATCATTACAGGTAACTCAATATTGAGTGATTCAAATTCACATTTAATGGCGAAAATAGCCGCTTTCGCATTTAGTGTGTCGAAAATAGTTTCGACCATAATTAGATCAACACCGCCTGTAATTAATCCGCGCGTTGCTTCTCGATAAGCTTCCACCAGCTTATCAAATGAAACGTTACGAAAAGCCGGATCGTTAACATCTGGGGATATTGAGGCAGTTCTATTGGTTGGCCCCAAAACACCCGCGACATAGCGAGGTTTATCTGGTGTTAAGGCACTCCATTTATCTGCACAGGCTTTAGCTAATTTTGCCGCTTCTTCATTAAGTTCGAAACAAAGCGACTCCATCTGATAATCCGCCATCGCAATAGATGTCGAGTTAAAGGTGTTGGTTTCAACAATATCAGCGCCTGCTTGAAAATAAGCATTATGAATATCGGCAATAATTTGCGGTTGAGTTAAAACTAAAAGATCATTATTCCCTTTGACATCACAGCGCCAATCAGCAAAACGCTCACCTCGATAATCGGCTTCTGTCAGTTGATATTGTTGGATCATTGTACCCATTGCACCATCAAGTACTAAGATACGTTTTGCTAATGCTTCCGTCAGTTGTTGCTTTATGTTTGCCACGTTGTTCCCTCTTAATAGAGAATGTTTTTGTTCTTGTTTTCTTTATTGTTATTTCGTTGTTTTTTTATCCTACCATATCTTTTTATAAAGATTTCTAAGACGAAGATGAGAGATTTTCACTTAGCGATAAATCCCATTACAGTAATATTTCTTATCACACATTTTGTTTTGAAAAATGCGGTGATCGGAGGAGTTTTATTACACGAGATAGTTCATAATAGATATTAATATGGATAGCATTTCTGGAGTGTATGCATGACAGTTTCCCCTACAAATAAAAAAGTGCGTAAGACGAAAACAACTGCCACTCAAAGCACCGCACAAGGAGGCCCTGTTCAGTCATTAAGTCGTGGACTGACATTATTGGAATATATTTCCGAATCTCCGGGTGGTATCGCCCTAACTGATTTAGCCTTTCAAGCTGGGTTACCCAATTCCACAACACACCGCCTACTCACTACACTTCAACAACATGGTTTTGTTCGCCAAGTCGGAGATTTAGGCTTATGGGTTGTAGGTACACACGCCTTTATTGTCGGCAGTAGTTTTCTGCAAACCCGTAACTTACTTGTTATGGTTCACCCCATCTTACGTCAATTAATGGAAGACTCAGGTGAAACGGTAAATTTGGCAATTCTTGACCAAATTGAATTTGATGCGGTGATTGTCGATCAAGTGCAATGTAATGCGTTAATGCGAATGTCTGCACCTATTGGCGGTAAATTACCCATGCACGCATCGGGTGCGGGTAAAGCGTTTCTTTCCACTTTACCAGAAAATAAATTACTGCCTTTGCTCCAGAAAAAAGGCCTAATGGCTTATACCCCTCATACACGAACACTTCCTTCATCCTTAAAAGAAAATTTAGAACAAGCCCGCAAACAAGGCTTCTCTTTCGATGATGAAGAGCATGCTTTAGGTTTACGCTGTATTGGTGCCTGTATTTATGATGAACACCACCAGCCTTTTGCCGCAATTTCGCTTTCAGGTCCTGTGTCTAGAATGACGGATTCTCGTATCACTGAATTGGGTGCGATGGTGATAAAAGCAGCAAAACAAATTAGCCGTGAATACGGTGGCGTAAAAAGTTAATCCGCCCTCTTTCACCTTCCTCATTGCAAAGTAATGAGGAAGGCATCTCCGCAATTAAACCGATTCAGCTTTTTAAAATGACCGCTTTTACACTTTATTTCCGTTAAATATTAAAAAACTGTTATTTCTCCCCTTAAAAAATTGATGCCGATCACAGATGTTGTTTAAGGTGCATTAAGAGTATTGCAACTCTGCTTGTTACCCGTAACAATGTTACCGGTAACAAATACTATAGCTAATACATATATTCTCTTTTTATAGCCAATAGTAACGCTCATCACCCTTGTGTGAATAAAGGAAGCATCATTATGAACCCTAAAAATCATGACCATTTTCAGAACGACTTTGCACCTCTAAATGAAACAGTAAAACAGGTTACAGAGCGTATTGTTGCTCGTTCACAATCGACTCGTCGTGCTTATCTGAAAAAAATTGAAGCCGCAAAAAGCCAAACAGTACATCGTGCTCAACTTGCTTGTGGTAATTTGGCTCATGGTTTCGCTGCTTGTCAGGCTGATGATAAAAATCGCCTGAAAAATATGGTTCATAATGATATTGCCATTATCACTGCTTACAATGATATGTTGTCAGCTCATCAGCCGTATGAAGATTATCCTCAAAAAATTAAAAAAGCATTACATGCTGTTGGTGCCGTAGGACAAGTGGCAGGTGGTGTTCCTGCAATGTGCGATGGTGTCACTCAGGGTCAAGATGGCATGGAGCTATCACTCCTTAGTCGTGATGTGATTGCAATGTCAGCAGCAGTGGGTTTATCCCATAATATGTTTGATGGTGCGCTGTATTTAGGGATCTGCGATAAAATCGTTCCCGGATTAGCGATGGCTGCACTCTCTTTTGGTCATCTTCCTGCTATTTTTGTTCCTGCGGGTCCTATGACTAGCGGCTTACCCAATAAAGAAAAAGTCCGTATTCGCCAGCTTTATGCTGAAGGTAAAGTAGATCGTAATGCCTTGTTAGAAGCGGAAGCTGCTTCTTATCATAGTATTGGGACTTGTACCTTTTATGGCACAGCAAATTCCAACCAAATGGTGATGGAAATAATGGGGTTACATTTACCTGGTGCTTCTTTTGTGCATCCTAATACGCCATTGCGTGATGCATTAACTGACGCAGCCGCCAGCCAAATTGTGCGTCTCACTGAAAACTCGGGTAACTATCTTCCTATCGGGCAATTAGTTGATGAGAAAGTGATTGTAAATGGCATTATTGCTCTGTTAACAACAGGCGGTTCCACTAATCTCACTATGCACTTAGTCGCAATGGCCCGTGCAGCAGGTATTATTATTAATTGGGATGATTTCTCTGAACTTTCGCAAGTTGTTCCACTTATTGCTCGTATTTATCCTAATGGTCCAGCCGATATTAACCAATTTCAAGCGGCTGGAGGAATTGCTCTCATTATTCGTGAATTACTGAAAAAAGGCTTAATTCATCGTGATGTAAACACGGTGGCTGGATTTGGTATTGAACGCTATACCTTAGAGCCTTGGTTAAATGACGGCAAACTTGATTGGCGTGAAGGTGCGATAAGCTCTTTAGATAAAGATGTGATTGCTGATATAAATACGCCATTCTCATCACATGGTGGTACACAAGTGATGCAAGGTAATTTAGGTAGAGCGGTAATGAAAACCTCTGCGGTACCCGATGAGAATAAAATTATCGAAGCGCCAGCTGTTGTTTTTAATAGCCAACATGATATTGCCGCTAAATTTGAAGCTGGTGAGTTAAATAAAGATTGTGTGGTCGTTGTGCGTTATCAAGGACCACAAGCCAATGGGATGCCTGAATTACACAAATTAATGCCGCCGTTAGGGGTGTTAATGGATAAAGGCTACAAAGTCGCATTAGTTACAGATGGCAGACTTTCAGGCGCATCAGGTAAAGTTCCCGCCGCAATTCATGTTACACCAGAAGCGGTAAATGGTGGTTTATTATCCAAAGTACGTGATGGTGATATCATTCGTGTTAATGGTAAAACAGGTGAGTTAACGTTACTTGTCGATGAGCAAACAATAAATGCTCGCCAAGATGAAATCCCTGATTTAAGTGCCAACAATACAGGCTGTGGTCGTGAGTTATTCATTAATTTACGCCGTCATTTATCAGGTGCTGAACAAGGTGCTTGTTGCATTGATTTTTAATGTAGACAAGTTTTGAGGCTTAACGAGGAGCAAATTAAATTTATTTGCTCACCACTTTCTGATTAGGAAATACAATCATGGATCATTGGAATACAAGTGCAGAGTCTGTACTAAAATCAGGGCCTGTTGTTCCGGTTATTGTTATCAACCATATTGATGATGCAGTCCCTATTGCAAAAGCTTTAGTCGCCGGTGGTGTAAAAGTCTTAGAAGTGACATTACGTACAGAATGTGCAATTGAAGCTATCCGCCGTATTGCAAAAGAAGTTCCTGAAGCTATTGTAGGCGCGGGGACGGTAATTAATCCTCAACAATTAGCGCAAGTTACTGAAGCAGGTGCTCAATTTGCTATTAGCCCAGGATTAACAGAAGCATTACTCAAAGCGGCTGTTGCGGGAACTATTCCTTTAATTCCAGGGATTTCAACAGTTTCCGAATTAATGCTGGGAATGAGCTACGGTTTAAATGAATTTAAGTTTTTCCCAGCTGAAGCTAATGGTGGTGTAAAGGCATTAAAAGCAATTTCAGGGCCATTCTCAACAATTCGCTTCTGCCCAACTGGCGGTATTTCACCAGAAAACTACCGTAACTACCTTGCACTTGAGAGTGTACTTTGTATTGGTGGTTCTTGGTTAGTGCCTAATGATGCAGTGAAAGCAGGTGATTTCCAACGCATTACTGAATTAGCTAAAGAAGCTGTTGCGGGTACTCAGCGTTAATTATCTCTGTACAAAAATAGGTTTTATCCAATAAAGGTAGGTATCCCCTTATACCTATCTTTATTTTTATCTTTTCCTAGGGCAATTTATTAAGTAAATCGCTTAGTTTGGGAATAGGCATAAACATCTTCGATATACCCTTCTTTAATTTTTTGCTGTTGCTGTTGCCAATATTCTGGTGATAAAAGCTCACGATGTTGAGCTTCAAAATAGTGGCAAACTCGCTTATCACTACATAAAAAATAGCGAAATTCTTCAGGAAATACATCATTGAGTGCAACGCTATACCAAGGCTCGCTCGCTAATTCATCTTCAGGGTAACGAGCAGGAGGGATCGCCCGAAAATTCATATCTGTCATATAACTAATTTCATCATAGTCATAGAAAATCACACGATGATGCCGAGTTACACCAAAGTTTTTAAACAGCATATCACCGGGAAAAATATTCGCTGCAATAAGCTCTTTCAACGCTTGCCCATAATCTTCAACAACAGCTTTAAGTTGATTGACATCGCACTGTTCCATATAGATATTGAGCGGTATCATTCTCCGTTCCATATAAAGGTGACGGATCAGTATTTTATCACCTAGATCTTCTAGTTTATTTGGGATCTCTTGTTCAAAAACAGCCATTAATTCAGGGCTAATTCTTTTCTTATCGATCATAAAATTCTCAAACTCTTGGGTATCTGCCATTCGTCCAACACGATCATGTTCTTTAACCAATTGATAGCACTCTTTTACACGCTCCGCAGTGATCGTTTTTTGTGGTGCAAACTTGTCTTTGATTACTTTAAAAACTCGATCATAAGTTGGTAATGTAAATACTAACATCACCATACCTTTTACACCGGGTGCTTCAATAAATTGCTCTGATGAAAAATTCATAAAGGCGAGGTATTCACGATAGTATTCTGTTTTACCGTGTTTTTGGCATCCTATAGACATATAAAGCTCAGCGATAGATTTGCTTGGTAATATATCTCTTAACCATGCGACTAATGCCGCAGGAAATGGGGCATAAACCATAAAATAAGAACGGGCAAAACCAAAGACAATACTAGCTTCATCTGCTGAGATAAGGCAGGTATCAATCAGTAATTGCTGCTCAACATTATGAATAGGCAATAAGAATGGAATATATTGATTATTAATCACTATTTTTCCAATCAACCAAGCCGCTTTATTACGATAAAAGAGTTCGTTTGCAATATGAAATACCGCACTCTGCAATTGTTCAGAAGAGAATTGAGCGGTAAGTACACTACAAATAGAGTGAATGTCGCGTTGTTTATTTTGCCACGGTAATCGCAAAGGTAAGCGTGATAAAACGTCTTGCAGTAATGTGGGTAAATCACTCTGAATAACAAACTGCTTTGATAACGGTCGAGGTGCTTGTGTAAAGCGATAAGCTGGTTGGGATGAAAAAACAAATAGGTTTTTTTTATTCAATTCACGATGGTAAAACAGACGACAATAAACAGAATTAAAAAAGCTCTCTGCGATCTCAAACCGAGGGTAATTGGGCAATAATTGCGTATAGTTTTCTTTCACCCTTTGTAGAAAAAGACTTTCTTTATCAATATCATGCCGAATACACTTAAGTTGTTCAACCACTAATCCAACATGATTATCGTATAAACGGATGCGCTCTTTCATCGCGATTTGAACACCATGCCAATCCGCCTGCTCAAAACGATATTGTGCCCCCGAGGTTATCTCAAGGAAGCGACCATATTGGGCATCAAAGCCTTGTAAAATTGTTTGAGCAATTAAATCTTCTGGCGTCATTAACAACCTCACGAAAAAGAGGAGCATCCTGCTCCTGAATTATCACCACAAAAATAGATAATGATATTTTTAAAACTTGTGGCTCGCTGAAATCTAAAACTGTTGTTCTTCTGTTGAGCCCGTTAGTGCCGTCACTGAAGACATACCACCTTGAATAATCGTGGTCACTTTATCGAAATATCCTGTTCCCACTTCTTGCTGATGCGAGGAGAAGGTGTAACCTTGATTAAGTGCAGCAAACTCTTTTTCTTGCACCTTCTCAACGTAATGTTTCATACCTTCACCCTTAGCATAATCATGTGCCAGATCGAACATGTTAAACCACATGCTGTGAATACCCGCTAAAGTAATAAACTGGAATTTATATCCCATTGCGGAAAGCTCATCTTGGAAATGTGCGATCGTGCGATCATCAAGGTTCTTTTTCCAGTTAAAAGAAGGCGAGCAGTTATAAGCCAGCATTTTCCCGGGATATTTATCGTGAATAGCTTCTGCAAACTTAGCTGCCATTTTCAGATCAGGGAGTGATGTTTCACACCACACCAGATCGGCGTAAGGTGCATAAGCAAGCCCACGACTAATGGCTTGATCAATACCCGCATGAGTACAGAAGAAACCTTCAGGAGTACGTTTTCCTGTTAAGAATGGACTATCGTAAGGATCACAATCTGAAGTTAAGAGATCGGCAGCATCAGCATCTGTTCTGGCAACAAGTAATGTTGGCACATCAGACACATCAGCGGCCAAACGTGCAGCAACAAGCTTTTGTACAGCCTCTTGAGTCGGAACTAATACTTTTCCTCCCATATGACCGCATTTTTTCACTGCTGCTAACTGATCTTCAAAGTGAACACCTGCCGCTCCAGCTTCAATCATTGCTTTCATTAATTCAAAGGCATTTAATACCCCACCAAAACCTGCTTCCGCATCAGCCACAATAGGAAGGAAAAAATCAATATAATCTTTATGTTGAGGACCAATACCATTTGACCACTGAATTTGATCAGCTCGTCTAAACGTATTATTAATACGTTGAACAACATTAGGAACAGA
Organism: Proteus columbae; assembly: GCF_009914335.1. Classification (NCBI taxonomy): domain Bacteria; kingdom Pseudomonadati; phylum Pseudomonadota; class Gammaproteobacteria; order Enterobacterales; family Morganellaceae; genus Proteus; species Proteus columbae. Next base: position 3,700,037 of record NZ_CP043925.1, read on the forward strand.
ATCAACTGGATATAGCGACTGATCAGGGTACATGCTTGCTGCGGTGTTAGCATCAGCAGCCACTTGCCATCCTGAAAGGTAAACAGCTTCTAACCCTGCTTTTGCTTGTTGCAACGCTTGCCCACCAGTTAAAGCACCTAATGCATTAACATAACCCTTTTTCGATTTTCCATTTAATGATGACCAAAGCCTTTGAGCGCCACGTCTTGCTAAGGTATGTTCTGGGTTAACCGAACCTCTTAATTTAATGACATCTTCAGCGCTATAAGGACGGGTAATGCCTTTCCAGCGAGGTTGTTCCCACTCTTTCTCTAATTGGGCGATTTGCTCTGATCTACTAATAGTCATAAAAACAGCTCCTATAAATACGGTAGTGATGATGTTTGCAGTTTATAAATACGTTTTGACGTATCTTTTTTAATTTAAAAGTTGGTAACCCGGTAAAGTCAGAAAATCGACTAATTCATCTTGGGTTGTAATCTTATCCATCAAAGAAGCCGCTTCTTTAAAACGCCCTTCTTTAAAACGAGTATCACCGACTTCTTGGTGTATCACTTCAAGCTCTTCTTTCAGCATTTTACGAAAGAGATCTTTAGTCACGACTTGCCCATCAGACAGTGTTTTTTGATGGCGGATCCATTGCCAAATAGAGGTACGCGATATTTCCGCTGTTGCTGCATCTTCCATTAATCCATAGATAGGTACGCAACCATTACCAGAAATCCACGCTTCGATATATTGCACAGCAACACGAATATTCGCTCTCATGCCCTTTTCTGTACGTTCACCTGTACAAGGTGCTAATAACATTTCTGCCGTTATTTTTTCATTGCGTTGTACATCGAGCTGATTGGAGCGAGTCCCCAATACCGCATCAAAAGCAGACAATACTGTTTCAGCAAGGCCAGGGTGAGCAATCCAGGTACCATCATGGCCATTTGTTGCTTCAAACTCTTTATCGTCAAATACCTTTTTCAAAATAATGCCATTTTGCTCAGGATCTCTACTTGGGATAAATGCAGACATTCCGCCCATCGCAAAAGCACCCCGTTTATGGCAAGTCTGGATCAGTAAACGTGAATAAGCACTTAAGAAAGGTTGAGTCATCGTGATCCCTTGTCTATCAGGTAATACACGATCTGGGTAATTTTTTAATGTCTTGATATAGCTAAAAATATAATCCCAACGACCACAATTAAGTCCAACGATATGCTCTTTCATATGAAAAAGAATTTCTTCCATTTGAAAAACAGCGGGTAAGGTTTCAATTAATACTGTGGCTTTAATGGTTCCTGTTGCTAAACCAAAGCGCTTTTCAGTGAAATGAAAAACATCACTCCACCATTTAGCCTCTTGCCATGTTTGCAATTTAGGAATGTAAAAATAAGGGCCACTCCCTTTTTCTAATAAGGCTTTGTGGTTATGGTAAAAATACAAAGCAAAATCAAATAATCCCCCTGCAATAGGCTTCCCTTGCCATAGCACATGCTTCTCAGGAAGGTGGAGTCCTCTTACTCTTGCAATCAATACCGCAGGTGACGCTTTAAGTTGATAACATTTACCTTTTTCATTGGTATAAGAAATAGTGCCTTTGACGGCATCACGCAAATTGATCTGGCCATCAATTACTTTGTCCCATGTAGGCGCTAAGGAGTCTTCAAAGTCCGCCATAAAGACTTTCACATTAGCATTTAGTGCATTGATAACCATTTTGCGATCAACAGGCCCTGTTATTTCCACTCGACGGTCTTGAAGATCTTTAGGTATTGGATTAACTTTCCATTCTGATTTTATAATGGAATCTGATTCCGAAATAAAATCAGGAAGTTCACCATTATCAACTCTGTGTTTCCAGTTATCTCTTTCAACTAATAAAGCATGGCGTCTATCTGAGAAATGATTTACTAAATCAGTTAAAAAACACTTAACATCATGATTTAATATATTCTTTTCCTGTTCACCAAAAGATTGCGTAAAATTTAATTCTTCTGTAGTTAACGATTGTGACATTCTGCATTCCCCTAAAAGCGTTTACACACCTGATTAAGATTAATGCAGTTTTCACAAAAATCAAAAATGAATTCCATTTTTATTTAAATAATTTTTAACAATGTGATTACATCGGTGTTTTTTTATTGTACAAAAATCAGAATTTCAAAATAATTCGAGGGATCTGGAAGAGATCGGTAATAGACGGAGAAAAAGAATGTTAATGTCTGATGATTTTAGCTATATAGCTTTTTCTTATATGAATATTCTTCATACACCACATGAAGACCTCGACATTTAAAAAGTTATTAGATAAATTCAGGCTTCTAGATGTCTAGATGTATTTTAGAGGTTATTGAAATGCCAATTAGAGTGCCCGATGAGCTACCCGCAGTCCGCTGTTTACAAAAAGAGAATGTCTTTGTTATGACATCCAGTAGAGCGAGTATTCAAGATATTCGCCCATTAAAAGTGCTTATCCTTAATTTAATGCCAAAGAAAATAGAAACAGAAAATCAATTTCTGCGATTGCTTTCTAATAGTCCTCTTCAAATTGATATTCAATTATTGCGTATTGACTCTCGTGTTCCTAAAAATACTCCGGTAGAGCATCTCGATACTTTCTATTGTGATTTTGACCAAATTAAAGAACAAAATTTCGATGGACTTATTGTCACAGGTGCACCATTAGGGCTAGTTGAATTTGAAGATGTGGCTTATTGGGATGAAATAAAAGAAGTTATTACATGGGCTAAAGAGCATGTGACTTCTACACTCTTTATTTGTTGGGCGGCTCAAGCTGGATTGAATATCTTATACGACCTACCTAAATACACGCTAGAACAAAAAATTTCAGGCGTATATAGTCATAATACTTGCTCACCATTTTCACTGTTAACACGCGGATTTGATGAGACTTTCTTTGCTCCGCATTCTCGTTATGCTGGTTTTCCTATCGACTTTATTCAAAACAATACTGATTTAGAGATCCTTGCAACATCAGAAGAAGCTGGCGCTTATTTATTTGCATCAAAAGATAAAAGAGTTGTTTTTGCAACTGGGCATCCAGAATACGATCCCAATACACTAGCAGATGAATATCATCGTGATGTTAAAGCAGGGCTAGATCCTAAATTACCCGAAAACTATTTTCCTAGTAATGATCCGAGTAAAAAACCTATCGCTTCTTGGCGTAGTCATGGACATTTATTGTTTGCTAATTGGTTGAACTACTATGTTTATCAGATAACACCGTTCGATCTTACCCAAATGAATCCAACATTAGATTAAAGAAAAACCCCAAAATCAATTTGGGGTTTTAAGATAATCATTACTAAACTAAGAATTATTTATAACGATGAGCCAATGCGTTAGCTGCGATCATTGCATTATAAACATCTTCCTCAGTCACTTTCATTGGCATATTACCCATCGTGTCGCCTTCAGCACAGGCGATTTTAGCAACAGTGCGCCATTCGCTTTCAATGAATTCTTTCATGCCCATATCTTCAAGTGTCAGTGGTAATTCTGCCGCTTTAATAATACGGATCACTTCATCAATTTCTTCTTGTGGTGCATTTTCTAACACTAATTGAGTTAATAAACCGAATACCACTTTTTCACCATGTTGAACTCGGTGTAAAGACTCAACAGCAGACATACCATTATTTACTGCGTGAGCAGCTGCTAAACCACCGGCTTCAGCACCAACACCACTTAGGTAGATTGTTGCTTCAATAGTTTGCTCTAATGCAGGAGTGGTAATTTTGTGGCGAATAGCATCCATTGCTTTATCAATGTTTTCACTTAACATTTCAAAACAAAGTTGTGCTAAACCAAGGCCTGTACGTGATGGACGTTGATTGACTAAATTTAAGCCGTCTGCTTGATAACAAGCTCGTGCTTCAAAGTAAGTTGCTAAGGCGTCGCCAACACCTGCTGAGAAAAAGCGTTGTGGGGCTGATGCAATAATAGCGGTATCAGCAATAACAACATCTGGATTTTGTGGTAAGAATAAGTATTTATCAAACTCACCATTTTCTTTGTATAAAACAGATAATGCAGTACAAGGTGCATCAGTTGAAGCGATAGTTGGGAATAAAATAACAGGAATGTGTTGATAATAAGCAACGGCTTTAGACACATCTAATGTCTTACCTCCTCCAATTCCAATAATAACGTTTGCTTTATTTTCAACCGCAATTTTACCAAGGCGATTAACTTCTGCCTCAGTACATTCGTAATTAAATTTTTCAACCAGTGAAACAATACCATTTTCTTTTAGAGAAGGAGCCGCTTCTTTAGTTACTTTTTCTAAAAAAAACTCATCACTAATAATAAATGCATTATCACCAAAATCTTTTACATATTTACCGACAGAAGACAGTAATTGGCTACCAATAAAGAATTTTTTTGGCGAGGTTACAGAGCGAGGTAATATAGATGACATAACTAAATTCCTTTATTTTAGATTTTGCTACAAACAGTAGCAGAATTAGTATTTCATCTTACCTCTCATCATAATATGAATCTAGTAAACTCTCTGATAGTCATTACCTAAATCATTTAAATTCATTATTTTTAATTTATATAAAACAAATAGTTATTTTTAGATGATTTTAAAAAAGCAGATTACCTACGTATTTATTACTATAATAAAGGCATCATCACTGTGATGCCATAAAAAGGACAACACAATAAATCGTTATTTGATATACAGTCATGTTATATTCACGCTATAACAATATATTATTTTATTAAGGTGATTTCTTGTGGAAGACGCTGTTATTCTCGTAGATAAAAATGATAATGAGCTAGGAACAATGCCAAAGCTTGAAGCTCATATTGTAGGCGCCTTACATCGAGCCTTTTCAATATTTATTTTTAATTCAAAACAGCAATTACTTATTCAACAACGTGCAATATCTAAATATCACTCTGGTGGTTTATGGGCAAATACATGTTGTAGCCACCCGCTTCCAAACGAATTACTTTCAGATGCTATTCATCGTCGTTTAGATGAAGAATTAGGCATGAAATGTGATATGCAACCTATTGGAACTATTCTGTATAACGAAAAAGTGACAAATGATCTGATAGAGCATGAATTTGATCATCTATTTCTTGGGTTTAGTAATGAATTACCACATAGCAACCCAGATGAAGTGATGAATTATCGTTGGATTTCTTTAGATACACTCTATCAAGATACCGAAGAAAACCCACAAAATTACAGTGTTTGGTTTCGTTATATATTAAATAGGATGGGAATTGAGCAATTTTCTCGTTGGAGCCAAGGCATTATTTAGCAATTATCTTATTAACAACCTAAATACAAAATCAATTGCTTATTCTTTTGATCTTTTTAAAAGCCCCAAACGCAAAAAAGCCAACCCATTGGGTTGGCTTTCTCGTCTTATTTAATGCCTGGCAGTTCCCTACTCTCACATGGGGAGACCCCACACTACCATCGGCGCTACAACGTTTCACTTCTGAGTTCGGCATGGATTCAGGTGGGTCCGCTGCGCTATGGCCGCCAAGCAAATTCGGTATCATTACCCGTTACTGTTGTTTCTTTCTCAGTAACCAGCAATATTCAATCTTAAACAAGCTTACTTCATCGATGTTCGTCTCTCAGACAAAACACCTTCGGTGTTGTCAGGTTAAGCCTCACGGTTCATTAGTACTGGTTAGCTCAACGTATCGCTACGCTTACACACCCAGCCTATCAACGTCTTAGTCTTAAACGTTCCTTTAGGTCACTCTAGGTGACAGGGAAGACTCATCTCGAGGCAAGTTTCCCGCTTAGATGCTTTCAGCGGTTATCTCTTCCGCACTTAGCTACCGGGCAATGCCATTGGCATGACAACCCGAACACCAGTGGTGCGTTCACTCCGGTCCTCTCGTACTAGGAGCAACCCCTCTCAATCTTCCAACGCCCACGGCAGATAGGGACCGAACTGTCTCACGACGTTCTAAACCCAGCTCGCGTACCACTTTAAATGGCGAACAGCCATACCCTTGGGACCTACTTCAGCCCCAGGATGTGATGAGCCGACATCGAGGTGCCAAACACCGCCGTCGATATGAACTCTTGGGCGGTATCAGCCTGTTATCCCCGGAGTACCTTTTATCCGTTGAGCGATGGCCCTTCCATTCAGAACCACCGGATCACTAAGACCTACTTTCGTACCTGCTCGAGCCGTCACTCTCACAGTCAAGCTGGCTTATGCCTTTGCACTAACCGCATGATGTCCGACCATGCTTAGCCAACCTTCGTGCTCCTCCGTTACTCTTTAGGAGGAGACCGCCCCAGTCAAACTACCCACCAGACACGGTCCCCGACCCAGATTATGGGCCTAGGTTAGAACATCAAACGTTAAAGGGTGGTATTTCAAGGTTGACTCCATGCAGACTGGCGTCCACACTTCTAAGTCTCCCACCTATCCTACACATCAAGGCTCAATGTTCAGTGTCAAGCTATAGTAAAGGTTCACGGGGTCTTTCCGTCTTGCCGCGGGTACACTGCATCTTCACAGCGAGTTCAATTTCACTGAGTCTCGGGTGGAGACAGCCTGGCCATCATTACGCCATTCGTGCAGGTCGGAACTTACCCGACAAGGAATTTCGCTACCTTAGGACCGTTATAGTTACGGCCGCCGTTTACTGGGGCTTCGATCAAGAGCTTCTCCTTACGGATAACCCCATCAATTAACCTTCCAGCACCGGGCAGGCGTCACACCGTATACGTCCACTTTCGTGTTTGCACAGTGCTGTGTTTTTAATAAACAGTTGCAGCCAGCTGGTATCTTCGACTGGCTTCGGCTCCGTCCGCAAGGGACTTCACTTACCGCCAGCGTGCCTTCTCCCGAAGTTACGGCACCATTTTGCCTAGTTCCTTCACCCGAGTTCTCTCAAGCGCCTGAGTATTCTCTACCTGACCACCTGTGTCGGTTTGGGGTACGATTGTTGGTAACCTGAAGCTTAGAGGCTTTTCCTGGAAGCAGGGCATCAATTGCTTCACCACCTTAGTGGCTCGTCATCACACCTCAGCATTAAGTGACCGGATTTGCCTAATCACTCTGCCTACATGCTTGAACCGGGACGACCGTCGCCCGGACAACCTAGCCTTCTCCGTTCCCCCATCGCAGTTACCACCAGTACGGGAATATTAACCCGTTTCCCATCGACTACGCTTTTCAGCCTCGCCTTAGGGGTCGACTCACCCTGCCCCGATTAACGTTGGACAGGAACCCTTGGTCTTCCGGCGTGCGGGTTTTTCACCCGCATTATCGTTACTTATGTCAGCATTCGCACTTCTGATACCTCCAGCATGCCTCACAGCACACCTTCACAGGCTTACAGAACGCTCCCCTACCCAACAATATTTACATATCGCTGCCGCAGCTTCGGTGCATAGTTTAGCCCCGTTACATCTTCCGCGCAGGCCGACTCGACCAGTGAGCTATTACGCTTTCTTTAAATGATGGCTGCTTCTAAGCCAACATCCTGGCTGTCTGAGCCTTCCCACTTCGTTTCCCACTTAACTATGACTTTGGGACCTTAGCTGGCGGTCTGGGTTGTTTCCCTCTTCACGACGAACGTTAGCACCCGCCGTGTGTCTCCCGTGATAACATTCTTCGGTATTCGTAGTTTGCATCGAGTTGGTAAGTCGGGATGACCCCCTAGTCGAAACAGTGCTCTACCCCCGAAGATGAGTTCACGAGGCGCTACCTAAATAGCTTTCGGGGAGAACCAGCTATCTCCCGGTTTGATTGGCCTTTCACCCCCATCCACAAGTCATCCGCTAATTTTTCAACATTAGTCGGTTCGGTCCTCCAGTTAGTGTTACCCAACCTTCAACCTGCCCATGGATAGATCACCGGGTTTCGGGTCTATACCCTGCAACTCATTCGCCCAGTTAAGACTCGGTTTCCCTACGGCTCCCCTATTCGGTTAACCTTGCTACAGAATATAAGTCGCTGACCCATTATACAAAAGGTACGCAGTCACCTCACGAAGAGGCTCCTACTGCTTGTACGTACACGGTTTCAGGTTCTTTTTCACTCCCCTCGCCGGGGTTCTTTTCGCCTTTCCCTCACGGTACTGGTTCACTATCGGTCAATCAGGAGTATTTAGCCTTGGAGGATGGTCCCCCCATATTCAGACAGGATAACACGTGTCCCGCCCTACTCGTCGAGTTCACAATAACAGCATCTTCAGATACGGGGCTATCACCCTTTACTGCCGGACTTTCCAGACCGTTCTCCTGATGCTGCTATTGATTAAGACTCTGGGCTGTTCCCCGTTCGCTCGCCGCTACTAGGGGAATCTCGGTTGATTTCTTTTCCTCGGGGTACTGAGATGTTTCAGTTCTCCCGGTTCGCTTCATTAACCTATGTATTCAGTTAATGATAATATCCATTGGATATTGGGTTTCCCCATTCGGAAATCGTCGGGTATAACGGTTCATATCACCTTACCGACGCTTATCGCAGATTAGCACGTCCTTCATCGCCTCTGATTGCCTAGGCATCCACCGTGTACGCTTATTCGCTTAACCTCACAACCCGAAGGTGTTTCTCTCGAAGACGACTTTAAAGGTCATGGCTACACAAGCATCAATTCGTTGTTGGGCAGTGCTCGTAATGCTCACATACTTATGTATGCTGCGCTTACTGCGCGCTGTCCGCCTAGAATTGCTGTTGCTCGCTCATGACACTCGCCTTGGAGTATCACACATTCAAGGTCTGAGATTTTGAGAGACTCATCAATATACCTCGGTGATATATTGATTTGTTTTCAATTTTTCAGCTTGTTCCAGATTGTTAAAGAGCAAAATAATTCGCAGTATACTATTGCTAATATACTCTGAATTATTGTTTTATATTCAAGAAATTATGGTGGAGCTAAGCGGGATCGAACCGCTGACCTCCTGCGTGCAAGGCAGGCGCTCTCCCAGCTGAGCTATAGCCCCATAATGCATTCTTAATACCTGTATAACCACTCCTTTTCTTCTTTATAAAAGAAGCTTTTTCTTTAGGCAAGGCATGGAGTAACGAAGTTTACTTAAAGTAAACGAGTTGCTTCACAACACAGCATAAAGGAAAAGTGGTAGGCCTGAGTGGACTTGAACCACCGACCTCACCCTTATCAGGGGTGCGCTCTAACCACCTGAGCTACAAGCCTATACCGGTATTTCTGCTCGTTCTTCATCAGACAATCTGTGTGAGCACTGCACATAACACGTATCTCTTAGGTAAGGAGGTGATCCAACCGCAGGTTCCCCTACGGTTACCTTGTTACGACTTCACCCCAGTCATGAATCACAAAGTGGTAAGCGCCCTCCCGAAGGTTAAGCTACCTACTTCTTTTGCAACCCACTCCCATGGTGTGACGGGCGGTGTGTACAAGGCCCGGGAACGTATTCACCGTAGCATTCTGATCTACGATTACTAGCGATTCCGACTTCATGGAGTCGAGTTGCAGACTCCAATCCGGACTACGACAGACTTTATGAGTTCCGCTTGCTCTCGCGAGGTCGCTTCTCTTTGTATCTGCCATTGTAGCACGTGTGTAGCCCTACTCGTAAGGGCCATGATGACTTGACGTCATCCCCACCTTCCTCCGGTTTATCACCGGCAGTCTCCTTTGAGTTCCCGCCATCACGCGCTGGCAACAAAGGATAAGGGTTGCGCTCGTTGCGGGACTTAACCCAACATTTCACAACACGAGCTGACGACAGCCATGCAGCACCTGTCTCAGCGTTCCCGAAGGCACTCCTCTATCTCTAAAGGATTCGCTGGATGTCAAGAGTAGGTAAGGTTCTTCGCGTTGCATCGAATTAAACCACATGCTCCACCGCTTGTGCGGGCCCCCGTCAATTCATTTGAGTTTTAACCTTGCGGCCGTACTCCCCAGGCGGTCGATTTAACGCGTTAGCTCCGGAAGCCACTCCTCAAGGGAACAACCTCCAAATCGACATCGTTTACAGCGTGGACTACCAGGGTATCTAATCCTGTTTGCTCCCCACGCTTTCGCACCTGAGCGTCAGTCTTTGTCCAGGGGGCCGCCTTCGCCACCGGTATTCCTCCACATCTCTACGCATTTCACCGCTACACATGGAATTCTACCCCCCTCTACAAGACTCTAGCTGACCAGTCTTAGATGCCATTCCCAGGTTAAGCCCGGGGATTTCACATCTAACTTAATCAACCGCCTGCGTGCGCTTTACGCCCAGTAATTCCGATTAACGCTTGCACCCTCCGTATTACCGCGGCTGCTGGCACGGAGTTAGCCGGTGCTTCTTCTGTTGGTAACGTCAATCGCTGATGATATTAGCATCAACGCCTTCCTCCCAACTGAAAGTACTTTACAACCCTAAGGCCTTCTTCATACACGCGGCATGGCTGCATCAGGCTTGCGCCCATTGTGCAATATTCCCCACTGCTGCCTCCCGTAGGAGTCTGGGCCGTGTCTCAGTCCCAGTGTGGCTGATCATCCTCTCAGACCAGCTAGAGATCGTCGCCTAGGTGAGCCATTACCTCACCTACTAGCTAATCCCATATGGGTTCATCCGATAGCGCAAGGTCCGAAGAGCCCCTGCTTTGGTCCGTAGACGTCATGCGGTATTAGCTACCGTTTCCAGTAGTTATCCCCCTCTATCGGGCAGATCCCCATACATTACTCACCCGTCCGCCGCTCGTCAGCAAGAAAGCAAGCTTTCTCCTGTTACCGCTCGACTTGCATGTGTTAGGCCTGCCGCCAGCGTTCAATCTGAGCCATGATCAAACTCTTCAATTAAAAGTGTTTGATGCTCAAAGAAATCGAAAACTTAGCTATTCATAAATGAATTTACTTTTGTTGTTCACTCTTCAAGACTTGATACATCTAATATTTTAGAAGATATCGTCTCTGCGAGTGCCCACACAGATTGTCTGATAATTTGTTAAAGAGCAGTGCAACATTCGCTGCCGTTTCCGGTCTTCTGCGTTGTTGCGAGGAGGTGCATTCTACATCTTCCTCATTCAGTGTCAAGCGTTTATTTTCAAGGCTTTTTCACTTTTTTCTTCGTTCTCTCGGCTAACTCACTTAGCGTGGTTTGCCGTGACAACGAGGACGCATTATAGGGAGTTTTCCGAGGCTGGCAATAGTTTTTTTTAGAAAAAAAATCGTTTGCTTAATTCCACAGCAAAACCCCCACTTATACGCACTTATCAACAATTTTATCCACAGATTGTCTTTTTACATAAAATTAGCATGTCAAACGCAAACGTTTGCGTTATTATAATGACCGATTAAGTAAGATTGATTTTGTGTCCATCTTCTGAAATGTTAGTTAAGCAAACACAATTTCACTGTATTAATGTGATTTAACTTCACCATTACTACCGTTATACCAACCCCAAGGGATAAAACTCATGCAACATCTTCGTCCTATCCGCCGTGCACTTTTAAGTGTGTCTGATAAAGCAGGTATTTTAGAATTTGCTAAAGCACTTGTTGAAAGAGAAGTAGAACTCTTATCGACAGGTGGAACCGCACGTCTATTAGCAGAAGCTGGCTTACCGGTTATTGAAGTCTCCGATTACACAGGTTTCCCAGAAATGATGGATGGCAGAGTGAAAACGCTGCACCCTAAAGTACATGGTGGAATTTTAGGTCGTCGTGGACAAGACGATGCGATTATGGAAGAACATGAAATTCGACCTATCGATATGGTCGTCGTAAATCTTTATCCTTTCGCTAAGACGGTAGCTCGCCCAGATTGCTCATTAGCAGATGCAGTGGAGAATATCGATATTGGTGGACCAACAATGGTTCGCTCCGCAGCAAAAAATCATAAAGACGTTACGATTGTAGTAAATAGTAATGACTATGAAAGAGTGATTGAAGAAATGGATAATCACGAAAATAGTCTTACTTTAGACACACGCTTTGATTTGGCGATTAAAGCCTTTGAACATACAGCTGCTTACGACGGAATGATTGCTAACTACTTTGGTCAGAAGGTTGCACCTTATTATGGTGATACTTCACAACCATCAGGTACTTTCCCTCGAACCTTAAATCTGAACTATATAAAGAAACAAGATATGCGTTATGGTGAAAATGCTCATCAGCAAGCAGCTTTCTATATAGAAGAGAATATAGAGGAAGCATCTATTGCCACTGCAAACCAATTACAAGGCAAAGCACTTTCTTATAACAACATCGCTGATACTGATGCCGCGTTAGAATGTGTGAAATCATTCTCCGAGCCTGCATGTGTTATTGTGAAACATGCAAACCCTTGTGGAGTTGCAATTGCGAACACTCTCACACAAGCATATGACAATGCATTTAAAACCGATCCAACTTCTGCATTTGGCGGTATTATCGCATTCAATCGTCCATTAGATGCAAAAACAGCAAGTGCAATCATCGAACGCCAGTTTGTTGAAGTGATCATTGCTCCTTCTATTAATGAAGATGCGCTACCGATTTTAGAAACAAAACCAAATGTTCGTGTATTAGCTTGTGGTCAATGGCATGAAGCCAAACCAGCGTTAGATTTCAAACGTGTTAATGGTGGACTGTTAGTTCAAGATCGTGACTTGGGTATGGTAAAAGAAGAAAACTTAAGAGTAGTCACTCAACGTCAACCAAGTGAACGTGAACTTAAAGATGCACTCTTCTGCTGGAAAGTCGCAAAATTTGTAAAATCAAATGCCATTGTTTACGCAAAAAACGATATGACTGTCGGTATTGGTGCAGGACAAATGAGCCGTGTGTATTCTGCAAAAATTGCGGGGATTAAAGCCGCTGATGAAGGCTTAGAAGTTGCAGGTTGTGCAATGGCATCAGATGCATTCTTCCCATTTAGAGATGGTATTGATGCAGCAGCACTTGCCGGTGTGACTTGTGTTATTCAGCCTGGTGGTTCAATTCGTGATGATGAAGTGATTGCAGCTGCAAATGAACATAACATCGCGATGATTTTCACCAATATGCGCCACTTCCGTCATTAATAAGGTATTGATATGAAGATTTTGATTATTGGTAATGGTGGTCGTGAGCATGCTTTAGCTTGGAAAGCCGTTCAATCACCGCTTACTACACAAGTCTTTGTTGCGCCGGGTAATGCTGGAACAGCGTTAGAGCAAGGCGTACAAAACGTTGCAATCAGTGCAACGGATATTCCTGCATTAATTGCCTTTGCTCTAGAGAATAATATTGATTTAACAATTGTTGGCCCTGAAGCCCCACTTGTTATTGGTGTTGTTGATGCCTTTAAAGCAGCGGGACTGACCATCTTTGGTCCAACAAAAGGAGCCGCTCAATTAGAGGGTTCTAAAGCTTTTACAAAAGATTTTTTAGCTCGACATAAAATTCCAACTGCGGATTATCAAAATTTTACAGAGATAGCGCCTGCACTTGAGTACCTCAATAAAGTAGGCGCGCCGATTGTTATCAAAGCAGATGGTTTAGCAGCAGGTAAAGGCGTTATTGTTGCAATGACACAAGCTGAGGCTGAAGCTGCAATTAAAGATATGCTGGCTGGCAATGTTTTTGGTGATGCAGGGCACCGTATTGTTATCGAAGAATATCTTGATGGTGAAGAAGCTAGCTTTATTGTCATAGTTGATGGTGAACACGTTATTCCAATGGCAACAAGCCAAGATCATAAGCGTGTCGGCGATGGCGATACAGGTCCTAATACTGGGGGAATGGGTGCATATTCGCCAGCACCTGTTGTTACACCAGAAATCCACCAGCAAGTAATGGAAAGGATCATTTATCCAACAGTAAAAGGAATGGCTTCTGAAGGACATCGCTACCAAGGTTTCCTTTATGCTGGACTGATGATTGATAAACAAGGTGTTGCTAAGGTTATTGAGTTTAACTGTCGTTTTGGTGATCCAGAAACTCAACCTATTATGATGCGTATGCAATCTGACTTAGTTGAACTCTGTTTAGCTGGAGCAAAAGGTAATTTAAAAGATAAAGATCCCCATTGGGATCCTCGCCCAGCTTTAGGGATTGTGATTGCAGCAGGCGGCTACCCTGCGGATTATCGTCAAGGTGATGTTATCGAAGGCTTAACACCAACATCGTCAACAACGGCAAAGGTATTTCAAGCTGGAACAACACTCAATGACAAAGGCGAAGTTATCACTGCTGGCGGGCGAGTATTATGTGTGACTGCATTAGGTGATGATATCGAGCAAGCTCAAAAAAATGCTTATGCTTTAGCGAAAGGTATTCATTGGGATGGTAGTTTTTATCGTCATGATATCGGCTATCGAGCGATTGCACGCTTAAAGAAATAATTTAACAACGGCAAAAGGGAGTGATCACAAGCTCTCTTTTGTTGGTTCCCATTTACAAAAATCGTGTTCTGCAACCATAAGTAATTGCTTACCTTCTGGTGAATCAAGCCAAGCAACATAAGAAGGCTTATTTGGATTGCGCGCTCTCGTTTTTAACCAGCGTTGTTCCGGACCTTCAAATGAAACACTCACCTTCTCGCCAGCACATGTTGTCATTGTATTTTGATACCAGACACCCTGTACTAAATTTACTTTCCCAATAGTAAGCGCTTCGCTGATTTCACGCTCTTTACTTGCAGCAAACACCATTCTTAAACGTTCATCTTCTGTTAATGCTCGTTTTTGCTTTTGGCTTTCTTGTTGCATGAAAATAACTTCACCACGTTTATTTAAACGAAGGTGCCAAGATGAGGGCTCGGTAGGATTGATAACTTCAGAGCGGACTTGCCAAAGCTTATTTTGGCGATACTCATAGAATGTGATGACAGTTTCTGGCTTTTTATAAAAGCTATAAACACTCATGATCACTTGAGGTTCTGACGCTGTATTATTTAAACGCCATAATCGCACAATGCCTTCGTCCGCAATATAACCTGTTGCAGAAAATTCAGGTAGCTGCACAGTAGAGGAGCAGGCGCTGAGCAAAAAAGCAGATCCTATTGCTAACAGCCCCTGTCGTTTCAACAAAAGGGGAGTAAATCCCCCTCTATTGTTCATTCCGTTCAAAGGAATTATTTTACTGCGTCTTTCAGTGCTTTACCGGCAGTAAATGCAGGAACGTTAGCTGCTGCAATTTTAATTTCTTTACCAGTTTGAGGGTTACGACCAGTACGCTCTGCACGGTGATTCACCTTGAATGTACCGAAACCAACTAACTGTACAGAATCGCCTTCTTTCAGAGCACCTGTTACTGAATCGATAAACGCTTCAATAGCAGCTTTTGCTTGAGTTTTTGTCAGATCCGCTTTTTCAGCAACTGATTCGGTTAATTCAGCTTTGTTCATAAAATAGTCCTTAAAGTATGTTTTATCGTTTGAAAAACATCTGGTGAAAAAACTTAACTTATCTTTTTAAGAGGATAAATTAAGTAAAACACCTGAGCCACTTCTTTTCGTACCCAATGTAGAACATACACGGGGGTGATGTGAAGTCTTTAAACGTCGCTTTTCAAGCACTAAATCACGTTTTTCTGATTTAGTGCGTTAATTCTATACCGATATTGCTCATTCCAGCTTCACGAAGGTCTGCACGTAGACCTTTGATCAGTTCGACATCTCTTTCTTCACATTCTACAAGTAGACGGTAAATTTCCCATTGGATATCGAATTCTTCAATAACAGCAGGTAGAGATCTAAGCTCTTCTTCACTCATTTCTCTTTCTGCTTGTGTCATTTCAAGTGAAGCAACTGTCCCTACTGATAATTTACTCACTTCAATAGCGTGACTTAATGATTCACCGCTTAAACGAGAGTGAACAATTTCACTAAGTGCAACACAGGCATCAATCGCAGGATAGACACCATAAATCTCGAACTGAGATGCATCAGGAATTGCTTCTTCTAATTTCTCTAATTGAGAATCAAAATTAACCTTTGCATCTTTCACCGTTAAAGTTTCCCAAACCAGATCGAGAATACGGCGATAAAGCATTGGATCGGTAAAACCTGTTTCACGACAAAATACCTGATAATTTGGGTACATTCTCTCACACAGGCATGCCATAAACGTCAGGTGTTGCCAAGCTTCTAGCTTTTCTAAACGTAAATGGATTGGGTTCTTCAACATTCGTGATTACTCATTTTCTTAACTTAGGCGCAGTTTACCTGAAAATTAAAAATATCCACATATTTCCCGATCATTTAGAGCTTATTCTTATTCAACTGCTCAAATAATCGCCTATTTGAAGCAATACCATCAGCCCAACGCGTTGGTTCTGGCAATCGATATCCTTTCATACACAGCTCAACCCACTGCAAAGCACCTTCCATACTCACTTTATGACCCGGAGAAACATACAGGGGTTTACATTTTTTCTTACTGCGATAAATCCACCCTATTTGTTCATTCTTATCCATTAACGGCTCATGGCTTCCCACCTCTTCGTTAACTGCTTTATCAATGCCACATAAACGACTTTTTGCCACGCCAATAGTCGGTGTATCCACTAATAAACCAAAATGACTTGCAACACCAAGCCTTCTAGGATGAGCAATACCTTGTCCATCGACAAAAATAAGAGAAGGCTTCTGTTTGATTAATTGCCAAGCAGCTAGTAACGCTGGACACTCTCTAAATGAAAGCAAACCAGGGATATAAGGGAGAGTCGTAGGAATTCGCGCGATTTGGTATTCAAGAATTTCGAAAGAAGGATAATGCATTATCACGATGGCGGCGCGAGTGACCGCGCCGCCGTCTTCAAAACCAACATCAGCACCAGCTATATAAGTTGGTGCTGTGAATTGGTCTGTTAGAATAATCTGTTGAGCTTTTTCTGTCTGCTCCTGACGTAATTGTTGGGTATTAATCATTATCCTGATGATAAGGCTTCGATAAACGGTGAACCGCATCAATAAATGCACCAGCATGTTCAGGTGGAACATCTTGATGAATACCGTGCCCAAGATTAAAGACATGACCGTTGCCTTTACCAAACCCAGCAAGAATAGTTTCGACTTCTTGTTCTATTCTGGCAGGTGGTGCATACAGCATAGAAGGATCCATATTACCTTGTAGCGCAACTTTATCCCCAACTCGACGGCGTGCATCTTCAATATCAATCGTCCAATCAAGTCCTAATGCATCGCAACCTGTCGCAGCCATAGCTTCTAGCCAGCGACCACCACCTTTGGTAAATAAAGTGACTGGTACTTTTCTTCCATCATATTCACGGATAAGACCATCAACAATCTTATGCATATAGTGTAATGAGAAGAGTTGGTAATCACGCCCTGTTAGCACACCACCCCATGTATCAAAGATCATGATAGATTGTGCGCCCGCTTTAATTTGAGCATTCAGATACAGAATAACGCTATCTGCCAGTTTATCCAGTAATAGATGTAGAGCTTGAGGCTCTGAATACATCATTTTTTTAATTTTTGTGAAGGCCTTACTACTTCCACCCTCAACCATATAGGTTGCCAGTGTCCAAGGGCTTCCTGAAAAACCAATTAATGGCACACTACCTTGCAATGCATGACGAATGGCACGTACTGCATTCATCACATATCCTAGTTCATCTTCAGGATCAGGAATAGGCAGTTTTTGAATATCAGCAAGGCTGTTGATAGGTGATTTAAAACGAGGGCCTTCACCTGTTTCAAAGTAAAGACCTAGCCCCATTGCATCTGGAATAGTTAAAATATCAGAAAATAAAATAGCGGCATCTAAAGGGAAGCGTCTTAAAGGCTGTAATGTCACTTCACATGCTAATTCTGTATTTTTGCACAATGAGATGAAATCTCCCGCCTGTGCCCGTGTTTCCTTGTATTCAGGAAGATATCTGCCTGCCTGACGCATCATCCAAACTGGGGTGACATCAACAGGTTGGCGCAACAGCGCACGTAAATAGCGGTCGTTTTTCAACTCACTCATGACTAACTCCATTAACAGTAATAGGGCCGCAAAATAGCATGCATTGTAACATGCTGGAGAAATAACTGTTGGCAGACAGCGCCTTTATTTAGCTCTTTTCTTTATCTTGTCTGATATTCGCTATCGTATCTTCTATCAAGCGTCGAGCAATTGTATCTGGTGGTGGGATCTGGGGTAATTGATCGTAACGATACCAACCCGCACTCATTAATTCAGAAGGATCATGTTGTAGTTCGCCACCATCATAATCGGCCAAAAATCCCATCATTAAAGAATGAGGAAACGGCCAAGGCTGAGATGATACATAGCGAATATTGCGAATACGAATATTGCTCTCTTCAAACACTTCACGAGCCACTGCTTCTTCTAATGTTTCACCAACCTCAACAAAACCAGCGAGTACAGTGTAAAGAGGTGAATGTTTATGCCTAACATGATGTGCTAATAAGATCTTATCTTCATGTCGAATACCCACAATAATGCAAGGGGCAATTTGCGGATAATAACGTTCATGGCAGTTATCGCATAAACACGCCCATTCACTCTCACTATGACGCATTTTAGAACCACAATAACCACAAAAACGGTGAGAACGATAAAACTCAGCCAGTTGAACACCACGACCGACTAATTTAAATAAGTTTTCATCTTGTGAGGCGATAAGTCTTGGTGAGCACATGTCGTTATCCATTTTTCCATGAATAAGCCAAACTGTTTCACCTTGCCATTCACCCACAATTTTGGCGTGCTGACCAATGAGATCCCAATCTTTAGCTAAGCCAAACGGAAGTTCACCTTTAGGTAACCACACTCGCCCACCAAGACTGACTGTCCACCAGCCCTTTTCTGAGCCTGTTAATGTATATAAATGCATAACGACCATTCTATCCAAAATAATGATATAGAATAGAGGATACTCTCTTTAGCAAGAACCTCTCAATGTATTATCTCTGTCTTCTATGATTCATTAACATCCACTCACTAAAAACATAAATTATATTAATGTTATTGAGTGTAACCATTATTCAAATTTCACAAATGAAAGGTTGGGAACAACAATATTGGGATTTAAATAAATAACCCATATCGGACTTGTAGTTTTTAAAATCTTTCATATACTGGACTTCTTCTTGTCGGAGTGCCTAGTGTTTATAAGGCTATTATAAACACAGGCTGAGACCGTTAATTCGGGATCCGCGGAACCTGATCGGGTTAATACCCGCGAAGGGAACAAGAGTGATTCGACCTTTTGATAGCTTCATTGCGTATATTTTTCACACATCTATATACACCTATCTGTCGATACTCCCTGCGACCTCCAGACAAGCATTTTTCTCAATATTCACCCGACAGGCTAATAGCCTGCATGATATTTATTAGGAAATGCTATGTCCCAAAATCAAACTATATCCGTTAAAGATATTTCACCAACGATCAACAAACAGCGTCCACGAAAAGAGCAACGTGATGCTGCTCAAGAGTTTATCAGCACCATTCAAGGCGTAAGCTTCCCCAATTCAAAACGCATTTATCTCGAAGGCTCACGCACTGACATTCAAGTACCCATGCGTGAGATCCAGCTTGATAAAACGCTAGTAGGAGGATCAAAAGATTCCCCTGTTTTTGAAGATAATGAACCTGTACCGGTATATGACACATCAGGCCCTTATGGTGATCCTGATTCTCAACTTGACGTTAACCTTGGCTTAAAAAAAATACGCCAACCTTGGATTGATGAGCGCAATGATACCGAAACGCTTTCACTTTTAAGTTCTGATTTCACCCAACAGCGCCTTTCTGATGCTGGATTAGAGCATCTGCGTTTTCCCTTAAAACCAAGCCCTAAAAAAGCGCTAAATGGCAAAAGTGTGACCCAATTGCATTATGCTCGCCAAGGCATTATTACGCCTGAAATGGAGTTTATTGCTATTCGTGAAAATATGGGGCGAGAGAGAATTCGTAGCGAAGTTTTACGCCAACAGCACGCAGGGTTTAGCTTTGGTGCTCATCTCCCTGACAATATTACCCCTGAGTTTGTACGCCAAGAAGTTGCAGCTGGTCGAGCAATCATTCCAGCCAATATCAATCACCCAGAATCAGAGCCAATGATTATTGGTCGTAATTTCTTAGTGAAAGTGAATGCCAATATCGGGAACTCTTCGGTCACCTCCTCAATTGAAGAAGAAGTTGAAAAGCTAATTTGGTCTACACGCTGGGGAGCGGATACCGTAATGGATCTCTCAACAGGCCGTTATATTCATGAAACGCGTGAGTGGATCATTCGCAATAGCCCTGTTCCTATTGGTACAGTTCCAATTTATCAAGCTCTCGAGAAAGTTAACGGTATTGCTGAAGATCTCACTTGGGAAATGTTCCGAGATACCTTGCTTGAACAAGCAGAACAAGGGGTT
Source organism: Proteus columbae (assembly GCF_009914335.1). Lineage (NCBI taxonomy): Bacteria > Pseudomonadati > Pseudomonadota > Gammaproteobacteria > Enterobacterales > Morganellaceae > Proteus > Proteus columbae. The sequence continues at coordinate 3,720,342 of NZ_CP043925.1, forward strand.
GATTATTTTACTATTCATGCTGGTGTATTGTTACGTTATGTGCCAATGACAGCAAAACGACTAACGGGCATAGTGTCTCGTGGCGGTTCGATAATGGCAAAATGGTGTTTATCACATCATAAAGAGAATTTCCTCTACGAACATTTCCGTGAAATCTGTGAAATTTGTACCGCTTATGACGTCTCCCTCTCACTGGGCGATGGATTAAGACCAGGTTCGATTCAAGATGCCAATGACGAAGCACAATTTTCTGAATTACATACTCTAGGTGAGCTGACAAAAATTGCATGGGAGTATGACGTTCAAGTCATGATAGAAGGCCCTGGCCACGTTCCAATGCAGATGATCCGCCGCAATATGACAGAGGAATTGGAACATTGTCATGAAGCACCATTTTATACATTAGGCCCTCTCACTACAGATATTGCGCCGGGTTACGATCACTTCACATCAGGTATTGGTGCAGCAATGATTGGCTGGTTTGGTTGCGCAATGCTCTGTTATGTTACACCAAAAGAACACCTTGGTTTACCTAATAAAGAAGATGTGAAACAAGGTCTTATCACTTATAAAATCGCCGCTCATGCAGCCGATTTAGCAAAAGGACACCCCGGCGCTCAAATTCGTGATAATGCAATGTCGAAAGCGCGCTTTGAGTTTAGATGGGAAGACCAATTTAACTTGGCTCTTGATCCTGAAACTGCACGTCAATATCACGATGAAACGCTACCTCAGGCTTCAGGAAAAGTCGCTCATTTCTGTTCAATGTGTGGTCCTAAATTCTGCTCAATGAAGATAACACAAGAAGTACGCGATTATGCGGCAGGTATGGAGAAAATGTCTCAAGCCTTTAAAGAGCATGGAAGTGAGTTATACCACAGTGCAGAAATCGCCAGTGTTGAGGTGCCTGAAAATGAACAGATCCTCTAATACACCTTTTGCATTAACAGAAAAAAAGCTTGGGCTTTATCCTGTTGTTGATTCTGTTGAATGGATCGCACGCCTATTAAAAATAGGCGTTACCACCCTGCAATTACGAATAAAAGATAAACAGCCAGACGACGTTGAACAAGAGATCATCGAAGCAATAAAACTGGGCAAACAGTATCACGCAAGACTGTTTATCAACGATTACTGGCAACTCGCCATTAAACATCACGCTTACGGTGTTCATCTTGGTCAAGAAGATCTCGATATTGCCGACCTTAATGCCATTAAACAATCAGGATTACGCCTTGGTATTTCCACTCATGACGAAGTTGAATTACAAAGAGCGAAAATATTACGTCCATCTTACATCGCATTAGGGCATATATTTCCAACCACCACAAAAGATATGCCATCTAAACCTCAAGGTTTAAAGGCACTCAGACATCAAGTAGAGCAGACACCCGATTTTCCAACGGTTGCTATTGGTGGGATCTCACTAGAAAGAGTACCTGATGTTGTTGCAACTGGGGTGGGGAGCGTTGCCTTGGTTAGTGCAATAACAAAAGCACCAGATTGGCAACAAGTGACTCGTAAATTATTAGAATTAGTGGAAGGAAAACCATCATGCTAAATGATAATGATTTTATGCGTTATAGCCGACAAGTGATGTTAGAAGATATTGGCTTAGAGGGTCAAAACAAACTTCAACAAGCAAAGGTATTGATTATTGGACTTGGCGGATTAGGCTCTCCCGCATCACTTTATCTTGCTGGTGCAGGTATTGGTGAGCTTATTTTAGTTGATGATGATGAGTTACATGTTTCTAATCTACAGCGTCAAATTCTTTATCGCACTCAAGATATTCCCGATGCCAAATCAGAAGTCGCAAAGCAGTCTCTACTTGCACTAAATCCGGATATAAAAATTACTTCTTATAAACAACGTATTAATGATGATTCATTATCTAAATTAGTTAAAGAGGTCGATTTAGTTTTAGATTGCACAGATAACATGCTCACTCGTCAAGCGATTAACCGTGCTTGTGTCGCACAGCAAACTCCACTTATTAGTGGTAGTGCCGTGGGCTTTAGTGGTCAGCTTATGGTATTTGAACCTCCTTTTACTCAAGGTTGCTATCACTGTCTTTATCCTGATGAAACTGAGCCACAAAGAAACTGCAAAACAGCAGGTATATTAGGACCTGTTGTTGGGGTTATTGGCACACTTCAAGCCCTTGAAGCAATCAAATTACTCTCAGGCTTACCTTGTTCTCTAAGTGGAAAACTTCGCCTTTTCGATGGTAGAAAACAAAATTGGAGTACTTTGCATTTAACACCATCAAAAACATGTCCTGTTTGTCGAGGGGTAGCATGAACATTACCGTAAATGACGAACAATATTCTCTGGATATGCCTGTCACTATCTGTCAGCTCCTTATTCAGTTAGAACAGCCACACATCGGTGTGGCGCTTGCTGTCAATGAAACCATTGTTCCCCGTGAAAATTGGGAAACACATTTTATTAATGATGGCGATACTATTCTTCTCTTCCAAGCAATTGCAGGGGGCTGATATGTTAAAAATTGCTGATACAACATTCACATCTAGACTTTTTACAGGCACAGGAAAATTTGCAACACCAACGCTTATGACAGAAGCCATTAAGGCTTCGGGTAGCCAATTAGTCACGATGGCAATGAAGCGTGTGGATTTAAAGAATGGTAATGATGATTTAATCGCACCACTTAAATCATTAAGGGTAAAATTATTACCTAATACATCCGGTGCAAAAACAGCACAAGAAGCTGTTTTTGCGGCTCGTTTAGCCAAAGAAGCCTTTGGCACCCATTGGGTAAAATTAGAAATTCATCCTGACACTAAATATTTATTACCCGATCCTATTGAAACACTTAAAGCCGCTGAAATCCTCGTTAAAGAAGGTTTTGTTGTGTTACCTTATTGCAGTGCTGATCCTGTTTTATGTCGTCGTTTAGAAGAGGTTGGCTGTGCAGCTGTAATGCCTTTAGGTTCTCCTATTGGCTCAAATCAAGGTTTACAGACTCGTGATTTCCTACGAATTATCATTGAACAAGCCTCAATTCCTGTTGTTGTTGATGCTGGTATTGGTGCACCAAGTCATGCACTCGAAGCTTTAGAGTTAGGTGCTGATGCAGTATTAGTTAATACCGCAATTGCTGTTGCCAAAAATCCTATTCTAATGGCACAAGCATTTAAAGCAGCGCTTGATGCTGGTGAACTTGCTCGACAATCAGGACTTGCGACACCTGCTTCAATTGTGAATATGCAAGCGAAAGCTTCTAGTCCATTAACCCAATATTTAGGGGCATACTAATGGACACATTTTCTGATTATTGGCAACAACTCGACTGGGATGACATTACATTAAAACTCAATAGTAAAACCAATGCGGATGTTGAAGCCGCATTAAATCGCCATTCCCTTACACTTGATGATTTTATGGCGCTAATTTCGCCTGCGGGTCGCCATTATTTAGAGCCTATGGCACAACGTGCTCAACAACTCACTCGACAACGTTTTGGTAATATTGTGGGATTATATGTTCCACTTTATCTTTCTAATCTATGTGCGAATGATTGTACTTATTGTGGTTTTTCAATGAGTAATGCCATTAAACGTAAAACATTAAATGAAAATGAAATCATCGCTGAATGCAGTAGCATCAGGCAGTTAGGTTTTGATAGCTTGTTATTAGTGACTGGAGAGCACCAAAGAAAAGTGGGTATGGATTATTTTCGCCAATATATCCCTCTTATTCGAGAAAATTTCAGTTCATTAATGATGGAAGTACAACCTCTTGCAACAGAAGAGTATGCAGAATTAAAAACACTAGGTATTGATGGCGTGATGGTTTATCAAGAAACCTATCATGAACCAACTTATCAGCTTCATCATCTAAAAGGTAAAAAACAAGATTTCCATTGGCGACTACAAACACCTGATAGATTAGGGCAAGCAGGAATTGATAAAATTGGTTTAGGTGCGTTGATTGGCCTTTCAAGTCAGTGGCGTAGCGATTGTTATATGGTGGCAGAACATCTCTTGTTCTTACAAAAACGCTATTGGAAAAGCCGTTACTCTATCTCTTTTCCTCGTTTACGTCCTTGCGCTGGTGGGCTTAGCCCTGCATCGGTAATGAGTGAAGCTGAATTAGTTCAATTGATCTGTGCTTTTCGCATTTTGGCACCAGACGTTGAGCTTTCACTTTCAACACGAGAATCTCCTTATTTTCGCGATAACACAGTGCCGTTAGCAATTAATAATATTAGCGCAGGATCTAAAACCCAACCCGGTGGATATTCTGATAGTCATGAAGAGCTAGAACAGTTTTCACCTAATGATAATCGCCATGTAAATGATGTTATTAACGTATTAAAAGAGCGAGGATTACAACCTGTATGGAAAGATTGGGATAATTACTTGGGTCGTTAATTAAAATTTGAATAATATAAAACCGCTTTTAATTAATTTAATTACAAATAATAAAGGCGGTTTTTATTAAATAACTCAATAAAAATAACATGTAATAAACTTAAAATAATTAAAGAAAAATAAAAGATTATAAATAATGTCTTAGGATATTTTTAATTTAATATTATATAAAATAATTAACTTAATTCTTATACTGCTAATTCTTCAAGTTCTTGCATACTCAAACCTGATATTTTTTCGATCAATGAAAGATCAAAATTCTCTTTTAATAAATTTTGAGCTAATTCTATTTGTACTATTTTTTTACCAATCTCAATACCTTCCGTTTTACCTAATTTAATACCCTCATTTTTACCTAATTCAAACCCTTTATTTTCTAATCTCCACGCTATATTCATAATCACCTCTCTGTGGCTATCTACCTGTTCAACTATTTTATTGATAACAAATTCAAAGTCTGATGCATCCAGAATTGAGAATAAATATTCTACGACAATAATCGTGTCCTCATCTCTGCAGTTTTTCTGATTTATTGCTTTTGATAGAAGCATTGCAATCTTATTAAGATCATGACAACTATTAACATACTTCATTGCAATTTCCATTACCGCTGCTTTTTTATGTGTCAGCAAAATATCATCATCAATTGAAGTCAAATCAATTAAAGAGAAATTATTAGAATAAAGCTTATTAGCAAGTGAAGTAAGTGGAAAGCATGACATCCAATTAACAGGAAAAGGATAAGGTTTTTTCTTGCCATGATAAAACAAAATAGGAACAACGAGAGGCAACGATTTATAACCTTGCTGTAAATGTTGATTCATAGTGGAAAATGCATAATTCATCATGCGCCAAGCTATCATTTTATCTGGCCTAGATTGATGCTCTATCAGTAAATAAATAGGAATATCACCCTCTTTAGTTCTCACTAAATACAAAATATCAGACATACGAGAACGTAATTTAATATCGATGAAAGAAGAATTTTGCAATTGTAACGTCGAAAAATCACAATGACTTTTTAATTCCTCTGGTAAATGAACAAAGAAGAAATCTTTCGCATTACTGACATTCATCATAAAGCGTTTAAATGCAGAATCATAAGAAGATATAGATATAGGCTTTTTCATAACTGGCTCCATACTGAATTTGGATTGCCAGCTTACAGAAAAAAATAAATTTTTATCACTAAAAAATCATCATAATTATCTGAAAAATATAAGTTATTTATTGATCTTAACTGAATTAGTAATAGAGGAATAAAAAATACCTTCAATAAATATCAAAGGTATTTTTTAAGATTATAAATTTTATTTTTAATTATTTATCAACAACGATATTTTTATTAACGACTTCATATTCATCATTACCCACCATTCTCGCAAATTTCTCAATAGGGTCTGTACTCAAAGCATAGAGCCGTTTTAGTGCAAAAGGAGGATCACCTAAACGAACTTTTCCTTGTTGAGTTGTCACCGCCAATGTCATACCAGACGCTTTAACTGCAGTAATTGCCCTTTGATTATATCCACCGAAAGGATATGCAAAGGCATATTGATGTGGATTTAATAATCGCAATACACGTTGTGAGCGTTGTAAGTCTAATATAATTGTGTGGGACTGACGGCTAAAAATAATAGGTTTTTTATTATTATCTAAACGATGTAAAAAATGGGAATGTGACTGAATATCAAAAACATCACGACTCGATTTGAGTGATTGCCAACTCATAAATTGTAATGAATTAGGTGCCCACTTAGGTGTTTTGGATTTTATTCGTGATGAGATAACAAATAGTGTTGCTCGTTGACCATTTTCTTTTAAAAGAGGATAAGCATAACGATAAACGGATTGCAAACCATCATCAAATGTTAATGCAACAGCTTTGCCTGGTAAATTAACACTCTTATTTAAATAGCCAGCAACTTGATTGAGCGAAAGCGTTTCATATCCAGCTTCTTTTAAATAATTCATCTGCTCTGTAAATGCAGTTAATGATGTTGTTGTTGATGTATGGCGAAAATTATGGTTTTCCGTAACTTTAAGAATATGGTGATAAGTAAGTACTGGTATCCCTAAGTCAGGCTTTACATCCCTTGATGAAATATAACCTAAGCGATCACCTAAAGAGATTTCAAACCAATTGATTTTACTTCCATTAGTATCTTCTTTTATTGTGCGAGATAACACGGGGTAACGTAAATTGGGTAAGAGTGTCGCTATTTGTGGGCTAGCAATATCTTTATCACTATAGATAGGAGTATTTTTTGTCGTAATTAAATATTCGTAGATAGGATAATCTGCTTTCTTCGTGCTATCTGATAAGAAACGTATTTTCTTATCTGGTTTCATTGAAGCTATATCTTCAAAATAGCCATCTTCTAGATAGCCCGCTTCAAGATAACCTTGAGCATTCCCAAATTGTATTTTGTGGTAATCACCCTCTGTAACTGATGCATAAAAACTTTGGTTAGGAAAAAGTTCTGCAACAGGCTGCAATTTATCCCCTACAAATGCATATAACGTTTTTTGTTGGCGAAGTTGCATCAATGTTGTAATGGGCATTTTTAAATCCCATTGAGCTTCTGTTGGAATACCTCTTTCATAAGACACTGCTGAAGCAAATCCAGTAAAAATAAAACATAGAATAATCAAAATATTCGCTATTATTCTCATCATTTCGCCTACTTATGTAGAACAGAAACAAAAAATGCCCTCACAATGGAGGGCATTTCAATCTAATCTAAATTAGATTTTAGTCTTTTAATCCACCAAAACCAGCATTCAGTAATTCTGCTAAGTTAGCAGATGCTTCATCAGCACTGATTGTTGTTTCAGTTTCATCTGTCGGCAGTTGTGATTGACGACGCTTCATACGATCTTGGTGATACGCATATCCAGTACCAGCTGGGATCAAGCGACCAACAATAACGTTTTCTTTCAAGCCACGTAATTCATCACGTTTACCCGCTACCGCAGCTTCCGTCAGAACACGAGTTGTTTCTTGGAACGATGCAGCAGAGATGAAGGATTCAGTTGCCAGAGATGCTTTCGTGATACCTAACAGGTCACGAGCATACGTTGCTGGTACTTTACCATCATCTTCCAGAACACGGTTTGAAACTTTAACGCGAGCGTATTCAACCTGTTCGCCTTCGAGGAACTCAGAGCTTCCTGCGTTCTCAATGGTAACTTTACGTAGCATCTGACGAACGATAACTTCGATGTGTTTATCGTTAATCTTAACGCCTTGTAAACGGTAAACTTCCTGTACTTCGTTAGTGATATAGCGAGTAACCGCATGAACACCACGTAAGCGCAGAATGTCGTGTGGTGATTCTGGCCCATCGGAAATAACATCACCGCGTTCCACAACCTCACCCTCGAATACGTTAAGTTGACGCCATTTAGGGATCATCTCTTCGTATGCATCGCTACCGTCTAATGGAGAAATAACTAGACGACGTTTACCTTTAGTCTCTTTACCGAACGAAACAATACCGCTGATTTCAGCAAGGATTGCAGGCTCTTTCGGACGACGAGCTTCAAACAAGTCAGCAACGCGTGGCAGACCACCGGTGATATCTTTAGTACCGCCAGATTCTTGTGGAATACGCGCTAAAGTGTCACCAGCGTTAATTGTAATGCCATCGTCTAACTGAACAATCGCTTTACCTGGCAGGAAGTACTGTGCTGGCATATCAGTATTCGGGATTAATACGTCATTACCTTGTGCATCAGTGATGCGTAATGCTGGACGTAAATCTTTACCGCTACCTGTACGCTCTGCTGAATCCAAAACAACCAGTGAAGAAAGACCTGTTAATTCATCTGTTTGACGTGTGATAGTTTGACCATCAACCATGTCTGCAAAACGGATGATACCAGATACTTCACTCACAACTGGCATTGTATGTGGATCCCAGTTAGCAACAGTTTCGCCACCGTTAACCGCTTCGCCATCACCCTTCGCTAATTGAGCACCGTAAGGTACTTTATAGCTCTCTTTCGTACGACCGAATTCGTCAATTAAACGTAATTCAGTGTTACGAGAAGTGATAACTAATTTACCAGCAGTATTAGTAATGAACTTCGCATTGAATAGCTTCAGAGTACCTTTGTTACGTACTTGAATGCTAGATTCTGCTGCCGCACGAGATGCCGCACCACCGATGTGGAACGTACGCATCGTTAACTGTGTACCTGGTTCACCGATTGACTGTGCTGCGATAACACCGATAGCTTCACCTTTGTTAATGATATGACCACGAGCAAGGTCACGACCATAACAATTAGCACACACACCGAAGTCTGTGTTACAGGTTACAACTGAACGTACTTTCACGCTGTCAACTGAGTTTTCTTCTAACAAGTCACACAGTTTTTCGTTTAACAGGGTGTTACGTGGAACAAGAATATCGGCAGTACCTGGTTTCAGAATATCTTCTGCAGCCACACGACCTAATACACGTTCACGCAGTGGTTCTTTAACATCACCACCTTCGATAACCGGAGTCATCATAACACCTTCGGTTGTACCACAGTCGTCTTCTGTTACGACTAAGTCTTGTGCAACGTCAACTAAACGACGAGTCAAGTAACCGGAGTTTGCTGTTTTCAGTGCGGTATCCGCAAGACCTTTACGAGCACCGTGAGTTGAGATGAAGTACTGGAGTACGTTCAGACCTTCACGGAAGTTTGCTGTAATAGGTGTTTCGATGATTGAGCCATCTGGCTTAGCCATCAGACCACGCATACCTGCTAACTGACGGATCTGAGCTGCAGAACCACGAGCACCGGAGTCAGCCATCATAAAGATGCTGTTGAAAGATACTTGTTGTTCTTCTTCACCATTACGGTTAATAACGGTTTCAGTAGACAGGTTTTCCATCATCGCTTTTGCTACGCGCTCATTCGCCGCAGCCCAAATATCGATAACTTTGTTGTAACGTTCGCCCGCTGTTACCAGACCGGATTGGAACTGTTCCTGAATTTCTGCAACTTCTGCTTCTGCTTCTGCAATGATCTCTGCTTTTTTCGCAGGGATAACCATGTCATCGATACCTACTGAAGCACCTGAACGTGCTGCGTAAGCAAAACCGGTATACATGATTTGGTCAGCAAAAATAACGGTTGGCTTCAAGCCCAATACGCGATAACAGGTATTCAGCATTTTAGAAATTGCTTTCTTACCTAATGGTTGGTTAACCAGCGCGTAAGGTAGGCCTTTTGGTACGATCATCCATAAAATAGCTCGGCCAACAGTTGTGTCTTTTAAACTAGTTTCAGTGGTGATATTACCTTCGCCATCTTTGATCTCTTCAGTGATACGTACTTTAACGCGTGCGTGTAAAGAGGCTAAACCTGCGCGATAAACGCGTTCAGCTTCTTTAGGACCACTTAACACCATGCCTTCACCTTTGGCATTGATGCAGTCACGAGTCATGTAGTACAGACCTAATACAACGTCCTGTGAAGGAACGATGATTGGGTCACCACTTGCTGGAGACAGAATGTTGTTTGTTGACATCATCAGCGCACGAGCTTCTAACTGTGCTTCTAATGTCAGTGGTACGTGAACCGCCATTTGGTCACCATCGAAGTCGGCGTTATATGCCGCACAAACGAGTGGGTGTAACTGAATAGCTTTACCTTCGATAAGGATTGGTTCAAATGCCTGAATACCTAAACGGTGAAGTGTTGGTGCACGGTTCAGCATCACTGGGTGTTCGCGGATAACTTCATCTAAGATATCCCAAACAACCGCTTCTTCACGCTCAACCATTTTTTTAGCGGCTTTGATTGTTGTCGCTAAACCACGGGTTTCCAGTTTTCCGTAAATAAATGGTTTGAATAACTCAAGAGCCATTTTCTTCGGTAGACCACACTGATGCAGACGCAGGTATGGGCCAACGGTGATTACAGAACGACCAGAATAGTCAACACGTTTACCTAACAGGTTTTGACGGAAACGACCTTGTTTACCTTTGATCATATCAGCCAAAGATTTCAGAGGACGTTTGTTAGAACCTGTGATCGCACGACCACGACGACCGTTATCTAATAACGCATCCACAGACTCTTGTAACATACGTTTTTCGTTACGTACGATAATGTCTGGTGCTGCTAAATCAAGCAGGCGTTTTAAACGGTTGTTACGGTTGATCACACGACGATATAAATCGTTCAGGTCTGAAGTCGCAAAACGACCGCCATCTAGTGGAACCAGTGGACGTAAGTCTGGTGGTAACACAGGCAGTACAGTTAAGATCATCCACTCAGGTTTATTGCCTGATTGCATGAATGCTTCAAGTAACTTGATACGTTTAGTCAGTTTCTTACGTTTAGTTTCAGAGTTAGTTTCATTTAACTCTTCACGCAGCGTTTCACACTCTTGTTCCAGATCCATGCTCTGTAACAAGTTCTGAACAGCTTCTGCACCCATCTTCGCATCGAATTCGTCACCGAATTCTTCTAATGCATCAAGATATTGCTCTTCTGTTAAGATTTGTCCGCGCTCAAGGCTAGTCATTCCGCCTTCAACAACAACATAAGATTCGAAATACAGTACACGTTCAATATCGCGCAGTGGCATATCCAGCAGCAGACCGATACGGGACGGTAGTGATTTCAAGAACCAAATGTGAGCAACTGGAGAAGCTAATTCGATGTGACCCATACGTTCACGACGAACTTTAGTTTGTGTAACTTCAACGCCACACTTCTCACAGATAACACCACGGTGTTTTAAACGTTTGTATTTACCACACAAACATTCGTAATCTTTTACTGGTCCGAAAATACGGGCACAGAAAAGACCGTCACGCTCTGGTTTGAACGTACGGTAGTTAATTGTTTCTGGCTTTTTAACTTCACCAAATGACCATGAACGGATCATATCAGGTGATGCCAGAGCAATTTTGATCGCATCAAACTCTTCGGTCTTGGTTTGCGCTTTCAGAAACTTTAATAAGTCTTTCACGAAATGGCTCCTGTCGGAGTTAGACCTGCCAGGCAAATGACCCCTGTCATTCACCCCTTTAAACCAGTGTAGTCACTGTTTGACAGACTGCCATTTCTAGCAGTCTGTCTATATGGAATCCGTTATTCGTCTTCCAATTCGATGTTGATACCCAGTGAACGGATCTCTTTCAACAATACGTTGAACGACTCTGGCATACCTGGTTCCATCTGATGGTTACCATCAACGATGTTTTTGTACATTTTGGTACGACCGTTAACGTCATCCGACTTAACAGTAAGCATTTCTTGAAGAGTATAAGCTGCACCGTATGCTTCCAGTGCCCACACTTCCATCTCCCCGAAACGCTGTCCACCAAACTGTGCTTTACCACCAAGAGGTTGCTGAGTAACCAAGCTGTACGAACCAGTAGAACGGGCGTGCATCTTGTCATCAACTAAGTGGTTCAGTTTCAGCATGTACATGTAACCAACAGTTACTGGACGCTCAAATTGTTCACCTGTACGACCATCGAAAAGTGTAATCTGACCAGAAGTTGGAAGATCAGCTAATTTCAGCATCTCTTTAATTTCCATTTCTTCTGCACCATCGAACACTGGTGTTGCGGTTGGCATACCTTTTTTCAGGTTTTCAGCCAGACGTAACACTTCTTCATCGCTGAAGGTGTCCAGATCAACTTTCTGACGAGGTGCCATACCCAGATCGTAAGCTTTCTGGATAAATTCACGTAATTTAGCAACTTCTTGTTGCTGTTTCAGCATCGCGTTGATCTTATCACCGATACCTTTAGCAGCCATACCCAAGTGAGTTTCAAGGATCTGACCGATGTTCATACGTGATGGTACACCCAGTGGGTTCAATACGAGGTCTACTGGATTGCCGTTTTCATCGTATGGCATGTCTTCAATTGGGTTAATCTTAGAGATAACACCCTTGTTACCATGACGACCCGCCATCTTATCACCAGGTTGGATCTGACGTTTAACAGCCAGGTAAACCTTAACGATTTTCAGCACGCCTGGTGCTAAATCATCACCTTGAGTGATTTTACGACGTTTAGCTTCCAGTTTCTTCGCGAACTCAGCTTTCAGTTCATCATACTGTTCTGCTAATTGTTCTAACTGGTTTTGCTTTTCTTCATCCGCAATACCCAGCTCTAACCAACGTTCACGAGGTAATTTATCTAATTTCTCAGCTTCAATACCGCCAGCAATCAGAACACCACGGATACGAGCGAATAGACCAGCTTCAAAGATACGCAGTTCTTCAGTTAAGTCTTTCTTAACTTCACGTAACTGTGATTCTTCGATTTCTAATGCACGTTTATCTTTTTCTACGCCATCACGGGTGAAGACTTGTACGTCGATAACTGTACCAGACACGCCATTAGGAACACGCAGAGAAGAATCTTTAACATCAGACGCTTTTTCACCGAAGATAGCACGCAGCAATTTCTCTTCTGGAGTCAGTTGAGTTTCACCTTTAGGTGTTACTTTACCAACCAGAATGTCACCACCTTTCACTTCAGCACCGATATAAACGATACCTGATTCATCCAGTTTAGATAACGCTGCTTCACCGACGTTCGGGATATCAGCTGTGATCTCTTCAGGCCCTAACTTAGTATCACGAGAGACACAAGCAAGTTCTTGAATATGGATAGTAGTGAAACGATCTTCTTGAACAACACGTTCAGATACAAGGATGGAGTCCTCGTAGTTATAACCATTCCATGGCATAAATGCCACGCGCATGTTTTGACCTAATGCTAACTCACCAAGGTCTGTTGAAGGACCATCGGCTAACACGTCACCACGATCAACAGGTTCACCTAAAGATACGCAAGGAGTTTGGTTAATACATGTGTTCTGGTTAGAACGAGTGTATTTGGTCAAGCTGTAGATATCGATGCCCGCTTCACCAGCGTAAGTCTCTTCTTCGTTAACTTTGATAACGATACGAGAAGCATCAACATACTGAACAACACCACCACGTTTAGCAACCGCAGTAACACCGGAGTCAACCGCTACCGCACGTTCCATACCTGTACCTACCAGTGGTTTATCACCACGAAGTGTAGGAACAGCCTGACGTTGCATGTTCGCACCCATCAATGCACGGTTGGCGTCATCGTGTTCAAGGAATGGGATCAGTGAAGCACCGACAGAAACAACCTGTTGGGTTGAAACGTCCATGTACTGAACTTGGTCACGACTAAATAAGCTTGACTCACCTTTATGACGGCAAGTAACTAATTCTTCAACGAAGTGATTGTCATCGTCTAATACGGAGTTAGCCTGAGCAATGATGAAGTTACCTTCTTCGATTGCAGACAGATAGTGAATTTCATCTGTTACGGCATTGTTTTCAACAACACGGTAAGGCGTTTCTAAGAAACCGTACTCATTAGTCTGTGCATAAACAGATAATGAGTTGATAAGACCGATGTTTGGACCTTCAGGTGTTTCGATTGGGCACACACGACCGTAGTGAGTTGGGTGTACGTCTCGAACTTCGAAGCCTGCACGTTCACGGGTCAAACCACCTGGGCCTAATGCAGAAATACGACGTTTGTGCGTAATTTCTGATAGCGGGTTATTCTGATCCATAAACTGTGATAACTGGCTAGAACCAAAGAATTCTTTGACAGCAGCAGAAATCGGTTTTGCGTTGATCATATCTTGTGGCATTAATGCATCAAGATCGCCTAAAGATAGACGCTCTTTAACTGCACGTTCAACACGCACCAGACCAACACGGAATTGGTTTTCAGCCATTTCGCCAACAGAACGAATACGACGGTTACCTAAGTGGTCAATATCATCCACTTCACCTTTACCATTACGGATATCAATCAGTTTTCTCATTACTTCAATGATATCTTCTTGGCTTAGGATGCCAGAACCCTCAACTTCGTCACGGCCTAAAGAACGGTTGAACTTCATACGACCAACAGCAGACAGATCATAACGATCTTCAGAGAAGAATAAGTTCTCAAATAAATTTTCTGCTGCTTCGCGTGTAGGTGGTTCACCAGGACGCATCATGCGATAGATTTCAACTAATGCGCTTAAACGATCGTTTGTAGGATCGACGCGAACAGTTTCTGAAATATAAGCACCATGATCTAAGTCATTGGTAAACAGTGTTTCAATCGTTTTATGACCAGCTTGACTTAAGCGAGCTAACACATCTAAAGAGATTTCCATGTTAGCAGCACAAATCAGTTCACCTGTCGCTTCATCAATATAGTCACGAGCAACCACTTTACCTGCAATGTATTCAACAGGTACTTCAATGCGGTCAACTTGCTCTTTTTCTAATTGACGAATATGGCGAGCGGTAATGCGACGGCCTTTTTCGACATACACTTTGCCGTTTGCTTCAATATCAAATGAAGCAGTTTCACCACGCAGACGTTCAGGCACTAATGTCATCATCAGCTTGTTGTTGCTAATTTCAAACAATGTTTTTTCGAAGAATAATCCTAAGATTTCTTCAGTGCTGTAGTTCATTGCGCGTAAAATGATAGTCGCAGGTAATTTACGGCGACGGTCAATACGGACAAAAAGGTTATCTTTAGGGTCGAATTCGAAGTCTAACCATGAGCCACGATAAGGGATAATACGTGCGTTATACAGTACCTTACCTGAAGAGTGTGTTTTACCTTTGTCACTATCAAAGAACACACCAGGGCTACGGTGTAACTGGGAAACGATAACACGCTCAGTACCATTGATAACAAAGGTACCATTATCGGTCATTAATGGGATCTCACCCATATAGACTTCTTGTTCTTTGATGTCTTTAACGGTGCCTTCTGGGGCTTCACGTTCATAAATGACCAGACGCAGTTTTACACGCAGAGGTGCTGAATAAGTTACACCGCGGATCTGACATTCTTTAACATCAAAAACAGGCTCGCCTAAGCGGTAGCTGACATATTGTAATTCAGCATTACCACTGTAGCTTTGGATAGGAAATACGGAGCGGAAAGCTGCTTCCAGACCGTTTTGACCATCAGGATCTTGCTCGATAAACTTCTGGAACGAGTCAAGTTGGATAGAAAGGAGATAGGGAACATCCAGAACTTGTGGACGTTTACCAAAATCCTTACGAATACGTTTTTTCTCGGTATAGGAGTAAACCATAGGGTTCCTCAGCTCGCTGAAAAGTGACCCACTCTGCCTGTCCTTAACTTTAAGGATGGCTCGACATTCTGCAAACACTGTTTTTTTGTAGGTAGGAAAACAACTATTTTCCGAATATTCATTGCTATTACTCTTAAATCATTTCATTGTGCCAAGATCACTACCGAGCTTTCGAGAACGTGGATCGTAGTGACTAACACAGTATATTAAGTCGTCAATAGCAAAAAATATTGAAGTAATGAGACACCAAAAAAGTGTGAAAAAGTGACTCTTACCTTACAGCGCAAAAAGGCTGGTGACCAAAAAATCACCAGCCATCAGCCGTTAGGCTGCACTCTGGGAAGTTAAATTATTTAACTTCAACCTCAGCGCCTGCTTCTTCCAGAGCTTTCTTCAGAGCTTCAGCATCATCTTTGCTTACGCCTTCTTTCAGAGCTGCTGGTGCAGATTCTACTAAGTCTTTAGCTTCTTTCAGGCCAAGACCGGTAGCGCCACGTACTGCTTTGATTACTGCTACTTTGTTACCGCCGATAGCTTTCAGGATAACGTCAAATTCAGTTTTCTCTTCAGCAGCTTCTGCTGGACCCGCAGCAACAGCAACAGCTGCAGCAGCAGATACACCGAATTTTTCTTCCATCATAGAGATCAGTTCAACAACGTCCATTACAGACATTTCAGCAACTGCGTTTAAGATATCGTCTTTAGAAATAGACATAACAAGTGTTCCTAAAATTCAGAAAAAGTTTATACGTAAATAAAGCAACGAAGAAATTGGCTATTAAGCAGCTTCTTTCTGATCGCGCAGAGCAGCCAGAGTGCGAACCAATTTGCCTGCAGAGGCTTCTTTCATGGTTGCCATCAGGCGTGCGATTGCTTCATCGTAAGTTGGGAGTGTAGCCAGACGATCGATGTTCGAACCTGGGATAAACTCACCTTCAAAGGCAGCCGCTTTAATCTCGAATGCTGGGTTCGCTTTCGCGAAATCTTTGAACAGACGAGCAGCAGCGCCCGGATGTTCAGCAGAAAATGCAATCAAGGTTGGACCAACAAATGCATCTTTCAGTACTTCATAAGAAGTACCTTCAACAGCACGACGCAGAAGTGTGTTACGTACTACACGTACAGTAACGCCAGCTTCACGACATGCTTTACGCAGTTCGGTCATTTTAGCTACAGTAACGCCACGGGAATCCGCAACAACTGCAGAAAGCGCACCTTTGGCAACTTCGCTGACTTCAGCAACAATCGCTTGTTTGTCTTGAAGATTTAGTGCCATTAGCTTCTTGCTCCTGGATTAACCGAGTAAAAACTCGGGACTCACATCACTTATTACCACAATGGTATAAGCGCTAAAACACGGTGAGTAGAATCCAGAATATATAATTCTTTATTGGCTCTCTCACCGTCTACGCAGGAAAATTAAGTAATTACTTACACCTGCGGTCTTGGACGGGGTCTGGATAGGCCAGACTCCAACCGAAATTCAGAGAATTTAGTTATGTCGACTTGAATAAAATACAACATAGCTAAACTCAAGGCGTCAAATTCTATACAAATTTGACGCCAAGGTAAAGTCTTTTATGACTTTAGTCTAATCTAAGATTAAACTGTCGCGCTTAAGCTAGCTTGATCAATCGCAACACCTGCACCCATAGTGGTAGACAGGCTTACTTTCTTGATATAAACGCCTTTCGCTGCTGATGGTTTTGCTTTTTTCAGAGCAACCAGCAGAGCTTCTAAGTTTTCTTTCAACTGAGCTTCGTTGAAATCAACTTTACCGATAGTGGTATGGATAATACCATTTTTGTCGTTACGGTAACGAACCTGACCAGCTTTAGCATTTTTAACTGCTTCAGCAACGTTAGGAGTTACAGTACCCACTTTCGGGTTTGGCATTAAGCCACGTGGGCCAAGGATTTGACCTAATTGACCTACAACGCGCATTGCATCTGGAGATGCGATAACAACGTCAAAGTCCATTTCGCCAGCTTTAACTTTAGCAGCTAAGTCGTCCATACCGACTAATTCAGCGCCTGCTTCTTTAGCAGCTTCTGCATTTGCACCTTGTGCGAATACAGCAACGCGAACTGAACGGCCAGTACCGTGTGGAAGTACAGTTGCACCACGAACGTTTTGATCTGATTTACGTGCATCGATGCCAAGGTTAACAGCAACGTCAACGCTTTCAACGAATTTAGCAGTAGCCAGTTCTTTCAGTAAAGCAACAGCTTCAGCAATTTCGTACTGTTTAGTTACTTCAACTTTCTCACGGATATTGCGCATGCGCTTGGTTAGTTTAGCCATCAGATTAATCCTCCACTACCAGGCCCATGGAACGAGCAGTACCAGCAATTGAACGCATCATAGCTTCAACGTCAGCACCAGTCAGGTCCGCAGCTTTAGTTTCTGCGATTTCACGAACTTGAGCAGAAGTAATTTTACCTACTTTCTCTTTGTTCGGTTTGCCAGAACCTGATTTCACGCCCGCAGCTTTCTTCAGCAGAACTGCTGCTGGAGGAGTTTTGGTAACGAAAGTGAAAGAACGGTCAGCGTAAACTGTAATAACAACAGGAATTGGTAAACCTTTTTCTACGCTCTCAGTTTTAGCGTTGAATGCTTTACAGAATTCCATGATGTTAACACCTTGTTGACCCAGAGCTGGACCAACTGGTGGACTTGGATTAGCCATACCTGCAGAAACTTGCAGTTTGATATAGGCTTGGACTTTCTTAGCCATTAATTAATTCCTCAATTTGGGTATATCGCCCGGCTAGGGCTCCCCGATTTTACTTTGTTCTGTCTTATGACAAAACAACTCAAAACGAAAGGTGGAAAATTGTAGATAACTTTTCCACCTTTTGCAAGAAAGCAGCGTAAAAAGGTTTAACCTTTTTCAACCTGACTAAAGTCTAATTCAACTGGTGTTGCACGACCAAAGATTGATACAGAGACTTTTAAGCGGCTTTTTTCGTAATCAACTTCTTCAACAACACCATTAAAGTCAGCGAATGGACCATCGCTAACACGAACCATTTCACCTGGTTCAAACAGTGTTTTAGGACGCGGTTTATCACCAACTTGTTGTAAGCGATTCATAATCGCATCAACTTCTTTATCGCTAATTGGTGCAGGTCTGTCTGACGTTCCGCCAATGAATCCCATAACACGAGGTACATTACGTACTAAGTGCCAAGTTGCATCGTTCATGACCATTTGGACAAGAACATACCCTGGGAAAAATTTACGCTCACTTTTGCGACGTTGACCGCTACGGATCTCAACCACTTCTTCGGTTGGAACCATAACTTCGCCGAATGAGTCTTCCATTTCGTTTAATTTGATATGTTCACGCAGAGACTGTGCAACACGGCCTTCAAAGCCTGAAAATGCCTGAATGACATACCAGCGTTTTTTTGGAGAATCAGTCATGAACACCTCACAGGCCAGTAATAAATGAAACAAAACGAACCAGAATGCCATCCAGTCCCCAAAGAACTAATGACACAATAGCCGTCACCGCAGCAACAATCAGGGTTGTCTGCAATGTTTCTTGACGTGTTGGCCATACTACTTTACGCATTTCAATACGCGCTTCACGAGCAAATGCTAACGTTGCTTTACCTTGTGTTGTCCACAACGCGATCCCACCTGCTGCTACGAACAAAGCAACAACAGCTAAAGCTCGCAACGCTAGGTTAAATTCACGGTAAAGATAGTTGCCACCCACTGCTACTGCCAGCAATAAAACGGTAATGATCCACTTAGCGATATCACCACCGCGCTTGCTATCTTGAGCTCCGCTATTCGCACTCATAAATTAACCTGTCACTATGATGTAAATAAATAGCCAGCTTGCCTCGCAAGAGCAAAACAAATCAGACTAACCATAAAATCAACTATGATTGCATCTGACACAGTGTCATATCTCTATGACATTCGTATCTGCAAGATACTGGACTCGATTCGTTGTATCAGAGCCTATCTCACCAATAATTTACAACAAACTAGTGATGAGATAGGTTCTTTTTCAAACAACGCATAAAAAGGGCATCAATTGATGCCCTTTTTTAGGAAATTACGCGAGTAATTAACCTAATACTTTAGCAACAACGCCCGCACCTACTGTACGGCCACCTTCACGGATAGCGAAACGTAAACCGTCGTCCATCGCGATTGGGTGAATCAGTTCAACGATCATGTTGATGTTGTCACCTGGCATTACCATTTCTACGCCTTCTGGTAATTCGATAGTACCAGTTACGTCAGTTGTACGGAAGTAGAACTGTGGACGGTAGCCTTTGAAGAATGGAGTGTGACGACCACCTTCATCTTTGCTCAGAATATAAACTTCTGATTCGAATTTAGTGTGTGGCTTGATTGAACCTGGTTTAGCCAGAACTTGTCCACGTTCGATTTCTTCACGTTTAGTACCACGCAGAAGAACACCAACGTTCTCACCTGCACGACCTTCGTCAAGTAATTTACGGAACATTTCAACGCCAGTACAAGTTGTTTTAGTTGTTGGTTTGATACCAACGATTTCAACTTCTTCACCAACTTTGATAACACCACGCTCAACACGACCTGTTACTACTGTACCACGGCCTGAGATTGAGAATACGTCTTCGATTGGTAACAGGAATGGTTTGTCAATTGCACGCTCTGGTTCTGGGATGTATGAATCCAGTGCTTCTGCTAATTCAACAATTTTCGCTTCCCACTCAGCTTCGCCTTCCAGTGCTTTCAGCGCTGAACCACGGATTACTGGAGTGTCGTCACCTGGGAAATCGTACTGAGACAGAAGTTCACGAACTTCCATTTCTACTAATTCCAGTAACTCTTCATCATCTACCATGTCACATTTGTTCAGGAATACGATGATGTAAGGAACACCAACCTGACGACCTAACAGGATGTGCTCACGAGTTTGTGGCATTGGGCCATCAGTCGCAGCAACAACCAGGATAGCTCCGTCCATTTGCGCAGCACCTGTGATCATGTTTTTAACATAGTCGGCGTGACCTGGGCAGTCTACGTGTGCGTAGTGACGGCTTGGAGTGTCATATTCTACGTGTGAAGTAGAGATGGTGATACCACGAGCTTTTTCTTCTGGTGCGTTATCGATTTGATCGAATGCACGAGCAGAACCACCATAAGTTTTAGCTAAAACTGTAGTGATTGCAGCAGTCAGAGTTGTTTTACCGTGGTCAACGTGGCCGATAGTACCAACGTTAACGTGCGGTTTTGAACGTTCAAATTTTTCTTTAGACACGACTATATTCCTTAATATCGCTCCCTCAAATAGAGGGAGCGTAAACTAAATTGAACTCGAAAGGATCTTATTTCGCTTTACGAGCTTCGATAATAGCCTGAGCGACGTTGCTAGGCGCTTCGTTGTACTTCAAGAACTCCATAGAGTAAGAAGCACGACCCTGAGTTTGTGAACGCAGGTCAGTTGCATAACCGAACATCTCAGCCAGTGGTACTTGAGCACGGATGATCTTACCGGTAGGCAGATCGTCCATACCTTCAACCATACCACGACGACGGTTTAAGTCACCGATAACGTCGCCCATGTAATCTTCTGGCGTTTCAATCTCAACTTTCATGACTGGCTCAAGCAGAATTGGCTTAGCTTTCATGAAGCCGTCTTTAAATGCCATTGATGCGGCAATTTTAAACGCGATTTCTGAGGAGTCAACATCATGGTAAGAACCATAATGTAAACGAGCCTGAATATCCACAACAGGGTAACCTGCTAATGGACCAGATTTCAGCTGTTCTTGAATACCTTTATCAACAGCTGGGATGAATTCTTTAGGAATTACACCACCAACGATATCGTTGATAAATACGTAGTTCTCTTCACCACCTGCTGGTAATGGAGACAGGTCGATAACAACATGACCATACTGACCACGACCACCAGATTGTTTCGCGTGCTTACCTTCGATATCAGTTACTGTATCACGAATAGTTTCACGGTAAGCAACCTGTGGTTTACCTACGTTCGCTTCAACTTTAAATTCACGACGCATACGGTCAACTAACACGTCTAAGTGCAGTTCACCCATACCAGCAATGATAGTTTGACCAGTTTCTTCGTCGCTTGATACGCGGAAAGATGGATCTTCTTGAGCCAGACGGTTCAGAGCGATACCCATTTTTTCTTGGTCAACTTTAGTCTTAGGTTCGATAGCAACAGAGATTACTGGCTCTGGGAATTCCATACGTTCTAAGATGATTGGTGCATCAATCGCACACAGAGTATCACCAGTAGTTACGTCTTTCAGACCGATAGCAGCAGCGATGTCGCCCGCACGAACTTCTTTAATTTCTTCACGCTTATTAGCATGCATCTGAACAATACGGCCAAAACGTTCTTTTTTGTCTTTAACCGGGTTCAGAACTGTGTCACCTGAGTTAATCACACCAGAGTACACACGGAAGAATGTTAAGTTACCAACAAATGGGTCAGTTGCGATTTTGAATGCCAGAGATGAGAATGGCTCTTCGTCGCTTGAATGACGTTCTGCTGGAGTATCTTTACCATCTGGTAAAATACCCTTGATTGCAGGTACATCTGTTGGTGCTGGCAGGTATTCAATTACCGCATCCAGCATTGCCTGAACACCTTTGTTCTTAAATGCAGAACCACAGGTAACCAGGATAATTTCGTTATCTAGAACGCGTTTACGCAGAGCAGCTTTAATTTCTGCTTCTGTTAGTTCTTCACCGCCCAGATATTTGTCCATCAGGTCTTCTGATGCTTCAGCAGCAGATTCAACCAGGTTGTTGTGCCATTCTTCAGCTAAATCTTGCAGATTTGCAGGAATGTCTTCGTATTCGAAAGTAACACCTTGGTCTTCTTCATTCCAACGGATTGCTTTCATTTTAATTAAGTCAACAACACCGGTGAAATCTTCTTCAGCGCCTACTGGGATTTGCAGTGGAACTGGGTTTGCTGCCAGACGTGTTTTGATTTGTTCAACAACACGCAGGAAGTTTGCACCCATACGGTCCATTTTGTTAACGAACGCGATACGTGGTACATGATATTTGTTAGCCTGGCGCCATACTGTTTCTGACTGAGGCTGAACACCACCAACTGCACAGTAAACCATAACCGCGCCATCAAGAACACGCATAGAACGTTCTACTTCGATTGTGAAGTCAACGTGACCTGGGGTGTCGATGATGTTTACACGGTGAGGCTCGAACTGTTTAGCCATACCAGACCAGAATGCAGTAGTTGCTGCGGATGTGATAGTAATACCACGTTCCTGCTCCTGCTCCATCCAGTCCATTGTTGCTGAACCTTCGTGAGTTTCACCAATTTTATGGTTTACACCGGTATAAAACAGAATACGTTCACTTGTAGTGGTTTTACCGGCATCGATGTGCGCACTGATACCGATATTACGGTAGCGTGCTATGGGGGTTTGACGAGCCATTTTTTCCTCTCTCGTGGGCGTTCAATTCAGGTAAAGGACAGCAGAGCTGTCCTGAAAAGAGTTGCAATACTCCGTGGATTACCAACGGTAGTGTGCGAACGCCTTGTTTGCATCTGCCATACGGTGAACGTCTTCACGTTTCTTAACAGCAGCGCCTTTGTTTTCAGCCGCATCAGATAATTCATTTGCCAGGCGAAGAGCCATGGATTTATCACCGCGTTTACGAGCAGCTTCAACAATCCAACGCATTGCTAATGCATTACGACGAACTGGGCGTACTTCAACTGGAACTTGGTAAGTTGAACCACCAACACGGCGGGATTTAACTTCCACAGTAGGACGTACGTTATCTAATGCGATTTCGAACGCTTCCAGTTCAGTTTTGCCTGAACGCTGAGCCAGGGTCTCAAGCGCATTATATACGATAGACTCTGCAGTAGATTTTTTACCGTCTACCATCAGAATGTTTACAAATTTAGCCAGCAGTTCTGATCCGAACTTAGGATCTGGCAGAATTTTACGTTGACCAATTACACGACGACGTGGCATGGAAATACTCCGTTTAAAATTCAGGGTTGTCCAAAACTCAATGAGTTTATTTTGACATTATTTGTGAAAAAATGTTTGGCCTTACTTAACGGAGAACCATTAAGCCTTTGGCTTCTTCACACCGTACTTAGAACGAGCTTGTTTACGGTCTTTAACACCAGAACAGTCCAGCGCGCCGCGAACAGTGTGGTAACGCACACCTGGTAAGTCTTTAACACGACCACCACGGATTAAGATTACGGAGTGCTCCTGCAAGTTGTGGCCTTCACCACCGATGTAGGAAGAAACTTCGAAACCGTTAGTCAAACGCACACGGCATACTTTACGCAGTGCTGAGTTTGGTTTTTTTGGAGTGGTAGTATATACACGAGTACATACGCCACGTTTTTGCGGGCAAGCTTCCAGAGCTGGAACGTTGCTTTTAACAACTTTCGAGCTACGAGATTTGCGTACCAGCTGATTAATAGTTGCCATTTAAAAAAAGCTCCTGGTTTTTGCTTCGTAAACACGGATTTGAACTCTGTCTTGTCAACAAGACAAAACATGAGGACGCAGAATTTTATTGCTGACGGGCTCATGTGTCAAGAATTATACAGCAATTCTACGCTCCCCAATGAATTTGTTGGGGGTGTTTTACCGTTAAATCGACAAAATCACTATAATTGATGAGTTTAATATGATGAGATACTTGATGTTTTAAGCCTCTTGCCAAAACATCATCAATTAATGCGTAAACTGAAATTTGCTGTTGAAGACAATGTTTTAATAAGGGATTGTCTTCAAGGACTGCCAGTACACCATCTTGTATTAACAAAACATCATCTTCTTTTGTCAATAAAGATAAAAAAGCCTCTAAATCACTTTGATAAATAGAGACAGAATAAGTATACAACATAACCGTTCAACCTTCCTGACTAACTTCTGTATTAAAAGCGCAATACCACATCATATTCACTCAATTTTTGAGTAATATCTTGTTGGGATATCACCTGTGCATCCAATACAAAAGAAGTTTGAGAGGATAATCCACGATGAGCTATGTCTTTCTGTGATATATAGACGTTTGTCACATCATACAAGGGTAGCACTTTAAATGTTGCAGCATGATGACGTGACAAAACCCCTTCAGGTTGTTGATTTTCAACGAGTTGAAACACACCATCAGAGATAAAAAAAACACCAATATCTTCTGTTAATGCCGAGGTTGCGAGTAATGCATCTAAACCTTCTCGCCCTGCACTATTACCATGAGGTGCTTGAGTAAAAAGGAATGCGATCGAATTCATTTTCTTCATTAAAATTGCACCACACGGGAACAGGTCAACATCGCTTGAGCCAGTGAACCCAAACCACTTAACTCAAATTCGGGCGCCATGTTATAGCTATCCATTTCCTGCTCTTTGGCCTGCTGCTCATCGATAATTCCTCTACGTAATGCGGCAGCAACACAAACATGCAAGGGGATTTGATGTTTTTTCGCCAAGGTAACCCACGCTTTAGGAAGATCAAATTCATCATTTGCAGGCGATACCAATTTATTAGCGTTCACAACACCTTCCCGATAGAAGAAGATTTGTGCAATCTGATGCCCTTTTTCAATAAGGGCATTTGCGAATAAATAGGCACTTGAAGCTTGTTCAGTTCCGTAATGAGGCCCCGTAACCACTAAACAATATGTCAAGGAACTCATAATGTTGCCTTATTCTCCGTTTTTAAACTGGCGAATATAGAGATACACAGTATGTTTTGAGATATTTAAGCGGTCTGCAACCTGATTAATAGCATCTTTAATATCAAAAATACCTTTCTCATAAAGGCTTAACACAACTTGTTTATTCTTAGCATTATTCGCAACTTCACGATCATTATTTACTTCTTCAATCGTGAACTCTAACGTTTGAGCCACTAAATCATCAACAGATGAGGCAAAGTTAACATCAGATGCAACGTCATGTGTTTCTTCAGGAATAAAGGTTTTGATTATTTCAGAGAATGGAACATCAAGGTTCATATTAATACACAATAAACCAATGACACGACGTTCACGATTACGAATGGCAATCGTGATTGACTTCATCAATGCACCACTTTTTGCTCTGGTAAAATAAGCCTTTGAAAAACTTGAATCTTCATCTGTGATGTCATGTAACATTTGTAATGCCAAATCGGTAATTGGAGAACCAATCTTACGACCAGTATGTTCTCCATTCGCGATTTTAACCGCTGAACATTTCAAATCTTCCAGAGAGTGCAATACAATTTCGCAATGATTGCCGATGAGCATTGCCAAACCATCCACGGCAGCTTCATAGGACTTTAGTATTTCGTGATCAGTTTGAGTAAAAGGTCGGCTATCTAATTTTTCAAACTCGCTGCTGTCACCATTAAATAACGGGCTAGACATTTGATTATATAATCCTTAAAGGCTTTAATTATGATAATGACTTGAGGTTCTATTTTTTATAACGATTCGTCATTGCGGATCAATTCAATATTAAAAAAATTTAAATATAAAAACAGAATTAAGAACGATCCTGACGTTAGATCGCCAGAAGATCTACGTCAAGTGACTTAGAATAATAGCTTTGTGATAGGTCACAGCTTTTTTCATTTTTCTTTATATTTTGTACTCATTTCCAGCTTTTATTGTTGCAAACTTCCCTTTTTAGGTGTGGTTATAATAAGAATTGACACTATTGAATAGATTACCTATATTCCAAGTCATTGTTATTTTAACGAGTGATTAATCCTATGAATTTACTGATGATATGCCAATCTCAGCAAACTTCATCAATAATAGGATTAATTTCTGTTGCTTCTATACCTATTGAGATCCTCGCTTCACCGCCTCCGCCAGTGAAAGTGGTTGTAGTCAATACAACGGTTGTTGTTGCAACTCACGTTGCTTAATTAATTCGCTAATAATCATTAAAAATAATCAAGCTCTCTTATTGCTTGTTTTACAGGTATATCATCATGTACTTAGGTCAATATTGGGCAAAATTCGGCCCGACGACATTATTCGTTTTATTATGGAGCAGTGGTGCTATTTTTTCTCGCTGGGGATTAGATAATGGTAGCTCATTTGCTATTTTAACTTGGCGCTTTATTATCGCTTTAGCATTTCTCTCTTTTTTGTGTATTCAACGCCATCGCTTTTTGCCCCCAAAAGGAAGTCGTTTAAAAACGGCATGGGTCGGCTTATTGATTATTGGTGGTTATTCCATCTGTTATCTTTTAGCACTCGCTAATAGCATTACACCAGGAATGTTAGCCACAATTATGGGCGTTCAGCCGATTATTACACTATGGATAATAGAACGTAATTTTACCGCGACACGGCTATTAGGGCTTTTAATCGCCTTGGCAGGATTAGTGTTAGTGGTTGCTCAAAGCCTATTTAATACAGCCCTTTCATTAACGGGAATGATTTACGCGTTAGTTGCACTACTTTGTATGAGCTTCGGTGCAATCTCACAGAAAAAATTGCAATTAGCGCCAATGGATGCTCTACCGCTACAATATGTTGTTAGCCTTATGTTGTGCTTGTTATTTGTGCCATTCCAGCCTTTTCACGCCTCATTCGACATTGGCTTTGTCATTCCTGTACTTTGGCTTGCTGTTATTATTTCTGTTGTTGCTCAATTACTGCTATACCGCTTACTCACAGCAGGTAATTTAGTTAACGTCACGAGCTTATTTTATTTAGTACCTGGCGTGACAGCATTAATGGATTACATCTTCTTAGGTAATAAAATGTCTTGGCTAAGTTTAGCGGGAATGGGTGCAATCATTGTGGGCTTATTGTTTGTTTTTAAAAAGCCCAAAGCCATTATTGTAGAAGAGGCGATAGACTAACACTATGTTCACTATGCGTTAATAAATGATGAGCTCGACATTAGAAATAAAAATGCTGACATTGACGTCAGCATTTTTTTAGTGATATTTAGAGATAAGTGAATTACTTATCGCTTTCAACACTCAGTAATTCAACTTCAAAGACTAATGTTGAGTTAGCTGGAATACCACTTGTCGCACGTTGTCCGTAGCCTAATTCTGGTGGAATAACTAACTTGATTTTACCGCCTTCTTTGATGTACTTCATACCTTCAGTCCAGCCAGGAATAACGCTTTTCAGGCTAATTGTCAGAGGTTCGTTACGATCATAAGAGCTATCAAATTGTTTACCATCAATCAGCATGCCTTTGTAGTTTACAGTAACGCGATCAGCATCTGTTGGTGTCTTACCTTTACCAGGATTTTCAACTAAATACAGTAAACCTGATTTGGTTTTTACCACACCTTTTTCCGCTGCAAACTCTGTACGGAATTTATCACCCGCAGTTTTATTCTCAGTCGCTTCTTTTTCCATTTTTGCTGTTGCAGCAGTACGGACTTGATCTTCAAAAGCAGCTAACGTTAATTCAATTTCAGAGTCTGATAATTTTGATTTACTATTAAATGCATCCTGAACACCTGCTAACAGTTGTTTAGAATCTAAAGTAATACCAATATTTTTTTGTTCTTGTAATGCAGCTTCCATATAGCGACCCATCGACGCGCCTAACGCATAGGCATTTTGCTCATTTTGAGTTTTAAATGCGCTATTTAGTGTTGGCACTTTAGCTACTGCTGTTTCTTCAGCGAATGCATGAGGTGCACTGAATGCGAAAGCTAAACTGGTTGCCAGCAACGTCGTTTTTAATAAAGATTTCATCCCATTCTCCAGTATATGTTAGTGAGTCGCTACGTTTTGCAAACGATCATCATAGATCTTCGCCAAAACATTTTGCATCACTTCTTGCTGTCGTTGCGGTATATACTCATCCGCGGGTAGCAATTTTATATGAATTTAAAAAATTTGCCGACACTCTTAACAGTTAATGTTAGGATTTTTGTCAGCACAGAGTGCTATCACATTAGCAAAATAGTCTTTTATCTCAAACCAGATTTATGTCTTCCTGTGTATATATCAGTAAATAAGATTAAATTTCGCGAGTTTGTTAATCATATTCGTCGTAATAGGACTTTTTAAAGGAGGAAAAACACAATGGATATTAAGGAAGTAGAGCGATTGCTCATTCAATTAGAAAGCAAAGTTGCTTTCCAAGACGCGACTATTGAAGAATTAAATCAGGTGGTCACACAGCAGCAAATTGAAATCAGCCGCTTTAAAGAAGCCTTAAAAATTGTTTCTGAGCGCCTAAAAAATTCTCAAACCTCAATACTTGCTAGACCCGAGGATGAAACGCCCCCACCTCACTATTAAGTCGCCATTCGCTGTTAATATCAAAAATGTGACTAGTCCTGATATAGGTTGACAACTTTTCAGGCATAAAACGCTCGATGTACTTCATCGGGCGTTTTATAGTTTAACGATAAGTGTGGCCGTTTTTCATTATAGAGTTGGATTGATTCTTCTACTAATTTTCTTGCTTGTTCCAGATTACTCGGTTTTATCAGTAGATACTCCATTTTTAATATTCCATTAATTCGTTCTGCTAAGGCATTTTGATAACAATCATACCCATCAGTCATAGAGCATTGAATATTATGCTCTTTATGTATCTCCTGATATTCTGAAGAACAATACTGTATTCCTCGATCTGAATGATGGATTAACGAAGTTGTCGAAGTCCGTTTTTTTAACGCCTGAACCAACGATTTCTTCACTGAACTTGTTTTCATATTGTTATCTAAATGATATCCCACGATTTTTCGTGAATACGCATCCGTAATTAAACTTAAATAAGTATCACCTTCATGCGTCGATAAATAGGTAATATCTGCTACCCAAAGCTGTTCTGGTTGTGTGGGGATAAACCCTGACTTAATTAAATTTGGATGCCGATAAAAACGATGATGGCTTAAGGTTGTTCGATGATAAGCCCGTTTATTAGGCACCAGTAACTGATGTTCCTTCAATAAAGAAAATAGCCGATCACGACCAATAACCATCTGTTTTTGCTTTAAAATAAAATGTAATTTACGCCCACCCAGTCGAGGTTGTAAGACTCGTTCAGATTTAACAGCATCAATGATGGCCGAATCGGCTTTCTTTCGTTCCTCAGTTCTATCCAGTCTCTTGTAATAAGCCTGTCGGCTGATCTGCATAAAACGGCAAGCAATTGTTACGGTGAGGTTTTTAACCGTTTTTTCTTTAATAACTCGGCTTTGCGCTTTTTTGACAAACGAACTCCAAAGTCTCTATCCATGACTTTAACCACTGCTTCGAAGAAATCGGATTTAAGCCGAGCCTCTTCAAGTTCCTTTTCAAGGATCTTAATGCGTTGTTCCGGCGTTTGTTGTTCAGAAGATTGGGTCATAGCTGAACCTCTATAAAAAGTATCAGGGGTACCGTTTGACCAATCTAACCTACCATGCTTACGAAGCCAAACTAAAACAGTAGAGCATCCTTGTATACCATAGCGATCTTGGGCTTGTTTATAGGTTATTTCGCCTTTTTCAACTTGGTCAACAAGCTGTAATTTAAAAGCGAGAGAATAATCGCGTTGAGTTCGTTTAGTGATTGGTTTCATTACACTCTCCAATTTCAGATTGGAAAAGTGTCAACCTTATTCAGGACGGGTCAATGAAAACAAAAAAGGAGCGCTTAAACGCTCCTTTTGATCTTTTCAAAAAAAGATTAGTGCTGGCAACCACAACCGCCATTGCCGTGGCCGTGACCACCGTGACCATGACCGCCGCCACCGCAGCATCCACCTTCTTCACCGTGTGAATGACCATGACCATGACCGTGACCGCCGCCACAGCATCCGCCTTCTTCACCGTGACCGTGGCCACCACAACATTCGTGCTCTTCTTCTTCACCGTGTACGTGACCGTGAGCTAATTCTTCTTCAGTCGCTTCACGAATTGCAACGATTTCAACATGAAACTTCAGGTTTTGACCTGCTAACATG
Source organism: Proteus columbae (assembly GCF_009914335.1). Taxonomy (NCBI): domain Bacteria; kingdom Pseudomonadati; phylum Pseudomonadota; class Gammaproteobacteria; order Enterobacterales; family Morganellaceae; genus Proteus; species Proteus columbae. The sequence goes on from NZ_CP043925.1 coordinate 3,750,801, forward strand.
TGGTTACCATCAACGATAACTTCGTCACCTTCAATACCTGTGATTTCTACTGGTACTGGACCTTGATCGGTATCAGCAAGAAAACGCATACCAACTTCTAACTCATCAACACCCACAAAAACATCTTTCGGTACGCGTTGAACTAAGTTTTCGTCGTATTGACCATATGCATCATCAGAAGCAACTTCTACGTCGAATTTTTCACCGACTTCGCGACCTGTTAATGCATTTTCTAAACCACTGATTAAAGAACCACGGCCATGCAGATAGTCTAACGGTGCGCTCACCGTGGACTCATCAACTAAAACACCGTCTTCTGATCTTACTTGATAAGCCAGACTAACTACCAAGTCGTTTGCTACTTTCATGACATCTCCTACATACCCGTGGGCAAAATTTTCCCGATTGTAACGAAAAATAAATCTTCTGTATCGGGTTATATCAAAAAACCTACAATTATTGTGGTGTAAAGATCCCAATGACTTGTTCATTTTCACGAACAAGTGAGTTAACTTCACCCTCTGTTTGCCGTTGCTGGTGGCCACATTTTGCACATTCCACAATATCTACTTTATCTTCACGCCACATTTTGAGTGTATCTTGAGCTTTACAGTGTGGACACACGGCTCCTGCGATAAAGCGTTTACGGGTTGCAGACATGGGGTCAGTTCTCCTATTTATCAATAGATTTTTTTTCTTTATGTATTTGAGGAATGTCTTCTGTTAAAGATTCATCCCAAATATCAGGCTGATGGTGCTCTTGACGAATTTCTTCACTAAAGAGCTCCTCAAGTTCTCGTCTCGCTTCTTTCACTCGTGAAACGTTAGAGACTTCTTCAGGAGATTCATCCACCAGCTTTCTCAATAAGTTAATATCCAGACGACGGAAATGCTGTTGTGCCCGATAAGCTTGATGAGGATGCATGCCTAATTCAATTAACGTTTTACGTCCTAATTCTAAGGCGCTAGAAAATGTTTCACGGCTAAAATCTGTCACACCTGCTTTGAGCAACTCATGAGCTTCAACACGCCCTCTTGCCCTTGCAATAATATGCAAATTAGGAAAATGGTGTTGGCAAAGATGAACGATTTCCATCGTAGCTTCAGGCTCATTGCAGGTGATAACAATAGTTTTAGCATGCTCAGCACCAGCTGCGCGCAATAGATTGAGATCGGTTGCATCACCGTAATAAACTTTATAGCCATATTTACGCATGGTGCTTATGCTTCCGACATCATGCTCTAATACCGTGACATTAATCTTATTCGCCATTAATAAGCGCCCTACAACCTGCCCCATTCGACCAAATCCAACAAGAATGACCTCTGGGTGGTTATTTTCAACAAAGGGCTGTTCGTCCGTTTTAGCTTCATTATAACGACGAGCAAACACAGCGTCTGTCATTTGCATCACAAGAGGTGTTGTCATCATAGAAAGTGTGACAACAACCAACAATAACGCCATTTGCTGACTATCTAATACGCCCATTGCCATAGATGTTGAGAAAACAACAAACGCAAATTCCCCACCTTGGCTTAACACCGCTGAGAATTGTAAACGCGTGGAAAAGCGCAATCTAGCTAACCAAGCAATACTATAAAGTATCAACGCTTTCACAATAACCAGAACTAAGACGCCCAATAATACTTGTGGAAGATAACGCCATAAAATGCCGATATCTAAAGACATACCAACAGAGATAAAAAAGAGTCCTAAAAGTAGACCTTTAAAAGGTTCAATGGAGATCTCTAATTCATGTCGATATTCTGAATCTGCCAATAACACTCCCGCGATAAAGGTTCCCATAGCCATTGAAAAGCCTAGGGTTTCCATAAAAATAGCAGCACCCAATACCACAAGTAGCGCAGCAGCTGTAAAAACTTCTCTTACTCCTGATTTCACAACTAAGCGTAAGAGTGGACGTAATAAATAACGACCACAAATCAGTAAACCAGCAAAAGCGGCCACTTTCACGCCAATACGATACCAATCACTGCTTGCCGTTTCTCCGGCTAACAAAGGAATAACGGCAAGGATAGGAATAACCGCCATATCTTGGAAAAGTAAAACAGCAAAACCTAATTGCCCGCCTTCATTATGGTTCATTCCTTTCTCGTTCATAAGTTGCAATGCCATCGCAGTAGAAGACATCGCAATACCTAATCCACCAATAACGGCTGCCTGCCACGAGAAAGAAGTGAAAACGAGAATGAGTCCTGAAAAAATAGAGGCGGTTAATACCACCTGCATTGAACCAACACCAAAAATGGCACGCCTCAATTCCCATAATTTGGCTGGATTTAATTCCAAACCAATAAGGAACATTAAAAAGACCACACCTAATTCAGCAAAATGTAAGATGTTATCGACATCTTTAAACAGCCCTAAACCCCAAGGACCAATGGCAATACCAGCAATTAAATAACCGAGTACCGCACCAATTTTAAGGCGCTGTGCAATAGGCACCATAACCACGGCCGCACACAGGAAAAAGAGCACAGCTTTAATCATCCAATTATCTTCCATTAAGCTTGCTCCCCTTCAAGTGGCGCACTTAACCAATGGCGATAAGCTTCACTGATATGAGTCAGTGTTGTTTTAGATTGTTGTCTTGCTGAATACACAATCATTGGTGATAACCAGCGCATACCACACATTTCTGCCATTAATTCAAAGGGGCGTAATAATTCTGTGAGTGTGTAGTGATTTTTCCCATCATGTTGATAAGCCTGCTCAGGCTCTCCCGTTGTAATAACACAACGAAATGACTTACCCTTTAATTGTGCTCTACCTGCTTTGTTAGCAAATGGACGAGTTAGCACTCTATCTTGCCACTCTTTTAATAACGCAGGGCAACTATATGTTTGCAATGGAAATTGAAAAACGATCACTTGATGTTTACACAGCAAAGATTGTTCATGGTGTATATCAATAAAAAAATCAGGATAAATAGCATATAAATCATGGATAGTTATATTCTCTAAATCCCTCACCGCATTTAATAACGCTTTATTGGCGATTGATTGGCGCGGTTCGGGATGAACATACACCAGTAATACATTTGATGCGTTTGACATCATTCCTCCTTACAAAACGTGTCAGAAACCATTTTTTCCGTTACCATGCACGCATTGTGACCAACAGTTACGAACAACTTACTCTATATATTAATTTACATACTCTTAATAGACGATATTTATGATTGTTTTTTCTTCTTTGCAAATTCGCCGTGGTGTCAGAGTGTTACTGGACAATGCCAGTGCAACCATTAATCCAGGGCAAAAAATTGGTCTAGTCGGTAAAAATGGCTGTGGCAAAACCACATTACTTTCTTTATTGAAAGGTGAACTTCAAGCTGAAGCAGGCAATGTCACCTATCCTAGTACATGGTCAATGGCATGGGTTAACCAAGAAACACCTGCACTTGATGTACCTGCTATTGATTATGTTATTGATGGTGATAGAGAATACCGTCAGTTAGAACAACGATTACAAAAAGCTAACGAAATAAACGATGGTCACGCTATTGCACTGATACATGGGCAATTAGATGCAATTAATGCATGGACAATACAATCTCGTGCAGCGACCTTACTGAATGGTTTAGGTTTTAGCCAACAGCAACTTAATGAACCTGTAAAATCATTTTCAGGTGGCTGGAGAATGCGTTTAAACTTAGCACAAGCGCTGATTTGTCGATCTGATTTACTACTACTCGATGAACCCACCAACCACTTAGATTTAGATGCTGTAATTTGGCTAGAAAAATGGCTAAAAAGCTACACAGGCACACTTATTTTAATTTCCCATGACCGTGATTTTCTTGATCCGATCGTGGATAAAATCTTGCATATTGAGCAAGAAAGAATCTTTGAATATTCAGGTAACTACTCTTCATTTGAAATGCAGCGTGCAACCAAACTCGCGCAACAACAAGCTTTGTTTGAGAATCAACAAGCCAAAATTGCACACTTACAGAGTTTTATAGATAGATTTAAAGCGAAAGCGACAAAAGCAAAACAAGCTCAAAGCCGTGTAAAAATGCTTGAACGAATGGAACGTGTTGCTCCTGCACATTCAGATAACCCATTCCAATTTAGTTTCCGCCAACCTGAAAGCTTACCTAATCCTCTTTTATCAATGGAGAAAGTCAGCGCGGGCTATGGTGAAAAAGTTATTCTTAATGACATCAAACTCAATTTAGTTCCCGGCTCACGTATTGGATTATTAGGGCGCAATGGTGCAGGTAAATCGACACTGATAAAATTACTTGCAGGCGAAATTCAACCGTTACAGGGGAAATTGGCTCTTTCTAAAGGTATTAAACTTGGTTATTTTGCCCAGCATCAATTGGAGTTTTTACGCTCTGATGAATCGGCACTACAGCATTTAACTCGTTTGGCGCCCAAAGAAACTGAACAAAAACTACGTGATTACTTGGGCGGTTTCGGTTTTCATGGCGATAAAGTCACGGATGCTTGTGGTCAATTTTCTGGAGGTGAAAAGGCACGTTTAGTCTTATCACTTTTAGTTTGGCAACGTCCTAACTTGCTATTAATGGATGAACCAACAAACCACCTTGATTTAGATATGCGCCAAGCACTAACCCAAGCTCTAATTAGCTTTGAAGGGGCAATTGTTGTTGTATCGCATGATAGGCATTTATTACGCTCTACCACTGACGATCTCTATCTTGTACACGATGGTCAAGTTGAGCCATTTGATGGTGATCTTGATGATTACCAACAATGGTTAGTTGATCAAAATCGTCAAGAGACACAGGCAAATAAAAGCCAACAAGATAACGACAACACTACGACAACCACCAATTTAAGTGCTCAAGATAAAAAAGAGCAAAAACGTAAAGAAGCTGAGTTTAGACAACAAACCCAGCCTTTACGCAAGAAACTCACAACATTAGAAAGCAAGATGGATAAATTAAGCCAAGAGCTTAGTGATATCGAAACTGCTCTTTCTGATAGTGGTATTTATGATACTAGCCGTAAAAATGAGCTTTCTGATTGCTTAAGCCGACAAGGTGTTGCGAAATCTGCACTAGAAGAAGTGGAAATGGAGTGGATGGAGTTACAAGAAACACTGGAAGAAATGACAAACACATTTGAAGCCCAGTAATACAACCCGATTCATTAAAAAAGGAACTATTTTAAGCGAAATAGTTCCTTTCTTTTTGCCCTTCAATTCATTCTGAAAATTTATACAATTCATTTCACTTACGGTATTTATATCATTTTACAATAGCACGATTTACACAAAACATAATCTCACTCTATCTAAAAATAACCCAATAAAAATAATCATCTAACGTTTATTTTCTACCTGTTTATATTAAGTAAGGGAAATAAATTCTTTCACGCTAAAGTTTTTAACATTCCAGCCGAATTAATCATTCTGCTAAGTGGACCTCCCACTTACCAACGAAAAGGCAAAGCTAATAGGTAGGGTTATGTTAAAACGAATTAAAATCTCTCAAGGTTTAATGTGTGTCCTGACTCTGTTTTGTATTATTCAGATCATTTCTGGAGTACAAAGCATTCACGATGCCTACCAGACTCAAAATACTCTTAAAAGAATTTCATACAGTTTCGATCAACTACGTACCATGGATAATACCTATGCGGAGTTGAATACATTACGTACTGATATTATTGCACAAGCATTTAGTTATATTTCAAACCCTCAAGCCGAGGATGCGAACATCACTGCATTTATGCAAACTATGCCTGCGCGTAAAGCGCAAGTTGATGCATTGATGAATGAATATGTTGAGCTATCTGCGCAAACAGGTTTCGATCAGCAGCGTATGGCGCAAATCAAACAGCTCTATCAAAAAAGCCGAGCTGATCTTGATTTACTGGCGCAGTATTTAAGTGAACGTAACACTAACGCGGTTCGTTTAATTTTAAAAAGCCCAGCAAACACTAACTTCACGAATTCCCTGTATGAAGCCACAGACTTTATTACCGATGAAGTTGTTAACCCTTCAGTCATTGAAGCAGAAGATAATTACCACAGCATGTTGTGGGTAGCATCACTCTTTATGGGTATCTTCCTCATCTTTACCACCTTAGTTCTTATTTGGATCCGCAAATACATTATTATGCGCATTAACCAAATGATCACCTATCAAGAAGCGATTGCTAAAGGTGATTTAGTCAGTCGCATTGATAGCGATATTTCAGGTAAGACTGAAATCGATCAGCTCATGCTTGGCTTACAGCAAATGCGTGCTCAATTAAAAGAGATGGTAAGCTCTATTCGCAATACGAGTGCAACTATTTACACTGGCGTACAAGAGATTGCTGCGGGTAATAATGACTTATCAAGCCGAACTGAAGAGCAAGCCAGCGCATTAGAAGAAACGGCATCCAGCATGGAGCAAATGACTGCAACTATTCGTAATAATACGGAAAGCGCTCGTGAAGTAACAGAACTCGTTATGAGCACTGCTGATATTGCCGTGCAAGGCGGTGAGCATAGTAATAAGATGGTTATGACAATGACCGACATTGCCGATCGCTCACAAAAAATTGGTGAAATCACTGCGGTTATTGATGATATTGCTTTCCAAACCAATATATTAGCCCTTAACGCTGCTGTTGAAGCGGCAAGAGCGGGCGAACAAGGTCGTGGTTTCTCTGTTGTTGCCAGTGAAGTTCGCAACTTAGCACAGCGTAGTGCAGAAGCGGCGAAAGAGATCAAAGAGCTTATTGAATCGACAATATTACGTGTTAGACAAGGTAATGATCTCGTCGAACAAGTTAGTTTATCAATGGGTGAGATTGTTACATCTGTTAATCATGTCTCGGGTTCGATGAAGGAAATTTTATCTGCATCAGAAGAGCAAACCCGTGGTATTGCACAAATCAGCCTTGCTGTTAATGAGATGGATAAAGCAACTCAGCAAAATGCGGCGATGGTTGAACAATCAACGGCTGCTTCTGCCACATTAAGTGAACAAGCAAGTATGTTGGATACGATTGTGAATACATTTAAAGTTGAACATGAAAAAATCGCACCAGCTAAAGCTAAATTACCCGCATTTTCAGCTAAGTCACAAGACACTGAAACACTTAAAACACCAACAATCAAAACCAATAATCATGAAATAGACGATAATTGGGAAAGCTTTTAATTATCTCTCTCACGTAACATCGTAAGAAAGAGCGGTGTAGAAAATAGTCCAGAACATATAACAAAACCTCTCCCTACCATACTCCCAGTAATTTTTCTGGGAGTATTTCTGATCCCACCGCACATAAACACAAAAAAACAGATCGTTTTTTATACGAAACAAAATGGTTTTTTTAGAAACATTAAGAGTATTTATGAAAGCGATAATTTTATTTTACTTATCATAAGATAAAAAGATAAATAAAAATAAAATACTGCTTATTATCATTTTAATATTCAAAAAAACATTATTAATATTTATATTTTAACAATTAACACAAAAAATAAGTAAGATAATATACTTATAGATTTTTCTATTAATCATTAGAAAATTTTAGCCATTAGCTGATAATTAAAGCTAAAAAAAGAAATATAAGTCGTCTTTACCATTAAACAAAGTAGAAAAGGTAAAGTTTTTAAACATTGAGCCGAATAAGTTTAATTGATAAATAGTTATCGCTCCTTGCTGTGTGTCCTACAAACCAATTAAATAGGTAAGGCTATGCTGAAACGAATAAAAATATCTAATGGCTTAATGTTTATCTTAATACTGTTTTGCGCCATTCAACTTTTTTCTGGTGCAATGAGTATCCGTGACGCGAGTTTAACAAATAAGCGGATCTCACAATTAGCAAATGGCTTTGAACAGATAAAAACGATGGATTATGGTTATGCTGAGTTAAATAAATTACGTGAAGATATGCTAAATGTTATGTTTGACGCTCATCTCACACCCGATATTGCAGAAAATAAAATCTCTGACTTCCTTTCCTCTTATCCAAAAAGAAAACAAGAAGTTATACGTATTATTACCGCATACTTCACTGCTACTGAAGAAGCTAATTTTGATCCCGAAAAAATAGAGAGTATGAAAAAGCTCTTTAATCGTGTGCTTTACGATCTTGACCAACTTGCATCATGTCTAGAGATACGCGATTACTACGGTTTTCAATCTCTTTATGCACATAATACCAATGAACGCTTCACTCAATCCCTTTATGAAGCAACAGATTACCTCAGTAATAACGTTGTTACTCACGCAATAAAAGCAGCTCAAGGTAATTATGAACGTACCTTGGTGTTAGCTTTTGTCTTTATGTTTGTTTTTATTCTTTTCACTGTCCTTGTTGTACTTTGGATACGTCGAAATATTGTTTTACGTATCAATCAAATTGTCGATTATATGTCGGAAATTTCACAAGGAAATTTATTAGAAAATAAAGATGTCACTGCAAAAGGAAATAATGAAATCGACCAATTAATTACAGGTATTCAATATATGCGTACCGAACTGTCATTAATTGTGAATGCGATCCGAGGAACAAGTCATCATATTTATACTGGTGTTCAAGAGTTATCCGCAGGGAATACCGATCTTTCTTGTCGTACCGAAGAGCAAGCGAGCGCATTAGAAGAAACAGCATCAAGTATGGAACAACTCACAGCAACAGTGAGAAATAATACAGAAAGTGCTCGTGAAGTTTCACACCTTATCAGCCAAACTTCCAATATTGCCAGTAAAGGGGGCGATGTCACCAATAGAATGGTGAAAACGATGACTGACATTGCTGATAGCTCACAAAAAATTGGTGAAATCACTGCTGTTATCAATAGCATCGCTTTTCAAACCAATATTTTATCATTAAATGCTGCGGTTGAAGCCGCCAGAGCAGGTGAACAAGGTCGGGGATTCTCCGTAGTTGCAACAGAAGTCAGAGAATTGGCACAACGCAGTGCCGAAGCTGCAAAAGAAATTAAAGAGTTAATTGATGCCTCTATTAGCCGTGTTCGCCATGGTAATGATCTTGTTGAGCAAGTCAGCATTTCTATGTGCGAAATACTGACTTCCGTAAAACATGTTGAAGATTCAATGACTGAAATTTTATCTGCATCAGAAGAACAAACTCGAGGCATTACTCAAGTCTCTCTTGCAGTCACTGAAATGGATAAGGCAACACAGCAAAATGCGGCGATGGTTGAGCAATCTTCCTCTGTTGCCAGCTTATTGACTGAAGAAGCAGGTAATCTTGAACAAATCGTTGAACAGTTTAAAACGGCTGAAAGTGAACAGTTCAATAAAAAGGCACAACACAAAGTAATAGAAAAACCGTTCTCATCTGAAACATCACTACATACAAAAAATGAGAAGATAAAAAATACAGTCAAAGATGAAGTGAAAGAGAAAAAATCGGCAAAAGGAACCGCAACTGTAAATGACGATGAAGATGAAGATGATGATTGGACAAGCTTTTAATCCATTGATTTGATCATGATAAAAACGTGATTTAGATAAACACAAAGACACCTATTTTTAGTAGGTGTCTTTTTCTTTTACTTCTTAAATAATGACAAATTAATGGAATACATTGATTGCACTAACTAAGTAGTTAGTTTGTACTTTCATTTCACCTGAAATCATTGAAGCTTTCGAAACATAATTCGCATTTTCATGCGTAATCGATTCCAATTTTTCAACAGCACGGCCAAGCTCTTTTAAACCCGCACTCTGCTCTGTGGATGCGAGACTGATTTCACCAATTAAATCGGTCACATTTTTAACATGTACCACAATATCTTCCATTGTTCCGACAGTTTCATTGACCTGCTTTGAACCCACTTTGATATTGCTACTTGAAGCATTGATCAATGCTTTGATCTCTTTCGCTGCTTCAGCACTGCGCTGTGCCAATTCTCTTACTTCTGTTGCAACTACGGAGAAACCTCGACCCTGTTCACCCGCTCTAGCCGCTTCTACGGATGCATTAAGTGCAAGGATATTCGTTTGGAAGGCAATGCTATCAATAACACCAATGATATTACTAATACGATCAGAGCTTTTCGCAATATCATTCATGGTAGTAACGATATTATCCATTGCACTACCTCCTTTTATCGCTGCCTCACAAGTGATATTAGAGAGATTATTTGCCTGCCCTGCCGTTTCACTATTACTGCTTACTGCTGTTGTTAATTCATTCATCGTTGAAGCAGTTGCTTCAACATTGCTGGCGGTTTGCTCTGTTCTCACATACAGATCGCGATTACCTGCGGCTAATTGATCACAAGAAATATCGACTTGATGAATTTGATGACTCACATCACTTACCAACCAACGGAACATGCGTCCTAATTGATTAACGGAACGCTGTGTCATGCCCACTTCATCGATGCGATTGATATACGTAACGTTATGTTCATCGCCAGTTGCAACTCGATTCGCTTGCTCATTAAGTAGCCTAATTGGCTTAACAAGCTGAAAATAGAGAATACGTTCATTTGCCATCAGTAATACCAGCAAAATCACGATATGCATAAAAAGAGCATAACCCGATAAACCAGCAAACCATGCACTTAACAACATAAAAGGTAAAGGTAAGAGGATAAAGAGACGGAGTCGTTTTTTTAATGAAATTGTTTGATTCCATGAGCGCCAACGTTGCCATCCTTTATAAACAAAAGCGCCTTTTAAAAACGTGTGTGAAGGGTATTTACCTTGATTAAAAGCGGCGTAAAGTGCTGAGGCTTGTGCTATTTCTTCTTTTTTTGCCGCCGTCCTTACCGACATAAAACTTTGAATTTTACCCTGACGTATAATAGGAGTGACATTCGCTCTTACCCAATAGTGATCCCCATTTTTACGCCGATTTTTAACGATCCCAGTCCAAACCTCACCTTGCTTTAAAGTTCTCCACATATCCTTAAAGACTTCTGAAGGTATATCTGGATGCCGGACAAGATTATGGGGTTTCCCCACCAACTCTTCGACTGAAAACCCACTGGCTTCGACGAAATCCTCGTTGGCATAAATAATATTGCCATCAAGATCTGTCGTCGACATCAGTGTTGCGTTTTCAGATACCGGGTATTCTCGCTGTGTCACCGGTTGATTGTTACGCATTAGTTACTCTCCTCGACATTGAAATTAAAACATCTCAACAAAAAAAGACTGCCTAAATAACTATCGTTTCGGCCGTTAGGAGAATAACTTTAGTAATAAGTGTAAATACCTACATTTAAATATTAGTTTTTTGAATCAGTTCAAAATTTTTAATTATCTAGGCTATTAATTAATGCCTGTGAACTTAGCACTAATGTCTTCGCACACTCATCACGTTTCTTTAATAATGCCATAAAAATAAGGTCAGTGATCGTATTTTGTGCTGTACGTGAAGAGATTGAAGCGCTTCGCCACTCACCTTCATCCGCAATTGTTTCTAATATATAATCAGAAATTCTTCCTAATGGAGAGTGTTTTTCGCCTGTAATAGCAATGTTTTTTGCTCCCTGTTTTTTAGCCACAGAGGCCGCAACTAACATATCTTTTCTTTTGCCACTATAAGAAATAACTATCTGCAAATCCTTTGAACTTAACATTTGAGCAACAGATATCTGAACATGATGATCTGTTTCAATCAGAGTGGTTATTCCTATTTTCTGTAATTTATAACTTAAGTCTCTTGCGACTAACCCTGAACCACCAATACCAATAATCTGAACTCGCTGAGCTTCATCAATAAGCTGGATCACCTTTTCAAAATGAAGGTAATTAATTTGGCGAGTGGTATCACTGATAGAATTATTCTTCTCTTGAGCAAGTTTTTGAGCTATTACAACTAAGCTATCTTCAGAGCCAATCTGATTATGTAATATGCTAGGATCCTGCCCAGTATTTGCATTTTTTCGCCCAAGATCTTCACTAATTGCAAGCTTCAAAGAAGGAAAACCTTTGAATCCAATTTTTTGGCTAAATTTAACAATAGCTGATTGACTCACACCCATTGTTTCAGCAAGTTGCTGTGATGAAAGAGTGACCGTTTTTTCTGGGTTCTCTAAAATATAATCCGCTATTTTACGTTGATTTGTCGCCATACCAGGCTTGATCCACGCAATTTTCGTTAATGTTGGCATAATGACAATATCCACTTCGAGTACAATATAGTTATATATGGAATAATTTTGATAAAACGTTTAATACCTAAAGTAATTAAGTTTTTAGAATAAAATCAATTAGAAACAAAATATGAGATACAATAAATCATAAAAAAAGTAATATTATTATCGAAATACTTGTTCTTATAATAACGTTATATTGACTCTTTTTATTCAATCTCTCACACATTAACCTCTATATTTTATAATACTTAATTTAATTTTTTCCAATTTTAAATAATAATTTATTCTTCTTAGTCAACAACACGATATAAACTGAATATACTTATATTCAGCAAAATTGCGTTTTTAAACATAATAATTAACTAAATGACAATATAAAACACATTTTAAAAACATTAACACAATAAAAAACCTTTAATTACAAACAGTAATAAGGAATAAATAATTCCTTCATAGGGGAATTATTTTTAATGATACAAAAATAGATTAAACAACATATTTAAATAAAAAGACGGATATTAAAAAGAGTAAAAACCCAAAACCAATAAGCATTTTATATGATTGACACTGTAACATACATAATAAAGATGACAGATGATCGCAGATCTCTCTTTTGATAGATTAATGCTCTTTTTTTGATACACATTCAGAAAGATCATTTTAACCAAACTTAAAAAAACATCACTTTAATCAAGAAAGTTAATTTATCTATTGATTTATAAATGTTTTTTAATTTACCCTATCCAAATCAAAGGTACACAAAGTGCCGTTAATAATCCCATCGAGATATTAAAAATAAACCAAGACTGTCTGCTTTGTAAAAATAGACTAATTAATGTTCCGCCTAATATCCAAACAATACCGGCAACGAAATTAACAATAACCATAACAATACTAATAGCAATAACAGAGCTAAAATAAGCATCGCCCGATAAACTGAAGCTTCCTACTGCACCTAATCCCATCATCCACGCTTTTGGATTTAGAAATTGCAATAATCCGCCCTGAAACCAGCTTACTGCTTGGGGCGTTTTTGCTGGAATATCTAAACGCTGATAAGATGATGTTGCTGTTTTCCAAGCAAGCCAAAGCAGATACGCACTCCCGACTACCTTCAATCCAATATGCAGTGCAGGATAAATTATCAATAATGCGGCAACACCAAATGCAGAACTCAGCAAAACACATTGCATACCTAGCATAATGCCAGCCATCAGCTTTAATGAGCTTTTAAAACCTACATTAGCACCTGATGAAGTAAGCAATAAGTTGTTGGGTCCAGGCGTGATAGCAGCAATAAATAGGAAAATTGCTAACGATGAAATCAGACTAATTGTCATTATAAGTGCTCAAAGATGTGACAGATGTTTTATTTTCACCGAAAATAGCAGTATGTTATTTAGCAAACAAGTGTTAATTCATTTTGATAGACGGAAAATATGTCTCAATACTTTAATCCAATGCGTTGGGCTAAAAATCCACATTTACAAACGCTCTTACCAAGAATTGTACGTAGGACACCACAACTTACGCCACATTGGCAACGACTCAATCTCCCAGACAACGATTTTGTCGATTTAGCGTGGAGTGAAGATCCGACAACAGCACTCAATAAACCGCGCTTAGTCATTTTTCATGGCTTAGAAGGTGGATTTAGTAGCCCTTATGCTCACGGCATGTTAGCCGCAGCAAAAGAGAGAGGCTGGCTAAGCGTTGTGATGCACTTTAGAGGATGTAGTGGTGAACCCAATAGACAAAAGCGCATTTATCACTCTGGTGAAACGGAAGATGCTCGCTACTTCTTAAATTGGTTGAAAAAGGAATTTGGTGAGCAACCAACAGCCGCCGTTGGCTACTCTCTTGGTGGAAATATGCTTGCCTATTATCTCGCAGAAAGCGGTGAAAATGCGGTTGTAGATGCTGCCGTTATTGTCTCTGCGCCATTAATGCTAGAACCATGCTCAACAAAAATTGAACATGGCTTTTCTCGTTTTTATCAATGGTATCTGTTAAAAGAGCTGAAAAATAACGCGACACGCAAGCTTATTCGCTATCCTGAATCATTACCAATCAGCTTATTGACGATAAAATCCATTAAAAAACTACGTCAATTTGACGATCTTATCACGTCTAAAATTCACGGATTTAAAGATGCGTTAGATTATTATCGCCAATGCAGTGCATTACCTTTATTAAATAAAATAAAGAAAACAACACTGATTATTCACGCGAAAGATGATCCTTTTATGTCTGCGGATGTTATTCCTGATATCACAACCTTACCAAACAACATTGAATATCAACTCACCGAGTTTGGTGGGCATGTCGGTTTTGTAAGTGGAAAACTTTCTAAACCCGTGATGTGGCTTGAAAGCCGAATACCTGACTGGTTATCCGCTTATTTGGAGAAAACCAAATGATAATTCCTTGGAATGAGCTTTCCACAGAGACACTTGATAATCTTATTGAAAGTTTTGTTTTACGAGAAGGCACTGATTATGGTATCCAAGAGAAAACGCTTGAACAAAAAGTCGCCGACGTAAAAAAACAACTTAAATCCGGTGAAGCCGTATTGGTTTGGTCAGAACTTCATGAGAGCGTCAATATTATGCCGGCATCGCAGTTTCGCTCTGGTTAGTTATTCAAAGCAAGCGATGTATCGCCGTCAATAAGGGCCAACCTTATTTAGCAAAAGGATAACCTATGTCAATCAAGCATCCGATCATCGCAGTGACTGGCTCAAGTGGTGCAGGAACTACCACAACAAGCCAAGCTTTTCGTAAGATATTCCAACAACTCAATGCAAATGCTGCATTGATTGATGGAGATAGTTTCCATCGCTATACCCGTCCTGAAATGGATATGGCGATAAGAAAAGCCAGAGAACAAGGTAGACATATCAGTTATTTTGGCCCTGAAGCAAATGATTTTAGCTTACTGAGTAAGACCTTAAGTCAGTATAGTGATACAGGACAAGGTCAATCTCGCAAGTATCTACACTCTTATGATGAAGCCACTCCCTACAACCAATTACCAGGTACATTTACACCTTGGGAGCCTTTGCCAAACAATACCGATGTTCTCTTTTATGAAGGGTTACACGGGGGCGTTGTCACCAATGAGCACGATGTCGCACAACATGTTGATTTACTAGTGGGTGTTGTCCCTATCGTAAACCTAGAGTGGATACAAAAGCTTATTCGAGACACCACAGAAAGAGGACACTCACAAGAGGCGGTAAGAGATTCGGTTGTACGCTCAATGGATGATTATATTAGCTATATTATTCCTCAATTCTCACGCACTCACATTAACTTCCAACGAGTTCCAACGGTTGATACTTCAAACCCTTTTTCTGCCAAAGCAATCCCCACTCTCGATGAAAGCTTTATTGTTATTCGTTTTCGAGGCTTAACCGATATTGATTTTCCCTATTTACTTGCGATGTTGCATGGCTCATTTATGTCAACAATAAATACTATTGTTGTACCGGGCGGGAAATTAGGATTAGCGATGGAATTAATTATGGCGCCATTAGTCAAAAAATTATTAAATGGCGAAAAGATAAGTTAACCAAAATAAAATTTATCTCTATAAAAATAATATCCCATTAATTAAGGGATATTATTTTTCGAATTAAACTTTATTTTAAAATATCAAAATTAGTCGGCATCTTTTATTTCAAATGAATGCGTAATATTGGCTGCTTTTCCTAGCATTAAAGAAACAGAACAATATTTTTCTGCGGATAATTGAACAGCTCGTTCTACGATTTTATCCGTTAATTCTTTACCTGAAACAATAAAATGTAAATTGATATCAGTAAATAGACGAGGGGCTTCTTCGCGTCTTTCTGATGTTAATTTCACTTCACAATCAGTCACTTGGTGACGACCTTTACGTAAGATGCTCACAACATCAATAGCGCTACACCCACCTGCAGCAATTAATACCATTTCCATTGGACTTGGTGCTTTATCACCCGAATTTCCATCCATCATGATTTGATGACCAGAAGAAGACTCACCGACAAAAGATAAATCTTCTACCCACTTAACTCTCGCTTCCATTTATTTTCCCCTAAAGATGACAGAAACTAAAAGAGTACATTCTCATAATTCAACTAGCAATTAGCAAATAGGTTTATTATGCTGACTGCGTAAAACGAGACTTAATGCACTAATTGTGTTAAAAACAATATCTGCTTGATGATAGTGGTTAAGATCAATGCATTATTTTCTCATTTATTATAATCTACTCCATATTAACTTACCGTGTTCTCAGGAAGTTAATAGGTAAAGATAGGATTTTTAAGCACGCTGTATCAAAAGGGAACCTATCCGTTTTGAAAGGCTGCATTTAACGTACAGAGGATAACGCGAATGGTTCTCGGCAAGCCGCAAACAGACCCGACTCTTGAATGGTTTTTGTCACACTGCCATATTCACAAATATCCATCCAAGAGCACGCTGATCCACCAAGGTGAGAAAGCGGAAACACTTTATTATATTGTTAAAGGTTCCGTGGCTGTTCTTATTAAAGATGAAGAAGGAAAAGAAATGATCCTCTCCTACCTAAATCAGGGGGATTTCATCGGTGAACTTGGATTATTTGAAGAAGATCAAGAACGTAGTGCATGGGTTAGAGCAAAAACAGCCTGTGAAGTAGCAGAAATTTCCTATAAAAAATTCCGTCAATTAATTCAGGTTAACCCTGATATTCTGATGCGCCTTTCTGCTCAAATGGCGAACAGATTACAAACAACATCAGAAAAAGTAGGTAACCTTGCTTTCCTTGATGTTACAGGCCGTATTGCACAGACCTTACTAAACTTAGCAAAACAACCCGATGCCATGACGCATCCTGATGGCATGCAAATTAAAATTACACGTCAGGAAATTGGTCAAATCGTTGGTTGTTCACGCGAAACTGTAGGCCGTATTCTCAAAATGCTAGAAGATCAAAACCTGATCTCAGCACACGGTAAAACTATCGTCGTTTACGGGACTCGCTAAGTTTCCCCACCCCGAACAAACAATAGCCCAATAAAAGGGCTATTGATGATACAATCTGTATAAACCCCATCCTTATAGATGGGGTTTTTAGTCCGCACTACCCTTTTACAAATTCCGCAATAGCCACTTTTAATGCCACCATTCCTTCTTGTAATTCTTCTTGGGTAATAATTAACGATGGTGTAAAACGCATTACATCGGCTCCTGCGTTTAACATCATTAAGCCATGTTTGGCAGCAAGACCGAGTAACTCTTTGGCTTTACCTTTATATTGTGGTGCCAATTGCGCACCGATCAATAAACCTTGTCCACGGATTTGCGAAAAGACATCGTACGTTTGATTAATTGCCACCAGTTCATCCACAATCCATTGATAGCGCTTTTCTACACCCTCAAGTACCTCAGGTGTATTAATTAAATCAAATGCGACATTACCCACTGCACAAGCTAATGGATTGCCACCATAAGTTGTACCATGAGTCCCTACGCCCATTACAGAAGCTATTTCATGTGTTGTTAACATCGCACTGAGTGGAAAACCACCTCCTAGCGCTTTTGCAGTTGTAATAATGTCTGGTGTCACATCATAGTTCATATAGGCAAAAAGCTTGCCTGTACGTCCCATACCTGTTTGTACTTCATCAAGAACAAGCAGAGCTTGATGCTTATCACACAATTCACGTAGCCCCCTCATAAACTCAGGTGTTGCTACCGTGACACCACCTTCACCTTGCACAGGTTCCAATACGACAGCACAAGTATGGTCGTCAATAACAGCTTTAACCGCCTCTAAATCATTGAAAGGAATATGCACGATATCTGCAGGCTTAGGGCCAAAACCATCTGCATATTTAGGTTGCCCACCAACAGATACTGTAAACAGTGTTCTGCCGTGGAATGCATGGTGAAAAGCAATAATTTTAGTTTTATAAGGACTATGGCGAGTGATGGCATAATGGCGAGCCAACTTAAATGCTGCCTCATTCGCTTCTGCGCCTGAATTGGCAAAAAAGACACGTTCTGCAAATGTGTTATTTATTAATTTTTGTGCTAAACGCAATGCTGGTTCATTAGTAAAAATATTACTAACATGCCAAAGTTGTTCGCTTTGTTCTTTCAAGGCTTGATTAAGAGCAGGATGAGCATGCCCCAGTGCTAAAACAGCAATACCACCAGCAAAATCAATATACGATTTTCCCTGCTGATCCCAAACACGGCTACCCATCCCTTTGACAGGAATAAATTCTGCGGGTGAATAAATTGGCAACATTACTTGATCGTAAGTTGCCCGGTTGATGCTTTGCTTTGTCATTACCCCACCTGATCGTTATTCATATTCAATATGAAAATATAATCACTAAATATGAATAAAAAATCAAATGTGGTTTTGTATAAAAAGGCGTTATTTCGCTATTTAAATGCTATCCATTTAATATTTAAGGAAATTATTTAATAGCTCATGCCCTTGTTCACTTAAAATACTTTCTGGGTGAAATTGAACCCCTTCAATTGGCAGAGTACGATGGCGAATTCCCATAATTTCATCAACATTTCCATCATGTTGGCTCCATGCCGTCACTTCAAAAGGTACGGGTAATGTCGTCGCATCAATCACTAAAGAGTGGTAACGCGTCACATTTAAAGGCCGATTAAGTCCCTTAAAAACACCTTGTTGATTATGATGTATTAATGAATTTTTACCATGCATCACTTCTCGTGCTCTGATAACTGATGCACCAAAAGCTTGTCCTATCGCTTGATGTCCAAGACAAACGCCAAGAATAGGAATTTCACCGGCAAACCGCTGTATAGCCTCAAGAGAGATCCCTGCTTCATCAGGAGTACAAGGTCCTGGCGAGATAACAAGATGTGCTGGCATCATCTTTTCTATCTCTTTAAGTCCGATCTCATCGTTACGCTTAACAACAACCTCAGCACCCAATTCACAGAAATACTGATAGAGGTTGTAGGTAAACGAGTCGTAATTATCAATAAGTAACAGCATATTAGCCTATCCGACTGATTTTCTTATCATTATCTATTTTATTACTATTTTAAAGCGAGTGTAGATTTGCCAAAATAGCTCGTTGTTTAACCGACTTGGGTACAACAAAGCCGATTATCATAGCACAGGTGTAAAATATGAATAGTAAGCAAGAAAACCTGCTGATTTATTGCGCAATAACAAGAATGACGGTAATTGATGATGAATAGAGTGATTAATAGCGTAGTGAATACTTATTGCAGGAGATCACACGAAAAAAGGAAGGATCAAAAAGATTTTTTTGTACTAAAAATCCCGGAATGAAAATATTCATTCCGGTTTATATGCATTTTATCTTATTAGAATAAGTAAATATCCTATCCTAATAATGCGTTTATTGTTTTACGACTTCCGCAGATAAAATAGTGACCGTTTTTACTGGCACATTTTGGTAAGGTCCAATATTACGAGTTGGAGCTTGTGAAATTTTATCAACTACATCCATTCCTTTCACAACTTTACCAAATACGGCATAGCCAAAATCACGTTGACCGTGATCTAAAAATGCATTGTCAGCCACATTAATAAAGAATTGGCTGGTTGCGCTGTCTTTATCTGATGTGCGAGCCATGGCAATAGAACCTTTTACATTGCGTAATCCATTGTCGGCTTCATTTTTAATTGGCGCTCTGGTTTGTTTTTGCTGTAAATCAGCAGTAAAACCACCGCCTTGAACCATAAAGCCAGGAATAACACGATGAAAAGTGGTGCCGTTATAGTACCCATCTTCGACATACTGAATAAAATTTTTCGTTGTAATTGGGGCTTTTTTATTATCCAGTGATATTTCAATATTGCCTTCAGAGGTGACTAATTTAACGAAGGTTTCTCCCGTTGCCATTGCAAAAGTCGCTGTTGTTAAAGTGCAAGCGGTAACGAAGGTGACAAGAAAACGTTTTAACATGCAGGGATCCTTTACTTTAATAGTCTACAACTTACTTTATATGCAGCGATTCTAATTCGCTGAGGTAAATAGTGCCAATCATTTACCTTTATTTACGCTCAATAAGTCTAATTACGTTATAACAGGGTAAATTTTAATTTTTAAGCACTGTTATAAGTCATTAAATTGCGCCAAAATAGAGCAAATAAATATTTTAGATATTCATTTTCATGCAAAATTGAAATGAGTATGCATGAAAAGCCGCATTATTTCAGAGAGGTTTATACCATAATGACCCAATTTAATTACCAAAAAGCACATTTCATCATCAGTGCGCCTGATATCCGTCATTTACCACCAGATACAGGAATTGAAATTGCCTTTGCGGGTCGCTCTAATGCCGGTAAATCCAGTGCTTTAAATGCGTTAACCCAACAAAATGGATTAGCCAGAACCAGTAAAACCCCAGGCCGTACGCAATTAATCAACCTTTTTCAAATTGAAGAAGGCTTACGCTTAGTCGATTTGCCAGGCTACGGCTATGCCCAAGTTCCTGAAGAAATGAAGCGTAAATGGCAACGCTCTTTAGGTGAATACCTACAAAAAAGAGAGTGCTTAAAAGGTGTGGTTATTTTAATGGATATTCGTCATCCATTAAAAGATCTCGATATGCAAATGATTGACTGGGCTGTGGGCTCAGAGCTTCCTACTCTCGTTTTACTGACTAAAGCGGATAAACTCGCATCAGGCGCGCGTAAAAAGCAGTTAATGAGCGTACGTGAAGAGCTGGCAAATAAAGTAGGCGATATCCGCGTAGAATACTTTTCATCATTGAAAAAAATTGGCATTGATAAGCTACGTAACACACTTAATGAATGGTTTTCAGGCTCAGAAGAACAGCCTAAAAATGATGACAACGCTTAATTATCTTCTTTTTTCTCAACGATAGCGTTCTGATCTTCTATTGATAAAAGGGAAATCACTTTTCCCTTTCACTTCTCGCACAAACCACTTCAGTGAATTTTAGATAAAAAAATGCCCCAGTCGAAATAAAGTCGACTGGGGCAGCTAATATTCAGCTAAATCCGATTACGTGAAGTAAAAGGTCTGAAAGATAGAACATCTTACCTCTGTACCCTACGAGAGATAATGTACTCTATTTTATTGGTTAATAAAAGCCCTTTTGTAATTTTTTTTCACATGCAGACACGATTCAGCTATGTGTTTATGTATTCAAACCATAAATAAATGTAGTTTAATTACATAATTATGAGACTTTAATCACTTACGTGAATATGATTAAAAATAGAACAAATCACACAAAAGGTGCGGTTTATCCTTAATGATTTTGTGATACGCTTATTGCGAGACCGTAGTAAATATGTAATTAGCGATAAAATGAGGTATCCATGGCTGTATTAACGCTCCTGCGTTTTCCAGATGAGCGTCTGCGCAGAGTCGCAGTACCAGTGGAAAAAGTAGATGACGAAATACGCACATTAATCGATGACATGATTGAAACCATGTACGCAGAACGAGGTATTGGCTTAGCAGCACCTCAGGTTAATGTATCTAAACGCATTGTTGTAATTGATGTTTCTGAAAACCGAGATCAACCGATTGCACTTATCAATCCTGAAATTATCAGCACTGAAGATGAAGTGATGGATATGATGGATGGGTGTCTATCTATTCCAGATTCTTTTGCCCCAACAGAGCGTTACCGCTTCTTAAAGGTTAAGGCATTGGATAGAAATGGTAATGAAATTGAACTTGAAGCCTCTGATTTGTTTGCAGGCTGCATTCAGCATGAGTTAGACCATCTTGATGGCAAACTCTTTATTGACCATTTATCTCCGTTAAAACGCCAACGGATTGAGAAAAAACAGAAAAAATTAAGCAAGCTGATAGACTCGCAAGTTGCTTAATTATTCACTTATCTCTTTTTCACATGTTGATAAGTTTTGACATAAAAAAGCTCGGTAATTAACCGAGCTTTTCTTTTTTCTGCCCTAATATAGATAGACTCCCACTATTTTTCTCTCTATTCCTTATACAATGGATTTAAAACTCATTAGCACATCAATTGAGGTAAAAATGGAAAATAGTCGATTTAAGGATTTATATGAACAACTCAAAGCAGCCGGTGCAACAAACCCAAAATCATGGGCAAATAGTGAATTACAAGAAAACATTCCGCAGTTCGCACGATTCCTTGTACTAAAAGGACTCACCGATATCTATCGTGATATTGAGGAAAATATCAGTGAAATGGATATTTACTCTGATGAAGCAACCGAAGTATATCAAAAGCTTACTTCCCAACTTGATAATCAAGAACTTAAGGTATTGCTGCATTTCTATGGTAAATCAATTATTGGCAAGGTGATTGATATGCTTGATCAAAACTATCTTTATGACGTGAATGACAAGGTAGGTTGGTCTTTGATGGAACTCGATGGCAAAGGCACAACAACGGATAGATTAATCCAAGGTTTGCATGAAGACTTTCTTGAATTTGAAGAGTCAGAGCTTGCGCCAAACACTAAAGCATAAACAAAAAGGGCACAATCCTGCGCCCTTTTCTAATTAAACATAGTATTTAAAAACTAGTGTGCTTCATCCCAGTTATTACCAATACCCACTTCCACTTTCAACGGAATAGCTAATTCCATACTGCTTTCCATCAATTTATGGATCATGATATTTGCGTTCTCTAGGTAAGACTCTCGCACTTCAAACACTAACTCATCGTGTACTTGCATAATCATATGCACATCAGCAGGACATTCATTGCAAATCCAATTATCCACAGCAATCATAGCTTTTTTGATAATATCCGCAGCTGTACCCTGCATTGGCGCATTAATCGCCTCACGCTCTGAAGCTTTACGACGAATTGCATTCTTTGAATTAATTTCTGGTAAATAGAGGCGACGACCATCTAACGTTTCAACATAGCCTTGTTCAGAAGCTTGTTTACGTGTGCGCTCCATATAGTCCAAGACACCTGGATAACGTTCAAAATAGAGATCCATATAACGCTGAGCTTCTCTTCTCTCAACACCAATCTGTTGCGATAAGCCAAATGCGCTCATGCCATAAATAAGACCAAAGTTGATCGCTTTCGCACTACGACGTTGCTCAGAGGTGACGTCTTCTAAAGGTATACCAAACACTTCAGATGCAGTTGCACGGTGAATATCTTTACCTTGAGCAAAGGCATCTAACAAACCTTTATCTTGCGATAAATGTGCCATGATCCGTAATTCAATTTGTGAATAGTCGGCAGCAACAATTTTAAAACCTTCACGCGCAATAAATGCTTGGCGAATTCGACGCCCTTCTTCATTTCTCACTGGAATATTTTGAAGATTCGGATCACGAGAAGATAAACGCCCCGTTGCCGTCACTGCTTGATGATATGAAGTATGTACACGCTTCGTCTTACTATTTACCATTAATGGTAATTTATCAGTATAGGTAGATTTCAGTTTCGCAAGACCACGATGCTCTAAGATTAAGCGAGGTAATTCATGGCTATGTGCTAATTCTTCTAATACTTCTTCATTGGTAGATGGCGCCCCTTTCGGGGTTTTCTTGATAACTGGCAATTGCAATTTATCAAATAAAATTTCTTGTAACTGCTTAGGTGAAGAGAGATTAAACTCTTGTCCAGCTAACGCAAACGTCTCTTTTTCAATTTCAGCCAAACGTTGTGTAATTTCTTGAGATTGAACAGCTAACACTTGAGCATCAATTAATACTCCCTTGCGTTCCATTCTAGAAAGCACAGGAACTAATGGCATTTCGATATCGCGGTAAACATGCTTAAGAGGCTCAATAGCGTCTATTTGAGGATATAGCGCTTGATGGAGTAATAAAGTGATATCGGCATCTTCAGCCGCATATAACGTCGCTTGCTCAACCTCAATTTGGTTAAAGGTGAGTTGACCTTTACCTTTACCCGCGATCTCTTCAAATGTCGTGGTTTTATGGTTTAAATGTTTTTCAGCCAAAGTATCCATATCATGTCGATTACTCACGCTATTTAATACGTAAGACTCCAACATCGTATCAAAATGAATACCGTTTAATTCGATACCTTCATTTTCCATAATGCCACGATCAAACTTCAAGTTTTGCCCAATTTTTAAAATATTTTTATCTTCTAAAATGGGTTTTAATGCCGCTAGCACTTCATTAACAGGAAGTTGGTCTGGCGCATCTAAATACTCATGACGTAGTGGAATATAAGCAGCTTTACCCGGCTCAATAGCAAATGATAATCCCACCAAACGAGCATCAATATTATTTAAGCTATCCGTTTCTGTATCGAATGCAAATGCAGGTGCTTTTTTGAGAAGCTCAACCCATCGCGCCAGACTTTCATGCGTTAAGACAGCTTCATAATTCTCTTGTGTAATAACAGGAAAATTAGCTGATACAGGTGCTTCTTTGGGGTTAACGGCTTCTGAGGTGTAAGGCACTGCAACTTTGTGTGTACTGCGTTGTGCTAACCAGCCACCATTTTGAAGATCACTTATCCAGCGTTTAAATTCATAACGCGTGAACATCTCTAATAATTGATCTAAATTTGGCTCATTAACCACTAAATCATCAAACGTTTTATCGAGTTCAACATCGGTTTTAATCGTTGCCAACTTATAAGAAAGTTTTGCCACTTTCTCATGCTCTGCCATTTTAGCGCCAAGTGTTTTAGCACCACGGAAACTCAATGTTGCAATATTATCAAGCTGTTGATAGATATCATCTAAACTACCAAGCCCTTGTAAAAGACCTAGTGCGGTTTTTTCACCAACACCAGGGACACCAGGGATGTTATCCGATGAATCGCCCATCAATGCGAGGAAATCAATAATCAGTTCAGGAGGAACGCCATATTTTTCTTTAACTTCATCAGGACCCAAAATAACGTTGGTCATGGTGTTAATCAGCGTGATCTTTGGCGTCACTAATTGCGCCATATCTTTATCGCCGGTGCTTATTAGGACATCACGCCCATCAGCCGCTGCTTTTAGTGCCAATGTTCCAATAACATCATCCGCTTCCACACCTGAAATAGATAACAAGGGTAAACCCATTGCTTGCACCATCTCATGTAAAGGCGCTATTTGTTCACGCAGATCATCTGGCATTGGAGGACGATTAGATTTGTATTCCTCATACAACTCATCACGGAATGTTTTACCTTTAGCGTCAAACACAACCGCAACATGGCTTGGCTTATACTGTATTATCAAGCTACGCAGCATGTTCAACACACCATACATCGCACCCGTTGGCTCACCTTGGCTATTAGTTAGCGGTGGAAAGGCATGATAGGCACGATAAAGGTATGAAGAGCCATCTACAAGGATAAAGGGGTTTTCTGCTATCTGGACCATAATCTGTTCATCATTGTTCTGAGGTTCGTTGATATGACTAGAATGCCACATCACAGCCCAATAGACGAATTTTACCTGTTCTTAAATGCAGAAATTCGGCTTAAATACTCAATTATTTATTATTAACCGAACTTAACAGAAAGAATAAGTATGAATGATAACTTAATATTAATTAAAGTACTTTTTTATCAGAAGCCATATCCATTAATCTGATTTCAATTAAAAACAAAGACTAAAAAGTAAACTTACTGTGTAATTTAGAAAGTATTTAAGATAGAGCTATTTATTCATCATAAATATTAACGTTCATATTAGTACCATCTTTTTTTTATTAAGGATTTATTTTTTAGACAACATCAGAAAACCTGTGGATAACTCTGTGAGTAGTTTTGTAACTCTCTCTATATTAATAAGTTAGCTTCCTTTTAAATTTATTAACACAATTAAAAAATCAATCACTTAGCGAAATCATTAAGATATTATAAATTAATCTCAATATTTTTTATTAATGTGGATAGTTATATTATGACAAAAATATGAAAGTAAAAAAAATAGCGCTCCTATTTCTTGAGTGCTATTTTCATATAAGAATCTATATACTTTTACTTAGTCTATATAGGAAAAAATTAAGCCTATATTATTTTTTCAGCAATAATTGATTCACAATATCAGAATATGTTTTTGCATACTCTTCTGGTGATTTTGCGCTGATACCATCATTTTTCATTTTATATTTACCACCAATGATCATGGCAGGAACACCATTGATTTGGAAATCAGCGACAGCATTTTGTTGTTGGCTAACTAAAGAATTCACCACAAAACTATTCATTGCTGCATCATAATCTTCGCCTTTAACGCCAGCCTTAATAAAGGCATTACGGATATCGTCAACAGAGCGAATAGATTGAGTTTCTTGAATACCTTTAAATAAAACTGGAGAAACTTGATCTTCAACACCTAAGGCCATTGCTACAGCCCAAGAACGTGTTAAGTCTTTACCTAAAGGTCCTAAGAAATCAACGTGGTAGCGGACAATATTAGTATTTTCTGGGACATTCTTTTCAACAGTACTATTGACTTTATACACTTCAGAAAATTGATAACAATGTGGGCAATAAAAAGAGAAAAACTCAACAACATCAGGCGCTGATGCAACAGGTTTAGAAAGATTCGTATACTGTTTTCCTTCAGAAAAATCAGCAGCAGAAACACTGAATGCTAACACCATACTTGCTAACGCCAGCCAAATCTTTTTCATTTCTCATCGTCTCCTAAGAATTAATACATTGGGCTAAGTTGTAAAGGAGGCTCATTTAACTGCTCCACTTGTCCCTTGAATAAGGCTAATTGTTTAAACCAAAAATCTTGCTCTTGAAACCAAATAAAAGCACGAGGGAAAGCAGGATCATTCCAGCGTTTTAATACCCACGCGAGATAATGCACCATTCTCATTGCTCTTAGTGGTTCAATTAATGACAATTCACGTAAATCAAAATCTTGGTATTCATAATAAGACTCAAGGATCGTATCTAACTGTATAACCTGTTCTTGCCGTGAGCCATTTAATAACATCCAAAAGTCTTGTACCGCAGATCCCATTCGGGAATCATCAAAATCAACCATTACAACTTCATCACGCCACAATATATTACCGGGATGGCAATCACCATGTAGCCGTAATATTTGCCATGCAGAGTCCTCTATTCTAGGACGCACATCATGAATAAGTTTATCTATAACCTCTATAAATTGAGGTTTGAGGTTATTAGGAATTAACGCACTACTTTCAAATTCTAATTTTGGCGCTATCAGATATTCTGCAATAGAAACTGTCGGTCGGTACTCATAACTCTTTTTTCTGCCTATTTGATGAATGCGCCCTAATGTGCGTCCTACTTCTTCTAGCTGAAATAAATTATCAGTTTCATATGCTCTTCCCCCTATGCTAGGGAATATTGCAAAATAAAAGCCATTATCAGAAAAATGAACTGTCTCACTATTAATCATTAAAGGGGCAGCAACGGATACCTCGGCCTCCTTTAATGCTAAAACAAATTCATGTTCTTCTTTTATTTGTTCATACGACCAGCGTTGAGGACGATAAAATTTCACCACATAACGTTGTCGATGCTCATCCATAAATTGAAAAACACGATTTTCATAGCTATTTAATTCCGTTAACCCTGACTCAGGATAAAAACCGATTTTAACTAACGCGTCCCAAATGTTATCAGGTGAAAGTCCCTGAAAATTAAATGAGGCAGACATTTCCATTTTCTATCCTGAATTTAATCTTTAATCACGCCACGAGCACGTAAAATGGCGGTTTTAAAATCTTCTTCGTAATCTTTTTTCAGTCCTGGTATCACATCTGTTGGCGCTGAACCGCGCATTTTCAGATGGTAAATCAAAATATCATCAGTCAGATCAGATAATTGACCTTTAAAACCCGCTTCATCAGCCAGTTTCTGCAATAATTGAATTAAGTTTAAATCAGAATTTTCTTCCCAAACTGGGTGCAATAATTCCATAACTTCATTAAGACGGTGACATTTCATACAAAAAATCCTTATTATTAATTACAACAACAAAGTACCAATTATTATCCGATAGAAAAAGGAAACCTCTGTCAATATGCGTAAAGATTACGCTTTTTTGATAAAAATTGCTGTCGCTTTACATGAAATCTCATTAAGTCGATATTTTTTATTAGTATATCGTCTTTCCTTGATAAAAATCGTTCGGAAAATTTAGCCAATTTATTCACAAATATTGAATATGAAAATGAAGAATATTACAGGCGGTATACTTGCGGGTGGCCAAGCAACACGAATGGGAGGGGCTGATAAAGGGCTTCAAATTCTACATGGACAGCCTTTATACCGCCATATTGCCCAAAAACTAGCACCGCAAGTTGATAGCATACTGATTAGTGCTAACCGAAATTTAGAACAATATCGCCAAAGCCAATATCCTGTTATTACAGATGAAATAGAAGGATTTTCAGGGCCTTTAGCTGGCATGCTCACGTTATTAAAGCAAGCTTCAACACCTTGGGTTGCCTTTGTACCTTGCGATGTCCCTTATTTTCCTCTTAATTTAGTTGAAAAACTCTATGAGCAAAGAGGCGAAGCATTAGCCGTTTATGTTGATGATGGTGAAAGAGAACATCCAACCTTAGCACTGCTAAATCGTCGTATTATTCCTATGCTAGAAACTTATTTAGCACAAGGTGATCGAAAATTAATGTTGTTTATGAAACAGATAAATGCGCACTCTGTTTTATTCGCGGATCAAGCAAGTGCTTTTATTAATTTAAATACCCCTGACGATATTGAAAAAGCCAACAAATTAAAAAAATAGGAATGAAAAATATGGCACAAGTAGATTTACCCCTTTTAGGGATCACGGCGTGGAGTGGAACGGGTAAAACGACACTACTAAAACAGCTTATTCCAGAATTACGCAAAAGAGAAATTCGTGTAGGCATGATCAAGCACACTCATCATGATATGGATGTGGATAAGCCCGGAAAAGACAGTTACGAACTCAGAAAAGCAGGAGCAGATCAGACATTAGTCGCAAGCCAACAACGTTGGGCATTAATGACAGAGACTCCAGAACTACCAGAATTAGATTTGTATTACCTCGCATCTCGTTTTGATACGAGTAAGCTAGATTTAATCTTAGTCGAAGGCTTTAAAGGTGAAGCTATTCCTAAAATTGCGCTCTATCGCCATATCAACGAACGTGATTTTAATGACTTACTTGATGAGCACGTTATTGCCGTCGCCAGTGATTGTGATTTAAGTGTGGATTTTCCACTACTAGATATCAACGCACCCGAGGCTATTGCAGAATTTATTGCAGATTGGCTGAAACAGACGAAATAAAGGTCGCAAATCATAAAGCGCCTTATAAAAGCAAGGCGCTTTAGTTTCAATTAAATAGAGGAAATTAAGCAAAAATAATTGCTTGATAAGGTTGAAGAATAAGGCCACCTTGTGCATCTTCCACTATTGGGCTGTTATGCAAATAAATATCTTTAGCTTTAATGGTAAGTGCTTTTTCTTCACCACTAAAATTACAGTAAATATTGACTGAGTTACCATCATCAGTACGCTTAAAAGCAATCACATTTTCTGGTGAAACCAACGGCGAGAATTCACCATAGACCAAAATATCACTGATCTTTGAATGTCGTCTTAATGCAATTAATTGTTGATAATAAGCGAAAAGAGAATGTTTATCTTGTGTCTCTTGCTCTGCATTAATATCCACATAATTAGGGTTAACTTTTAGCCATGGCTTTCCTGTGCTAAAACCACCATTTATTTCACGATCCCATTGAAAAGGTGTTCTTGAATTATCACGGCTGCGGTCATTAAAGTATTCAATTATTTGCTCGTCGCTATAACCTAATTTTTTGCCCCACTCATGTAATTTAAAAACATGCAAATCATCATGTTCTTCTAATGTCATTGGGCAATTAGTCATGCCAATTTCTTGCCCTTGATAAATAAAAGGTGTTCCTCGTTGAGTTAATAAAAATGTCGCTAACATTTTGGCACTAGTTACATTAATCGCTCCTTTAGGAAGAAATTTATTTAATGAACGAGGCTGATCATGATTTTCTAAATAAGGTGCTCCCCAACCTACGCGTTGAGTATCTAGCTGACTTTTAATAAATACAGGTTTTAATCTTTCACCTGTGATTGGATTAATGGTAAATGGTTTCTCATTACGAATATCTAAATCAGCGATACTAAAATCAAATACCATGGAAAAATAACCATTCTCGCCAACATAAGCGCGTAAATCTTTTTCAGGTACATCAATTTCTGCAACCGTCATACTATTTGCAGGCTTAAAAGTATTCTCGACTAATTCAGTTAAAAACTTATCAATACCAGGTTGATTTAATACCCAAGGCACTAAAGACGCTGAACCATCATCTTTATCAGGTTCAAATTGATATTCAGATAAAGCTTCAGGTGATTTTTTTAAATTACCAATCGCATCAATACGAAATCCTGCAACACCTTTTTTGATCCAGACATTTATCATGTTGATAATATCTTTACGTAATTGTGGGTTTTCCCAGTTTAAATCCGGTTGTTCAGGGCCAAAGGAATTGAAATACCAACGATTAGTTTCTCCAACACGACTCCAAACGGAGCAATCAAAATAAGTGCGTAAATTATTAGGAGGAGTCGGCTTATCCCATTGTTTAAAAATATAATAATCGCTATATGGGCTATTAGGATCTTCAATTGCCGCTTTAAACCAAGGATGCTCATCAGAAGAGTGATTTAATACTAAATCTAATAGAATTTTAATATCACGTTTTTTAGCTTCGCTAATAAGTTTATCTAATGCGTTATTATCGCCAAAGATAGGATCGACAACAGAATAATCAGCAATATCATAACCATTGTCTTTCATTGGTGATTTAAAAATCGGACATAACCAAATAACGTTTGTACCAAGTGACTGAATATAATCTAATTTCTCCGTGATCCCAGCTAAATCGCCGACACCATCCCCGTTACTATCATAATAACTCTTGGGATAAATTTGATAGACCACGGCATCTTTCCACCAAGTATTAGACATATTCACCTCACTAAGGTAATTAGCAAATATGGAACTGTTCCATAATTAATATAAGATACTATAGGCACTAAAAGAGAGGGTAAGGTAATTAACATACTAAAATGTGAAATAGCTCATACTAAAAAAACACAATTACCTCAATAAAGATGGGTTTGTCATAATCATATTAAGATATATTAGGTCATCAACTAATTGAAAGGAGCAACAGCATATTCAATGGCCGGGATCCGTGATGTCGCAAAAAAAGCCAATGTCGCAGCAAGCACTGTTTCCAGAGCATTAAATAACAGTGGCTATGTGTCTCAAGCTGCACGAGAAAAAATAAAAAAAGCGGTTGAGGAATTAGATTATATTCCAGATACTTGGCTAAGAAATTTATATCAACAAAAGAGTGCTGTTGTTGGTGTCATTATTAATAGCCTTGAATACCCTTATTTTGCGACAGTGACACGTTTTATTGAAAATAAACTCGCTGAAAATGGCTATAGCATGATGTTATGTGCAACACAAAATAGCAAAGTACGTGAACGTATATTTTTTGATATGCTTAAACGCGGTCAGATCGACGGTATTATTGCAGAATATCTGTTATTGGATGATAGTGAATATCAGCATATTCAAAGACCGGTGGTAACGCTAGACCGTCATCTTCGTGATATTCCATTAGTGTGTTCCGATCACCATACTGGTGGTCGATTAGCAGCAGAACACCTTATTCAAAAAGGTTGCCAAAAAATCCTCTATATTGAAGATAATTCAAGTTATTTATCATCAACCCCTTCATATCAAAGCTGTTTAGCTTTTAAAGAAACGCTCATTCAGGCAGGTATTAAACCTATTCCTTGTAAAGTAAATTGGAAAGAAGAAGAGAAAGACTATTTTCACTCTTTTGCAACAAAAATACTTTCTTTGCATTCAGAGATCGATGCTATTTTTGCTGCTGATATTCCCGCCATGGCATTATTTAATGAAGCAACAAGACGAAATATTGCCATTCCAGAACAATTAAAAATAGTTGCTTACGATGGTAGTCCTTGGTTAAACCAAACACTGAGCCAATTAACCTGTATTGAGCAACCCTTTGAAAAACTGGCTGAAAAAAGCGTAGAAGTGATTAGTGCATTAATTGAGAATAAAACAATCACAGATAACATCTCTGTTATTCCAGTGAAGTTTATTCAAGGTGAAAGTAGTTAAAACATATATTATGAAGTCAATTATTCCTTTATTGCCTCTAAGTTATCGAGGCAATAAAAAACGTTATTGATTCAACTCTTGTAATAATTTGGTATTGAGATACAGTTTTTCACGACCAATACTCATTTCTTCCAATACTCCAATCTCAACCAATTGCTTGAGATATATTGATGCAGTTTGCCGTTTAGCTATACCCTGTTGAACAAGATTATCAATTCGACAATATGGCTGCGTAAAAAGGACATGGATTAGCTCATGAGTGTATATTTTAGGAAGGTTTTCACGTACATAATCTGTTGTTTCTTCCATTAGTTGACGTATAGATAATATTTTACTTGTTGTCCATTGAGATGTGTTTTCAATAGCCTCTAACATAAATAATATCCAAGATCCCCAATCACCTTCTTCTGTCACTTTACGTAAAAGCATGTAGTAATCATCACGCTTCTCCAAAATAAAACGAGATAAATAAAGAATGGGTAATGTAAGTAATCCGCTTTGAATTAAATACAAAATATTAAGTATTCGCCCTGTTCTACCGTTCCCGTCAGGGAATGGATGAATGCATTCAAACTGATAATGTGCAATAGCCATTTTTACTAATGGGTCTAAATCATCTTCATTGTGTATAAAACGCTCCCAATTTGACAGTAAATTACGAATAGATTCTTCACCCTCTGGTGGCGTATACACCACATGATTATTCTGATCACGTAATACGGTACCAGGAGTTTTTCTTATATCAGTTTGTATTGCGCGTAATTTGGTGCAGATTGCTATCGCCGTGTTGGTACAAAGTGGATAAGTTTCAAGATGAGTATAACCATCATAAAGGGCAGTACGATAACGAAGTGCTTCTTTAGTTGCAGGATCAGCACCGACTTGGTGATCAATATACTGAAAAAGCTGATCACTGGTTGTTACAATGTTTTCAATACGTGAAGAGTCTTTTGCTTCCAATATTGGAAGGATATTTATCAATAATTCCTGATCAGGAATTAATTCTCCTGCTGTTTTTAATTCAGCAATTGCTGAGCGCGCATTGATGCACGCTTTCAATATTTCACGTGTTTCAATGAGTTCCAGAGCTGGTGGTAATAATGGCAGATCGTTATAGAGTATTTTAGGAGGCCAGCTCATATGTTTATAAAACTCATTTATATCGACATATAGCTATAATATGTCGATACCATAAACATGTCTCGCTATTATGTTTATAAAAACGCATTTTATCGACATATCGCCATAATATGTCGATACCATAAAAAAACGCCAAAGAAAGTTACCCTTCTCTAGCGTTTTCTTTGATTATGTTTTACTTCAAAATTGAGTAAAAGCTATCGTTCTTATTTTGCAGGACGAACTGCAATAACTTCAATTTCTACACGCCATGCTGGATTAGCCAGTTTTGCGATTTGGAAAGTTGAACGAGCTGGTAGTTGGTCAGTTTTAGAAGCATCAAAGTACTTAGAATAACCGTCCATAAAGCCTTTAAAGTCCATCTCACCTTTAGTTTCTTCGCCACCAACTAGGAAGACTTGCATTTTCACAACGTCTTTCATATCTAGGCCAAGTTCATTTAAGTGAGTTTTGATTTGTTCTAATACACTGATAGTTTGTTCTTCAGTATTACCATAAGACGCTAATACGCCTTCTGGTGCATCTGCTGATTTCTTAGCCGGTACTTTACCGCTTAAGAAAACAAGGTTGTTACCTGCACTTACTTCAACAGACTCAGAAATAGGCATACCGTTTAATTTATGGTGTACAACACCTTCCGCATTCGCGCTTGCTACACCAAAAATAAAAGGCAAGGCAACAAGTAAACTTTTATAACGCATGAAAACTCCTTAACATGTTTAATTTACAGTAAAACAAGGGGTTATTTACTTTTTAAAGCGATCCATACTAAATGGTGTTGGATCAATAACAGGTTTCTTACCTGTAACGATATCAGCAGTCACTTCACCAGCTGCAGGGCCTTCGGTCATACCCCATACGGTTGCAGTATTGATAACTAGGCCAGGGTATTCTTTGACTTCAGAAATAATAGGTAATTCATCAAATGTTGGACTAACTACTGCGCCCCAACGTTCAACAACTTGTGATTTTTCAAATACTGGGAATTCAGCTTTCATTCTTTGGAATACAGCATCCAAGTGCTCAGTATTTTGCGTTGCTGTTGCAACACGATATTGTTCAAACGGTGTTTTTTCATCTAATTTCCAAGATGTTGCCATCTTGAATGAGTTGAATAAATCTTCACCGATAGAGAATTCTAATGGCAGCTCACCACCACCTAATAGGTGCATGAACTTAGGCCCTAACAAGAAGCTATCTTTCACGATAGAGCTTGTGAAAATACGAGGTGCGACAGCATAAGTACCATCGGCTTGCTCACGGAAATGGATACCGTTTGGTAAATGCACGTTACCACGAGGTGCACCCGGAACACCTGATACACGTTGCTGTGATAAGTAAACATTCAGCGTTGGAATATCAATGCCCATGTTACCCATAAATAAACGTGACCAAATACCACCAGCAAGAACAACGTGAGATGTTCTAATTGCACCTTTTTCTGTTACAACATCAGAAATTTTACCACCAGCAGTTTCGATGCCTCTTACCGCGCAGTTGGTATAGATTTTTACGCCAATTTGTTTAGCGTAGCGTGCTAATGCAGGCGTACCTGTTTCTGGATCAACAGAACCTGAGTCTTCTTCAAAAGCGGCCACAGTCCATGGTGTTTGAGCTCCAACAAGGCGGTTTGATAACTCTTCACCTTTAATAATGCGCGTATTTAATGGTGTATCAAATCCAGCCGTTTCTTTTGCTGTTTTGATCCACTCTTGCGCTTTATCAAATGCTTTTTCATCTGCAAGGGCTTCTACTCGACCTTGTGTACGATAACTGGTATCAGCACCAATCTTTTCGTTCATTCCACGCCATAAGATTTTCCCGTAATGGTGTAATGGGAAAATTTCTGGTGATGTTTGATAACTAATAATTTGGCTGTATGCTCGGCCTGATTGTTCACCGCCAATCTCGCCTTTTTCTAAAATAGTGACACTCATGCCTCGTTCTGCAAGGTTGATAGCAGTCATGATACCTTGGATACCACCACCAATAATCACTGCATCAGACGCTTTAGGCAGCGCACCCTCTGTACCTTCAACAAATGATGCTCTAGATTTAGCTTCAACGAATTTGCCATCACGGCGAACCATTGGAACTAACGCAGCACCACCGGCTAAAACACCCGCAGCACCAACACCTAAAAGCAGCTTTCTCCTTGAAATTTTCATCTTCTACCTCAGTAATGGATTTACTATTTATATTTATAATGTTGTTCATTTATTTCTTTAAAACTGAATAATACCATAGTTCATTATATTGTTAATAATTATAATTATTTGTTAATCATTTCTTAAGATAACAATATCCATAGATACAACATGGTTACTTTAACCATTTTTTTCATAGAAATTCATCATTTAATGAGCTAGCGATGAAATCCTTGCGTTTATTATCAATTGATAAATAAGAAGATATTAAGAATGGAATAAATTTTTAATAGAAAAAGAAATTGTTTAAATAATTAACATTTTGATACAAATGACAAGGAGGGGCTGTAAAGCATTGTTTACAAAACAAGCAAAATCTATCGCACAATTGCATAAAATAAAAAGATGATCTGACTATCTAATAGCCTTATTTTTACAAAATAAGTAATTTTACCTAGTAACTGGTTTATGGGTCAGTAAGTAGACGAATATACTTTTTGGAAAATACGTAGAAAAGAGGATATTCGAGTTCGAAATAAAACTGGGGTAAGTACAAATTCTCAATAAAAAAAGCCAGAGGGTTAACTCTAGCTTTTTACATAATAATAAAAATAAGCTTAAGCGATATAAATGAAAATAGCTTATCTCATCGTAACAAATTCTTCTGCTGCAGTTGGGTGGATTGCCACAGTATCATCAAAGTCTTTTTTCGTTGCGCCCATTTTCAGAGCCACAGCAAAACCTTGTAGCATTTCATCCATACCAAACCCAATACCATGAATACCAACAATTTTTTCGTCTGCACCAACACAAACCAACTTCATACGACATGGTTGACGATGACGAGTCACAGCACTATACATTGCTGTGAAAGACGATTTGTACACTTTGACTTGATCAGCACCGTACTGCTCAACCGCTTGAGGCTCTGTTAAACCAACAGTACCAATAGCTGGATGACTAAATACCACTGTTGGGATATTTGAATAGTCTAAGTGTTCGTTAGGTTTGTTGTTAAATAAACGCTCTGACAAACGACGCCCTGCGGCAACAGCAACCGGTGTTAATTCAACTGCACCTGTATTATCGCCAACAGCATAAATTCCTTTTACATTGGTATTTTGGAATTTATCGACTTTGATATAGCCTTTTTCATTTAACTCGACACCCGTTACCGCCAGATTCAGGTTATCCGTTGCTGGCTCACGACCAATTGCCCAGATTAATGTATCAACTGTCTGCTCTGTGCCGTTTTCCAGTTGTAGCGTTAAACTTCCGTCTGCATTCTTAATCACGGCTTTAGGAATAGCGTGTGTATGTAACTTAGGCCCTTCGGTTTCCATCACTTCTAACAGTGTTTCAACGATTAATGGATCAAAATTACGCAGTGGCGCATGTTTACGCACAAATAGGTGCGTTTCACTACCTAAAGCATTTAACACACCGGCAAGTTCAACAGCGATATAACCTGCGCCAACAACAGCAACACGTTTTGGTAAAGCTTTTAATTCAAAGAAGCCATCAGAATTAATACCATACTCAGCACCTGGAATATTAGGTTGAACAGGACGACCGCCTGTTGCAATCAGAATATTATCAGCCGTGATCTTTTCGCCATTAACTTCAATCGTATTGGCATCAACAAAACGAGCAAACCCTTGGATAACATCAACTTTGTTATTACCTAAGACACGGTCATAAGATTGATGAATACGGTCAATATAAGCAGAACGACTACTAATTAGTGTATCCCAATCAAAACGGTTCACTGTGGTATCAAAACCATAATCAGGGCCGTATTGATGAATAGCTTCAGCAATTTGTGCTGCATGCCACATCACTTTTTTAGGTACACAACCCACGTTAACACAAGTGCCACCTAACGCTTTCGCTTCAATTAATGCACATTTTTGGCCATACATTGCCGCTCTATTAATTGATGCAATACCGCCACTACCGCCACCGATGGCGATGTAATCGTAATGTTTGCTCGTCATTTCTCTGATCCATTTATCTGTAGAAAAATAGGTAACTCACAGGCTAAGTCTGTCATATCATGATGTCTATTATGACAAAATTTAAAACATAGCACGTCAGATTTTAGCTTTTACAGTAATAGGCAAAAACAATAATAAAGATGCTTATTCTGGTACAACCCACTCAACTAATGTATGTCCAATACCCTCAGGAACTAAGGTTTTATGTAACCAAGGGAGTATTGATTTCATTTGTGATTCTAATTTCCAAGGCGGATTAATCACAATCATGCCTGATGCAGTCATCCCTAGTTGATCACTATCGGGTTTTACTGCTAATTCAATTTGTAAAATCTTACGGATCCCTGTTGCTTCAAGCTCTTTTAACATGCGTTTGATTTGCTGACGGTGAACAACAGGATACCAAATCGCATAAGTTCCTGTCGCAAAGCGCTTATGGCCTTCAACAACACCTTTAACAACAGCAGAATAGTCTTGTTTGAGTTCATAAGGTGGATCAATTAATGCGAATCCACGACGACTTGGCGGAGGTAACTTAGATTTTAATTGGCCAAAACCATCTTCACGAGAAACTCTAACTCGCTCGTCACGAGAGAATTCGGTACGTAATAAAGGAAAATCCGTTGGATGTAATTCTGTTAGCGCTAAGGAATCTTGTTCTCTTAGTAATTTGCTCGCTAATAGAGGTGATCCCGGATAATAACGCAGTTCCCCACTTGCGTTTAATTCTCCAACCGCTTCAAGGTAAGGCAAAATAAGCTCAGGCACTTCTTCTTGCTGCCATAAGCGTGCGATCCCTTCTAAATATTCGCCAGTGCGAGTCGCATGAGCATTGGTTAATTGATAACGTCCAGCGCCAGCATGAGTATCAAGATAAAGAAAAGGTTTCTCTTTCTCTTTTAAAGACTCAATGATGAGTGTTTGAACAATATGTTTTAAAACATCGGCGTGGTTGCCAGCATGGAAACTATGGCGATAGCTCAGCATTCTTTATCTTCCGTTAGAAATAAGTATAGCTTAGTAATTAATTTACTCAGAAATAGTGATTAAACTCAGTGTATCAGAAAAAGCCGAACTTCTTCATTGAAAGCGAAAGAAACGTTGTGTCTTAGTATTCAGCCGTTATGATAAGCCCATATTTCACTTAAGTTTAAATAGGATAGAAAGATGAAAAAATTACTTTTTACTGCCATAACCTTAAGCTTACTCGCAAGTAATGCTTATGCCGATAAATCAACCAATGGTTGTGAAATAAAAAAACAGAATATCCAAAAGCAGATGGAATATGCAAAAGCACATGGTAATCAATATCGCATCCAAGGCTTGGAGCGAGCATTACAAAATGTTGAACGCTATTGCACACCTGAAAAAGTGGTTGAAAACACACGCCTTGAATTACGTGAAAAACAACTTGACGTTAAAGAGCGTGAGCTTGAATTAAAAGAAGCACAACTTAAAGGTGATGCAGATAAAATTGCTAAACAAGAAAGAAAACTAGCTGAAGAAAAAGCTGATTTAAAAGCAATTGAAGAAGAATTAAATCTACTGACAAAGTAGTTATCATCAATAATTAATGCCTACTCCTTATTTGACTGTGAAATACAGAATAAAACAATAAGTGAGTAGCCATTCTCTTATTAAACTAAACTTAATTTCAGAATTGCTGTATTGGTTTTTTATCCTTTATTAAGTACAAGATTATCTACACCTTTTAATAGAGCATCATCTACACTTAAGCCAGAACAAACAAATACATCTCCTAAATCAGCGGCTAATTACAATAAGCATAAGGTGTGTAATAGAAATTAAGCTATGATATTTTTGAGTGAAAACTATAGTAGTAACATTAATTTATTGAAAATGGACTGATCTAATTAAAGAGGATATATGTCAGAAGAGCAGCAACAAAAAACAGTAAGTGAAAAAACTCAACTGACTCAGCCACTAAAAAAAGGGCTGGAAAAAGGGCTTCATGGTGGAAAAAAAGCCATTGGGATTGGGATAAAAATCAGTAACTTCGTCACCAATATCCCTTTTATTGCACACCTTATTCGTGCAGCAGAACGTTTCACTGACAGAATGGGAAATCAGTTCGGCGCAGCTATTACTTACTTTTCATTTTTATCATTAATCCCAGTATTAATGCTTTCTTTTGCCTGTGCGGGTTTTGTTTTGGCCTCAAATCCAGATTTACTCGCTAAATTAATTACAGGTGTCGCAAATAGCATTGACGATCCAACGCTTGCATCCACAGTTCAACAAAGTATTGATACCGCAGTTCGCCAGCGTACAACCGTTGGTTTAACTGGTTTAGCAATTGCACTTTATTCTGGTGTTAATTGGGTGGGTAATTTACGCCAAGCCATTTTGGCTCAATCACGCCCCGTTTGGGAAAGAAATAAAGAAGAGCAAGAGAAAATCTATTTCCGCTACTTTCGCGACTTTTTAGCGCTAATTGGCTTACTTTTTGCGTTAATTGTCACTATTACGCTAACTTCTGTGGCAGGTTCAGCCCAAAGAATGATTGTTCACACATTGGGGTTAGACGGTATTGAATGGCTAACACCAGCATGGACAACAATTGGCTTAACTATTTCCATTACTGCAAACTATTTACTCTTTTTATGGATATTGTGGATCTTACCTCGCCATCAACCAAAACGAATTTCGCTTATTAAAGGTACACTTATCGCTGCCATTGGTTTTGAAATATTGAAATCTGTTATGACATGGATGCTACCAAAAATTGCAAGCTCGCCTTCAGGTGCCGCATTTGGTTCAGTGATAGGTTTAATGGCTTTCTTCTACTTTTTTGCCCGATTAACACTCTTTTGTGCCGCGTGGATCGCCACTGATGGCCCGAATATGCGCAAAGAACAGTTGTCTGAAACGCAATCAACATCTTAACTTTATGATAAAACTATATGGTTAATTCCCTGCATTAACCGCCTATAAATAACGTAATAAGGAAAAACAATGCCATACGTTAATATTAAAATTACACGCGAAGGTGCAACCGCAGAGCAAAAAGAACAACTCATTGCGGGAGCAACACAACTTTTGGTTGATGTATTAGGCAAAAACCCAGCAACTACCGTTGTAGTAATTGATGAAGTTGAAACGGATAACTGGGGAATAGGCGGTAAAACAGTAACAGAATTACGAGCAGCAACAAAAAGTAAATAGAGAATTTCTGCAATATAAATAAAGGGTGCCAAGTACACCCTTTTTGCTGATTTATTTTCCTGACAGATAAGGAAGTAACTATGGTTCAATCAATGACTGATGCTTTTCATGCCTTACCTTCAGCAAGTGCTATCTATATTACAGGTGCAGGTATTCCATACCCTTTTGGTATGGCGCACGGATTTGCAGATGAAAGTACCCAGAAAAAATTAACTGTAGATACGCCTTTTCGAATCGCTAGTAATACAAAAACCTTTCTCGCAGCCGCTTTTTTACGTTTATGGGAACAAGATGCTCTATCCCTTGATGATGATATAACTAAATATTTAAGTGCTAATTATCAACAGACATTATTAGAGCTAGGGTATGATCTTAAAACTATTACACTACGCCATTTATTAAGCCATAGCAGTGGGTTATTCGATCATGCAAATGAAGCTTATCTTGAAGATGTGATTAAAGATCCCTCTCATAAATGGACACGAGAAGAACAAATAGCGCGCTATGCTCAACAAGGCTTTCCCATCATTCCAGCTGGAAAACGTTTCATTTATTCGGACACAGGATATATTTTATTAGGTGATATTCTTTCTCAGTTTATGAGAAAAAATATGGCAACCGCCGTTCGTGATCTATTGCATTTTCAAGACTTAGATCTACCACAAACGTGGTGGGAAGATTTAGAACTACAACCTAAGCATCCTAAAGCGCGTGCTAGACAGTTTACAGGAGAACATGAAGGTACTCATATTGATGCTTCAATGGATACTTTTGGCGGTGGCGGGCTTGTGATGACAACCCTTGAGTTAGCTAAATTTACAGCTGACCTCTTCGAAGATAGAGTTTACTTGCATCCATCAACCTTAAAAGAGATGAAATGGCAAGGTTCACATACAGGTGCTGAAAATTATCGTTTAGGTTTAATGGCCGAAGAAACTGACCTAGGCACACTTTACTATCATCTTGGTTATTGGGGTTCGGTAGCTTATTATTTACCTGAAAAACAAATCGCTATTGCTGGCTTTACAACCCAAAAAAATAACCGTGAAGATCTGATAACCATTGTTAAAGAAGCATTTAAACGCCTTTAAAATCAAAAAGCCAAAAATGTATCAATAACACTTTTGGCTTTTTGTTTATTTTACGGCTGATAAATTTTTAATATCAGCCTATCTCTGTTTTATTACGGTTTCCTCGTCGGTGTTGTGGCTACCGCTGGAGTTGTTAAAGCTGGAGTTTCAACTGCTTTATTTGGTGTAGTATTAGTTGCAACAGGCGCAGGTGTATTTGCCGTTTCTGGATGAACTTGCTTTTCAAATTGAATACGCAATTCACCTAAATTCACCGTTGGTGTTTCACCACTTTGCGTTAATACAAAAGTAATATCTTCAGATAAAACTCTTGAAAGCTCCTGATTTAATGTCTCTTTTGTTAAACCAGCTAAAAATGCTTGGCGTAAACGCTGATATTGTTCAGGTGGAATATCAATAATATTGCTTTGTTGTGATAACAGACGCTGATTAATTAAAATCGCCGTACTGGTTTTTGCATAACGGGCAAACAACTGAGTTAATTGAAGTTGTTTTTCTTGTTGAAGCTCTTGGTATAACTCATCGCTGATACCTTGGTTACGCAAGCGCCCCAATTCTTCTCCCACCCATGATGCTAATGCAGGAATATGAGCCGTTGCGGTATCAATATTTAAAGAACAACTTGCACGCTGATATTGTACCCGGCAATCAATGTTAATTTGAGTACTGTCGTTTTCCTTACGTTGTTCAAGGCTACGACCCAAATGCACAAAAATTACTTCACGAGCTAAATCACTTAACCAATATTTATTTAATGTGTCAGAGTCTTTTACTGGCGACCAGTCTAAATCCCAAATTAAAGAAATTTGGTCTTTTGCACGCATAGGCTCTTGCACATATAACGTTTCAGGTTTCATATCGGCAAGAACAGGCACTGGAACTGGTGTTACACGCTTTCCTGATAGAGTTGAAAATGCCTGATTAATACTTTCAGTCAATACTCGATTATCAACATTACCTGCAACATAAAGTGTCATCATATCTGGGGTATACCAACGTTGTTGGTAATCTGACAGCTCTTTAGTATTTACAGATTGATTAACCGGTTTTCCTGGATTGTGGCCTTTTAGATTTGAGCCTTCAAGGCGTGAGCGCCAAATAGGATCTTCAATATTGAGAGGAAATGTTGCAATAGGAAGCGGTGATTGAACCGCATTACGAACCGCATCTTCGGTATATTCAGCAGGTTTAGCAATACCTGCTAATAATGCAAAAGCATCCTTTAATAGCTCAGGCTGGTTGTTCGGTAAACTTAGATTATAAACAGTAAAATCGTATGAAACGATCATTGGAGGTAACGGATAGTCAGGATCTAACGCA
Organism: Proteus columbae; assembly: GCF_009914335.1. NCBI lineage: Bacteria > Pseudomonadati > Pseudomonadota > Gammaproteobacteria > Enterobacterales > Morganellaceae > Proteus > Proteus columbae. The sequence continues at coordinate 3,793,933 of NZ_CP043925.1, forward strand.
TTTTTCCATAGATTATCGCGTTTCTCTGGCGTTAAGCCTGTATTTTCCAAAACGTTGAGTTTGGACACCAAGGATGAAAAACCCGTTTCACTGCTTTTTTCTGATAAAGAACCTGTATTGACTAATAAACGGATCTGTATTCTATCATTTGGGCGTTGCGGTGTTTGTAAGATTTGCCACTGAAAACCATTTGCTAGTCGCCCTTCTTGCCAAGCTGGATCAGGCTGCAAAGCTTCCGCTTGAACTTGGCAAATAACAGCGCCGAACATAACGCTTCCCAATAAAATTCGTGTCATTACACCCTGCATGTGAACCTCTGTTGTATTAATCCTTGGTATTAAACCACTTATGAGGTTTAACAATAAGTGCCAAAAGACATGTTAGATGTTGGATGTCTATTTTTTGTATTATCATCTTTATCACCACAGAAACATGAAATGAAATCACTATAGTGATTAGACTCATTATGGCGTAAGAAGGTTCAGACCTTCGGCAATTTTTGATCAGATTTTTGATGATTATATCCTTTAACCAGCAAACCAATCTCATCATCACAATGTGATTTTGGACAAGATAACGCTGAAACTTGGCTATCTTTATTGAGGCTGACGGCGATTTGGCGTAAAGGTTTTACAACAATACGATTAATACACCAGCTAATAGCAACCGTCAGAATAAGCCCCATCAACAGATATGTTGTTAGCATCAAGGCAACAGTATTACTGGCAAAACGATAAAAACGATTTGTGTCAGCCTGTAAAATGAGATGACCACTATAGGACTTATCATCTGTTGAAGTAATACCTAATGGCTGTAAAGGAATAACAGCTTCAACGGGAATACCAAAAAGCCAACTTGAGAATTCAGAGACTTCTTTCTTAGGTGCGAAATCTAAACTCATCACTTGTACATTTTCGGGTTGCATGACAATCGCTTTACCCAAAATACCCGTCGCTTTTAGTGTAACAATCTGTTGTTTAGCATCGTTCAAATCTGATCGTAACAATGCATCAGCGAGTGGTTGCTGGATACTTACACCAGCATTAAAAAGCTGATTTTGATAATCTTCACGGCGTTGATCTATCAAATAAACAAGTTGAATACTGATAAAAATAGCAATAGTCACCAACGTAACGCCCGCAACAGCGGCCATCTGTTTTATTGTTAATGAATGTTTAAGATGAGGTTTCATCGTTGCTATTTCCAATATACATGTCTGATCAGAGTGATTATACTGTATTTTTGTGATTATGTATCACTCTCAATAAAGAAAATAACGTTATAAAAAGCGATTATCCATTAAAATGAAAGTAGATAAATATATAATTATTATTATTTGAGTATAGTTATAAGATAAAAATAGTAAAATAAAAATTAAATATTATTTTTTCTTGGTTATTTACAATAAATCTACTTTATTTTAATAAAAAGATACGATTCACTAAAAAACACTAGAACATATAAAATAAAATGCCATTAAAACCTTAACTTCAAGTTAAAGTGCAATGCTAACCGCAGTATATTTCTTAGTGAAAAATATTATTTTCCTTTAATATCATTGAAGTTTATATTTTAAAAAACTCATATAAATATAATATTTGATATCTATAAAATCATTATTAGATTATTTAGTTAAGATTAATTAAATATTATTAATAAAAAAATAAGAACAATATAAATCAGTATATTGTTCTTATTTTATGAGATAAATTTATTTTATTTAAACTATCGCGTTATCTTGCTCCACCGCAAAACAAGCAATAAGCTGACCATTATACTCTTTTAATGTTGGCTGTAATTGACTACATGGCCCAAATGCGCGACGGCAACGAGCAGCGAAAGCACAACCCGGTGGCGGATTTAATGGGCTCGGTAATTCTCCCGTTAATTTAATACGCTCTCGTCTTAATTCAGGCGTCAATCTTGGTGTGGCTGATAATAATGCCTGTGTATAAGGATGTTGTGGATTTTCAAAAATTTGAGCTTTTGTTCCTTTTTCTACACAACGCCCTAAATACATTACAATAACTTCATCTGCAATATGCTCAACAACCGAGAGATCATGAGAAATAAAAACATAAGAGAGCCCCATATCTTGTTGTAGATCCATCATCAAATTCAGTACTTGAGCACGAACGGATACATCCAGCGCAGAAACAGGCTCATCGGCTACCACAATGTCTGGATCAAGCATCAAGCCTCGTGCAATAGCGATACGCTGACGTTGACCACCAGAAAACATATGAGGATATCGGCTATAGTGCTCTGTTTTTAACCCCACTTTTGCCATCATTGATAATACTTTTTCTTTACGCTCAGAGGCATTCAGTGTTGTATTAATCAATAAAGGCTCTTCTAAAATTTGCCCTACTTTTTTACGCGGATTCAATGATCCATAAGGATTTTGAAACACAATTTGGATCTTTTGGCGACGTAGCTTCTCAGCCGATTTATCTTTAATTAACAGATTTTGCCCACGATAAGCAAGCTCGCCTGAAGTAGGAACCTCAATCATCGTGAGTAATCGACCTAATGTGGATTTACCACATCCTGATTCACCAACAACAGCCAAAGTCTTACCGCGTTCTAATTCAAAAGAAACACCATCAAGGGCTTTAACTGTTCTCTCTTTTGAAAAAAGCCCACCTTTTACGCTGTAATACTTCGCTAAATTAACCGCTTTTAATAAAGGAGTTGATACATTTGGATTAACTTCAACCATGGGTAGGTTCCCCTGCATTATCTAACGGTGTATGACACTTCACACGATGCGTTCCTAATTCTTTTAATTCAGGCTCAACCTTATAACATTCATCATGAGCATATGGACAACGAGGATTGAGTAAGCAACCTGTTGGTCGATCATAGCGTCCTGGTACAACACCCGATAGCGATGCTAATCGCGCTTTATTACTCGCGAACTCAGGAAGTGCTCTTAATAATGCTTGAGTATAAGGATGACGAGGCGCTTTAAAAATTTCTGATGATTTTCCAGATTCCACCACTTGCCCCGCATACATCACAATAATGGTGTCTGCGGCTTCTGCCACTAATGCTAGATCATGGGTGATCAACACTAGCGCCATATTTTCTTGTTTTTGTAAATCGAGCAAAAGCTCTATGATTTGAGCCTGAATAGTCACATCCAGTGCTGTGGTAGGTTCATCTGCAATCAATAATTTAGGGCGACAAGCGATCGCCATTGCGATCATCACACGCTGGCTCATTCCCCCTGAAAGCTGGTGTGGATAGACATCTAAGCGAGAAGCGGGATCAGGAATACCCACCAGCGTTAAGAGATCGATAGCACGTTGTTTACGTGTTTTACGACTTCCTCCTTGATGGACTTTTAACGCTTCCATAATTTGATAGCCAACCGTAAAACAAGGATTCAAGCTTGTCATCGGATCTTGGAAAATCATTGCAACCTCTGCACCCACCAAATTTCGTCGCTCTGATTCAGAGATTTTCATCAGATCTCTGCCATCAAAATAAAGCTCTTGTGCCGTCACTCGTCCCGGAAAATCAATAAGCCCCATAATTGCCAATGAACTGACTGATTTACCAGAGCCAGACTCACCGACAATACCCACAACTTGCCCTTCTTCAACCTGATAGCTTATTCGGTCTACCGCTTTAAACGGAGTATCTTCATCACCAAAGTGAACAGATAATTGATTAATATTTAGTAATGCCATGTTCTTACTCCGTTACTGCTTTAATTTCGGATCAAGTGCATCTCGTAAACCATCACCCATTAAGTTAAAGGCTAATACGGTAAACAAAATAGCAAGACCAGGAAACGTCACAACCCACCACGCACTCTGTGTAAACTGCAATACATCAGATAACATGGTTCCCCATTCAGGTGTCGGTGGCTGCGCGCCCATTCCTAAAAAGCCTAATGCCGCCATATCTAAGATGGCATTAGAAAAACCTAAAGAGGCTTGAACAATTAAAGGGGCAAGACAGTTAGGTAAGATATTGATAAACATTTGACGCATTGAGCCCGCCCCCGCAACACGAGAAGCAATAACGTAATCGCGGTTAACTTCAATTAAAACAGCGGCTCGCGTTAATCGAACATAGTGAGGTAAAGCAACAAAGGTCAGTGCGATAGAAGCATTAACAATAGAAGGACCAAAAATAGCTACCAACACTAATGCCAATAATAAACTTGGTAATGCCAACATGATATCGACGACACGCATAATGCCGATATCTACAAGACCACCGAAATAACCCGCGGCCAATCCTAGAATAATTCCTAAGATAAGTGATAGCACGACAACAATACAGCCCACCAATAATGAAAGTCGAGCACCAAACATTAAGCGAGAAAGAATATCGCGACCAACATCATCAGTACCGAGAATAAATTGCCAGCTTCCCCCTTCTTGCCAAACAGGAGGCACTAATAAGAAATCACGAAATTGCTCATTAGGGGCATGAGGTGCAAGAAAGCCCGCCAGTAATGCAATAAGCAACATAATTACAATATAGATTAACCCAACAACAGCACCTTTATTTTGTTTAAAGTAGTGCCAAAATTCTTGGAAGGGCGTCATGGGAGCCGGTGCACTGATGACCGGTGTTACTTTATTTTCAGTCATTATGCATTCCTTATTTTTTATGGCGAATACGAGGATTCACAATGCCATAAAGAACATCAACCAGCAGATTGACAAAGATAATCATCGTTGCAATTAAGAGCACACCACCCTGAACAACGGGATAATCGCGTCGCTGTAAGGCATCAATCAACCAGCGTCCTAATCCCGGCCATGAGAAAATAGTTTCTGTTAAAATTGCACCAGCCAGCATAGTTCCAACTTGTAATCCAATAACGGTGACAACAGGCAACATCGCATTACGTAATGCGTGGATAAGAATGACGCGAGCACGACTCAAACCTTTTGCTCTAGCAGTACGAATATAATCTTCGCCTAATACTTCAAGCATCGAAGAACGCGTCATACGCACGATAACAGCTAAAGGAATGGTTCCTAATACAATGGCAGGTAAAATGATGTGGTGAACTGCATCTAAGAAATCCCCTTCCTCACCCCACACAAAGGTATCAATCAGCATAAATCCAGTGAGTGGATTACTGTCATCTAAAAAGACACTATCAGCCAGACGCCCAGAGACTGGGGTTAGGTCTAATTTTACAGACACTAGCATGATTAACATGATCCCCCACCAGAAGATTGGCATGGAGTAACCCGCTAATGACACACTAATCGCGGTGTGATCAAAGATAGAACCACGTTTTACCGCGGCCAAAACGCCAACAGGGATCCCAACCGAAACTGCAAAAATCATGGCGCAAACGCCAAGTTCTAAAGTAGCTTTAAAGCGAGGTAAAAATTCATCCCATACAGGAATGCGGCTTTTTAATGAGATACCTAAATCACCGTGGAGAATACCATTTAGATAATTGAGATATTGTTGCCATAAAGGCTTATCCAGTCCCAATTCAGCCATTAAATAAGCATGTCGTTCTGGAGAAAGTCCACGCTCACCCGCCATAATCATTACCGGATCACCGGGAATAAGATGAACGAAAATAAACGTCAATAATGTAATTCCGATAAACGTAGGGATCACAAGTCCCAAACGTTGAAGGATAAATTGCAGCATATCCTAATTCTCTTTTCAAACATCAGCTAAAAGATAGCGCTGATAAATCAGAGGAGAAAGTCCCCTGCGCTCACAGTGTACTGAATGTATTCGTTATTATTGAATAACGGTGTCTTTCATAAAGAAAGACACCGTACTTAAAGCAACCCAACGATTAGGTATTGCTATTATTTAAGAGAGACATTCTCGAAGTGATGTTTGCCTAATGGATCAACCACATAGTTTTCTACTTTTTTACTCACTGGCTCATAAACAGTCGAGTGAGCAATAATCAGAGCAGGTGCTTGATCATGCATAACAACTTGAGCTTGTTTGTAGAGTTCAACACGTTTTTCGTGATCGGCGGCTACTCGTGCAGGCTGGATCAGATCTTCAAATGGCTTATAGCACCATTTTGAATAGTTCGATCCTTGCTCTTTTGCCGCACAACTAAATAGCGTAGCGAAGAAGTTATCAGGATCCCCGTTATCACCAGTCCAACCCATCATGACTGCTTGGTGTTCGCCAGATTTAGCACGCTTGAGATATTCGCCCCACTCGTAACTTACAATTTTGGTTTTAACGCCAATTTTTTCCCAATCCGCTTGTACCATTTCAGCCATACGGCGGGCATTTGGGTTATAAGGGCGCTGTACTGGCATTGCCCATAAATCGATAGTAAAACCATCTGCAAGACCAGCTTCTTTTAGCAGTGCTTTCGCTTTTTCAGGGTTATATTCGTAATCAACGATGTCATCGTTATAACCCCACATTGTAGGAGGAATGAGGTTTTTCGCCTTCTGGCCTGCACCTTGATAAACCGCTTCAATAATGGCGTCTTTATTCACCGCCATACTTAATGCTTGGCGAACTTTTTGGTTATCCAATGGTTTTTTCTCAACGTTAAAAGAGATATAACCCACGTTTAAGCCTGGTTGTTCTAATAGATTGATATCGCTATTTTGTTTCATCTTCGCAATATCAGCAGGATTTGGGAAAGGCATTGCCTGACACTCACCTTTTTGCAGTTTTGCATATCGTACAGAGGCATCAGGTGTGATAGAGAAGACTAAACGGTCAATATCTGGTTTTTTACCCCAATATTGGTCATTGGCTTTATAAAGAATACGAGAATCTTTTTGATATTGCTGTAATTGAAAAGGCCCTGTACCGATAGGATCTAGATCCACTTTCTCAGGTGTACCTGCTTTCATCATATTATCCGCATATTCAGCAGATAATATGGATGCAAAGTCCATTGCCATATCAGCAATAAAAGGTGCCTCTGAACGAGTTAAAACAAAACGAACGGTATGATCATCAACTTTCTCGATTTTCTCGATCATGTTGTTCATATCCATGCCGGAGAAGTATTCATAACTTCCGCCAGAGACTTTATGGTAAGGATGTTTTGGATCCATTTGACGCATAAACGTGTGCATCACGTCATCCGCATTAAATTCACGCGTTGGCTTAAAGGTTTTACTACTATGCCAATTCACGCCTTTACGCAAATGGAAGGTATACACTTTTCCATCATCGCTTACATCCCAGCTTTCAGCTAAGCCCGGAATAATTTCTGTTGTACCCAGTTTAAATTCAACTAAACGGTCATAGATAGGCACTGAACTTGCGTCATAGGTTGTTCCAGAGGTAAATAACTGAGGGTTAAATCCTTCAGGTGAACCTTCAGAGCAATACACCAATGTTTTGGCCTGCACACCCGCAGAAACAGCTAATGCGAGCAATCCGATTGTAGCGGTCAAAATTCCTGTCTGTCTTTTGGAGCTTTTCATCATTACTCTCCGAAATTGTTCTGTTGTGTTTTGGTTTCCTGTTTAAAAACGGAATACCTTTTTATTTTGTCATTGTTCAATTAACCAACTGTATTCCCTTACGTCAATAAGGTGTTAGAAGGTAAAAAGAACAAGTTATAAACACAAATGAAACGAATATCGAACAAACTCAGAATAAAAAAATAAGTCTCTGGCTAATATCTAGTCAATAAAACCACACATTAAGAAATCCTTAAGTGAAATGACTATTTTAAAAAAAGCCATAATTTGTGATTAACCGCTTAAATATTGAACGAATATTTTGAAATGAAACAAAGAACTTGGTGCTTTATTCTGTTATGGAAGAAAAATAATCACCTTGCTAGACGATCCTGATTTTAGTTTTAATCAGGCAAATAGAGTGAAAAATATCAATTTTTGGCTCTTAACAAACCACTTAACTAGATAAGACTATGAAATTTAGTCTGTTATTAATGGTTTTCATGCTTTCATAGTGAAAAATTTATGTTCTTTCAACATTCTTAGGCGTTTCTAAAACAATTTAAGGGCGAAACAACGTTATTGGATCGGCTAAATCCAAAATCATTTCCAGCCAATATTTCTCTTAATTTGGAAAATATTTCCACGGTTCTCTGCTTCTGAGCAGAATGCGTGTTTGGAATGCAAGATAGAGATGAGATAGAAGTGAGATGATCGAGAGAAAACACCATTTATGGCGAAATCAAAAATAAGAGCAAGGTATTTTGGTAAGACTAAAACGACAAAACCCCGCTTTAAAAGCGGGGTTTCTTAATATGGTCGGCGAGAGAGGATTCGAACCTCCGACCCACTGGTCCCAAACCAGTTGCGCTACCAGGCTGCGCTACTCGCCGAAAACGAGGTGCATCTTACTGCCAGAAACCCACTCCGTCAATACTTTTTTAGTATCTCCTGACTGTTCGTATGGTTTTCAACCAAAACGGTTGATTTTTAACTTTTTTATCATAAAAACGAGGTGAGTTTTAGCTTTATTGTAACAAGCTCACCTTTCTTTCCTCGTTTTACTATGGCTTTCTTTACGTTGTCCATAAAACATGAAAAAAAATAACAAATTTATTCTTAATTATTATCGTCTAATTAGTGTGCTTTTTATATAATTACCTTATGTCAAATAAGGTAGGTAGTTTAGAGAATGAAACAATGTTGGTGGGGTGTCGCACTACTTTTATTGTCAACCACACTTCCAGCTCAAGCATCTACAGCTCATGCTTGCCGAGTGTACTTTAAAGAAGCGGATAAATTTATTCAGTACATTTCTCAAAGAGAAGATCTAAAACATAATATGCCGGAGATTAAGGCTAACTTCGAGCAAAGCAAAAAGCAGATAATGACAGCGCCTTTGGCAGACCAAAAAGTAATATGTGACAAGGAAATGCAAGAGCTTAATAGTTTGAATAAGATGTTTGGCCCTAAAGAAGAAACAGTGCTAAATAAATAATCAAATAAACAGATAATGACTAAATATAATTACTTATTTATTATTTAGTCATTAACTTGATATTAATTCTTATTTTCATGACTATTATTCACAGTTGTGCTTTCCAATCTTTTTATGCGCTCTTTAGGTGAATTATCACTTTTATCATCACCCTGAGTATAATAATCATAAGGTAATAATAAAGTATCTAATACGGCACTAAAAGGGAGATCGAGAATAACTAATGGTTTCATTGCCCATCCAGTTTCATCATCTTTTAGCATTGTCATGTTATTTTTTGTCCCTGAATAAAGTTCTTTATTCGGGCCTGCATGAGTCATAACACTTGAGCAACCTGTCAGTAATGTCGTCAAAAATGTGACTAATGTTAAATTTTTACTTGTCGTTCTGAATATCATAGGGCACCTATAAAACGAGATCTGTAGTCAACGCTTTTTATCATATAGTTAAACCTGTTTTCTCTTATAGGACAAGAGAAAGATGATATAAAAAAGCTTAATTTTTTAGTCATTAAATAAATAATTCTAGTATAAGAAAGTTTCACTTTATCCAATAAAAAAAAGCATAATAATATTATTAATTATTATGTTTCGATGATATTAAAATTCAACCTTCATTATTTTAAATAAATACTTTCACTCTATATTTATCTTTCTTGTTTTTTTGATCTCTATATATGTTGAATCTGTGCGATAAGACACAGCGACTTTCATCGTTTTTTGCCAAAATAGGTTTATCGTTTTAGCTCAAATTTTCTCATTTTTGTTTTTGGGTACAGGATCTTTTTTATGAGTGATATTGCATTAACAATGGTGATGTTGTCATTAGCAGGCGCTCTAGGTCTTTGGATTGGCAATATCAAAATTTATCGGGTCAGCCTAGGGATAGGTGGTGTTCTTTTCGGTGGAATTATTATTGGCCACTTTGCTCAACACTATAACTTATCTCTTAATGCACAAACCCTTCATTTTATTCAAGAATTTGGGCTTATTCTTTTCGTTTATACTATTGGTATCCAAGTCGGCCCTGGTTTTTTTTCCTCACTACGTGTTTCGGGCTTAAAACTAAACGCCTTTGCCATATTAATTATTCTTCTTGGCTCAATCATAACCGCGTCTATTTACCGTCTATTTGACGTTCCTTTGCCTATTATTTTGGGTATTTTCTCGGGTGCTGTTACCAACACCCCTTCTTTAGGTGCAGGACAACAAATACTGACAGATCTACATGTTGACCCAACATCTGTGGGGCAAATGGGGATGGGCTATGCCATGGCTTATCCTATGGGGATCTGTGGCATTCTGCTAGTAATGTGGCTTATTCGTGTGTTCTTTAAAATCAACATTGATGAAGAAGCAAAAGCTTTTAGCAACCAACAACACAGCACTAAAGATGCACTACATACCATTAATATTGCGATTAAAAATCCCAATTTAGATGGCTTATTAATGCAAGATATTCCTCTGCTCAATGAGGACGCCATCGTCTGCTCCCGTTTAAAGCGTGGAGATAACATTATGGTACCTATGCCATCAACGATTATTCAGTTGGGAGATTTACTGCATATTGTGGGTTCAAAAGAAGATCTCAATAAAGTACGCCTAGTACTTGGTGAAGAGGTCGATGCTTCACTTTCAACATCAACAAATTTACTGCAATCAGTGCGGGTCGTTGTAACGAATGATTCTGTACTCAGTAAGCGTTTAAAAGATCTGGATCTGAAAAGAAAATACGATGTTGTAGTGACTCGATTGAACCGCGCAGGTATCGAACTTATTCCAAGCAATAATAGTATGTTGCAATTCGGGGATATTCTTAATGTCGTTGGACGTCCTGAATCTATTGAAGCTATTACAGTCCTGTTAGGTAACGCTCGTCAGAAATTAGAACAAGTTCAAATGCTCCCTGTCTTTATTGGTATCGGCTTAGGGGTTTTACTTGGCTCTATTCCTATTTTTATTCCCGGCATTCCTGTGGCGCTTAAACTGGGATTAGCTGGTGGTCCCCTTGTCGTTGCCTTAATTTTAGGGCGTATTGGTACATTTGGTAAGCTCTATTGGTTTATGCCTCCAAGTGCAAACTTGGCATTGCGAGAACTGGGTATTGTCATGTTTCTTGCGGTGGTAGGGCTAAACTCTGGCGGTGAATTTGTTGAAACACTCATTAATGGTCAAGGCTTGAGTTGGATTGGCTACGGTATTTTGATTACGTTATTACCGTTATTAATTGTTGGTGTGATCGCCAGAGTCTTCTTTAAGCTTAATTATTTAAGTCTCTGCGGAATGTTAGCAGGCTCAATGACCGATCCCCCTGCATTAGCCTTCGCAAACTCAATTCATAGCTCAAGTGGAGCTGCCGCGCTTTCCTATGCCACAGTCTACCCTTTAGCAATGTTTTTACGCATCATAACACCACAATTGATGGCACTTATCATATGGACTTTGTAGTAAAAATAATAAATATATTAAATAGTTGAGCCAAGTTTGTTATCAAAATCCACATTTGGCTTAGCAGGGGGATAATTAAGGCAATGAATGGCTCTTATTTAAGCCATAGATTTTATAAATATCTGTTTTAATAGCTCTCGTGCTAAGAAATTTAGATTGAGACGGATTGCTAAATTTTTAGTAATCAATTTCTTTCCGTCAAACTTATGCTCAAAAGTCCTCGTTATTGTCTTTGCCCCTTCTTCTCGCTGAAGGGGCATTTTTATTAGATATTCACTGGCTGATAGATATTCTCGATTTCTTCAGCCAGAATTTTTATTCCTTTCTCAATCAATTCAGGCTCAGGTACGTAATTCATTCGCATACATTGATGAGCGTGATCCCATGAATCTTCTAATCCCGGAAAGAAGTAATGTCCCGGCACCATTAATACGCCACGTTTTTTCAAACGACGATAAAGCTCTTCACAAGAAACAGGTAAGTCTTTAAACCAAAGCCATAAAAAGATTGCACCTTCAGGCTTATGAATAAGACAACGTTCTTCAGGTAAATAGCGGCGAATAATATGAATAGTTTCAAGTACTCGTTGATGATAAAAAGGCCCTATCACGTCTTGGGATAACCGCATTAAATCATCGCGTTTTAGCATTTCTAATGCCATTGCAGGCCCAATTCCACCGGGTGCGAGGCTAATAATGCCGTTAACATTTGTAATGGCTGAAATCAGCTCTTCACTGGCGATAATAATGCCACAACGCGCTCCTGGTAAGCCTAACTTAGATAGACTCATACAAAGGATAGTGTTGTCATTCCAACGAGGTGTTGCTTGAGTAAAAATAATACCCGGAAAAGGGACACCATAAGCATTATCTATAATCAGAGGGATATTGTGCCGTTTAGCTAAAGCCTCTAGCTTTTCAACTTCGTCATCTGTAATAACATTACCCGTTGGGTTTGTTGGTCTTGAAACACAAATAGCCGCAATATCATCACTGATTTCAAGATGAGCAAAATCAACATGATATTTAAATTGCCCATTCGGTAACATTTCTATTGTTGGCTTATTCGCAACAAACAGATCTTCTTCTAATCCAGAATCAGTATAACCAATGTATTCAGGGGCGATTGGAAAAAGAATTTTACGTTTTTTCCCATCCTTGGTTGTACCACCTAATAAATTAAACAGATAGAAAAAAGCACTTTGGCTGCCATTAGTTAGTGCAATATTTTTCGCCGAAATATTCCAGCCTAGCTTCTCTTTTAAACATGCCGCCAGCGCTTGTAACATGGCATCTTTACCTTGTGGGCCATCATAGTTACAAACCGCATCACTTAATGAGCCATTTTCTGTCATCTCTTTAAGTAATTGACGAAAATAATTATCCATTTCAGGAATATGAGCAGGATTTCCCCCCCCGAGCATCACTGCGCCAGGTGTGCGAATACCTTCATTTAAGTCTTGCATCAAGCGAGCAATGCCTGAATGCTGAGCAAACTTTTGCCCAAATTGTGATAGTTGAGTCATCTTTGCAGGTATCTTCTATGTTGTTTTCTCGTTAAGAAACACCATACCGCGAGCTTTAATCTGCATCAATAGTTATAATCGAAATCATAAAACAACAATATTAATACAGATAAAAATATTGAAATATAAATCCAATTACATCTCAAATTAAAGATAACTCAACTCATATTTTACTTTTTATTGGTGTTTTTATTCTCTTCTTGGCGACAAAAACAAGAGAGAATATGGTCATTTACCATACCAACGGCTTGCATAAAAGCGTAGCAAGTTGTTGTGCCAACAAATTTGAAGCCTTTTTTCTTTAAGGCTTTAGCCATTTTATCTGAGATGTCAGTTGATGCGGGTACCTGAGAAATATCGTTCCACTGATTAATAATGGGTTTATTATCAATAAATTGCCAAATAAACTGACTAAAGTCTTCACCTTGTTCTTCCATTGCCATAAAAATACGTGCGTTATTAATAATGGCGTTAATTTTTCCTTGATGACGAATAATTGCGGGATTTTGCAATAAGGCCTCAACATCCTTATCTGTCATTTTGGCAATTTTTTCAGGTGAAAAATCAAAAAAACAACGACGAAAACCTTCTCTTTTCTTAAGCACGGTATACCAAGATAGCCCTGCTTGTTGACCTTCAAGGCAGATCATTTCAAAAAGTTTGTACTTATCTCGTTCAGGTTTACCCCATTCTTCATCATGATATGCCAAATATTCAGGATCACTGGTTACCCAATCGCAACGCCGCTTATTCATTTTTTCATTCCTTGTTACCAATAACTTTTAATAGCACCATTTATATACTGTATAAATATACATGTAAATAGGTGAAAAAAAATTCAATCTAATTCTTTGAGCATAGTCATAAACTCAATTAAGGGATTATTTTTTTGATCGAGGGAAAATTGCCCGCATTCCTTGCTGTATATCTTTCGTCTAGAAGGTATACTGAAACCTTTCTTTTTATTCTATGTATCGCCATGCGGATATAACATGCAAAAGTTTGATACCAAAACCTTTCAAGGTCTTATCCTGACACTGCAGGATTACTGGGCTCGCCAGGGCTGTACCATTGTCCAACCATTAGATATGGAAGTGGGCGCAGGCACATCGCACCCAATGACTTGTTTACGAGCATTAGGTCCAGAGCCTATTGCTGCGGCTTATGTACAGCCTTCTCGTCGTCCAACAGATGGACGTTACGGTGAAAACCCTAACCGCTTACAGCACTATTACCAATTCCAAGTTATCATTAAGCCATCACCTGATAATATTCAGGAACTTTATCTTGGCTCATTAAGAGAATTAGGTTTAGACCCAACAATTCATGATATTCGTTTTGTTGAAGATAACTGGGAAAACCCAACTTTAGGTGCTTGGGGCTTAGGCTGGGAAGTTTGGCTCAACGGCATGGAAGTAACGCAGTTTACCTATTTCCAACAAGTTGGTGGATTAGAGTGCAAACCTGTTACGGGTGAAATCACTTACGGTTTAGAACGTCTTGCCATGTATATTCAAGGTGTTGATAGCGTTTATGACTTAGTTTGGTGTGATGGCCCATTAGGTAAAACCACTTATGGTGATATCTATCATCAAAACGAAGTTGAGCAATCAACCTATAACTTTGAATACGCAGACGTAGACTTCCTGTTTTCTTGCTTTGAGCAATATGAAAAAGAAGCTCGTGAGTTGTTAGAGTTAGAAAAACCTCTGCCTTTACCCGCCTATGAACGTATTTTAAAAGCAGGACACACCTTTAACTTATTGGATGCACGTAAAGCTATCTCTGTGACAGAACGCCAGCGTTATATTTTACGTATCCGTACTTTAACCAAAGCAGTTGCTGAAGCATATTATGCTTCTCGTGAAGCGCTTGGTTTCCCTATGTGTAAAAAGTAAGAGGCTATCATGACAACTGAGACTTTCCTCGTGGAAATCGGCACAGAAGAATTACCGCCGAAAGCGCTTCGTTCTTTAGCCGAATCTTTTGCTGCTAATTTTACTGCTGAACTGGATAACGCAAATATCACTCATGGTGATGTATCTTGGTTTGCAGCTCCTCGCCGTTTAGCCATTAAAGTGGCCAATATGGCAAAATCACAAGCAGATAGAACCATTGAAAAACGTGGTCCTGCGATTGCTCAAGCATTTGATGCTGATGGTAAACCAACAAAAGCAGCTGAAGGTTGGGCAAGAGGTAATGGCATTACTGTTGATCAAGCAGAGCGCTTATCAACAGATAAAGGCGAATGGTTATTTTATCGTGCAGAAGTAAAAGGTGAAGCGGTTAACCAATTACTGATTGGCATGGTAAGCAATGCGTTATCAAAATTACCAATTCCAAAATTAATGCGCTGGGGCGATAAAGAAACTCACTTTGTACGCCCTGTTCATACTGTCACCTTATTATTAGGTGATACTGTTATTGATGGTGAAATTTTAGGTATCCAAAGCGATCGCGTTATTCGTGGTCACCGCTTTATGGGTGAAGCTGAATTCACTATTGATAATGCGGATCAATATCCTGAAATTCTGTATGAGCGCGGAAAAGTGATTGCTGATTACGAAACGCGTAAATCAATTATTCTTCATGACGCTCGCCTTGCGGCTGAAAAACTTGGCGGTATTGCAGATTTAAGCGATAGCTTAGTCGAAGAAGTCACTTCATTGGTTGAATGGCCGGTTGTGTTAACAGCAAAATTTGAGGAAAAATTCCTTGAAGTCCCTGCTGAAGCACTGGTTTATACCATGAAAGGTGACCAAAAATACTTCCCTGTTTATGACAAACAAGGTGGATTATTACCAAACTTTATTTTCGTCACTAATATTGAATCTTCTGATCCACAGCAGATCATTAGCGGTAACGAAAAAGTGGTACGTCCTCGCTTAGCTGATGCCGAGTTCTTCTTTAAAACTGACCGTAAACAACGTTTAGAAGATAACTTACCACGCCTTGAAACCGTATTATTCCAAAAAGATTTAGGCACACTGCGTGATAAAACTGACCGTATTCAAGCATTAGCTGGCTTTATTGCGGGCAAAATGGGTGCTGATGTTAATAAAGCAACCCGTGCAGGTTTACTGTCAAAATGTGACTTAATGACCAATATGGTGTTCGAATTCACAGATACCCAAGGTGTTATGGGTATGCATTATGCGCGTCATGATGGTGAAGCCGAAGAAGTCGCAGTTGCATTGAAAGAACAATATCAGCCTCGTTTCGCGGGTGATGAATTACCTTCTAATCCTGTTGCTAGCACCCTCGCTATTGCAGAGAAGATGGATACACTTGCGGGTATTTTCGGTATTGGTCAACATCCTAAAGGGGATAAAGACCCATTTGCTCTGCGTCGTGCATCACTGGGTGTTTTACGTATTATCGTTGAGCAAGATTTACCATTAGATATTGAAGAGCTGACTCAAGAAGCGGTTCGCCTTTACGGTGACAAACTGACTAATAAAAATGTGGTCAGTGATGTGGTCGAATTTATGTTAGGTCGTTTCCGTTCTTGGTATCAAGAACTGGGTTACAGCATTGACACTATTCAAGCAGTATTAGCACGTCGTCCAACACAACCTGCTGACTTCAATGCTCGTGTTAAAGCAGTAACTTATTTCCGCACATTAGAGGAAGCCTCTGCATTAGCAGAAGCCAATAAACGTGTTTCTAATATCCTAGCTAAATCAGCTGATGTAAAACTGAATGACACCGTTTTAGCTTCCGTCTTAAAAGCACCAGAAGAAGTTCAATTAGCGGCTAATCTTTCTGTATTACAAGATAAATTGGCACCTTTATTTGCAGAACGCAAATATCAAGAAGCATTAGTTGAACTGGCCTCATTACGTGATGTGGTCAATAACTTCTTTGATAAAGTCATGGTAATGGATGAAGACGAGGCTATTCGTATCAACCGTTTAACCATGTTAAGTCAATTGCGTGAACTGTTCTTAAAAGTCGCAGATATTTCTGTTTTACAATAAGTTGTAAAGCTCAAAATACGTAAACCGGCATTGTGAAAACAATGCCGGTTTTTTTATCAAATCACATTATTTTTACTTGAATTATCTTTTAGGGGATGATGAACAAGCTCCATAATTCTTATCGATTCTCTATCAATGATATTCACAATAATATGTAATAAATCATCGATATCTTCCGCATGAAAAGATTCCATTTCAGTTTCTATTTCAATAGGAAAACCATTAATTTTACTAAAACTATAACCAAATAGTATAAAACCAGACTCATCACTTACATTTACTTTATCGATATAAATAAGCCTTTCACTATTAATAAATTTAGGGCAATAATGATGATTATCTTTAAATAATATTTTAATTTTATTATTAGTGATCATTTCTAGTTTTTCGATAACTATGCTCATTTTATTTTCTATTTGTTTTTTTATATCAATGATAGATGATGCCCTATCCAATGAAGCCTTTATCTTTTCAAAAAAATTATTTTCATCGTTCATGTGAAATCCTACAAAATATTGGATAATGATCAAACTTTTTAAAGAAAATATCATCAAGGCAGTGATTGTCATCATTGAGTATCCGATAAAAATCAATCTGCTCGAGATCTAACTTAAAACAATCTTCTTTTCCATATAAAAATGATGAAGAGAAGATCATTTGATCAAAAACATACCATCGACTCATTGAAGCTGAATTATAATAATACGTACCTAAATTATTTGTTTTCTTATCAGACAAAAGATACCAAAATGGATTAAATAATAACTCTCTTTTCTTTTTTATTATGTGGTAATCTCTCGTTGCATATAATGTATTAATCATCGAATCAGAATAAGGCTCTGTATTATAATCTCCCATACAAATAATTTGAGCCTCTTTCCCTTGGTTTTCAAATAGCTTATCAATACTATTCCTCAACTCTTGGGCGGCTATACGTCTGATTTTATCATCAGCACTGAGTACTGATGGCCAGTGAGATAAAAAGAATGTGATTATTTTTTGATTTTCAATCTCTTTAAATACAACACTTACACCGACTCTTATTGTTCTATTATCAGGTTGAAGCTTAGTTAAAAATTTACTTGAGATAAACTCTAATTTACTCATCTTATACATTATAGATATATCAATAAATATACGCCCTATTCTTCCTGATAAATCAATGTATTCCATATTTAATTCACATGCTAATTGTTTAAAATCTAGGTTTTCTTTTTTAGAAATCTCACAAAGTGCAACTATATCCAGTGCTCTTTTTTTTATCATTTTCCCAAGATATTGTTTTGCTAATCCAATATCTTCTATATTTATTTTCTTACTTGATCTTATTGGTGGAGATAATCCCATATTCCACCAGCATAAATTCAATTCCATTGTATATATCATTCCATTAATAATAAATTACTTTTAAATATTACTAGTTATTATCTCACTAAAGTTTATTAACTTAGCACAACAAATAAAAATAGGAAAAACAATAAAATAAATCAAAACAAATAAATATTTTAATTCATGTTTAAATTATTAGTTTTTTATTAAATACGAAGGTATCTTATTATTTAAGATACCTTCTCAATATATTGTAAAGTTTTACAACCCAGTCTCTACTGTAAATATCTGACGATAACTGTCAACATCACGCATAAATGCAATATAGTGGTCATTTGGAGAGAATACGACAGCGTCACTACTCGGTGCTTGTGCTGTTTTTTCTGTTAATCGAGTTAACTCACCCGTTTTCGCATTACATAGCATCACGCTATTATCACAAATAAAGGTGAGATATTGTCCGTTACTATTCCACGTAAAGGCAGACTGAATATCCCATGGTTGTGAGGTGATTTGTTTCACTTCCTTAGTACTTGGCGAAACAGTATATAACTGCACAATACCGTTATCATCTTTCATTAAAAAAGCAATCGCATCGCCTTGTGGCGAGCTTCTTAACCAGTGACGAGGCTGATTTAAAACACCTGCATATTTTCTATTTGCTGTATTTGTTAGGCGAACTTGGTAAATATCTTTAGCCACTGCTGGCATTGTTGTGTCGGTTCCTGCTAGTGGTTTATCACCTTCAATACTAAAAGCATGATTATCATCAGGTAAATCCACTAAGAAAATATCAGAAACTTTATCACCATTTTCACTCACGGTATCGCCGATAAATGCAATAGCCCAACGTTGTTGTGAACCATCCGCTTTTGTATAACCTTGAGTACCAATCCAACACTCTTCATAAGCTTTATTAATTTCGTCGCTTCCCTTTTGTGGATGCGCCACGGTTTGGCTTATCACTGTACAGAAGTATTCACCATCATATTCACGAGGGTGTTTCTTGGTGACATTAACCGCTTTGAGAGGTACAGCGACAGCCACATTACGTTGATCATATTCGCCACCAAGTTCGTGCATAATATGATCATTGTAAGTAAAACTTAAACGAGTGCCATCAGGGCTAAAAACATGAACATGCGTACCGCCACGCAATGCACCCGCTTGATAAGGTGAAGTCAATGAACACGCATCAATATTAAATGCACGATTATTTTCTGACTCATCAACAATCACACCACGACGATGATGAAAGTCATAATGCCATTCATTATCTGGATTTTCTGGCCCATGAATAAAAGCATAACGTACGGGTTCTGTTGGGCTTACTGTCGCAACCCCTGCATGTGCCCCTTGTGTTGCTGTGTAAATGATCTGTTGCTGTTTTGTTTTCGCATGAATTTTTTCTATGGTTAGACCTGTAAAAGATCCCCCATTGGGACGTACATCATAGACTAACCACTGGCTATCTGGCGTCCAAACATTTATATTAGTTAGCTGATGATGACGGCTATCAAACGTAATCTGATGTTCCTGAAAAGACATATTTATCCTTATCGGGAAATAAATTTCCACATTATAAAAACTAATTAATTTTACCTGGCACTAAAAAAATTCAGTCGAGACTTTTTCGCAAGGTAATTATTCTATCCTCACTAAATAGTCAGAAAATTAGAAAATCATGTTACTTAGTGTTCTCTATATTATTGGTATTACAGCAGAAGCCATGACGGGTGCACTCGCTGCTGGTCGTCGTAAAATGGATGTTTTTGGCGTAATTATTATTGCCTCTGCAACTGCTATTGGTGGTGGATCTGTCAGAGACATTCTACTCGGCCATTACCCGCTGGGTTGGGTAAAACACCCCGAATATATCGTCACTGTTGCATGTGCTGCTGTTATCACCATGTGGGTTGCACCTATGATGAAACACTTACAGCGACTCTTTCTTATCTTAGATGCCATTGGCCTAATGGTTTTCTCTATTATCGGCGCACAAATCGCACTCGATATGGACTATGGTCCAATTATTGCTGCTATTGCCGCGGTGATTACAGGTGCTTTTGGTGGTGTATTAAGAGATATGCTTTGTAATACCATTCCTCTGGTTTTCCAAAAAGAGATTTATGCCGGTATCGCTTTTGGTGCTGCGTGGCTTTATATGGGATTACTGTTTTATACACCGTTACCAAGAGACGTCATTATCATCATTACCCTAATTGCTGGGTTAACAGCTCGACTTCTCGCTATTCGTTATAAATTGGGCTTACCTGTCTTTAATTACGAGAATCAAGATTAACGAATCGCTGTTTTAACGACAGCGGTTCTTTTTGATTCTGTGGGGTATCTCAAAATATAATCTCTTTTCGCTATTGTGATAAAAGGTAATTCCTATCACTGAGCCTTTAATTGTATGTTAATATTGACATAGTTTAATTTTTCTCTTGTTTCTATATAAGAAAATAGAATGTAATAAGAAAAAAATGGCCCTGTATTAAACATGGGCACTGTATGTCATTCATTGTATGTGTATACTATATAGGGGATTTGCTCCCTAAACATGTATTTATACTTAATTCTCCAGTCAAATTCAGAAAGTCATCATGATCCAAGGAACACTTTATATTGTTTCCGCTCCAAGCGGTGCGGGTAAATCAAGTCTTATTCAAGCGCTGTTAAAAACACAGCCTTTATATGACACGCAGGTTTCTGTCTCTCATACAACCCGCCCAATGCGACCGGGAGAGAGCCATGGTGAACATTACTTCTTTGTTACTGAAGAAGAATTTAAAAGCATGATAGACAGCGGGGATTTCCTCGAACATGCTTGTGTTTTTGGTAATTATTACGGAACTTCCGGCAAAGTTATCAAAGAAATCTTAGCCAGTGGTGTCGATGTCTTTTTAGATATTGACTGGCAAGGCGCACAGCAAGTGCGTAAAGCGATGCCTGAAGCTCGCAGTATTTTTATTCTGCCACCGTCAAAAGAAGAGCTTTACCGCCGACTTCGTGGACGTGGGCAAGATAGCGAAGAAGTGATTACAAAACGTATGTCACAAGCTGTATCGGAAATGGAACATTTTAATGAGTATGATTATTTGCTGATTAATGATGATTTCAATACCGCGCTTGCTGATTTACAATCAATTATTCGTTCAGAAAAATTACGCCTTGATCGTCAAACGCTACGACATGGTGATTTAATCAGCAAATTATTGGCAGACTGAGTTAACTTTCAGTATTATGCCCAGTCATTTCGTTAATGGTGGA
Organism: Proteus columbae; assembly: GCF_009914335.1. Taxonomy (NCBI): domain Bacteria; kingdom Pseudomonadati; phylum Pseudomonadota; class Gammaproteobacteria; order Enterobacterales; family Morganellaceae; genus Proteus; species Proteus columbae. Next base: position 3,815,382 of record NZ_CP043925.1, read on the forward strand.
GTAACACAAATATGGCACGCGTAACCGTTCAAGACGCTGTAGAGAAAATTGGTAACCGTTTTGACCTCGTTCTGGTCGCAGCACGTCGTGCGCGTCAGTTACAAGTTGGCGCTAAAGATCCTTTAGTTCCAGAAGAAAATGATAAAATGACTGTTGTCGCGCTACGTGAAATCGAAGAAGGCCTGATTAACGGTAAAATTCTTGATGCTCGTGAACGTCAAGAGCAGCAAGAGCAAGAAGCAGCAGAATTACAAGCTGTTTCAGCGATTGCGGAAGGTCGTCGTTAATCGTTTTATAAAATAGGGGTAGGTCTGCCTTGTACCTGTTTGAAAGCCTGAATCAAATCGTTCAAAAATACTTGCCATCGGAGCAAGTCGAACAACTTAAAAAAGCCTTTATCGTCGCCCGAAATGCCCACGAGGGGCAAACTCGTTCAAGTGGTGAGCCTTATATTACTCACCCTGTTGCGGTTGCGTGTATTCTTGCAGATATGCGATTAGACCACCAAACGCTGATGGCGGCGCTGTTGCATGATGTTATCGAAGATACACCTGCAACCTTCCAAGATATCGAAAGCCTCTTTGGTAGTACGGTCGCCGATCTTGTTGAAGGAGTCTCTAAACTTGATAAATTGAAGTTTAGAGATAAAAAAGAGGCTCAGGCTGAAAACTTCCGTAAGATGATTATGGCGATGGTAAAAGATATCCGCGTCATTTTGATCAAGCTGGCAGACCGAACTCACAATATGCGCACACTGGGATCATTACGCCCAGATAAACGTCGCCGTATTGCTCGAGAAACACTCGAAATTTACAGCCCTCTTGCACACCGTTTAGGTATACACCATATCAAAACAGAGCTTGAAGAGCTGGGTTTCGAGGCGCTACATCCTAATCGCTACCGTGTAATCAAAGAAGTCGTTAAAGCAGCTCGAGGCAACCGTAAAGAGATGATTAATAAAATCCTCTCTGAAATTGAAGGTCGCCTGACAGAAGCGCATATCGAATGCAAAGTTAACGGTCGCGAAAAACACCTTTACTCTATCTATCGGAAAATGTTGTTAAAAGAGCAACGTTTTCACTCGATCATGGATATTTACGCCTTTCGCGTTATCGTGAAAGAAGTCGATACCTGTTATCGCGTTTTAGGTCAAATGCACAGTCTTTATAAGCCTCGTCCCGGTCGAGTTAAAGACTATATTGCAATCCCAAAAGCCAACGGCTATCAATCTCTTCATACCTCACTAATTGGTCCTCATGGAGTGCCAGTTGAAGTACAAATTCGTACTGAAGATATGGATCAAATGGCAGAAATGGGGGTTGCAGCACATTGGGCTTATAAAGAGCAAGGTGAACAACCGGGCACAACTGCACAAGTTAGAGCCCAACGCTGGATGCAAAGTTTACTTGAATTGCAACAAAGCGCAGGTAGCTCATTTGAATTTATTGAGAACGTAAAATCAGATCTCTTTCCTGATGAAATCTACGTTTTCACGCCAGAAGGTCGCATTGTTGAATTACCAACAAGTGCAACTCCTGTCGATTTTGCTTATGCCGTACACACAGATATCGGTCATGCCTGTGTGGGTGCTAGGGTTGATAGACAACCTTATCCACTTTCACAATCGCTACGTACTGGACAAACGGTTGAAATTATTACCGCACCAGGTGCAAGACCAAATGCAGCGTGGCTAAACTTTGTCGTCAGTTCAAGAGCTCGCTCTAAAATCCGACAACTTCTGAAAAACCTAAAACGTGAAGACTCTATTAATTTAGGTCGTCGTTTACTCAATCACGCATTAGGTGAGCACAAGCTTACTGATATTTCAGCTGAAAATATTGAGCGCGAGTTGAAGCGTATGAAGCTTCATTCAATCGACGACTTAATGGCTGAAATTGGTTTAGGTAATACTATGAGCGTTGTTGTTGCGCGTAATTTATTGATTGATAGTCAAAATCAAGATGAAAACGCACCAACAGAAACATCTAATGATGAAACACCTAAACTCCCAATTAAAGGTGCTGATGGTGTATTGATCTCTTTCGCTAAGTGTTGTCGCCCTATTCCGGGTGATCCTATCATTGCACATATTAGCCCAGGTAAAGGTTTGGTTATTCACCATGAATCTTGTCGTAATATTCGTGGTTACCAAAAAGAGCCTGAAAAATTCATGCCTGTCGAGTGGGATAAAGAGATCAACAGTGATTTCATCACTGAAATTAAAGTTGATATGATTAACCACCAAGGCGCTTTAGCAAACTTAACCGCAGCTATTAATGATGCAAACTCGAGTATTCAAAGTATGAATACAGAAGAGAAAGATGGTCGCGTGTATTGTGCTTTTATTCGCTTAACCGCGAAAGACAGAATTCAATTAGCCAATATCATGCGTAAACTTCGCATCATGCCAGACGTTCTGCGCGTTAGCCGTAATAAAAACTAGTCATGAATTCAATTCGATATGCCCGCATCTGCCAAATGATGGCGATGCGGCAACCTGATCTTACCGTTTGCCTTGAAGAAGTGCATAAATCCCATAATGTTGCTGCTGTTATAAGAACAGCTGATGCTGTGGGTATTCCTAAAATTCATGCTATTTGGCCTGAAGAAAAAATGCGGATGTTAGTTTCACCTGCGGCTGGGAGTAACAGTTGGGTCAATGTAGAAACTCATCCTACTATTACAGATGCAGTTAGCGCCTTTCGCGCCCAAGGTATGCAAGTTCTTGCGACTCATCTCTCAGATAAAGCGGTTGATTTCCGCGAGATTGATTACACACGCCCAACTTGTATTATTATGGGGCAAGAAAAAACGGGCATCTCACAAGATGCTATCGCGCTTGCAGATCAAGATATTATTGTGCCGATGATGGGAATGGTACAATCCCTAAATGTTTCTGTCGCCAGTGCGCTAATTTTATATGAAGCACAACGCCAACGTCAGGCTGCGGGTATGTATAATCGAACAGAAAGCACCTTAACAGAAGAAGAACAACAAATTCTTCTCTTTGAAGGCGGATACCCAGTATTGGCAGAAGTTTCTCGTCGAAAAGGACTGCCTCGCCCTTATATTAATGGTAGCGGTGAGATTGAAGCACCTGAGTCATGGTGGGCAGAAATGCAAATGACGCAAAAACAACTTAGGAAATTAAAAAAGACGGAGTATTGATCCCATGAAAGGAAAACTGCTTGATGCAATCCCCTTAACCACTCTTCACGGCGTAGGTGCAAGTCAGGCAGACAAGCTGGCAAAAATAGGGCTTGTGACTATTGAGGATTTGTTACTCCACCTTCCTTTACGTTATGAAGATCAAACACACCTCTATGCTATCAGCGATCTGCTTCCCGGCATTCCAGCCACTGTTTCAGGTGAAATTCTAAGAACCGAAGTCACTTTTGGTCGACGAAAAATGATGACCTGCCAAATTTCTGATGGCTCTGGCATTTTAACCCTTCGCTTTTTTAACTTTACTGCCGCAATGAAAAATAACCTTGCTCAAGGTAAACAAGTCACTGCTTATGGAGAAGTTAAACGGGGAAGCCGTGGCCCAGAAATTATTCACCCTGAATACAAAATCAAAGTTGCAGGTTCGGAAGTTAAACTGCAAGAAACGCTCACTCCCATCTATTCAACAACAGAAGGCTTACGCCAAACATCACTACGCAAATTAATAGAGCAAGCCTTAGAATTACTCGATACCTGTACTATTAACGAATTATTGCCCGAACAATTTATTCATGGTTTACCTCCGTTAGCCACGGCATTACGTACTCTGCATAATCCTCCACCTGATATCGCTTTTGCGGAGCTTGAGAAAGGACAGCACCCTGCGCAAAAAAGGCTAATTATTGAAGAATTACTCGCCCACAATCTAGGTATGCTCAATGCAAGAGCTGGCGCACAATCTTATCGCGCAGAGCCATTGTTTATGCCAAGTACCTCTACGTTACGCCAACAATTTCTATCGTCACTCCCCTTTACCCCTACGAATGCACAACAACGTGTCGTCCATGAAATAGAAACAGATTTAGAAAAAGACTATCCGATGATGCGATTGATCCAAGGAGATGTAGGTTCAGGTAAGACTTTAGTTGCTGCACTAAGTGCATTGCGTGCTGTTGCTAATGGCAAACAAGTGGCTTTAATGGCACCAACAGAATTGTTGGCAGAGCAACACGCATTAACCTTTAAAAAATGGTTTGAGCCTTTTGGTATTCAAGTGGGTTGGTTAGCAGGAAAACAGAAAGGAAAAGCGCGTGAAACACAGCAAAACGCCATTGCTAATGGTGACGTTTCCATCATTATTGGAACGCATGCTATTTTCCAAGAACAAGTTAAATTTCACTCTCTAGCCTTAGTGATTATTGATGAACAACACCGATTTGGTGTACATCAACGCCTCGCCTTATGGAAAAAGGGTGAAGAGCAAGGCTTTCATCCTCATCAATTGGTGATGACAGCAACGCCGATCCCTCGAACATTAGCGATGACAGCCTACGCTGATATGGACACGTCTATCATCGACGAATTACCGCCTGGGCGCACACCTGTTACCACTGTCGCTATCCCTGATACTCGCCGTAATGACATTATTGAACGCATCAGGCTATCTTGCACAGAAGAAAATCGACAAGCCTATTGGGTATGTACCTTAATTGAAGATTCTGATGTTCTGGAAGCGCAAGCGGCTCAAGTTATCTATGATGAACTTACAATTGCACTGCCTGAAATCAAAGTGGGATTGGTACACGGGCGAATGAAACCCGTAGAAAAACAGGCAGTAATGGCTGCATTTAAAGAAAATGAGCTTCAACTTTTAGTTGCGACAACAGTGATTGAAGTCGGTGTTGATGTACCTAATGCAAGTTTAATGATCATTGATAATCCAGAACGACTGGGACTCGCACAGTTACATCAATTACGTGGACGGGTAGGCCGAGGCGCTGTCGCCTCTCATTGTGTCTTGTTATATAAAACACCACTCACACAAACAGCACGTTTGCGATTGCAAGTATTAAGAGATAGCAATGACGGTTTTGTGATTGCACAAAAAGATCTCGAAATCCGTGGCCCCGGTGAGCTTTTAGGCACTAAGCAAACGGGTAATGCACAATTTAAAGTCGCTGATTTGTTACGCGACCAAGGACTTATTCCTGAAGTTCAGCGTATCGCTCGTTATCTACATCAACACTACCCTAAGCATTCTCAAGCCTTAATCGAACGCTGGCTGCCTGCCAAGACACAATATAGCCAAGCTTAAGGTTACTTTTTTGCATGGTTTAGCGTGCGTTTAATCTCGCTTTGGGTTGATCTTGAAATATTCGTAAGTTAAATACATATAGAAAAACACCTCAATGTCGATATTCAACATTGAGGTGCTCTTTAACGTTTTTGAAACTCTTTTAATTTATAGCAACCAAACTACCCTGCAACTATAGGCGTAAAAAACGGTAGCATCAGATACAGTTTAATCACTATTGCATTCACAATATCAATAAAGAATGCACCGACCATAGGTACGACCAAGAACGCAAGATGAGACGGTCCAAAACGGTCTGTTACAGCTTGCATATTTGCAATCGCCGTTGGTGTAGCACCTAAACCAAAACCACAGTGACCTGCTGCTAAAATCGCCGCATCGTAGTTTTTACCCATGACACGGAAAGTGACAAAAATGGCATACAGTGCCATTACACCTGCTTGAACACCAAGGATAACCAACATTGGTATCGCCAGTGATGCAAGCTCCCATAATTTCAAGCTCATTAATGCCATCGCTAAGAATAACGATAAACTCACGTTACCTAAGACTGATACCGCTCTATCAAAAACACGGTAGAACCCAAGCATTGAAAGGCTATTACTTAAAATAACGCCAATAAACAGAACGCACACAAAGGTCGGTAATGAGAATGCTGTACCTTCTAACAGTTGAGAAAGGAACGTACCTGCCATTAAACAGATAGAGATCATCGCAATAGTTTCTAATAAAACCATTGAAGTGATCATTCGGCCTGTTGTCGGCTTCTCAAACGCTGTTGGCATTTCATGGTCGTCGGCGCCTAATCCTGGCGTTGGGATATTTTTGATTAAGTAGCGTGCAACTGGGCCACCAATCAATCCACCTAACACTAAACCAAAAGTAGCACAAGCCATCGCCACTTCAGACGCGCTCATAAAACCATAATTTTCAACAAAGGTTTTACCCCAAGCAGCCCCTGTACCATGACCACCCGATAATGTAATCGAGCCAGCAAGTAATCCCATTAATGGATCAAGACCTAACATTTCTGCTAATGCAATACCGACTGTGTTTTGTACTAACAACAGTCCAACAACAACAAAGATGAAAATAAAAAGCGCTTTTCCTCCCGCTTTTAAGCTTGCGAGGTTTGCGTTTAAACCAATTGTTGCAAAGAATGCCAGCATTAATGGATCTTTTAATGAGAGGTCAAAACTTACTTCCCAATCCATAAAAGATTTGAATGCTAATAGAAGAACTGCAACAAGTAGCCCACCTGCAACGGGTTCTGGGATCGTATACCGTTCTAAAAAAGGAACAGATTTCACTAACTTACGTCCGATCAAGAGAACCAAAGTGGCCGCAACCAGCGTGCCATAAACATCAAGATGATACATTTATGTACCCCGTCTTATTTGTTAATTTTATATAAAAATACTACGACGCTAAGTTCATCCATAAACAACGCCAAAAGCAGGTATCCCCGATTAGAAAAAAAAACGGAGACAAACACAAGTTAAAACATATAAAAATGTGAGCGCCTCTTATGCATTTTGATAACATCATTTTTACGCAAACGATTGCTTTTGTGGCGCAGATCATTAAAATACCGTTTTTGTCGAATAAGAAATTCACACCATGGTTACTTCAGAAAATCAAAATTTGCCTAAAAATAGTGACGTTTCAATTAAAAAAAATAGCGAACTTCTTTTTGCTTTAGAAGAGAAACCGCCATTACCACAAACACTTTTTGCTGCTTGCCAACATCTCTTAGCCATGTTTGTTGCGGTTATCACACCTGCGATCCTCATTTGCCAAGCATTAGGATTACCTGCACACGATACTCAACGCATTATCAGCATGTCTTTATTTGCATCAGGCATTGCCTCTCTTATTCAAATTCGGGCATGGGGACCAATAGGTTCAGGATTGTTATCAATTCAAGGTACTAGCTTTAATTTTGTCGCACCTTTGATTATGGGCGGATTAGCGCTAAAAAATGGAGGGGCGGATATTCCAACGATGATGGCGGCACTTTTTGGTACATTAATGGTCGCCTCATTAACCGAAATCATCCTTTCTCGTGTACTTCATTTAGCAAGGCGCATCATTACACCTTTAGTTTCTGGTGTCGTAGTGATGATAATCGGTCTCTCTTTAATTCAAGTTGGATTAACCTCTATTGGTGGTGGTTATGCAGCCATTGAAAATAATACCTTCGGTGCACCACAAAACCTGTTATTAGCAGGCTCTGTACTTATTGTTATTATTTTACTTAATCGACAAAAAAATCCTTATTTACGCGTTGCTTCTTTGGTCATTGCAATGGCTGTGGGTTATGTTCTTGCTTGGGCTTTAGATATGTTGCCCACACCAGCAGAACATCAAGAAACACCTTTTATGACTATTCCTGAACCCTTTTATTATGGGTTGTCATTTGACTGGCATTTACTTATTCCTTTAATGCTGGTGTTTATGATCACATCACTAGAAACCATTGGGGATATTACAGCAACTTCAGATGTTTCAGAGCAACCCGTTAGTGGTCCTTTGTATATGAAACGTATTAAAGGGGGCGTATTGGCTAATGGAATTAACTCTATGGTTTCGGCATTTTTCAATACCTTCCCAAATTCTTGTTTTGGTCAAAATAATGGCGTTATTCAATTAACAGGCGTTGCAAGTCGCTATGTAGGTTATGTTGTTGCCGCAATGCTCGTTATCTTAGGCTTATTTCCATTCGTTGCAGAATTTGTGCAAAGAATTCCTGAACCCGTATTAGGTGGAGCCACATTAGTTATGTTCGGTACGATAGCTGCATCTGGTGTACGTATTGTTTCCAAAGAAGCACTAAACCGCCGAGCCATCATGATCCTTGCGATTTCACTTGCAGTAGGATTGGGCGTTTCACAGCAACCTCAAATCTTGCAGTTTGCACCTGATTGGCTAAAAACATTGCTGTCCTCAGGTATTGCTGCTGGTGGTTTAACTGCCATTATTTTAAATCTTATTTTTCCACCAGAAAAATAATCATTAATTAGCAACATAATAATAAAGCGCTATCTTCATAATAAAAAATAGCGCTTTATTTTTACGCTAAAACAGGGTCTTTTTACACAAGCATTCCTCTTCAAATTGCGATAATTAATATGTTTACTCATGTTATCTACAAAAGAGAGCGACTATGCCAACGCCACTTAATATTGTTAATAATAAAGCACTTCAATATCTTAAAAATCATCCATCAACTGAAAGTTATCATATAAAAACAATAGGACAATTTTTAACTTATTTAAAAGATTCTATTTTATCGTTATTTAATACAAATCATAAGTTTACATATTTAGGAAATAAGTCTATTCCTGAGTTTAACTTAGAACATATTAAAGAAGACTTAGTGACATTTTTACAAAATCCTTGCCTTAATAATCAGCAAGATAAAGATAAAGAGGGATTTCTAACGTATCAGTTTCAATATTTACCAACGCAAGCGGGTATTCTCCCTAATTTTTACGATACTTATCATTCCGGCAGCCTTGAACCTAATGAACTTATTTCTCAACTTATTAACTATGGCAATAAGTTAATAAAAGAAGAATTAAATGATAAAAAACAATTGGATAAGAATTATATAAACGATATATTGAGTAATATTGAAACCTATTTACAAAAGCAAAATACTCAACCCACTATCGAATTGAGGAACAAGATATCCACTATAATAAATGCATAAGCAGTTAAATAATCTTGCTTTATATAGTGACGAATACTTGAGCATCGCTTAGTTTTCAGGCATAACTGTATACTGTTTTGATGGAGTATAAAACAGGAGAAAGGTTATGCGCTGGCTGATGAAAAGTTTGGTATCTCTGATACTTATCGTTATTTTATTTATTATTATAATTTACGCTTTTATTCAGACTCAGTGGGGCGCGCAAAAAACCAGTGAATGGCTGACACAATACACTGACTATGATATTCGCTTCTCAGGTATTGAGCATGATCTTATGCAACCCGAACAAGTCATTGTTCATGATCTCCTCGTTAATCCTAAACAAGATAAAGCCACAGTATCGGCAAAATCAGCGCAAATTAGATTGAATTGGCAATTTTTTACCACACCTTCTCATCTACAAAAAATCACCTTAGAAAACGGTTCGATTAAGCTCACTGGTAAATCGCCAGCCATGCCACTAAGTGCTGATATTTTACAATTTAAAAATATGGCATTGAGCAACAATACTGTGGATATCACGTTTAATGCTGACAAAATAACAGGTGGTATTACACCTTGGAAACCAACACTAAATGATGTTATTGGTGCGGGTCATTTCCAATTTTCGATTGCAGAAGGCTCAATAAACAACAATCATTTTAGTAACTTTATTATTTCAGGTGAATACCAACCCGATAATATTCAAATAGAGAAACTAGGCACCCGCCTACTCAGTGGTTCACTTTCATTAAGTGGTCAATATCAAGATAATCAATGGAAATTTGATGAAGTTTATATGAATGGCTTGCGCTGGCAGTCCTCACAAACCTTTAACGAATTAATTCAGTCTCTCTCTGAATATCCCCGTATTAGCATAAGAGCACTCAATATTGTTGATTTTACAGCTGAAGGAAAACAGTGGGCAATCAGTGGTTTTGATGGGCAATTTTCTCAGTTTAGTTGGGATAACGCTCTTTCATTTACAACTGGTGAACTCAATACAAATGATGTTGTTTTTCAAGATGAACACTTCACTGATCTTATCGCAAAACTCAACCAGCAAAACAATCAACTTAATCTAGATAACCTCAGTCTACGCTATGAAAAAGGTCTAATTAAGCTTGCTGGTCATTGGAATAAAGACAATAAAACCATCACTATCCAAGATGCCACACTATCAGGCATTTTATATACGCTACCTGAAAATTGGCTCAACTTTTTAGCTAAACCAATAGATAACAAGAGTAATATTCAAAATATCACTATCGAACAGTTATCTATCAATCAATCTATCTTGATTGATATCACACCAGAATTTCCATTCCAATTCACAAACTTAACAGGAAAACTGCGAAATTTAGTGGTTGCAAAAGAAGGTGAATGGGGATTATGGCAAGGTTCAGCCGTATTAAATGCCGATAGTGGTACGTTAAATCGCATTGAATTACGTCGCCCTGATTTAAAAATTGTCACTCAACAAGATAACGCTATTGTTGAGCAATATTCAGCATTTATTGGTGATGGCATTGTTCGAGGTTCAGCAGGTTTAGTGCAATCTAACCAACAGCGCCAATTTTCACTTATTGCTAATGGCCTAAATGTACCTTTATCAACGCCTTATACATTAGGTTTAAAAACAACCTACTCTGACGAAATAGGCCAATTCACACTAAAATTGAAAGGTGATTTACGTTCAAGCCCAGTGGCATCAACACTTAATGGCACATTAACGGGAAGTAAAGATGAGCAACAAATACTCAACTCAGTGATACAAAATGGCGAGATAATTAATCACCTATAATATTGATCTTTCGCAGGAGCACGGATTGCTCCCTTTATAAAAAGCGTTACAATGCGCTAATGCCTTTTTCTTTATTGTGGAGTTTTCATGTCTGACGAAGATTTTTCCCCTGAAAAAATATCTTTAAATATGTTTCAACAATCTCCTTTAACTGCACTTGAAGACAACAGCACACTGCTTGTGTGTGATGACAATAAAACTCCGTTGTTCTATTGCCTTTCTAAAGAAGACTATGATGTATTAATTGAGCGAGTTATGGATGCAGAACTTGCAGCGATCGTACTTGAACGTCGCCAAAATAAATTAGATGAGCTTGATTTAGACTAATTTTATCGATGCAATAATTTGTCTTAAATAGAACAAACAAAAAACACCCTTTCAGGTGTTTTTTTGTCTTTATCACATTTTTATAGATGATATTAACGTTTTTTCTTTTTACGACCAGGCTGAACAAAACGCTTACGGGAATTATTTTCCGTTTCTTTGGTTTTTGTTTGAGGAATATGAATACCCAATGCTTTCGCATTACTACTAATTTGTTTTTTCGGCTTATTTTGCTTTGGTTTTGGTGGCGCTTCAGAAGTCGATTTTTCAATCGATTCAAATAAGGTAATGAGTTCATCATCGGTCAGATCACGCCATTCGCCAATAGGTAATCCCGATAAGCTCACATTCATAATGCGAATGCGTTCAAGCTTAGTGACTTCATAACCAAAATATTCACACATACGGCGAATTTGGCGATTTAATCCTTGAACTAAGGTAATACGAAACACCATCGGCGCTTCTTTCTTGACCTTACATTTCTTGGTTTTTTGTCCCATGATAGGAACACCCGCACCCATTCCATGAATAAATTCATCTGTGATCGGTTTATTCACTGTCACAAGGTACTCTTTTTCGTGATCATTACCTGCACGTAGGATTTTATTGACTAAATCACCGTGGTTGGTCAGAAAAATCAATCCTTGTGAATCTTTATCTAAACGCCCAATTGGGAAAATACGGGTACTGTGGTTAACATAGTCAACAATATTATCTTTTTCGCCATCATCTGTGGTACTCACAATGCCCACAGGCTTATTCAGCGCAATCAAAACCAGCTCAGAGTTATCCTGTGCTTCAATCAATCGACCATTGACTTTGACTTCATCGCCAGCAAATACTTGATCGCCAATACCAGCGCGTTTGCCATTAATAAGGACAAGTCCTTGCTCAATATAACGGTCAGCCTCACGACGTGAGCAGATCCCGCTTTCACTGATATATTTATTAAGACGAGTAGATAAATTGGTGTCCATGCTTCCCTCCGTAAACTGCGAAATATACATCAATTGGATAGCGATAGAAACTCTATAACACCAGCATTCAAGAATAGATTTTTTATACTCTGTTTTTTTAATAAAAAACGCAGAAAATAGAAAAGGTAACTCAAAAGAAAATAGTGATTTCCCTTTAAGTTACTCTAAAGATAGATAGCTGAATTAGCACTGCTTATTTTGTGAAGGTAAAACAATATAAGTGCCGCTAAAAACAGCACCGACACCTTCATCACCACAAATATCGACGTCCAACTTAATACGTGCCTTGCTTCCCTTCGCTAGTCGCCCTAAATCCCCACTTAAATTTTCCATATCAGCAACGGCAGCAGGACGCCCTGATACAGGTTTGCGGTAACGAATATGTGCATCCACCAGCACAATATCACCTTGCAACTTATGTTCTTGCATTAATAGCCAAATCAATCCCCAACCTGTTAATGTTGCGAGTGAAAATTGGCTACCTGCAAAAATAGTGTGATGAGGATTTTGATTTCCTGCTTCAGGGATAGTGGTATAAAAACGGGTTCCTGTGTATTGAGTAATACGTAATCCCATTTTTTCACTTAAAGGAATATGTTGATGCCATTGTTTTTGTAATTCTGCACACCAATCTGGTCGATGAAGAATATCATCCAAAGACTCAATACTTTTTTTCATAAAAAAGTGCTTAATGGGTGTCGTTTGAGGACCTGTCACTAAACCACAATTTTCATAACCTAACTTTTCAAAGAAGCTTACAGACTCTTCTCGTGCACTACACACGATCCGTTTTATACCTTCTTGGCGAGCAAGCGACTCTAGCGCCATAGCCACTAATGTGCCTAAACCTTTACCTTGTGCATCTGTACGCACCGCCATAAAGCGAATAGCACCTTCATTGTCGGCATTAATATAGAGTCGCCCAATCGCAACGGGTTGTCCTGTTTCATCAACAACCATTTGATGATGAGCAAGAGTGTCATAACCGTCTTTTTCAGAGCCTTCAGGTTGATGTAGAGGTTTACGAAGCATTTCCCAGCGAAAAGCATAATAGGCATCAAATTCTGCCTCTGTCTTTGGGGTCCGTAAATGGTACATATCTGAGCTCCTTTTAACACGACTGTACGTTCGACGTTATACTTGCAGCCAAAAGGTGACTGGGCCGTCATTAGTCAGTGTGATTTGCATATCAGCAGCAAATTGACCTGTTTGCGTTTCTAAGCCTTGTTGCTGACATTGTTCAATAAAGTAGTGATAGAGATTTTTCGCTAATTCTGGGGGCGCACCGTTCGAAAAACCTGGACGCATTCCTTTTTGTGTTTCCGCGGCAAGTGTGAATTGAGATACAACTAACAGACTACCACCTGCTTGTTGCACATTTAGGTTCATTTTGTCGTTTTCATCACTAAATATACGATAGCCGCATACTTTCTCACATAATCTTTTGGCTTTCTGTTCGTTGTCGTCTTTCTCTACACCTAATAAAACCAATAAACCTTGATTAATAGCGCCGACAGTTTCACCTGCAATATCCACTTTTGCCCGTGTCACTCGTTGAATTAACGCGATCATGCTCTCTCCAAAATAAATCAATAAAAAAGGATAACAAATTCAATCCATTGTTATCCTTACAATAGCATTATTCTTCTACTGGGAGAGAAAAATCATAATCTTTGAAGTAGTCAATGATGGTCTGTTTATCAATGACATGTACACCCTTTATACCCACAGCAATAGCTGCATCAACATTGGCTTTTACATCATCAAAGAAAACAGCATCTTGTGCTTCAACATCTTCAGATTCTAAAACATACTTAAAGAGTTCAGGATCGGGCTTTCTCATGCCAAGATCTTGCGACAAGTAGAGAAAATCAGCAGAAGCCGCGATTTCAGGATAGTGTTCTGGCCAGTAATCTTGGTGTAAACGGTTAGTATTTGATAACACCACAACCCGATGTCCTTGTTCTCTTAATTTGTTCATTATATCAATGACTTCAGGTCGTACTGCGATAAAAATAGCCTGCCATCCTTCAGCGAATTGCTCAAAGCTTAAGCTCATGCCAAGTTCTGAGTTAATTTCTTCAGCAAATTCGATATCTGTAATATTACCGCGCTCATGTAATTTAAAAACTTCACCGGCGGTGAAATCCTTTTTTATGCTTGCTAATGGAACACCACTCAGCTTACTCCATACTGCGAATACTCGGTTAAAATCGATATCAATAATCACATTACCCATATCAAAGATATAAAGCATAAATCCTCTCCATAATAGAAAACTCATTTTACTTTAATCATAAATCGCTTTACTGAACAGGCTTAAACGTCAAAAAAGTACAATAATCACACTTAATTTTTTTGTAAAACAGAAAACCAGAAGAGGGAGAGAAGCAAAATGAGACAAAAGGAGTTTAACTTTAAGATGTAGTTCACTGAAAGATAGGAAGGAGGCGTAAAACTTATGCGGTGGCAAATTTCCCACCGCATTCGTCTTATAGTACTACTATCTTATAGCACGACTAGTAGTACCAGATACTCTAAATAATTTAAGTTACAGGTAGGCGACAATAAAGATAGACGGGGAACGTAGATAAACTATGTGACTCGACTAATTGAACGTAGCCAACACCTCTATAACTTGAAGTATGACGAGTATAAACTCAGGGCGCTAAACGCGCCCTAAGAATTATGTTATCAGAATAACGAATTAGTCTTTGCTACGGTAAGCACGACGACGATCGTTTTCTGACAGATAACGCTTACGCAGACGAATAGACTGCGGAGTTACTTCAACTAACTCATCGTCATCAATAAATTCTAATGCTTGTTCTAATGTTTGTTTCAGGTGTGGAGTCAGCGTTGTCGCCTCATCAGTACCAGAAGCACGCATGTTAGTCAGCTTTTTACCAGTTAAGCAGTTTACTGTTAAGTCATTAGAGCGAGTATGAATACCAATCACTTGGCCTTCATAAACTTCTGCACCATGAGTAACGAATAATTTACCGCGGTCTTGTAAGCTATACAGTGCGTAAGCAACGGCTTTACCTTGGCCATTAGAGATCATAACACCGTTATTACGGCGACCGATTTCACCTGGACGAACATCATCATAGTGACTGAATGTTGCATACAGTAAACCAGTACCTGATGTCATGGTCATAAATTCAGTACGGAAACCAATCAGACCACGGCTAGGGATAATGTAGTCTAAACGTACACGTCCTTTACCATCTGGTTGCATATCACGCATTTCGCCTTTACGTTCACCCATCGCTTGCATCACATCACCTTGGTGCTGTTCTTCAATATCGATAGTGACTTGTTCGAAAGGCTCTTGTTTACGGCCGTCAATATCACGGAAGATAACTTTAGGACGAGATACACCTAATTCGTAACCTTCACGACGCATATTTTCGATCAGAACTGACAGGTGAAGCTCACCACGACCTGATACACGGAATGCATCTGGATCTTCAGTTTCTTCTACACGTAATGCTACGTTATGGACTAACTCTTTTTTCAGACGATCTAAAATCTGACGAGAAGTCACAAACTTACCTTCACGACCACAGAAAGGTGAAGTATT
Source organism: Proteus columbae (assembly GCF_009914335.1). Lineage (NCBI taxonomy): Bacteria > Pseudomonadati > Pseudomonadota > Gammaproteobacteria > Enterobacterales > Morganellaceae > Proteus > Proteus columbae. Next base: position 3,831,027 of record NZ_CP043925.1, read on the forward strand.
AACACAGAAATACATGCTAACAGTTGGTTCATCAACAGCTAATGCAGGTAATGCTTCAACAGCACCTGTTTCGCAGATCGTATCAGAAATATTCAGTTCGCCTAAGCCTGTAATTGCGATGATATCGCCAGCTTCTGCTACTTCAACTTCAATACGTTCTAAGCCTAAGTGACCTAACACTTTACCGACTTTACCGTTACGAGTATTACCTTCGCTATCGATGATAGTCACTTGCTGGTTAGGTTTAACCTTACCACGCTTGATACGACCGATACCGATAACACCTAGGTAGTTGTTGTAGTCCAACTGAGAAATTTGCATCTGGAATGTGCCGTCCAGATCAACTTTTGGTGGCTCTACATATTTGACAATAGCTTCATATAACGGAGTCATATCTTCAGCCATGTCATTGTAATCTGTTCCCGCAATACCGTTTAATGCAGATGCATAGATAATTGGGAAATCAAGTTGTTCGTCAGTTGCACCTAAGTTTACGAACAGGTCAAATACCTGATCAACAACCCAGTCTGGACGCGCACCAGGGCGGTCAACTTTATTGATAACAACGATTGGTTTTAAGTTGTTAGCAAATGCTTTTTGTGTCACAAAACGAGTTTGTGGCATTGGGCCATCCATCGCGTCAACCAGCAATAGAACGCTGTCTACCATAGACATAACGCGTTCTACCTCACCACCGAAGTCGGCGTGTCCTGGGGTATCTACGATATTGATACGATAGTCATTCCATTTAATCGCTGTATTTTTCGCAAGAATAGTAATTCCGCGCTCTCTTTCGAGATCATTTGAGTCCATCACGCGCTCAGCAACGGTTTCACGTTCGCCGAACGTACCAGATTGCTGTAGTAATTTATCGACGATAGTTGTTTTACCATGGTCAACGTGGGCGATGATGGCGATATTACGCAAGTTTTCGATCACAAAATTTGCCTCAGGCATTGTAGAAATAAGCGCAGTATTGTACACGCTTTAGACGAGAGACTAAACAAGATCACAATAATGATTGCTTAACAATATGCAATTAATTGAATTGTGATCCTTTTCACGCCTCAGAATTTAGTAGCATCCGTTCGTTTGCACCAAAACAGTGCAACTAATTAGGCTTAATTTGCACCAACTTTGTGCAATAATTAAAAAATCACAGGAGATATTCTACACTAAACTTCATCAATACAGTATATATCCCTTTTTAGATAAGTTGGCATGCTTTTCGCAATAGAATTTAGGTGAGCAAAAAATTCACCGAAAAAATGTGTAAGGCCACTGTACTCAATAAAACCATTCGCCAGGAGAGTTCCTATGTCCCTTGAACATGTATTATCCATGATTGAAGAACATAAAGTTAGATATATTGACTTACGTTTCACTGATACCCGCGGTAAAGAACAACATCTTACTATTCCGGCTCATCAGGTTAACGATGATTTCTTTGAAGAAGGAAAAATGTTCGATGGCTCTTCTATTGGTGGCTGGAAAGGCATTAACGAATCAGACATGGTGCTGATGCCAGATGCAACAACCACAATGCTTGATCCATTTTTCCAAGATCCAACTCTGATTATTCGTTGTGACGTTTTAGAACCTGGCACAATGCAAGGCTATGATCGCGACCCACGTTCTATCTCAAAACGTGCTGAAGACTATTTAAAATCAAGTGGTATCGCAGACACAGTACTGTTTGGGCCAGAGCCAGAGTTCTTCCTATTTGATGATATTCGTTTCAAAAACGATATTTCCGGCGCATCTTACGCTATCAACGATATTGAAGCGGCATGGAACACCAATACCAAATATGAAGACGGCAACAAAGGCCACCGCCCGATGGTTAAAGGTGGTTATTTCCCACTGCCACCCGTCGATTCATCACAAGATATTCGTTCTACTATGTGTAACATCATGGAAGAAATGGGCTTAGTCGTTGAAGCTCATCACCATGAAGTAGCAACTGCGGGTCAAAATGAAGTGGCTACTCGCTTTAATACCATGACCAAAAAAGCAGATGAAACCCAAATTTATAAATACGTGGTACAAAACGTAGCTCACGTATTTGGTAAAACAGCGACCTTTATGCCAAAACCATTAGTGGGTGATAACGGCTCAGGTATGCACTGCCATATGTCACTGTCTAAAAACGGTGTAAACCTATTTGCAGGTGACAAATACGGCGGATTATCTGAAATGGCGCTGTATTACATCGGCGGTATTATCAAACACGCTCGTGCGCTAAATGCATTTACTAACCCAACGACTAACTCTTACAAACGTTTAGTCCCAGGTTTTGAAGCCCCTGTAATGCTCGCTTACTCTGCACGTAACCGCTCAGCGTCAATTCGTATTCCTGTGGTTGCCAGCATGAAAGCGCGCCGTATAGAAGTACGTTTCCCAGATCCTTTAGCAAACCCTTATTTAGCGTTTGCGGCTCAGTTAATGGCTGGTCTCGATGGCATTATCAATAAAATTCACCCAGGTGATGCTATGGATAAAAACCTCTATGACTTACCACCAGAAGAAGCAAAAGAGATCCCAACTGTCGCAGGTTCATTAGAAGAAGCATTAAATACATTAAATGCAGATCGTGAATTCTTAACCCGCGGTGGTGTATTTACTGATGATGCTATTGATGCTTATTTAGAATTATTACGTGCTGATGTTCAACGTGTACGTATGGCTCCGCATCCTCTTGAATTTGAAATGTATTACAGCGCTTAAGACCTTTTATTGATAAAAACTTAAGCCTAGATGTAAAACTGTTTTTTTTTGCCGTGAAGCTATTTTGCCCATCTTCGGATGGGCACTTTTCTCCCATTTAAGGAGTCAGTCTTTTCACTTACGCATTGGTTCATTAATGTAATAAAGGTAAGATGCACTAAAATGGTGCAATGGGGTATTCAATATGGAAACGGCAGACTTACCTGACAACACATTAATTTTAGACTCATTGATACACTCTGTATTGGTTATCAACAAAGAGTTTATTATTTGCTACGCAAATCATTCTGCGTTACAGGTTTTAGCACAAAGCCGTCGAAAATTATTTGAAACGCCTTTCACTGCCCTTTTCAGCTATTACTCTTTTGATGCTGATTTAATGCGTGAAACATTAGCGAATGGACAAAGCTTTACCGACAATGAAGTGATATTGGTTGTAAATAATCAATCACACACAATGTCGCTCAGTGCCCAACCTATTTCCGAGCAACACATTTTGCTGGAGCTGGCGCCTATGGATAGTCAACGCCGGTTAAGCCAAGAGCAGATACAACAAGCACAGCAAATGGCAGCGAGGGAATTGGTTAGGGGGCTGGCACATGAAATTAAAAATCCGTTGGGAGGATTACGGGGCGCGGCTCAATTGCTAGCAAAATCCTTACCTGATCCAGCTTTAACGGAATATACACAAGTCATTATTGAACAAGCTGATCGCCTACGTGTGCTGGTAGACAGATTACTCGGCCCCCAACATCCAGGGACAAAAATACATCAGAGTATTCACCATGTTGTTGAGCGTGTTGCTCAGCTTATTTCGCTCGAATGCCCTGAAAATGTCACCTTGCTAAAAGATTACGATCCCAGCTTACCTGAGTTATCACATTACCCAGATCAAATAGAACAAGTACTCCTAAATATTACACGCAACGCCTTACAAGCCGTCGAAAAAACAGGGGGAACGATTATTTTGCGTACCCGTACGGCTTTTCAAATCACACTTCATGGCGAACGTCACCGCCTTGCTGCGCGTATAGATGTGATTGATACCGGTGATGGCATTCCTCCTCATCTACAAGATACGCTTTTTTACCCCATGGTGAGTGGTAGAGAAGGTGGTAATGGATTAGGGCTCTCTATTGCGCGTAATTTAGTGGATCAACATGCAGGTAAAATTGAATTTACCAGTTGGCCCGGAAATACTGAATTTTCTATTTATTTACCAATTAAGTAGGAGATAACCAATGCAAAAAGGAAATGTATGGGTTGTTGATGATGACAGCTCCATTCGCTGGGTACTTGAACGTGCCATTTCTCGTGAAGGTATGTCTTGTAAAGCCTTTGAACATGCGAATGATGTGCTTAATGCACTCAATACAGAACAACCTGATGTATTGTTATCAGACATTCGTATGCCTGATATCGACGGTTTATCTCTTTTAAAAATAATTAAAGAACAATATCCAACTCTGCCCGTTATTATTATGACGGCACATTCTGATCTCGACGCTGCCGTTAATGCCTATCAACAAGGGGCATTTGATTACTTACCAAAGCCATTCGATATCGACGAAACATTGGCATTAATTGACCGCGCCATTACTCATTATCGCGAACAAAAACAACCGAATACCGATGAAACCTTGCTACAATCAGTTACAGATATGATTGGTGAAGCACCTGCAATGCAAGAGGTTTACCGTATTATTGGTCGGCTTTCTCGCTCCTCAATTAGTGTGCTCATTAATGGGGAATCGGGGACAGGAAAAGAGTTAGTGGCACATGCATTACATCGCCACAGTCCAAGAGCGTCCTCTCCTTTTATCGCCTTAAATATGGCGGCAATTCCTAAAGACTTGATTGAATCAGAGCTTTTTGGTCACGAAAAAGGGGCATTTACAGGCGCCTCTCAAGTACGCCAAGGTCGATTTGAACAAGCAAATGGCGGTTCACTGTTTCTTGATGAAATTGGTGATATGCCTCTTGATATTCAAACACGTTTACTGCGAGTCCTTGCTGAAGGGCAATTTTATCGAGTAGGCGGTTATGCCCCTGTAAAAGTCGATGTGCGTATTATTGCCGCTACTCATCAAGACTTAGAAAGGCGAGTTCAAGCCGGTGATTTTCGTGAAGATCTCTATCATCGCCTCAATGTCATACGCATTCAGTTACCACCATTACGCGATAGAACCGAAGATATTCCTAGCTTAGCGCGCTATTTTCTGCAAAAAACAGCAAAAGAATTGGGTGTCGAAGCCAAAGTTCTTCATCAGCAAAGTTTACAAATAATGATGGAATACAACTGGTCAGGTAACGTCAGACAATTAGAAAATGTGTGTCGCTGGTTAACGGTAATGACGGCAAGCCAAGAGATTATGCCTCAAGATTTACCACAAGAAATTCGCCAACATGATGAAAAAGCAAAAAATATCAGTCGAATTTCTGCTTCTCAACATTGGTCACAGCATCTTTCATTATGGGCAGATGAAGCATTAGGAGAAGGGAAAGAAAACATCTTAACAGATGCATTACCTCAATTTGAGCGTACTCTTTTACTAAGCGCCTTAGCATATACGCAAGGGCATAAACAAGATGCAGCACGATTATTAGGTTGGGGCAGAAATACATTAACCCGAAAATTAAAAGAGTTAGGAATAGAGGAATATTAGAGCGTGTTAATCTTTGCTGCTTATTTTATTCTGCGTTGAGAGACTCTAGCCTAGTTCACTAGGCGGCGAGCCTCTCGCCTTGCCTAAATCTGTTGTATTTAAATTACACGCGAGAATTGACGTTGGCGCATTTGATTTCGTAAATACGTATCGAAACACATACAAATATTACGAATAAGCAGGCGCCCTCTTGGTGTTACTTGAATACCGTCTTTTGTTATTTCAACTAAACCGTCATTCTTCATTGGCACAAGTAATTCTAAATCTTCTTTAAAATAGTCATGGAAGACAATATTGTGCATTTTTTCAATATCAGAAAAACGCAGACTAAAATTACAAATTAAGGTTTTAATCACATCGCGGCGAATACAATCATCATTAGTCAGAGATAAACCTCGCCATAGTGCATTTCCTTCACTATTAACGCGCGCATAATACTCTTTCAATACTTTTTCATTTTGCGCATAGTTATCACCTAACATACTTATTGCAGAAACTCCCATGCCTAATAAATCACACTCTTCATGAGTGGTATAGCCTTGGAAATTACGGTGTAAAATACCTTTACGCTGAGCAACCGCTAATTCATCGTCCGGTTTAGCAAAGTGATCCATACCAATAAACTGATAGCCGTTTGTTGTCAGCGTAGAAATTGTCTCTTGTAATATTTCTAACTTCTCTTCTGCTAAAGGGAGATCTTCATCTTTAATTTTACGCTGAGCCGCGAATAAATTAGGTAAGTGCGCATAATTGAAAACACTCAATCTATCTGGTGATAGTTCAATAACGCGTTTTAATGTAAAGGCAAAACTCTCTTTGGTTTGCTTAGGTAAACCATAAATTAAGTCAATGCTGGTAGAGTGAAAACCCACTTCACGCGCACGCTCTACCAATGCAAAAATAAATGCTTCGTCTTGCTCACGATTTACTTTTTGTTGCACTTCTTTATTGAAATCTTGCACCCCCATACTCAGGCGATTAAATCCTTCATGACGTAGATGGTCGATAACATCTAGCTCAATTTCACGAGGATCAATCTCAATAGAGAGTTCTGCATTATCAACAAAATGAAAATGGTGACGTAATAGCGAAACCAATCGGCTAATTTGTTGCTTATCCAGAAAAGTAGGTGTACCCCCGCCCCAATGCATTTGAGTCACTTTTCTGTCTTTAAAATAGCGTGCTCTGTTAATAATTTCTTTTTCTAAAACATCAAGATATTCATCTGCTTTATGTTTATGGCGCGTAATAATTTTATTACAGCCGCAGAAATAGCACAGCTTATGGCAGAAAGGAATATGAATATAAAGCGATAAAGGGCGCTCAAGATAGCGCTGAGACGCTTTGATAAAATCATCATCGCCATATTGCTGATTAAATTCTAATGCTGTTGGGTATGATGTATAGCGAGGACCTGAATAGTTATACTTATGGATCAGGTCAAGATCCCAAATAATTGTTTGTTCTGACATGCCTCTACCTTCCAAAAGTGAACCGCTGATATCTCATACCAGCAAACAGATATTATGAATATCTGAAAGAATAGTGTAACCAATAAATCGGGAACTGAATATGATCGAAAGAGGTATCGTATAAATCCCTATCTTCTTATTGATAGGTGATAACACTCAAATATATGACGTGATGCAAATCACATTATGTAAAAATAATCTTATCCATTAAAGATATTCATAAATAAATTAAGTTTATTCAATATGTTAGTGGCTTTAATTCATCGTGAAATATCAGAGGAGAACTTTTACGCCGAGTTTAAAACGATATATTACTCAAAATACGATTTAAATTAATTAAATATCTCGTTATATTAGTTTTATTATTCTTTTATTCCCTCTTAATTCGATGATTATAATAATAGTAACAATTATATCTTTACCTAAATTATAATATTACATATCCTAGAGACAAACATTGATTAATATCCAACTAGGTCGTGTTTTGATTTAAATTTGAGGACTATTTAAAGAATAAAGGTCGCTATATTACAAGGAAAGATAGCATCCCCCATACCTTATCTTATTCTCTTTGACGTTTCTCTTATTTAATCAGTCTCTTTTATATACCCGAATTATGGATTATTAACCACGGAAGGAAACGGACTGGCAACCAAGGATGGTTTATCCTTTCAATAACAACTCCTCTTTTTTATTCACTCTCTATTTCATACTTATTCTGTGATAAATATAGGTAGTATTACCCAACATCAAATAAGAATAATTATTATTTCGAAAATAAAATAAGGCTCTGCTTATTTTAAATTAATTAAACAGAGCCTTTTCATTATTATGCTTATTTTATTGCATTTGCTTATTTTATTGCATTTGCTTATTCTGCTTCTTTACCATAACTAGGAGAGCGAGGACCATATAGAATACCGTTCGCCTTTCCTGCTGAAAGTAAACGTACACTGGTTATGCCTGCAATTTGGTAGCTTTTGTCTGATACTGTATTCACAATTTGATTCACAACAGCTGAGACTAACATCCCTACTAAACTACCTGATGAACCTTCTGTTTCGGTACTTGATGCCGTTGCAGAACTACTCCACAACACGCCACCATTACGAAGGTCAACAAGCTTAGCAGTAACGGTAACTCGCGTATCACTAGAAATAATTTGATATGTCGTTCCGAACTCTGTGATATCTAAGTATAAAACAGCATCAGCACCAAAGATTTCACGTAGTTTATTAGGACTTACTGCATGAATATCCCCAGCCATGGATAAACCATTTTGCTTAAATGTCTCTTCAACGACAGCAACAGGAAAAACATAATATCCCGCTTCTGCCAAAGGATATGTCACTTGAGATAAGAAACTGTGCCCCGCTCCAACTTCCGTTGTATGGTTTTGAGGTACTAATACAAGAATACTTTTTGGCTTACTCTGTTTAAAAGCAGTGTAATCTGTTTTAACAGGTTGGGCGCACCCCGTTAATACCAACGCAAAAGCCAAGCACATTAAAGCGAATAAGCGACTCATTTTTGCATTCCTTTGTTTTTCATCAGACGATCCATAAATTCTGCTGATTCAGGGTAAAGTACTTTTTCTTCATTAAATTCTGCCATTGCTAAATCTAATGCGCCCGTCGCACCGTATAACATCCCTAAATGCGCATGTAATCCTGGAGGAATACCTAATGATTTAGCACGAGAAAGCTCAATGCTTTTCTTCAATGCATCGATTTGTGCTTGAGGGTCACTTTCACTTTGTTGATAGTGCTGATATACCACTTGTTGATAACTGTCCCAGTTATAAAGTGGTTTAGGGCCACTTGCACAGCCCGTCAGTAATAATGCCCCTAAAATAAGGCTTATTAATGATTTAGACATCGTTATATCCTTATAAAAGCGTATTATTTTGAAGGCTGCCAAGCATTGCTCTCAATACCAGCAACTAAGTTATTAACTGCTTCACGAATAGCTAAATCAAGTACTTTACCGTTCAGTGTTGAGTCATAGCTTGCTGTTCCACCAAACCCAATGATTTCACGGTTAGAAAGCTCGTATTCACCCGCACCTTGAGATGAGAATACAACTTCTGATGTATTCACATTCACAACGTTTAAATTCACTTTTGCGTAAGCAACCTGTGTTTTACCGCGACCTAAAATACCGAATAATTGACGATCACCGACTTCTTTACGACCAAATTCTGTCACATCACCAGTGATCACATAAGTAGCGCCTTTCAATTGTTGGCTTTGCCCTTTAATGCCGGCTTCTTCTTTTAATTCAGATAAATTGGCTCTGTCTAATACATTAAAACGCCCTGTTTGTTGTAAGTGCGTCATTAAAATAGTTTTGGATTGATTTCCTAATCTATCAACTCCATCAGAGAAGATCCCATTCATATAACTAGAACGGTTATCAAACTTACCGATAGAAATCGCGCTTTTTGCACCTGTGTAAGTCGTGTTATAGGTTGCTACTTTAGCCACTTCTAAAGAGCGTGAAGATTCTGATGCACACCCTGCTAGTAATGAAGCAGAAATCATGATCAAACCAAACGATAATTTATTTAAATTCATATTAATAACCCAATAAAGGTGAAATAAACCCATAGATATTCATTCTATTAATTGAAGTAGAGTTGATATAAACGGAAATAATACTTTTCAGTTTTAGCTCAAGGAGTCACCCTTAAAAACCCCAGTAATAATAAGGTTAAAAGGTTATCAACCCTTATTTGATAATATAAAGGCAATCGGCGATGGGGAGAATAGAAGATGGATGATAAAAATAATAACAAATAAATATAGAGATAAAACAGAGAATGCTTTATCTATTATTTTTTCAATATCCCTTAAGTCAGTTTAAAATTAAACCTATAAAAAAATGGAAGAGAATTTATATTACTTTTCTATTTAATTAGTTCTTATAAATATTTTCATCTAAAGAAAACATCTAAATCATATGTAATAAAAAGCGCGATATAACCAATATTGATTATATCACGCTCATTATTTTCGTTCTTTTTACTCACTAATGCGATAGCAATAAATGCACTATTAGCGATTAGCGTTTTTTCCCAAAAGCTGCTGCTAAAGCATCACCCATTGCACTATTTCCTGCATTATTACCATTATTCATTGGCTGACGGTTATTACGAGCTGGTTTTTGCCCTTTGTTATTTCTAACAGAATTCGTGGTATTTGATGATGATGGTTTTTTATCACTATCACCCGCGACTTCATCTAAACGCATAGTCAGTGCGATGCGCTTACGAGCTAAATCAACCTCTAGAACTTTAACTTTAACAATATCTCCAGTTTTCACCACAGTATGTGGATCTTCAATAAATCGATCTGCTAAAGAAGAGATATGAACCAAGCCATCTTGGTGTACACCGATATCAACGAATGCACCGAAATTAGTCACGTTGGTCACAGTTCCTTCAAGGATCATACCACTAACTAAGTCGTTCATCGTTTCGACACCTTCAGCGAAAGTCGCCGTTTTAAACTCTGGACGTGGGTCGCGCCCTGGTTTTGCTAACTCTTTTAAAATGTCATTAATCGTTGGCAGACCAAACTGCTCTGTAATAAATGCTCTTGCATCTACTTGTGAAATTAAAGCGCTATTACCCATTAAATCATCAATTTTTTGATGGGTAGATTGCAGAATATTTTCAACAACAGGATACGCTTCAGGGTGAACCGTTGAAGCATCAAGCGGGTTTTTACCATCTCGAATACGTAGGAAACCGGCACATTGTTCAAAGGCTTTCGGCCCTAAACGTGCCACTTTGAGTAACTGTTTTCTATCAACAAAACGACCGTTTTCATCGCGCCAGCTAATAATATTTTGAGCAATAGATTGGCTAAGCCCTGCAACACGCGTTAGTAACGGTACTGATGCTGTATTTAAATCAACACCAACACCATTCACACAGTCTTCAACGACAGTATCAAGTTTTCTCGCTAATAATGTTTGGCTAACATCATGCTGATATTGACCCACACCAATTGATTTAGGATCAATTTTTACAAGTTCAGCCAGAGGATCTTGTAAGCGACGCGCGATAGAAACCGCACCACGGATAGAAACATCTAAATCAGGGAATTCATTAGCAGCAAGCTCTGACGCTGAATATACCGATGCGCCCGCTTCACTAACAATCACTTTTTGCGCTTTCACTTCTGGATAGCGTTTTACTGTTTCAGCAAAAAATCGCTCTGTTTCACGAGAAGCCGTACCATTACCAATCGCCACTAATTCAACATTATGCTTAATACATAACGCAGCTACACTTGCCGCCGCTTTATCCGCTTGTCCTGTATGTGGATAAATTGTATCTGTAGCAATTAATTTGCCGGTGCTATCAACAACTGCAACTTTAACACCAGTACGTAAACCTGGATCAAGCCCCATTGTGGCACGCATGCCAGCAGGTGCCGCCATCAACAAATCATTAAGATTACGTGCAAAAACATTAATTGCTTCTTCTTCCGCTTTTTCGCGTAGTTGGCTCATTAATTCGGTTTCAATGTGCATTAAAACTTTTATGCGCCAAGTCCAGCTTACGACAGCTTTACGCCAACTATCCGCAGGTTGATTATTTAAACGTAACCCTAAATGCTCTGTAACCAGTTGTTCACCGTAGCTTTCTTTGGGTGCTTCTTCAAATTGCGGATCTGGATTAAGTGATAATTGAAGAATACCTTCGTTACGACCACGAAACATAGCTAATGCGCGGTGAGAGGGAACATTAGCGATAGGCTCATGGTGATCAAAATAATCACTAAACTTCGCCCCTTCAGCTTCTTTACCCTCAATCACTTTGGCAACAAGATGCGCATTTTTCCATAAATATTGGCGAACTTTTGCTAATAATCCCGCATCTTCTGAAAAACGTTCCATCAAAATATAACGTGCGCCATCTAAAGCTGATTTGGTGTCATCAACACCTTTTTCTGCGTTGATATAAGCGGTTGCCGCTTCTTCTGGATTATTTTGTGGTTCATTCCACAGTAAATCCGCTAAGGGTTCTAATCCATTTTCAATCGCTATCTGGCCACGAGTACGGCGCTTAGGCTTATAAGGAAGATAGAGATCTTCTAGTTCTGTTTTACTTTGAGTTTCATTAATTGAAGAGCGCAGTTCTGGTGTCAGTTTTCCTTGTTCTTCAATTGATTTTAAAATTGTTTGGCGGCGATCGTTGAGTTCCCGTAAGTAACCGAGGCGAGTTTCTAATTGACGTAATTGCGTATCATCTAATCCGCCAGTGACCTCTTTACGATAACGGGCAACAAATGGCACCGTATTCCCTTCATCCAGTAACGTTATAGCCGAAAGGACTTGCTGGGGCTTAACAGAGAGCTCATCTGCAATAATTCGGCTTAATGATTCATTCATAAAATATTTACCTACCGAGAGGAATAGTTAAAAAAGATGGCTATTATACACGCAGAGCATTAAAAAAATTTGGCAAATTTCCTATCTAGCTCGACAATTATGAGGAAATTAACAGATTATTTTAACATTCACGCTATAGTACCTTTATGAAATTCAATGTTGATGATAGTTTTTATTCGTAATGGCAAAAAGTAACTATATTACTCGTGATGGCTGGTATGCCTTAGACAAAGAGCTAAAATATCTTTGGAAAGAAGAGCGCCCGCGTGTCACACAATCGGTTTCAGAAGCAGCGGCACAAGGTGACCGTTCAGAAAATGCTGAATATATTTATGGAAAGAAGCGATTACGTGAAATTGATAGGCGTGTTCGTTTTTTATCAAAGCGTCTTGATGAACTAAAAATCGTTGACCCAGATCCTCGCCAAGAAGGAAAAGTCTATTTCGGTGCTTGGGTCACGCTTGAAGATAATGACGAAAATGTCAAAACCTTTAGGCTTGTGGGTCCCGATGAATTTGATCCAGCAAAACAGTGGATTTCTATTGATTCCCCTGTTGCCAGAGCGCTTATTGGTAAGCAAGTTGATGATGAAATTAGCGTGCAGACACCAGGTGGTGAAGTTAATTACTGCGTATTATCTATCAAATATCATTCAGAATAAGACAAATAAATAGTTTTATCCCCTTTACTAGGGCTAATGAACAAGTTTTATCTATAAATTATTAACATTTATTCTTTGGTTTTGGTTTAATATTCTTATCAATGATAGAATTCGCTAATAAAAGCATTTGCACTTCGGGAGCTTAAAAAATGCAAGAAAGTTATAAAGTGCTAATCGTGGATGATGATTTACGTCTGCGTTCACTCTTAGAGCGCTATTTGACAGAGCAGGGTTTTCAAATCCGTACTGCTGCAAACGCCGATCAGATGGATCGTCTGCTCACTCGCGAATCTATTCATCTTATTGTGCTCGATTTAATGCTTCCTGGTGAAGATGGCCTATCTATTTGCCGCCGCTTAAGAAGCCAAAACAACCCTATCCCTATTATTATGGTTACTGCGAAAGGGGAAGAGGTTGATAGAATTGTTGGACTTGAAATCGGGGCTGATGATTACATCTCAAAACCCTTTAATCCAAGAGAACTACTAGCACGTATTCGCGCAGTTCTTCGTCGTCAAGCAAATGAATTGCCTGGCGCACCTTCACAAGATAACGCCATTATCTCTTTTGGTAAGTTCAAGCTAAACCTTGGTACGCGTGAAATGTTCCACGAAGAAGAGCATATGCCTCTAACAAGTGGTGAATTCGCCGTATTGAAAGTACTGGTATCTCACCCTCGTGAACCACTTTCTCGTGATAAATTAATGAGCCTTGCTCGTGGTCGTGAATACAGTGCGATGGAGCGTTCAATCGATGTCCAAATTTCACGTTTACGTCGCATGATTGAAGAAGACCCAACGCATCCTCGCTATATTCAAACAGTTTGGGGACTCGGCTACGTATTCGTTCCTGATGGAACCAGCGTTCAATGAGAAGGCTGAGGCTTTCACCCCACAATAAACTGACACGCTCGTTATTTCTGGTTATCTCGCTACTTTTTTTTAGCTTGATAGCCAGTTATATCATTGTGCAACACCTTATTGTTGGGCCAAGCCTTCAGCAATTTAATAAAGTTTTAGCGTATGAAATACGCACTTTAATGCCTGAAGAACTGATCCTAGTAGACGGCACTCCGCTAAAAATTTCCCCTGCTTTACGCAATAAAATCTATACCGAACTCGGTATCTCTTTCTTTGATAAAGAAGCCGCGCTTGAGGAAGGACTCTATTGGGCCAAAATCGATGATGAATTAAGTGAACAGATGTTTGAATATCTGGGAGGGAAAACAGAGATCTGGGTTGAAAACACGCTAGAATACCCTGTTTTATGGGTTAATACGCATATGTCCCCCTCACTTTGAATCCGTGTTCCACTCACTGAATTAGGGCAAAACTTCTTACTGCCTGTTTACCGACAAGCGATTATTTTCATTATTATCGTTGTCGCTTTTTTCTGGCTTTATAATCGTTTTCAAAACCGCCCACTTAATGAAGTAGAGTACGCTGCGCGCCGTATCGGAAAAGGCGTTATTCCTCCTCCTATTCCTGAATCTGGCTCTTCTGAAATGCGCTCAATTATTCGTGCCTTTAACCAGATGTCATCAGGTATTCGCTCGCTGGATAATGATAGAACGCTTGTTATGGCAGGTGTTAGCCATGACTTACGTACACCACTGACTCGAATTCGTCTAGCAACTGAAATGATGAGTCCCGAAGATAGTTACCTCGCAGACTCTATCAATAAAGATATCGAAGATTGTGATGCCATTATTGGGCAATTCTTAGACTATATGCGCACAGGTGAAGAGATGTCTTTAGAACTGTGTGATATGAATAATCTATTACAAGAAGTCATTTCAGCTGAATCTAATTTAGGAAAAATCAGTGAAGAACATCTTCATTCTGAACCCATTAATATCACCGCCAACCCTATTGCAGTAAAACGCGCCCTTGCCAATATGATTGTCAATGCCAATCGCTATGGTAATGGTTGGGTCAGTGTTTCAAGTGGGAAAAATGAAGAATATGCATGGTTTCAAGTAGAAGATGATGGCCCTGGTATTCCACAAGAAGATAGACAACGTCTTTTCCAACCTTTTGTTCAGGGCGAACAAGCTCGAAGCTCAACAGGTGCGGGTTTAGGATTATCCATTATTCGCCGTATCATGGATGCCCACGGCGGCTATGTTGAACTTGATGATAGCGTTAAGGGCGGATTATTAATTCGAGCTAACTTCCCATTAAAAGAACGTGAAGACGAGAATGATTAGCCCACTCTATTTCAAATATTGAAGTGCATTTTATTACACCATTTCCATTCTAATTTCTCTCCTCCTATAAATATTTCATCATTTTTTCACTTTGTCATAAAACTGTCACAATTAAGACATTTAATTGTCATCAAACTGACCTATTGTCTGTGCGTACCGTAACCGAAGTTGATAGATGTCGAAAATTATTCTACCTATCCCACAGGAGGGATTATGAAACTGATGCGTACCACCCTGACTAGTGTCATTGCCGCTGCGTTTTCAATGACCGCTCTTTCTGCACAGGCAACGACCTCACTGACTGGTGCTGGCGCAACGTTCCCTGCCCCAGTTTATGCTAAATGGGCAGATTCCTATCAGAAAGAAACGGGTAACAAAATTAACTACCAAGGCATTGGCTCTTCTGGTGGTGTTAAACAAATCATTGCAAATACTGTTGATTTTGGTGCTTCTGATGCGCCATTAGCAGACGACAAATTACAAGCTGACGGTTTATTCCAATTCCCTACCGTGATTGGTGGCGTTGTTATGGCAGTAAATATTCCTGGTATCAAATCAGGTGAACTGACCTTAGATGGCGACACTATTGGTAATATCTATCTAGGCAAGATCCAGAAATGGAATGACCCTGCCATTACAAAACTCAATCCAGGCGTAAAATTACCAGACCAAAATATCGCGGTTATTCGCCGTGCTGATGGTTCAGGTACATCATTCGTTTTCACTAGCTACTTATCAAAAGTAAATAGTACATGGAAAGATGAAGTAGGCGCAGGCTCTACCGTAAAATGGCCGACAGGCTTAGGTGGAAAAGGGAATGATGGTATCGCGGCATTCGTTCAACGTGTACCAGGTTCAATTGGTTATGTTGAATATGCTTACGCGAAACAAAACAATCTTGCTTATACTAAATTAGTCACAGCTGATGGCGAGGCAATCGCACCAACAGCTGACAGTTTTAGTGCCGCAGCAAGAAAAATTGATTGGAGCAAAAGCTTTGCACAAGACCTGACTAACCAGAAAGGTGAAAACGCATGGCCGATTACTTCAACCACCTTTATCTTAGTGCATCAAACACAAAAAGATGCCGTAAAAGGTAAAGAAGTACTGAATTTCTTCAACTGGGCTTACGACAAAGGTAATCAGGAAGCGAAAAACCTAGATTACGCAGTATTGCCAACCGAAGTTGTAGAGCAAATTCGTGCAGCATGGAAAACAAGTATCAAAGACAGTAATGGTAAACCGATTTACTAATAAAACGGCAACCATTAAGAGATAAGTTAACGTTCACCCCCTGACAAACAGGGGGTAATAAATTAAAAGAGGCTTTATGGCCGAGCACACAACGGTAATAAAGGCCCCTAGTAAACGAGGGGACGTTATTTTCAGCGCACTAGTTCGCCTAGCTGCGTTGATTACGCTTTTGCTTTTGACGGGTATCATTGTTTCACTGATTTTCGCCTCATGGCCAAGTATTCAACAATTCGGCCTTTCATTCTTATGGTCGAAAGAGTGGGATCCTCCTGCACAGGAATTTGGTGCATTAGTGCCTATTTACGGTACCATTGTGACCTCGATAATCGCATTGGTTATTGCGGTGCCTGTCAGTTTTGGTATCGCCCTTTTCTTAACCGAATTAGCGCCTAACTGGTTAAAACGCCCATTAGGTATTGCTATCGAGTTACTCGCCGCTATTCCTAGTATTGTTTATGGTATGTGGGGGCTGTTTGTCTTCGCACCACTCTTTGCAACCTATTTCCAAGAGCCTGTAGGTAATGTGATGTCCTCCATTCCTATCGTTGGCGAGCTTTTCTCTGGCCCTGCTTTTGGTATTGGTATCTTAGCTGCGGGTGTTATCCTCGCTATCATGATCATTCCTTATATTGCTTCTGTGATGCGTGATGTGTTTGAACAGACTCCCGTTATGATGAAAGAGTCTGCCTACGGCATTGGTTGTACAACATGGGAAGTGATTTGGAATATCGTTCTGCCTTATACCCGTAATGGGGTGATTGGTGGTGTCATGTTGGGATTAGGTCGCGCCTTAGGTGAAACCATGGCGGTAACCTTTATCATCGGTAATACCTACCAATTAGATTCAGCCTCACTGTTTATGCCAGGTAACAGTATTACCTCTGCATTAGCCAACGAATTTGCGGAAGCCGAAACGGGGTTACATACTGCGGCATTGATGGAATTAGGGCTTATCTTGTTTGTCATCACCTTTATCGTCCTTGCGATTTCTAAGTTTATGACATTACGTTTATCTAAGAATGAAGGAGCGCGTTAATATGTCCAAAACATCCTCTTCTTCATTACAAGTTCAAACAGAAAGTGAATTGCGTGTACGCCATAAACGCCAACTTTGGCGCCGTCAAAAAAACCGTATCGCGCTGTTTTTATCAGTCTCTACCATGGCATTTGGTCTTTTTTGGTTAACGTGGATTTTATTCTCTACGTTCACAAAAGGCTTTGATGGCATGTCGTTAGCCCTTTTTACTGAAATGACGCCTCCGCCAAATACTGATGGTGGTGGATTGGCGAACGCCATTGTCGGTAGTGGATTACTAATTTTATGGGCGACAGTTATTGGAACACCGTTAGGTATTCTGGCAGGGATTTATCTTGCTGAATATGGTCGTCGTTCATGGCTTGCTGAAACTACCCGTTTTATTAACGATATTTTGCTGTCAGCACCATCAATCGTTGTTGGGCTCTTTGTCTACACCATTGTTGTTGCACAGATGCAGCACTTTTCAGGATGGGCTGGAATTATCGCATTAGCGTTACTGCAAATTCCTATTGTTATTCGTACCACTGAAAATATGTTGAAGTTAGTGCCAGATAGCTTGCGTGAAGCCGCTTACGCATTAGGCACACCAAAGTGGAAGATGATCTCTAAAATCACCTTAAAAGCCTCGGTATCAGGCATTATCACAGGTGTGTTATTAGCGATTGCACGTATTGCAGGTGAAACTGCACCACTGTTATTTACTTCACTATCAAATCAATTCTGGAGCACAGACTTAAACGAACCGATAGCTAACTTACCTGTGACTATCTTTAAGTTCGCCATGAGTCCTTTCGCACAATGGCAAGAGCTTGCTTGGGCTGGCGTATTACTTATCACCCTCTGTGTTCTATTTATCAATATTATTGCGCGCGTGCTGTTTGCTAAACGCAAGCACGGTTAACGCAGAAAGTTAAGCAAGAGAGACGTTGAATGATTATGGCTAATGATAACGCAGGAAATAAAATTCAAGTTCGTGATTTGAACTTCTACTACGGTAAATTCCATGCGCTGAAAAATATCTCTTTAGATATTGCCAAAAATAAGGTGACGGCATTTATCGGCCCTTCTGGCTGTGGTAAATCGACCTTACTGCGTACTTTTAATAAAATGTATGAGCTTTATGGTGAACAACGTGCTGAAGGTGAAATTCTGTTAGATGGCAACAATATCCTGACAGATAAGCAAGATATCGCACTATTACGCGCCAAAGTTGGGATGGTATTCCAAAAACCAACACCATTCCCGATGTCGATTTATGACAATATTGCCTTTGGTGTCCGCTTATTTGAAAAGCTCTCTCGTGCTGATATGGATGAGCGCGTTCAATGGGCATTGACCAAAGCCGCATTATGGAACGAAACCAAAGATAAATTACACCAGAGTGGATATAGTCTCTCTGGTGGTCAGCAACAGCGTTTATGCATCGCTCGTGGTATCGCAATCCGTCCTGAAGTTTTATTACTGGATGAACCTTGTTCTGCTCTCGACCCTATCTCTACTGGTCGTATTGAGGAGCTGATTAGTGAACTCAAATCAGAATATACCGTGGTTATCGTGACACATAATATGCAACAAGCCGCACGTTGTTCTGATTACACTGCATTTATGTATTTAGGCGAATTAATCGAGTTTAGCGATACGGATACGTTATTTACGCGTCCTGCGAAAAAACAAACTGAAGATTACATCACTGGGCGTTATGGCTGATAACGAGGCAATTAATGGATAATTTAAATCACAATAAGCATATTTCTGGTCAATTTAATGCTGAGTTAGAGCATATCCGCACTGAGCTTATGGTTATGGGGGGGCTTGTCGAAGAGCAACTGAAAAAAGCCATTATGGCAATGCATAACCAAGACCAAGCCTTGGCAAATGAAGTGATCCAAGGTGACCATAACGTTAATATGATGGAAGTCGCCATTGATGATGCGTGTATGCGAATTATTGCTAAGCGTCAGCCAACAGCGAGTGACCTACGTTTAATTATGGCAATATCAAAAACGATCGCTGAATTAGAACGTATTGGTGATGTTGCTGAAAAAATCTGTAAAACTGCGCTTGAAAAATTTTCACACCAGCATCAACCTCTGCTTGTGAGCTTAGAATCGTTAGGTCAACACGCCATACAAATGCTGCACGATGTTCTTGATGCTTTTGCCCGTATGGATGTCGATGAAGCAGTGCGTATCTATCGTGAAGATGAAAAAATTGATAATGAGTATGAAGGTATCGTCCGCCAGTTAATGACTTATATGATGGAAGATCCTCGCACCATTCCAAGTGTGCTAACCGCTTTATTTTGTGCTCGTTCTATTGAGCGTATTGGCGATCGTTGCCAGAACATTTGTGAATTTATTTTCTATTACGTGAAAGGTCATGATTTCCGCCATCTTGGTGGTGATCAAGTAGAAAGAATGCTGACAAAAAACGACGACAACAACGCCACTAAATAAATTTCTCTCTCTTTTTCTTCTCTTCAAAACAGCGACATAAATGTCGCTGTTTTTTTATTCTCTCATAAATTAATACCATTCTATCTCAACGCTTTTTTTCAACTTATTCCTTAAAAGCATATCGATATCAACTTTTATTATTTTATGAACTTAGAACAACTTGATAGCGTGATATCCAACATAACGATGATAATTCTTTTTCTTTGGGGTGAATATGAAATTACGTGTTTTGGCAACCGCATTAATTGCAGGCTCTGTGCTTTTCTCTGGTATTGCAAAAGCAGATAAACTCGATGATATAAAAAAAGCAGGTGTAGTACGTATCGCGATTTTTGATAGCAATCCTCCTTTTGGCTTTATTGATCCTCAAACCAAAAAACTCGCAGGTTATGATGCTGATATTGCCAACGAGATCGCTAAAGATTTAGGTGTAAAACTGGAACTACGTCCAACTAATCCAGCAAACCGTATTCCACTGTTAAGCTCAAAAAAAGTCGATTTGATCGCGGCTAACTTCACCATCACGGATGAACGCGCTAAACAAGTCGATTTCTCTGTACCTTACTTTGCAACAGGGCAAAAATTTATTGCACGCAAAGGTGTTTTAACCAAACCTGAACAAATCCACTCACTACGTATTGGTGCTGATAAAGGTACCGTACAAGAAATCACTTTACGTGAACGCTATCCTGACACCAAAGTTATCTCTTATGACGATACACCACTCGCTTTCGCTGCATTACGCAATGGTAACGTACAAGCTATCACGCAAGATGATGCAAAACTCGTGGGTTTATTAGCAAATTTACCTGATGCTGTAAAAGCTGACTTTGAAATCTCACCGTTTAGCATTACGCGTGAATACCAAGCGGTAGCCGCCGCTAAAGGCGAAGATCGCTTAATCAACGAAATCAACAACACGCTATTAAGATTAGAAAAAGAAGGCAAAGCAGGCGAAATCTACAATCGTTGGTTTGGCCCTGAAACAAAATCAGCGCAACCTCGTGGCGATTTCAAATTTGCTCCATTATCAGAGCAAACACCACAATCTTGATCCTTAAAGCGTAATAACTTTCTTCTCTCATTAAAAACAAAGTTATTCCTTTATTAAAACACCTACCCCGCTTCTGCGGGGTTTGGTGTCTGCAATAGGTCTATTATATGTTTGAGCAATTTCTTTCACATTACCTTCTGGAGCCACACTATTTAAGCTGGCTTTGGAACGGTTTTCTAATCACCTTGCTTATCTCTTTTTGGACTATTGTCATTGCAACATTAATGAGCTTCGCCCTTAGTGCTGCAAGAGATAGCGCTTTTGCACCATTACGCTGGTTGGCCACTGCTTATACTTCACTGTTCCGTAATACACCACTGTTAGTGCAATTGTTCTTCTGGTATTTCGCATCGGGAGAAATTCTGCCGCAAAGTGCCATGATGTGGCTAAATACACCTCATGAAATTTCCTTTCTAGGATTAACGCTTGCTTGGCCTTCTTTTGAGTTTTTAGCTGGCATTGTAGGTCTGACATTTTACTCAACCCCATTTATTGCCGAAGAGCTAAGAGCTGGTATT
The DNA here is from genome assembly GCF_009914335.1 of Proteus columbae. NCBI lineage: Bacteria > Pseudomonadati > Pseudomonadota > Gammaproteobacteria > Enterobacterales > Morganellaceae > Proteus > Proteus columbae. The sequence continues at coordinate 3,852,486 of NZ_CP043925.1, forward strand.
CAAGGTGTTAAACAAGGGCAAAAATATGCTTCTTTAGCACTAGGGTTAACACAGTGGCAATCTATGCGTTATGTGATTTTACCTCAAGCCTTTCGTATTGCTCTGCCTCCTTTGCTGGGTCAATACATGAATGTGATAAAAAACTCATCACTGACTATGGCTATTGGTGTTGCGGAGCTTTCTTACGCATCAAGACAAGTTGAAACCGAATCATTACGTACCTTTGAAGCCTTTGGTGTCGCAACCATTCTTTATATTGCAGCAATAGCCTTGATGGAAGCGTGGGGACAATGGCATCAGCAACGTAAATTAGTACAAGGGTATTAAATATGGACTTTACTGTTATTGCTGATAACTGGCAGTATTTACTCTTTGGTGCTTATCCTGACGGGCCTTTAGAAGGCGCAGCGCTGACCGTCTTTATCAGTATCATTGCGGGTATTGCATCTATTATTTTGGGTACATTGGGTGGTATTGCACTGGCTATGCTCAGAGGTGTATGGGTTAACCTTTTTGCAGCTTTTTTAGGCTTTTTCCGTGCTATTCCTGTGATTATGTTGATATTTTGGGTCTATTTTCTATTGCCCATTGTATTGGGAATGGAAATTCCTGAAATCACGACCGTGATTTGTGCTCTCGCGTTGATTACATCGTCTTATATTGCGCATGGTGTCAAAGCGGGTATTTTGGCAATAGGGAAAGGGCAATGGCAGGCAGGATTATCTTTAGGTTTTAATCGTTGGCAAGTCCTATGGCATATCGTATTACCTCAAGCATTGCGAATGATGGTGCCTTCATTTATAAATCAGTGGATAGCCTTAATCAAAGATACTTCATTAGCCTATGTGGTGGGTGTGGGTGAACTTTCTTTCTTAGCGACACAGGTCAATAACCGCAGTATGGTTTATCCAATGGAAGTCTTTTTATTTGTGGCCTTCGTCTATTTTGTTCTCTGTTTCTCATTAGAAATTATTGCCAATAGAGTGGCTAAATTATTCTCGACACAAAAAGAGAAACGTCCTTTTTGGCAAATAATCTTTCCTGTTAAAAAACAGAAATTCATTGAGAAACGTTTAGGTTAATCACTCAAAAGCACTCATTTTCTAAGTAAAAGTTATGCTGTTAACGGCATAACTTTGGCGATATCACATAAGTATTTGATTTAGATGAGGGGCCTTCTTTACAAATAAAATATCCTTGCGAGACAAGTTCATATCTTACATATAAATTAAAAAAAATGCCGAATACAATACCCAAAAGAAATATCATTACAGTTGCTATAAAGAGTTTGTTATTAATTTTTATTAACTTATCTTTTATTGCAGATATCAATAACAAAGAAAAAAGATAACAAACAAAAGGCAGCGTAAAAGGTATGCTTGCGGTGACAACAGAAAATTTTATTTTTTCTGCTAAAAAGAAATAGTCCGCATAAACCATAATTGACGCATAGATAACAAAAACGATTGGAGGGAGAACAATTAATAAGATTAAATAAATTTTATCTTTAACTTCAGTATCCATAATTAATTACACATCATGAATGATTTAACATAGAGATTAGATTCTGTAAAATCGTCTGTTTCACAAATAAAATAGCCTTTAGAAAGAAGATCTTTTTCAACATAATTGGAAAAGAAAAAGCTAAAGATATAGCCAAAAAGAAAGAGCATGAGAAAAAACATCATTAATTTTTTACTTTTTTCTATGGTTCTCTTTTTTGATGATGGAAAGACCAATAAATAAATAAGATAAAAAACAGCAGGTACAGTAAATAAGAAAATAGATGTTTTAAATGAAAACTGAAACTTTTCAACAAGAAGAAAATAATTGATATAGCTCTCTATTGAGAGATATAACTCTATAGAGAAAATAACAAATAAAATACCTGATACTAGATATATTATTCCCATTAAACGCCTACCCGACATTCCCTATCTCCTTTTCTATCCTTAAGGAATAAAATATACGGAAAAAACTTATAATCAATACTGTATAAAAATTTAATATTTTTAAGATAATACGACTATTATTAATAACAAGACATTTCCCTAGCTTATCTAAATTTCATCCCTTACAGACGCAATCGATTACTTTTTTAGGTGCAGTTCTGGTTTTATTTGTGTAGGATAAAGCGAAAAACATTTTTTTTGGGATCTTTTGTCTATGAGCATGTCATCACCAAATTCTGGTTCACAGGGTTTGCTCCAACGTGTGTTTAAGCTACAAGAACACGGTACAAACGCTCGCACTGAACTAATTGCGGGTATCACGACTTTCTTAACGATGGTTTATATTATCTTCGTTAACCCTCAAATCCTCGCTGCTGCGAATATGGATATCAAAGCCGTCTTCGTGACGACCTGCTTAATTGCAGCTTTCGGCAGTATTTTAATGGGACTCGTTGCAAATTTACCTATTGCGGTTGCCCCTGCAATGGGTCTAAACGCCTTCTTTGCCTTTGTCGTTGTTGGCGCAATGGGTTATTCATGGGAAGTCGCGATGGGTGCGATTTTCTGGGGTGCAGTAGGACTATTTTTACTGACTCTTTTTCGTATTCGTTATTGGATAATTGCCCATATCCCATTGAGTTTACGTGTTGGTATTACGAGCGGTATCGGACTGTTTATCGCCATGATGGGACTAAAAAACTCCGGTATTATTATTCCGAATAATGACACCATCGTCACTATTGGTAACTTTGCCTCTCATAACGTGTTATTAGGTGCCTTAGGCTTTTTTATTATCGCCATTCTTGCCGCGCGTAATATTCACGCCGCAATTCTTATCTCAATTGTTATCACCACTGTTATTGGTCTTCTCTTAGGGGATGTTCAATATCAAGGTATCTTTGCTATGCCGCCTTCTATCACCACTGTTGTTGGTAAAGTGGATATTGTCGGCGCGTTAGATATTGGTCTTTCTGGTGTTATTTTTGCCTTTATGTTGGTTAACTTATTTGACTCATCAGGCACATTAATTGGTGTAACAGATAAAGCTGGTTTAACCGATGACAAAGGCAAGTTTCCACGAATGAAACAAGCGTTATATGTCGATAGCTTAAGTTCTGTTGCAGGCTCTGCAATGGGTACATCTTCTGTCACTGCCTTTATCGAAAGCACTTCAGGGGTTTCTGTTGGTGGTCGTACAGGCTTAACCGCAGTTGTTGTTGGTATTCTTTTCCTACTCGCTATCTTCCTATCACCACTTGCAGGCATGGTGCCAAGTTACGCAACAGCTGGCGCATTAATTTATGTTGGTGTATTAATGACATCAAGTTTAACGCGCGTGAAATGGGATGACTTAACAGAATCAGTGCCCGCGTTTATCACTGCGGTAATGATGCCATTTAGCTTCTCAATCACCGAAGGTATCGCACTTGGTTTTATTGCCTATTGTGTAATGAAAGTGGGTACATTCCGCTGGAAAGAAATTAACCTGTGTGTTGTGATTGTTTCACTGCTGTTTATTTTAAAAATATTACTAATTGATACTCATGTTATTGATTTGAATAATTTATTCTAATATTCAATAAATTAAGATCATTATGATACAGACAAAACGGCACCAATAAAGTGCCGTTTTTTATAAGAAAAGAGGTGATTATGCACGTGCTTCTACAAGTAGATTTCCCGTATCATGGCCCTTTCGGTGATGAAATGACACAAGCCATGGATGTATTATCTGCATCAATCAACCAAGAGCCTGGCTTTATTTGGAAGATTTGGACTGAAAATAAAGAAACACAAAAAGCGGGAGGTATTTATCTTTTTGATTCAAAAGAAAACGCTCAAGCTTATTTAGATAAACACAGTGCTCGATTAAAATCTTTTGGTATTCCAGAAGTACGTGGTGATATTTTTTCAGTAAATCAGGCGTTAAGCTTAAAAAATCAAGCCTCTTTTTTGGCTAAGTAGCGACAAGCACAAGTGTTATATCTCACTTGTGCCTATCTATTTTCTGCAATTACTCTACTTTGGTGGGCAATAACAACCCAAAAATAGCAGAATCAGACACTTCATCCCCCACAATCCAACGCTGTTTAAGATACCCTTCTTGTTCAAAACCTAATTTCGCTAACAACGCAGCTGATGCTTTATTATCTGGGTGGATATCCGCTTCTAAACGGCGAACAGATAGATGTGTATAGAGATACTCAATAAACGCCACCATAGCTTCTTTCATCATGCCTTTTCCTCGATAAATTGTATCAAGGCAATACCCTATTTCGCCACGTCGTGAATTAGGATAATGGTTAAAGAAAACACACATTCCCATTAATGTATGTGTTGCCTTATCAATTACCGCTAAGCGCAGATACTCTTTTCTTTCCATATGAGTGATATCTTGAATAATATCTTCCTGTGCTTCTTGCCGTGATTGCCAAGGGAGATGGCTCCAGTAGCGCGTCACTTCAGGTGAACTCATGATCTTAAACCAATCTTCAGCATCCCCCATTTCAAAGGGACGCAATATCAATCTTTCTGTTTCGACCCGAATATCAGCGTAACGCATCTCTACTTTTCCTTATGTGTTTTTGGAGCCACAAAAGCAATACAAACTGGCTCAGTAATGGCATCTGGTTCAGCACGGAACATTATCTCTTGAGTATCGGCTATTTTTAAACTCGGCCAGTGCTTTAATCCTTCATCAAAATGTGCTTTTTCACAGTAATAACCAACTTCACTTACCAATACGACACCTTTTTCTTCTAATTGTTGAAGTGTAATATGCCGATTATAAATGTTAGGAGGTTGCACATTCTCTTCTAACACCCAAGGCTGTGAAGATAATGGTCTATCTTTACCATAAAAAGTTACCCATTCATGCATATATTCACCTCCCACATACGCAAGTGGCGTGTGATAATGTTGATGCCAAGCTTGTTCAACATCTTGCACAAAGGTTTTTACACCAATAAATTTTTGTCCTGCATTACGTACATTAGCGGCTTGAACGACTGTATAACCAGAAACAACCAACATACCAAAAACACCTAAACCATACAGTGCGCCACGTAATGAACGTTTAGGCATTACACTAATTGAGCCCACAAAAAGTGCAGTCGCAATCGACATAAAGGGTTGTAACCACTCGCTGATACGCCCCCCTTCATGAAAACTAAACCAGATAAAAATAATCGTTAATGGAAACAGAAAAATAAAATTGAGTAATTGGCTATCTTTAGAAGCAGACCAACTTACACGTCCACCATAAAAACGTAAAATTCCCCACATTAAAACCACAGGATAAAAAACGGTCAGTGCCGCGCGCGTTGTACGTAAATTAAAACGGTTTTCAATTTGTGAATCGACCCACTTAAACGCTGCAAAGTCGGTTTGCCATAACCAAATAAAATTCGGAATAACAAAAGCAAACCAAATAGCTAATGCTAAATAGAAATAAGGAGAACAATAGCTTGCTCGGACTTTAGGTACAAAAAGGCTTGATAAAAACACAGAACCAATAAAAGCTAATGATGAATACTTCCCCATTGTGGCAATTCCCATAGCGATAGCGAAACCAATCCAATACTTTTGATTATCATTAATCGCACAAAGGAAAAAATAGAACGCCCATGCCCAACAACCAACTAGAATATAGTTATCGTTATAAGGGATAATATCAAAGTTGATAACGCCAGATAAATTAAGCGCCAACATAGCAAACCAAGCTAGGTTAGTATTTTGTGTCAACTTGTAGGCTAAGTTCCAAACGCCTAGTAGCCCAACAGCAATGACAATAAAGTGGATAAAATACCAATAAAAGCTAAAATCGATACCGCCGTAAATAGCGGGTGTCATTATAAAACCCACAAACCAAGGATTTTTGGGGGAGCCCCACCCTCCGTTAGTGCCCCAATTGACAGCCTCAACGGCATCATAAGGCACAGTAGGGTCAAAGAGATAACTCACTAAGATCCAAAGAGTCGCATAACCAATAACCCACCAATATACTGGTTTACGTAATTGTGCAGATGATAATGTCATAATAAATAGAAATTTAAGTTAATTAATTTAATTTAGTCGTTAATTGACGTCACAACACAGTAAAGTATAGTGAAATGAACCGCACATTGTACGTGAGCAAAAATTAAATTGTCTTAAATTTGCGCTTTTATTGAAATTTTGTTTCTGATAGATTGCGCAACCAAGAAGATCACTATCGAGTTACCATTATGAATATGATTAAAAGAAAGCCCGCAGCTAAAGCACGTAAGAAATCGCGTGAAGAGCTGAACGCGGAAGGACGTGAACGTAAACGTCAAAAGAAACACCGTGGCAATCCTGCCGGTAACCGTCAGCAGGAAGCGGAAAATAAACAGCAAGCGAACAATACAGCGCCGAAAGATCCACGTATTGGTAGCAAAAAACCGATCCCTCTGATTGTGGGCGATGCACCAAAAGTTGCGAAGAAAAAACCTGCGCCAGTTAAAGTAGAGCCCGTTCGTTTAACACCTGAGCAAGAGTTAGACCTATTAGAAAACGATGCACGCTTAGATGAATTACTGTCTCGTCTTGAAAACGGTGAAAAACTCAACGCAGAAGAGCAGGCTTATACTGAGAAAACCCTTGATCGCATTGATGAATTAATGGTTGAGCTAGGTATTGAGTTTGAAGATGATGACGATGAAGAAAAAACTGAAGACATCATGCAATTATTGAAAGGTAAATAATCAAAAGGCTAATCATTTTCCTTGATTACCTTACATCTAACGGATATCAATAACTTATTGATATCCGTTATTTTTTATAGCTCGCTCTCTCTTTTACTTTTCATTAATACTCATTATTAACAATAGATTAAATAACCCTCTCAAGCTCAGATAACTCCATCTATTCCTCTCTTGTTATCCCTGATATCCTATTTTTCTATCTTTAATATACGAGTGATAAAAAATATGGATAACAGACAGCAGTACTTAGATATCGCAGCCGGGCAAGGAGAAAAAGTGCCCTCTCGTATAGTGGCCTTCCCTGCACAGCCACTAAACTATGCGCTTATTGAACAACGCTTAGAAGAACAGACCGATTACACTGATGGTGAGATAAATTATCTAAGTGAAAATATTGACGATGGTTTTTTCTATCGCTGCCAACATGGTGATGACGAGTTACATTTTTTTGTCTGTCTTTACCCTCGTGATAAAGATTACGAAATACGTCCAATGTATTCGACTGATGAACTTACACCACAACTACTCGCGCATGCGAATTCGACAACTCAAGACTTATTATTAGAAACACTTTTTACTGAAACTTTGCATCCTTTAGCAAGCTATCGCCATCAACTGAATTTTCTTAATATCATCGCACCTGAAATGGTCTTAGCATTAGATGAATCAGCGGCAGGTAAAGCATTAACACCTGAGTGGATACGCTTTCAATTAGAAACGCCCGATCTCTATCCTGAAGTAGAAAGCTTATATGTTATTCATGCTGTCTATGACACAGAAAATGATCCACCAACTATGTTTTGGTTCCATACGCATGGATTAGCGCGTTGCGGCTTAACAGAAGTCGATTTAGTTATTCCAAGTATGCTTGAATCTTACTATGGTATTCCTGATCTCTTCCGCTGCTTTGTTAACAACAGTATTAATCATCGCCAAATTGAATTTGGTGAACCGATGCTGTGTGGTCAAACATCATCAGGTTTGGAGTATCTTGTCGCATTACCTTTTGAAGAAGGTATTCGTCATATTAATCAATCAACACCTCTTGGTAGCCTTAGACCTTTAGAAGAGATGCGTTATGACACTGAAGGCGCACCAAATGGCGTTTTCTTGGGTGATTTGGCTGATCGTGATGAATATCATCAACACCCTTCTTCTATGCTATTTAGAACCAATGAAGAAAATCCTGTTTTAGAAACCTTCTTTAAAGGTTATGAAGAGCAACAAGCGATGATGCTACTGCGTAGCAATGAAGAAACCTATGAGATGTCTGAAAAAGCCAAGCGACGCTGGGAATACTTCGTTTCTATGTTTGATAACTACAATCAACCGCCTGTTGAGAAAAAAAGTGGTTTTCTCTCCAAATTATTAGGAAAAGACAAACCCGAAGAGACTGAAAACCCGTGGCAGTTTATGATCAAGTTCGGCATTCCTTATGGTGAAGAGGAAGAGCTAGAGCATATGTGGTTTGTGCCACAGTCTCGTGATGGAGACACCGTTTATGCAAAATTACTCAACGTGCCATTTTATGTTGAGGATATGCAAGAAGGTGAAATCTATCCTATCAACACCGCATTAATAACTGATTGGGTCGTTTCATACGAAGACGATAGTTATACCCCGAACAATATTTACCAACTTTTTAGCCACCAGCAAACTCACTAATTAGCGGGTATTTACAATAACAACGCGAGCTTTTCATTTAAAAAACGATGAAGAGCTCGCCATGCTAATCGCCTTAAAATCTGCTGTCATATTGTGACCCGTTAATATCATTAATTAATTGTTATTTTATTGCTACATTGACACTTCAACTCTTCACATTCTGTTTTTGTCTAGTAACAGATAAGGTAAACAGCCTATTTTCATCTCAATATCTTTTCTCTGGTTGATTTAAATCAAGTGCAGATATGCATAGACTAGGCTAAATTATACCCAATAAGGATAATTATAATTCTCATTAGCATTAAAAATATTTATTATAATTAACCTTAATATTATTATGTGAATTCTCATACACATTAATAATTATCAGTATCATTATTCTTTGTATCAATATTCGTGGAAGGACAATCATGTCTCTGATCCCAAATCACAGTTATAAAATCTTGAGCTACTCACCTCAGATTAGCCCTGCATACAGACAGAAATTATTATCTTTAGGTATGTTACCTGGCGCTGTGTTTAACGTTATTCGTATCGCACCACTGGGTGATCCTATTCAAATAGAAACGCACCGAGTATCCCTAATTTTGAGAAAAAAAGATCTCGCACTCATTAATCTTAGCGAAGTGGTTCATAACGAAAAATAATCGTTATTTCTCATTCAACCAGGCAAGACAACTATTGGCATCACTATTATGACTCCTCTCACTATAGGCCTTATCGGTAATCCCAATGCTGGTAAAACAACACTCTTTAATCAGTTAACAGGCTCTCGCCAGCGTGTGGGTAACTGGGCGGGTGTAACGGTCGAACGCAAAGTTGGTCGTTTCACAACTGCAAATCATAAAATTGAGCTCGTCGATTTACCCGGCACTTACTCTTTAACGACAATCTCAGAACAGACATCGCTTGATGAGCAAATTGCCTGCCATTTCATTTTAAGTAATGAAGCAGACATGCTGATTAACGTGGTTGATGCATCAAATCTTGAGCGTAACCTCTATTTGACATTGCAACTACTTGAGCTTGGTATTCCGTGCATCGTGGCATTAAATATGCTCGACATTGCAGAACACCAAGATATGCAAATTGATATCAAGGCACTTTCAGAGCAACTGGGTTGCCCTGTTATTCCAATGGTTTCAACCAAAGCATCGGGAATTGATAAGCTCAAAGAAGCCATTGATACCTTCCCTGCTGAAAAGAAAAAACCACAAGAATTACTGACGTCTTATCCGATATGGTTACTTAATGAAGTCGAGGCACTTGCTGAAAAAATTAATCACGATGAGTTTAATTTACAGCAACGTCGTTGGATGGCATTACAGTGTTTAGAAGGGGATATCTATACCCATCAACGCGCCCAAATCACGACAGAAGATATCAAAACGATCCGTCAACGCATTCAGGACGAGCATAACAATGAACCTGAATTAGTCATTGCAGATGCCCGTTATCAAAATATTGAGCGTATCTGTCATACCGTGATTAATATGGAAGCCATTAAGCCGAATATTCTGACGCAAAATATCGATAAAGTGATATTAAACCGTTGGTTAGGTGTTCCTATCTTCCTGTTTATTATGTATTTAATGTTCGTTCTAGCAATTAACATTGGTGGTGCTTTACAGCCTGCTTTTGAAGGTGGCTCTGAAGCTATCTTTATCCATGGTATTCAATGGATTGGTGCAACCTTTAACTTCCCTGAATGGCTGACCATTTTCCTTGCTCAAGGTATCGGTGGTGGTATCAATACCGTTCTGCCATTAGTGCCACAAATCGGGATGATGTACCTGTTCTTATCTATTCTTGAAGATTCAGGTTATATGGCGCGAGCTGCTTTTGTGATGGATAGATTGATGCAGGCTCTGGGTTTACCTGGTAAATCATTTGTACCACTTATTGTCGGTTTTGGCTGTAACGTACCTTCCATTATGGGTGCGCGTACACTAGATGCACCAAGAGAACGTCTGATCACCGTATTGATGGCACCGTTTATGTCTTGTGGTGCGCGTTTAGCTATTTTTGCTGTGTTTGCTGCTGCTTTCTTTGGTAAAAATGGCGCAAGTGTTGTTTTCTCACTTTATCTTCTGGGTATTGTGGTTGCTATCCTCACAGGCTTACTGCTAAAACACACCATTATGCGTGGTGAAGCCTCACCTTTCGTGATGGAGCTGCCGGTTTATCACGTTCCTCACCTAAAAACGTTACTGATGCAAACATGGCAACGTCTAAAAGGCTTCGTGGTACGTGCAGGTAAAGTCATTATTATTGCCAGTATGTTTATTGGTGCGCTAAACAGCTTTACCTTCTCAGGTAAACCTGCGGATAACATCAATGATTCAGCGCTAGCTTCTGTCAGTAAAGTGATCACACCATTACTGCAACCTATTGGTGTTCACAACGATAACTGGCAAGCAACGGTTGGTTTAGTCACTGGTGCAATGGCAAAAGAAGTGGTAGTAGGAACATTAAATACCCTCTATACCGCAGAAAGTATTGTTAATGAGCCTTTTGATCCTGAAGAATTCGACCTGTGGGGCGAAATTGGTGACGCCTTTGGTGAAACATGGGATAGCTTAAAAGAAACCTTCACGCTAGCTGCGCTTTCTAACCCAATTGAAGCCAGTAAAGGTGATGGCGAAATGGATACAGGCACCATGGGCACCATGGGCGCTAAATTTGGTTCAGGCATTGCGGCATACAGCTACTTAATCTTTGTTTTACTGTATGTACCTTGCGTTTCAGTCATGGGTGCTATTGCCCGTGAAACAAGCCGTGGTTGGATGACTTTCTCTATTCTTTGGGGATTAAATATTGCTTACTCATTGGCAGCCCTGTTCTATCAAGTGGCAACCTTCAGTGAACATCCACAAAGCAGTGGCATAACGATTGCTGCTGTGGTTATCTTCAACTTAATTTTATTTATCTTGTTGCGTAATGCGCGTAGTCGCCTAACAATTAACTTAAGCAATAAACCTTCATTGTCTAAACAATGTTGTTCAAAAGGTAGTTGTCACTAAGTGACAAAGGAAAAGTAAGATGGCAAGTCTGATAGAAGTACGTGATTGTATCGCCCTTAATGGTCGAGCCGATGCCCGTCTTATCAGCCATCAACTCAATATGCCTGAACCTTTGGTGCAAGCAATGTTAGAGCGGCTCACATTGATGGGTAAGCTTGAAGAGGTGGATGTAGAAGATTGTCTTACGGGCAGTTGTAAAAGTTGTCCTGAAGCCACCGCATGTCAGACAAAGCTTTATCAATTACGCTAACTATTTGTTAAATATCGCTTAAACACAAAATCCCTTACCTTGGTAAGGGATTTTTTTATCTTATCGTTAATGATGACATTTTTTAAGCTCGAAAATATTCGTATTGAAGTCAGAGGTAAATTAGATACCGATGGTTTTATGGGGAAAAATAAACAAGCCAAAATAGGTTTTAGTAAAATTTCCACTCACTTCTTTATTCAGGCAGACAATAGCGAAGAAGAAATTGCTGAATTTATCGCCTTTATTGAGCGAACTTGTCCTGTCTTTGACACAATCAAAAATCCACCGATTTGTGAAACTTTATACAGTATTGAAAATGTAATGGCGTAAGAAAAATACGACTGCCCCCTATTTGGGGCAGTTATTGATAAATTGATTACTTAAGAGAACAAGCATTAATTAACGCTTGCGTAAATTCATCAGGGTGCGAAATAAACGGAGCATGTGCAGCATTACGGAAAATAACAGAAGGTGATTGAGGATAAATAGCATCTAATAATCCAGCCACTTTTCGAGGCACTAACCCATCTAAATAACCATAAAAACGAATAAAAGGACAACGCAAAGCTTTCAACTCTTCTCGTAAATCTTCAGTTCTCAAAATTTCTAATCCGCCATTAAGCACTTCAACAGAAGGCAATGGTTGTTCTAATACCACGGATTTTAACGCTTTCATATCCTCACGCGCACTCTGGGTGCCTAATGTTTGTAGTGCTAAAAAGCGTTCAACGGTGCGATGAAAATTTTCATTTAATTGCTGCTCAAACCCTTTTAGCACCTCAGGTTTGATACCTGGCCAATCATCATGAGCGCCAAAACAAGGCGAAGATGCCACCGTAACCAAGGCTTGTACATGATTGGGATTATCTAAAACCACACGGCTCGCCACTAATCCACCTAAAGACCAACCTAACCAAATTGCATTTTCAGGGGCTTTGGCAAAAACAATCTCTGCCATCTCTTTTAATGTAAGAGCAGGAAAACCTTGGCTACGACCATATCCAGGGAGATCAACGAGATGCAGTGTAAAATGCGAGCTTAATCGCGGTATTAATGATTGCCAAACCTGTGCATTCAATCCCCATCCGTGTAATAGCACAAGATGCGTTTTTCCTTCACCTATTGTCTGCCAATACAATTTATTCATTGTTATGCTCTCTTTTCTTTTACAAGGATGTTCATTATGTGGATAACAATAGCAGGATATTGTTGGTTATGTCGTCAACCCTTACATTATGATACTAAAGGTATTTGCTCGAGTTGTATTCGTTATTTACCTAAACAGCATAATCGTTGCCCAGGCTGTTTATATCCCTCATCCCACTCTATAATGCTATGTGGACGCTGCTTACAATCGCCTCCACCATGGAAACAGATGTTGACAATCACTGACTATAAACCACCATTAAATAAATTATTACACCTTTATAAATACCAACCTCGCCCTCAAATAGCGTTATGTCTTGCACGACTTTTTCTATTGCGATGGCTTTCACATCGGCGAGAAAATTTGGTGCAGAAACCCGATAGAATTATTAGCGTTCCTTCACATCGTCAACGCCGTTGGTCTAGGGGCTTTGAGCAAGTAGAAGCTATCGCTAAGCCTTTGGCAAGGTGGCTAAATTGTGCTTATCAACCGGATACCCTGATAAGAACTCGTGCTACACTGGTGCAAACGCATCTTAATGCCAAGCAAAGGCAACAAAATTTAAAGAATGCATTTGTATTAAATAACACAGTGTCGGTATCAGGGAAAAATCTGGCACTAATTGATGATGTTATCACTACAGGTGCGACATTAAAGAGCATTATACCCTTGTTATTTCGTGCGGGAGCACGCTCTATTGAGGTATGGGCGATTTGTCGCACCTTGTAGTTAACCGCCAATTGGGCGTATGATAACCAACCAGAACAGTCAACTATTGAGCAAGACGATATGATTATTATTACTGATGCCGCACAGGCGCATTTTGCCAAACTACTGGCTAACCAAGAACCCAACACCCAAATTCGTGTATTCGTTATCAATCCAGGCACACCTAATGCTGAATGTGGCGTTTCATATTGCCCACCTGATGCCGTAGAGCCAAACGACACTGAAATTAAATTCGAAAAACTTTCTGCGTATGTTGATAACATCAGCGCACCTTTCTTAGAAGATGCGGAAATTGACTTTGTCACTGACCAACTGGGCTCACAATTAACCCTAAAAGCACCTAACGCAAAAATGCGTAAAGTCGATGCTGATGCACCGTTAATTGAACGCGTAGAATACGTACTACAATCACAAATTAACCCACAATTAGCGGGTCATGGTGGTCGTGTTAGTCTGATGGAAATCACTGAAGACGGCTATGCTATCTTACAATTCGGTGGTGGTTGTAACGGTTGTTCAATGATTGATGTCACCTTAAAAGATGGTATCGAAAAAGAACTGTTAAACCTGTTCCCAGAAGAGCTAAAAGGTGTGAAAGATTTAACTGAACACCAACGTGGTGAACACTCCTACTACTGATCCCTCAGTATCAAATCCCCTATGATAATCACCTACACTGATATCATCGGGGATTTGTGTGTTAAAAAATAATCATTTACAAAGAGTAACGTCATCTTTACCGATTTGACGCTATGATAAATGTATCGTTCTCTCGCTCAGAACAAATAAATTAACAACATAATAAATAAGACAATTATGGATAAGTTTCAATTTCTCAGCATTGAACAAGCTTATCAATTCTGGGTATCTCAATCGGCAATTTTAGTCGATGTGAGAGATCCTCAGAGTTATCGCTTTGGTCATGCTACCGGCGCATTTCATCTCACTAATGATACGCTAAACCAATTTTTACAAGATGCTGACTTTGATGTGCCTGTTATGGTGATGTGTTATCACGGTCATAGCAGCCAAGGTGCGGCTCAATATCTGGTCAATATGGGCTTTGAAACCGTTTATAGTATTAATGGTGGTTTTGAAGCATGGCTAAGAGAGTTTCCACAAGCGATAACTTCTCTGCAATAACTACAGATGAGTTTTATTAATGATCCACATTCTTACGCTTTCTAACCCTCAATCGGCTGATTTATTTGTCAATTATATGGCAACGAAAGGTGTGCGAATTCACGCAAAAAATGAAAATCAGCAAATCTCACTTTGGTTAGAAGACCAACATCAGTTGGATATGGTTGAAAAAGAACTAAACACTTTTCTACGTGAGCCTTTTCACCCACGCTATCAAGCTGCAAGTTGGCAAGCTGGTGATCCGCAAAAAACAGGCATAAAATATCGTCCTGCATTTTCGATAAAAAATATGGTGCAACGATCAGGCCCTTTAACGGTACTGGTAATTATTTTATGTATCCTCGTTTTTATCTGGCAACAAGTGGTGGGTGACTATAATGTTATGCTCCACCTCGCATGGCCTTATGAAGAGAGTCTAGACTTTGAAGTCTGGCGCTATATCACGCCAGCTTTTGTTCATTTTTCATTGATGCATATCGCCTTTAATCTCGCCATGTGGTGGTATCTCGCCAGCCAAACAGAACAGCAACTCGGCACCAGTAAATTATTTGTGATTATGCTCGTTTCTGCGCTATTTAGTAATTGGGCACAATCACTGTTTACAGACTCCAACTTCGGTGGACTTTCTGGTGTTGTGTACGCATTAATCGGCTATGTAGGCTTAACGGGCATACGTAATCCAGAAAAAGGTATTGGTGCGCCAACAGGCTTAATCGCCTTTTCGATTTTGTGGATTGTGGCGGGTTATATGGGCGTTTTAGGTGACTCTATCGGAAATGCCGCACATTTTGCAGGCTTCCTTATCGGCTTATTGATGGCTTTGTGGGATAATCGACATCAATTATCTCGTGGATCATAATAAAATTAACATGATATTTTTAACATTAGGGGACACCTGTGAAGCAAACGCAACGACATGATGCCATCATTGAACTGGTACGCCTACAGGGCTATGTCAGCACTGAAGAATTGGTGGAGCATTTTGAAGTCAGCCCACAGACAATCCGACGTGATTTAAATGAATTAGCGGAAAAGAACAAAATCCAACGTCATCACGGTGGTGCAGCATTACCTTCAAGCTCCGTGAATACGGCTTATCATGATCGTAAAATTATGTGGTCTGATGAAAAATCACGTATCGCACAACGAGTAGCAAGCTTAATTCCAGATGGTGCAACACTGTTTATTGATATCGGCACAACACCTGAAGCTGTCGCACATGCATTAATTAACCACAAAAACCTACGTATCGTGACCAACAACCTCAATGTGGCAACGTTACTGATGGGCAAAGAAGACTTTCGCTTAATTCTTGCGGGTGGTGAAGTGCGTACACGAGATGGTGGTATTGTCGGTGAAGCTACGCTTGATTTTATCTCTCAATTCCGTCTTGATTACGGTATTTTGGGGATAAGCGGTATTGATATGGATGGTTCTCTACTTGAGTTTGATTACCATGAAGTTCGCACTAAACGCGCAATTATCGAAAACTCACGCTGTGTAATGTTGGTGACTGACCATTCTAAGTTTGGTCGTAATGCGATGGTTAATTTAGGTAATATGAATCTGATCGATTACTTATTTACCGATCAAGAACCACCAGCAGGGATCCAAAAAATTGTTGAGCAGCACAACGTTCAACTCGAATTATGTTAATTTAGCAATTCTCCTAAAAAGTACCTCTCGAGGTACTTTTTTTTCGTCTATTCTCAATAAAAACCTGATTAACTTATTCTATTTTCTCTCTTTTTTGTTAACACATTAACAATGTTGTTTATTTCTAATAAACACACAGTTTATGTGGATATGATAATAAATTGTTATCCATATCACGCGGTTATGTTTTTTATCAGTTATATAGTTGGCATTTTCATCAAACTTCATTACAATTATGAGCGAAAACGAACATTAAAGAATTGTTTCGCGCATTCGTAGGAGGATGTTATGAAAACTCAAGACTTGATTGTCATCGGCGGCGGAATAAACGGCGCTGGAATTGCGGCGGATGCAGCTGGCCGAGGCCTTTCAGTACTTATGCTGGAAGCTCAAGACTTAGCAAGTGCGACATCTTCCGCAAGCTCTAAACTTATTCATGGTGGTTTACGTTATCTCGAACACTACGAGTTTCGCTTAGTGAGCGAAGCACTGGCAGAGCGTGAAGTATTATTACGCTTAGCGCCACATATCGCATTTCCAATGCGCTTTCGTCTGCCACACCAACCCCATTTACGTCCAGCTTGGATGATCCGCATTGGTTTATTCCTTTATGATCATTTAGGAAAACGCGTGAGCTTACCAAGCAGTAAAGGCATTAAATTCGGCGCAAACTCTGTTTTAAAACCTGAACTAACACGCGGTTTTGAATATTCAGACTGTTGGGTTGATGATGCACGTTTAGTGGTACTCAACGCACAAGAAATCGTTCGTCGTGGCGGTGAAGTACGCACACGAACTAAAGTCACTCGAGCTTGGCGTGAAAATAATTTATGGATGGTAGAAGCACAGGATTTACGCACTGGTGAAACATCGCTCTATCAAGCAAAAGCACTTGTCAACGCAGCTGGCCCTTGGGTTAAAACACTGTTTGATGAAGGCTTAAAACTGAAATCACCTTATGGTATCCGTTTAATTAAAGGTAGCCATATTGTTATTCCTCGTGCTCATAACGAACCACAAGCGTACATCTTACAAAATGAAGATAATCGTATTGTCTTTGTTATTCCTTGGATGGATGAGTTCTCCATCATCGGTACTACGGATGTTGAATATAAAGGCGATCCTAAAGATGTGGCGATTGATGACAATGAAGTTCAGTACTTACTGAAAGTCTACAATGATCACTTCAAAAAACAACTGACCAAAGAAGACGTTGTTTGGGATTACTCTGGTGTGCGTCCATTATGTGATGATGAATCTGATTCACCACAAGCAATCACGCGTGACTATACCTTAGATGTTCACGATGATAATGGCCAAACTCCTCTGCTATCGGTATTTGGTGGTAAATTAACCACTTATCGTAAATTGGGTGAACACGCCGTAGATAAACTCATTGCTTACTTCCCTAACATGGGTAAAGCATGGACTAAAAATGGTCAATTACCGGGTGGTAATTTAGAAGGCTGTGATCGTGATGGTTATTCACGTTTAATTCGCCAACGTCACCCTTGGTTACCAGAAGCGCTGGCATTACGTTTTGCACGTACTTATGGTAGCAACACTGAATTACTGCTCGAAGGCATTACTGATTTAGCGGGTATGGGCGAAAACTTCGGTCATAACCTGTATGAAGCAGAATTACGTTATTTAGTGAAACATGAGTGGGTTATCGAAGTTGATGATGCAATTTGGCGTCGTACTAAACTCGGCATGTGGCTAAATGACGAACAAAAACAACGTATTGCCCAATGGTTAGTAGCAAATACTCAAAATTCATAAGAGTAGTCATACTATTCTCTGACTCTGTTCGATGTTTTTATTAGCAATTTTTGTGGCGCCTAATACCGCGCCACTTTTTTTTTTGCTTTTTTTATATCAAAATCATCAAAATACCCTAAATTAACCGCTATTTAAGCTGTTTTTCTAGAAAGGCTTTTAACACGGTAGCATTGTTTTGTTGCTCATCTTTTCCTGAATAAAGTAATACCAAAGGCTTCTCTTTTGCTATCGCAACAAGCGATTGCCAATGTTCTGGTGCCGCCATTAATTCTTGGAGATAACGTTGTGTGAATTCAGCAAAATCACCACCGCCTCCATGAAACCATTTTCGCAATTCGGTCGAAGGTGCGACGCCTTTATTCCACTCGTCATAATGAAAATCGGTCTTTTTCACACCTCTCGGCCACAGCCTATCGACTAATACGCGATAACCTTCATGCATTCCGTCTTTATCACCATAAACACGTTTACAAGTGATCATTTCGCCTCCCATCAATCAGTTATTTCGCTTTATTGTAGAAGAAAAATCACCCAACTTATCAGGTGATATACTCACTTTTCTCACAAATACGTCTTACAACATGAATTTTTCTCTTATTGTGACTGAATTATCCTCATCAAAAATAGGGTGAATAGTTGTTGACTAAATAACCTAATTAAGAGAATCTACATCTAGACGTCTAAATGGTTAGATGGGCAAATAAGTAGTGATACTTAATAAAAATAACAACACAGTGACACGATTGATGAGGTACAGGTATGAGCTTTTATCACGCAAGCCAACATGAAGCGCTAAACCAAAATCTTGCTGAACTTGATGGCCAGATCCAAGTTTCCTTTGAATTTTTTCCACCTCAAACTGAGGAGATGGAAAACACCCTTTGGCAATCTCTTGCGCGCTTAAATACCTTAAAACCGAGCTTTGTCTCTGTCACTTATGGCGCAAATTCAGGTGAACGTGATAGAACACACTCCATTATTAAAGGCATTAAAGAACGTACAGGACTAGAAGCGGCTCCTCATTTGACCTGTATTGATGCCAGCCGTGAAGAGTTACAGCATATCGCACAAGATTATTGGCAAAGTGGTATTCGCCACATTGTGGCATTACGGGGCGATTTACCTGATAACACTCAAAAACCTGATATGTACGCCACCGATTTAGTGCATTTACTTAAAGGGGTGGGCGATTTTGATATTTCTGTGGCGGCTTATCCTGAAGTGCATCCTGAAGCAAAAAGTGCGCAAGCAGATTTAATCAATTTAAAAAGAAAAGTCGATGCCGGAGCCAACCGTGCGATCACCCAATTTTTCTTTGATGTCGAAAGCTATTTACGTTTTCGTGACCGCTGCGTTTCAACAGGTATTGATGTTGAAATTGTGCCAGGAATTTTACCTGTCACTAATTTTAAACAGCTAAAACGCTTTGCTGGTTTAACCAATGTGAAAATTCCAGGTTGGATGCATAAAATGTTTGATGGGTTAGATAACGATCCTGAAACCCGTAGTCTAGTAGGTGCTTCTATTGCCATTGATATGGTGAAGATTTTAAGCCGTGAAGGGGTAAAAGATTTTCACTTTTATACACTTAATCGTTCAGAATTAACATATGCTATTTGCCATACGCTGGGTGTTCGCCCTGAACTTATCAAAGCATGATCCTATGACACAATTACCCCGCCAATTAAGCGGGGTGACATTTTGATGAATTACTCACCAAAGTGATAAGGTTTTTCTACAGGTAATAGGCTGTATGCGGTGTCTAAATCACCATTAGCAATACAAGTATCTATTTTACGTACCTTATCGGTAATATCTGTAATATTCA
Organism: Proteus columbae; assembly: GCF_009914335.1. Lineage (NCBI taxonomy): Bacteria > Pseudomonadati > Pseudomonadota > Gammaproteobacteria > Enterobacterales > Morganellaceae > Proteus > Proteus columbae. Next base: position 3,872,385 of record NZ_CP043925.1, read on the forward strand.
CTATCCACTCTTTGCAGTATTTTTCAACGGCTTGATTACGCAGACCAATTTGAATGGTGCGATAGTTGAGTCGATTAAGATAAATATCACGTTCAGGATCCCACTGAATGCGGATATTACTGGTTTCTGATGCCTCTTTCCACGCGTCTGCACTGGTGTAACGGTCTGGATCAAAATGACTCACAACACCTTGTGTCAGCATCTCTTGAAAACCTTCATGCGTAATATCAACCGCAAGAATAGACGCTTGATTAGCATCTTTGCGTCCCCAGCCAGAACGGTACATCATCCAAAGAAAGGAAGGTTTTACCCACGTCATGCGGGTCATACTAAAAGGGGGCGAAACAAAAGTTCCGTTTGCGACTGCGCTCTGAGCAATAGTATTAGAATAGGCTTGGTAAACACGAACAAAATCATCCGTATAATATGCCCTTACTTCGCACTCAGGACATCGGTCAACATCATCGTTCATCTTTCTTTAATATCCTTTTATATTAATAAAATGGAACTATACGCTTAAATTATGAGCCTCTGATCACAGATAATCAAGAGCCCCTATTTTTGTTAAGACTCGATAAATAGAGTAACGCGCGTTCACAAAGATAAAAAAAAGAATAACAATAAAACAAATAGACTAATGTCGCGATTGTGGTTTAATAATAACAAACCTAGTCTTGCAAAATATATCTCACACTCCGTCCACCAGCACCGCTATCCGCTAAAAAGCCGTGTTCAACCAGAAATGCTAAATGCCTTGTCGCACTGGCTCGGCTGACTTTTGCTACACTTTTATATTGGCTATTATTAATTCCATCAACAAAATCCCCACCAAGCATTCTATTAATCACTTTTGATTGCTCTGATGATAACAACGCTTGATCGTGGGTTTGCCAATATTTTGTTGCCCTTACTGTATTATCAATTTCATGGGTTGCATCCAAAATCGATAATTGAAGCATTTGTAAAAACCATTGAAGCCATAATGTAATATCGCCATCACCTTTTTGCATATTTTCGATGACGTCATAATATTCTTGGCGATGCTCATTAATCGTTTTTGACATTGCATATAGCCTTACTGTTTTATTCTCAGCTTGAGCCAATGCTAAATCCATAATTAATCTGCCTATCCGACCATTTCCATCTTCAAATGGATGAATAGTTAAAAACCAAAGATGTGCAATAGCCGCTCGAATAATTAAATCAGGTTCATAATGCGTTCTCGTTTCATTAAACCAGTCTAAAAATAAAGCCATTTCCGTTTCTATTGATTTTGGTGGTGGTGCTTCAAAATGAACAATGGGCTTATCAATTCTTTTACCCGAAACAACCTGAACAATACCTGTTCGATATTGCCCTGAAGTAATCGGATTTAAAATAGAGTGTCCCTGAGGAAATAAGAGGTTATGCCACTGAAATAATCGCTCATGCGTTAATGGCTCATCTAAATTATTAATCGCATCTAATGCCGCTTGAACAAAACCTTCTGATTTTTCATCAGTAGGATATGTTTTTTCCTCTACAATACCTAATCGAGTTGCTAATGAAGAGCGAACAGAAAAAGCATTTAACTTTTCACCTTCAATATCACTCGAATAAATAATATTCGCCAAAATAGAATCTAATGCTGAAGTGCTATTTTCAGGCAACATTTGGCTTTGCCCATAAAGCATCCCTTGAATAAAACGGGTATCAATAAGCAAAGGTATGATTGTATTGCTTTTAAATCTGAAATGAGTCCAGTTTGAATGTTGCCAAATCCACATAAATCACCCCATGAGTCAAATACAAACTCTATTTTACTCACAAAGTGAGGCAAATAGAAAGCTTAATCTACTCACAAAGTGAGGCGAATAAGTTTGCTAATTGACTCATTAGGCTGGAATGAGACGTTCAATAAGCTGTGTTTTGATAAGTGCAGGCGCTTTCACAACAGTGCCTGAAATTTTTGCCGTCATGATTTCAAAGGCTTTTTCGACCAATAACGCTTCGTCCTGCTTCATGGACCACACATTATTCGGTAAAAAGCTGAGCATCACATGATCATCGAATGTACCAATATGAAGATGAGCAGGGATACTCCCTTCACGTTGACGGATAACACTCAATAAACCTTCAAGAATAGGCAACGATGAAGCAATAAAATGAGAAGGTATTTGCTGATGTTGTTCCAAATACTGTTTCATCATCCGCTCACCATCTTTGGTCGTATTATGTTCAGCATAAGAGACAGTGACGCGGTTATCATCACCATAATGCCCTTTTATGGCTTGCACATAACCGCGCAAACGAGCGGCAATAGTTGGTAATAATGCATCACCCGCAAAAAAGTGGATTGGCGCATCTTGCTTTATCATCGCTCTTGTCAGCTGAGCACCACTGTCACAGTTATCTGAAGCGACACAAATAGCTTCACTAACAGAGAAATCTCTATCTAAAAAAACCAATGGTTTTTGACGATGCTTAACATGATGTAGCTGATTTTTGCGGCTAGACGAAACAATAAAAATGCCATCAACATTGCGCTCGTCCATTGATTTAACGAGCTTATTTTCATTTTTGATATCACCATAAGTACAGCTAATCGTTAGCTGACAACCAATTTGGTGACAATGCATCTCTAATTTTTCGGCTAAAGCGGCAAAGAATGGGTTAGAAAGACGAGGAATAACCAATCCGTAGGTATCTGTTTTATTAAGCTTTAAGCTTCTAGCCGCATGATTGACGGTATAACCAAACACCTCAACATAGTCTGCTATCTTCTTTTGCGTTTTTGCACTGATCCGGTATTGATCACCTTTGCCATTTAATACCAATCTGACTGTGGTAATAGACAAATTCAGGTCATTTGCAATCTGTTCAACTGTTTTTGCCATTAATATTCCATCATTGATATAGCCCTCATCTTAATGATGAGGGCTGATTAACCTTTATTGAGCAGGCTTAGCTCGGTATTTCTTCCACATCGCTTTTAACGAAGGTCCAATAATGGGCAGGATCAACGTCAGTATCGCAATACCTAAGAATGTCGCTGTAATTGGGCGTGTATACAGGATAGATAAATCACCCTGAGACATCATTAAAGCACGGCGTAAGTTTGATTCTGCCATCGGCCCTAAGATAATCCCGATAACCACAGGAGACATGGAGAAATCAAGCTTAATCATAATGTAAGCGAGTAACCCTGCCCCCATCATCACAAACACATCGATGATGCTATGGTTCACAGAATAAGCACCTACACTACATAATACAAAGATAATTGGTACTAATACGCGACGCGGAACATCCATCACTCGAACGAAGAGTTTCATACATAAGAAACCTAAGATACCGAGGAAAATATTCGCCATCATCAAACCAATAAAGATACTGTTAACTTCAACTGGATTGTCAGTAAAAAGCTGAGGCCCTAACGCCAATCCTTGAACCATAAATGCACCCATGATAATAGCAGTTGCACCATCACCTGGAATACCTAAGGTCATTAAAGGCACCATGGTTCCGCCTGTCACTGAGTTTGCACCGGCTTCTGGTGCAGACACACCTTCTGGTGAACCATGACCAAACTCTTCAGGGTGTTTAGACCAACGTTTTGCTTCGTTATAAGAGATAAATGATGAGATATCTCCGCCCGTACCCGGAATAGCTCCAATCGTTGTACCAATAGCAGAAGAGCGTAAATATGTTGGTAATACGCGTTTAAAATCTGCCCACGTTGGTAATACACGGTGAATACGTGCATTAATTTTTTCGTTTTTCTTCTGCTTACGCTCACGGTACTCTTCTTCGAAGCTAATAAGTCCTTGAGAGAAAGCAAACAGGCCAACCAGGATAGGAATAAATGAAACACCCCCCATTAAATACACAGTATCAAAGGTAAAACGAGGTCCTGATGTCATCGGATCAAGTCCAATGGTTGCGATTGCTAAACCAATTGCCCCGCCCATTAATCCTTTCACAATCGATTGCGATGATACACTGGTAATAATACTTATGCCAAATACAGCGAGTGCAAAATACTCAGCAGCAGAGAAACCCGTCGCTACTTTTGCCAATTGAGGCGCAATAACAATCAGGGCAATCGTACTAAAGATCCCCCCAAACATAGAGCCCATCGTAGATAAACCCAGTGCTCTTCCTGCTTCACCTTTTTTCGCCATTGGATAACCATCCAATACCGTTGCAGCAGAAGCGGGTGTTCCTGGTGTACTTATTAGTATTGCGGTAATTGAGCCACCATATACGGCACCACAATACATCCCCAATAATAATAAGATCCCTGTCATTCCTTGGAAGGAGTAAGTTAACGGGAGAAGCAGTGCGATCCCCATATTCACTGTTAGGCCTGGTAATGCACCGATAATAATACCCGCGAATACCCCCAACAGGATCATCGTTATCGTTTCCAGACTGAAAACGACCATTAAAGCGTCTAGTATTTCCATCTCAAAGCTCCTTTACCGCTTACTCAAAAAAGACGGAGGTTGGCAGAGGTGAATTAAAGATAATGTCAAAGAAGACATAAACGGCGGCAACCATTACGACTGGAATAATAACCAGCGCAATAGGCTTTCTTTCATTCATCAACCACATAATGATTGGGATGAGAAGCAATGACGGAATAATAAAACCAAAAAAATACAAGCCAGTTGCATATAGCAGCATAAAAATGCCTAAGCCATAAGCACGCTTAACCGCAGTCGAACTTAAGTCAACAGATTGGTGAACGTGTTTTACTTTTTGCACAATCACACCTATCCATTGAAAAATCCCCAGTAAAACAAATAAGATGGCTAAACCATAAGGCCAGAAACGCTCTCCTGGTACACCATATTCATCAAACATACTCATATCACGGGAGAGATAGATAATAAGTAGCCCAAAAGCTACTGAAATCGCACCGATGATTGTATTGATTTTAGTCATGTCGGGATCTCCCCGACCCTATCCAGCTTGCGGATAGGGTGGTTTATCATAGAAAGGTTATTTTTTCAGAGTTGCTGAAATTAACTCAGCATACATTTCGTGGTCTTCTTTCATCATTTGGTAAGCATCGTCACCTGTGATGTAAACAGGCATAATACCTTGTTTTTTCAGTGCTTCTTGATATTCAGGTTTTTGAACCACTTCAGAGAATGCACCGACTAACTCTTTCTTCACGTTATCAGGGACATTAGCTGTTGTTGCTAATACAGCCCAAGCACGCATTTTCACGTTAGTGTCTAATTTCAATGCTTCTTTGAAAGTAGGTACGGCTGGGAATAATGGGAAGCGACGCTCATCCATTACACCAAGAACACGTAGAATACCAGCATCAACTTGAGATTTAACTGCACCCGGAGTTGTTAATACGCCATCAAGGTGGTTACCCACTAAAGCTGCGATTGAAGGGCCTGTACCTTCGTTATAAGGGATATGGTTAAATTTAGCCCCCGTGGTACGTTCGATATTAACGCCAGCTAAGTGATAAATAGCACCCATCCCTGAGTTACCCACTTTCAGTTTACCTGGGTTCGCTTTCGCGCCATCGATAAACTCTTGTAACGTGGTGTAAGGTGATTCTGCATTAACAACTAACACCACTGGATCAGCGATAGTTGTTGCGATTGGGGTGAAGTCTTTATAAGTAACTGGTGATTTTCCTTGGTGTGGGAACATCGCAAGTTCAACGGTTGTCATTACTAATTTAGTGCCATCTGGACGCGCATTAGCAACTTCAATCAGACCCGTTAAACCATTACCCGCAGGCTTATTCACAGGAACGAAAATACGTCCAGCCGGCATCACATCTTTTGCAAATTCAATGATAGTACGTGCAGAAGTATCAGTACCACCGCCTGGATTTTTCGGGATGACAACATCAATATTTTTTGTAGGATACGTTAACTGTTGGGCAACTGCGTTCCCCATGCCCAGTGTCATCGTAATCGCCAACGCTGCGAGTAGACTCTTTTTCATAAAACCCTTTCTCCACATTTTTATTGAGTAGCCATTAACTGCTGATAAACAATGTTTTTTCGGTTCCAAGTAAAGGTAACGTGTAGGGTATTGTTTTCAGCAATAATAGCCGGATATGAAAATTCGCCTTCCCCATCGAGTAAATCGAATGGTTCAGACCAAGTACTGCCATTATCGGATGAAAGACTGACAGAGATGGGATAACGACGACTCCAGTTACCTGAATTCGGGTTATACACCAATGCCAGTTGACCATCTGCGAAGGAGACGACATCAATGCCGCTATTATTATTTGGTAATATTGTTGCATAAGCTGGACACCAACTGCGCCCATAATCCGTTGAATCGCTACGATAAATCGTACCGCGCGTACTCCGCATCATGGCATGCACATGCCCAAGCCGGGATTCCCATAGTGTTGGCTGTATCACGCCATCCCATTGAAAAACGCGTTGTAGATCAGTCTCCCATAAGGCATCGTCCTTTAAACCCTGCCAGATTTCATGTTCCGCCTGTTCACCTTTATGATGTTCAATTGGAATATCTACTCGCAACCAGTGTTGACCGTTGTCACTCGAAATATCGACAAACGCATCCCAGAATTGGTCATCCTCAACCGATCCTGGTGCCAACCACTCGCCATTCGACATCACTAACACTTTATTTTTCACAGGACCTCTAGGTGCTACATCACCAGAAACCAATTCACTCGGTAAACTCCAGCTATTTCCGCCATCCTTCGAGATAACGTATTGGGTCGTCCAACTATGTACATCGGGACCCGTTTTATAAAACAGCCAGATATTACCTGTTGATGGGTCAACATGTAAAACTGGATTCCAGTGCGCAACACCCGGATTTTTAACAACAGGCTGAGCGTGTTGCCAATGATCACCCTCTTTCATCACTAGCCAGATAGCGGTATTACCGCTACCTTCTTTATCACCAGCGAAAAAAGCGGTTAACAAACGCTCAGAGTTAGGCACACGCACAATCGTTGAAGCATGGCAGTGATTAAAAAGTGAATGTGCATTATCAAGCACAAACTGGGTTTCCTTCATCACGAAAGGCATATTCCTACTCCTGTGTCCTAAATTAATCTAACGAAAGCCACTTCTTCATATTTTCACCCAATGCAGTCATGCTATTGACGGCAGAAGGGAAAAATGAGTTTTCAAACTGACTGCTGTTACGGGAACGGCAGACCAGTGTGCTGAAGTTACCAATCAGGCGCTGATGATATTTAGCGCACGCTGGATAATCCAGTGTTTCGGTCATCGCTGCTGTTGATAAATAATCTGCTAACACCGCAGCCTGCTCTGGTTTATCTTTCCAATTCTCATAAAGCCAAACATAAAGCTCTGGATGGAAGTTTGCCATAACACCGCTATATGCCTGACATCCAGCTTGGAATGAAGCTAATAGCGTTTGACTGTTAGCGTTTGCAAGATGCAAACGAGTTCCTTTTGATAATGCCAAACGACGTTCTATCATCGGAAGAGAACAGCACGTATCTTTGATAAAGGTAAAGCGATTACTTTGTGCACACCACTCTACAATCTCTTCAGATAACAAGCGTTTGTAAGGATAAGGGCATTCATAGATACCCAAATCAATCTCTTTTGGTACCACATTGGTTAAGACTTGCAGTGTTTCCATCGCTTTATCATCTGACTCCCCGACTAGAGCCAAGCGATTACTGATCATAATGACGCCATCGACGCCAGTACCCGCCATTGCCTGCAATTGTTCTTTTTGTTGACTTAATGCGGTTGCAGTATGACCAGAAGCAACTACAGGTACTCTTCCATCTGCTTTTTCAACGATAAAACGGGTAAGTGCTTGAGTTTCCTCATCACTTAAATAAAACATTTCGCTTGATTGGCAGGCGGCAAATAGTCCATGTACACCAGAATCGATATACCAGTCTACAAGGCGCTCTAATGACGCCCAATCAATCTCCCCTTTGGCATCAAAAGGGGTTAGCATAACAGGCCAAACACCGACGTATTTTTGCTGACTCATCATCAATTCCTTACAGTAAGTTAATGGCATCGCCTGCCACTTTCACTTGGATACCTTGAGTCAGTGCTTGAGCAACGAATGCTTTTAGCACAAACGCCAATTTATCTTCATCAACATAAGCCACAGTAATGTGGTTACTTTGATGTCCCGCCATAAGGTCATCACGAGTTACGCCATCTAACGTACAGTTCAATAATGGCCATTCGTAGTTAGTTGCTCTACGGCGACGTTCAAATTCTGCTTCAGGTAATTCTACCGCCACACCTGTACCGATATGCATAATCACATCAGTACCTTCATAGTGTGCACGGCTCCATAACAAGCGTCCTGCCTTGCCTTGACCAGCGATAGTTGAACCCCCTTTAGGGAAGAACATCGGAGGCTGGCGATAACCTGTTGCACCTTTTAGGCCACCTTTGAGGTGTTCAAAAGGAACAGAGCCTGAAATTTCCATATCCCAGTAGAATGTTCCTTCATACTCACTACCCCAACGAATATCATGTAGTGTGGTTTCAGCCGGTAATCCTAATGATGTTAATAAACGCCATAACATCGTTTGAGGAATAGCCGTACCCATATCCACTTCGTTGATACAAGGAATTGGCGTGTTAGGACAGATAATCTCGCCGTTTTCATCTGGTAGTGGGAAACGCGCGGTCGAACCAATTGCACCTTCAGCAAAGTCAGACGCAGGGCAACAATCTTTTAAACCCTGCTGATATTGCACACCCACCGCAGTTAAACCAAAACGTTTTACGAAACGCGCCATTGCAATCATCATGGCGCACTGCTCCATCACTTGTTCACGAGTGAGTTCAGTTTTGTCATCTTGACCAAACATAAACGTCATCCCGTTATCTTCGTACCACTGTAAACATGCCTCTCTTAATTCTGTCGGTACTTTCGCCATTTCGACCAGTAACGCAGACTGAGAAAGGGATTCAATTGGCATACCAATATTGATCATTGCCTGTTGTGGGAAGACCCCGTTAATCATTCCCATACAGAATGTATCGAACAAACCGATTATTTCTTTATTTTTAATTATATATTCACCGACTTTACGACCCACTTCGCCGGCTTCTGACGCCATTACCCTGTGTGTTGGCGCAATATCTGTAAGATAGCTAAGTTTATGATTTACATAACCATATTTTAACCAAGTTGCTAAGCCATCTACAAAGAATTCATCATCAAACTCTTCTGACCATAAACGTGAATAATTTTTACCTAAACTGGTCATCGTACCCGCTAAACACAACATGCCCACCAGACCCGGCCATGTACCATCAAAGTTAGCCAGCAGTAAAATAGGGCCACGATGGTGTGCTAAAGAAGAGGCAATATGGTGTGAATATTGCCATGCGGTTAATAACACGATAACAGGAGCATCAGGATCGATTGCAGCAAACATATCGCAACCTTCACGCTGACTGCTGATAAAGCCATGACCGCGAGCTTCATTGATCTCATGAGCACGCTTCATTTTGTAACCTTGAGCTTCTAATGCTGTGGCCAGTTTATCTTCAAATTTTTTCTGTACAGGCCAGCACGTTACGTTTGCAGGCTCACGTAAGTCTGCGTTGGTGACCATCAGGATCTCTTTAGAACCTGCTGTAATGGTCGTTGGTAATTTTGGTAGATTTAAGTTCAACATAAGGTATCCCTGGTAAGGTAAACTCGGTTCATAATCGGAAAAATTAGTGGTCAACAATCTGACATCATTTCGTTATAACGCTGCTGATCTTGATACATCTGCAAATAAACTTGATATTTGGCCTGATGGAAGGCAAACGTGTCGCTATCTGGTGCGATAATGCCACCTTCTCGTACCATTGCGCTGGCAGCTTTAGAGAAATCATCAAAGGCTTTACACGCTACGGCACCTAATAATGCAGCCCCTAAATTCACTGCATCTTCTTCTTGTGCTAAATGAATTTCACGGCCTGTCGCATTAGCATATTCGCGTAGCCACAATGGATTTTTCGTTGCACCACCACACATCACGATGCGATTAATTTGATGTCCAGCATCTTCAAGTGTGTCGATAATATGGCGTGTGCCATAAGCAATAGATTGCAGTGTTGCAAGATAATAACGAGCCAATGCAACACGACCACTTTCCAACGTTAATCCGCTTACCATACCTTTTGCGGCAGGATTAGCGCGCGGAGAGCGATTACCATGGTGATCAGCTAAAACATGAAACTGTGCGGTTGGATATTGTTCTGTTTCTTCCAATTCAGCGACAGCTTCATTTAATAAGGCGTAGTAATTCACCCCTTTTTCATTCGCTTCTTGTTCTAATTCAACCCATGACTCATGACGACGAATAGACCACTCGACTAACGCACCAGCAGCACTTTGACCGCCTTCATTTAGCCATAAGTCTGGTAACATCGCGCCAAAATAAGGTCCCCAAACACCGGGCACCATAATGGGATATTGACTTACGATCATATGGCAGTTAGACGTACCACTGATAATTGCCAAACTACCTTCAGGTTGTGATGCCGTTAATGCTAAACCACCTGCATGTGCGTCAATAATGCCTGAAGCAACAATGACCCCCGTGTGCAAGCCAAACGCATTGGCAACCGACTCATCTAAACAACCCGCTTGTTCACCTAACGCAAGGATGGTTTGTGGTACTTTTTCTAATAATTCATCCAAACCTACATCGGCTAACAAGCTCTCACTAAATTGTCCCTGATGTGCTAAATAGTTCCATTTACAGGTTAATGTACAGGTACTTGCTACATCCCCTGATGTTGCTTTCCAAACTAAAAAGTCAGCTAAATCAAAGAATCGCCATACGTTTTGATAACGCTCTGGATAATGATTTTTTAACCAGAGAATTTTTGGCAACTCCATTTCAATACTCACTTCACCACCGACATATCGCAGTGAAGGATCATTGGTCAGATTAATGGTAACCGTTTCTTGTACAGCACGGTGATCCATCCACATGATGATATCTTGTTCCGCTTTGCCGCTCGGTGAAACAGAAAGCCCTTTGCCATCCTTATCCACAGCAACTAAAGAACAAGTGGCATCAAAGCCAATAGATTTCACATGGATAGGATCAATAGCAGATAACGCCACCGACTCTTTTACAGTCGTGCAAACCTGCTGCCAAATATCGGTAGACGATTGCTCAACGAAATCCGTTTTTGGGCGGAATTGAGCAATAGGGCGGACAGAAAAGCCCAAACGCTTTCCATTGCTATCGAATACCGCTGCACGGACACTGGCTGAGCCAACATCAACGCCAATAAAATATTGTTGTTCCATGCGAACCCTCATCATTTGCTAACGCTATGCTAATTTTTGCTACTTCGAGTTAGCAAGTTAATTCGAGCATGCTGAAAAAACAATCACAATAAGATTAGTTTGTGATGCAGATCTACATAGATAATTTAATATCATGATTTTATTGATAATTTATTTATTTGGCTTTATGCGTTATTGAGATGACGTACTGAATCGATTATGTTCGTTATGAAGCTAACGAACATTTAATTAATAAGGTAAGTAAAAACACTTATAAAAATAGCAATATTTCGACAATAAATACCCTTTTATAAAAAGATATCTCTCTAATAATAGGAGATATTATTCAAAAAATAATAAAATAAACAAAAACAATAATATTCCTATTGCTATAACGCTCTATTACTTTACTTTTAATAAGTTAATTTAAATTTATATATTCTTTTTTGGAGCATTTAATTATGTTGAAAAATATTGCTATTAGTCTTTCTCTACTGCTTATTTCCTCTTCTACCTTTGCAGCGACATTAGCTGAAAAAGAATTACAACAAAAATTCGAGGAGAATATTCAATCTCGTGTTGTCGATTTAAATAAAAGCTGTGATGCCAATATAAAAGTCATGTTTGATTGGTCTGCATTTACTGCTGATGATTTAAAAACAACAGGTGTTGATAGTTATTGTAGCGAAGGATTAAAAGGCGTAATTAATACTTGTGAGAGCTCAAAAATAGCACAAGAAACGGTAAAAGAAAAAATACAGAATATTACCTGCTCTAAAGCAACACCACGTAGTATTGAGCTAAAAGAAGGCACGCTGAATTTTGGTATTGATTTCAATGCTGCAAACGATGCAAAAGCAGTTCAAGAACATTTAATGAATAATCTTTAATTTTTGCCAATAAAAAACAGCAGTATTTTACTGCTGTTTTTATTACTATTTATCGATTAAATAACAGATTGAATTAATTTTTTTGAATAATCCTGCGTGACTTTACCTAGGTTATTTATCTCACACAATTCAATATTTTTACCTTGTAAAAAGAACATCACTTTATCGCAGAAATAAGCCACAGTTTGAATATCATGACTAATAAAAAGATAAGAGAGTGTAAATTCTTCTTTTAACTGTTTTAATAAATCTAATATTTGAACTTGAGTGGGAATATCTAAAGAGCTAAGCGCTTCATCTAATACAATAAGTTTTGGATAAGATGCTAATGCACGACATAAACATACCCGTTGAGCCTGCCCTCCAGAAAGTTCAAATATATAACGTGTATAGCAGCTTTTAGGTAATTCTACTTTATCTAAAAAAGCAAAAATAAGTGTTTTCAGTGCTTGAGTGCTAATACTTGGATTAATGATTTTAATCGGCTCAGCAATAATTTCGCCTACCGTTAATGTTGGATTAACAGAAGTCATATAATCTTGAAAAACGATACTAATTATACCTTGGCGATGAAGTCGTTTTGTAACGGGCTTATTATTTAAAAAGATAGCACCACTATCAGGTAACTCTAATCCACAAATTAAACGCGCTAATGTACTTTTACCACTGCCACTTTCACCCACTAAACCAAAAGCTTCACTCGAATTAATATTAAAAGAGAGTGAGTCGATAACCTTCACTTTTTCACCAAATAGTGTGTTATTTTTTTGAGTATAGTACTTACTAATATTCTCAACGCTTAATAACATAAACCCTCTTTTATTTGGATAATATTAATCTATTTTTTATTAATCAATTGTTCGAAACGTAATGAAAGCTGTCGGCGTGCATTAATTAAATAACGCGTATATTCTTGTGTTGGATGCGATAAAACGGTTATTTTCTCACCGCATTCAACCATTTTTCCTTTTTGCATCACTAATATATCGTCAGCAATTTCATTGACTATCCCTAAGTCATGAGAAATAAAAATCAGTGTTGAATGATGAGTTGTGACGACATGCTGGAGTAGTTTTAAAATATCTTGGCGAAGAGGTGCATCAAGCGCTGTTGTCGGTTCATCTGCAATTAATAACGTCGGTGATAAGGCAAGTGCAATCGCAATCATCACACGTTGTAATTGTCCACCACTTAATTGATGAGGAAATGCTTGCATAATAGATTGAAACTGATGAGGAAATACATGAGATAATGCCAACTCAGTTTCTTCTATGGCTTGCTTTTTAGAATAGGAAAAATGGTAGATTAAAGTTTGGCAAAATTGCTTTCCTATTCTCATTAGAGGATCAAAGGCACTCATGCCATTTTGCACAATCACACCTAAAGATGTCCCCAATAAAGCTCGACGTTGAGAAAGCGCCTCATGACTAATTTTCTTTCCATTCAAGAAAATCTCCCCTGACATGACTAATTGTTCAGGTAGTAATCCCATAATAGCTTTACTAATCAGACTCTTGCCACTCCCACTTTCGCCTACAATCGCTAATGTACGCCCTTGCTTTATCGAGAAAGAGATATCATCAATCAGTTTTTTTCCGCTTTCTTGATGAGTAATAGAAACGTGCTCAAGCGTCAGTAAGTTGTTCATGCTTTTCTCCTACTGACTGACGATTATCCGGATCAAACACATCACGTAAGAAATCACCCCAAAAATTAAATGCAGTGACAACAAGGGTAATTGCAATGCCTGCGGGTAACATTTGCTCTGGGTGTAATACCATGACATTTTTTGCTTCACTAAGCATATTTCCCCATTCTGGCGTTGGTGGTTGTACACCTAACCCTAAAAAGGAGAGCGCCGAGATCATTAAAACAACACTACCAATATCCGTTGATGCTAAGACAATAGTTTCAGCAAAGGTGACGGGTAATAAATGACGTCGTAAAATATGACTAGAAGGTGCACCAATCACCTGTGCATATGCAATGTAATTACGATGGGAATATTGGCGAACAACGCCTCTGATCATTCTGGCATACCATGCCCATTTCACTAAAATAACGGCAATTAAGATATTACCAATACCCGGCCCCATTATTCCCACTAACGCTAAGATCATAATTTCTGCTGGGAATGACAAAACCACATCACATAGTCGCATAATCAAGGTATCTGTCTTGCCATGAAAAAATCCGGCTAACATTCCCATTAACCAACCAATCATTAATGTCACACTCATGGCTAATAAGGCATAAAATACCGTCGTTCTTACACCAAACAATAACCTTGAAAAGATACAGCGCCCTAAATTATCCGTACCCAGCGGGTAATCAAAGCTTATAGGCTTAAATTTCAAACGTATTGAGGTTAATGTGGGATCATGCGGAGCTAACCAAGGGGCGAATATTCCTGCAATAACCACAATCATAATCACCAATAAACACAGTTGCGCACTTTTATCTTTTCCGAGTCGTTGCCAAAAAATCCGCCACATCATTATCTCCTTAGCCTTGGATCTGCCATCATTTGAATGACGTCCATCAGAAAATTAAAAAAGAGAAATAACAGTGACATCAATAAAATATAAGCTTGTATCATCGGATAATCACGACCAAATATAGCGCTGATACATAGTCGCCCTATTCCCGGCCAAGCAAAAATATTCTCAATCACCACCGTACCAGCAATAAGCTTTGGAATACTCATCCCTAAAGCCGTTAAACTGGAATACAGCGAATTACGTAAAATATGGCGACGCAAAATAAGATTATCAGGTAATCCACGCGCTTTGGCATAAAAGACATAAGGCTGATGCCATTGATTTAACATCGCACCGCGTAATAACCGTAAATAAGTGCCGATATACCCTAAAGAGAGCGCCAGAGCAGGCAAAATAACAGACTGAGGCGATAGCATCCCGCTGACAGGCAACCAATCCAAATAAACAGCGACTCCCCAAATTAATAGCAATCCTAACCAATAATTAGGAATAGCCGTTAAAATAAACACAATGAAACGGATACATTTATCCGTAAAACTTTGAGGTTTAGCCACACACCATAATGCTAAAGGGAGTGTCAGAATAATCGTAAAGAATAGCGCGGTT
The DNA here is from genome assembly GCF_009914335.1 of Proteus columbae. NCBI lineage: Bacteria > Pseudomonadati > Pseudomonadota > Gammaproteobacteria > Enterobacterales > Morganellaceae > Proteus > Proteus columbae. Next base: position 3,887,641 of record NZ_CP043925.1, read on the forward strand.
GAAGCTAACCAAAGTGTTGGAGGTAACGCCCTTAACATCTCTTGAATAACAGGGGTTCTTGTAAGAAAAGAGGTACCAAAATCGAGTTGCAAACCCGCCATTAACCACAAAAAGTAACGCGTAAAAAAAGGCTTATCTAACCCTAATTCATGGCGCATGCCTTCAATGGCTTCGGGTGTGGGGACTATTTCATTGACGCGTAGCGCGACTTCCGCAGGATCAGACGGAGCTAATTCCAACAGAATAAAGGCAATAAATGAAATGATCAGTGCCAGTGGGAAGATAGCCAGCACTCTCCAGAATATATAACGTAGCATAAGATTTGATCAGTGAAGCACGTTGATATTACGTGCCTCACTTATTTTGGTTAATCTCATTGATGCATTAATTAAGGCTTAAAGCGCATCTTTTCAAACGGTATTTCATATTGAGATGGATTAAATCCCACATTTTCTAATTCACTACGATGGATAGCCTTAGTACGTGAATAGGTTAACGGAATATAGACCGCTTGCTCGGCTAATGACGTAAATAAGTTTTTATAGAGTTCCTGACGGCGCGCTTCATTAGGTGTAATTAATAACTCGCCAATCATTGCATCCAATTGGACTTTATTTGCCAACCCTTTTTGCCCTTGATAATCTGCGTGAGCCGGTATTCTAAATGATGAAACAAAAGAAGCGGGATCGTAAGGCGTTCCCCATGACAGTGAATATTGTAAATCAAAATCACCATTTTTTTGTCTATCTAAATAGGCTTGTTTCTCTTCACCTAAAATCGTTAAACCGACACCAATCTTTTTAAAATCATCTTGAATAAGTTCAGCTATCTCTTTCTCAACGGCATTATTCACATTATAAGAGAGCAACAGCTGTAATTTCTCACCTTGTTTCTCACGAATAGCTTTACCTTTTGGTAATACCCAGCCTTCGGCTTCTAATAGTTCAATCGCTTTTGTTGGTTGATAAGCATAAGTTGGAGAGTCAAAATCACAGTAAGGCACACTGCGCGCCATTAAAGTATCAGCGATTTTTTCGCTACCCGCTAAAATACCTTGTGCAATCCCTTCTTTATCAACCGCATATTGTAATGCTTGGCGGACTTTTTGGCTGGATGTCATTGCACGACTACTATTGAGCACAATTGCGCGAGAAGCGATCGGTGCGCTCATTTCAGTTTTGAATTTATCTGACGCCATAAGAGCTTCAAATGAATCCATATCTAACATGTCGCCATCTGCACCAAAAATAAGCTGAATATCCCCTTTTTGCAGAGAAAGTAACATGGTTTGTCTATCGGGGATCACTCGCCACATCACGCCATTTAATACCGGCTTCTCTCCCCAATAATTTGGGTTAACTTTAAACTCAGCATATTGGTCTTTTTTATGCTCAGTTAATACCCAAGGCCCTGTACCAATATAGTTCGCAACACCCGTTTTTGTTTTGCCATTAATAAAAGAATTTGGCGAAATAAAGCGGAATGGGCGAGTTAAACCTAATTCGGTTAATGTTGGGTAGTAAGGGTTTTTTAGATTTAATTTAACCGTGAATTCATCAACAATTTCAACACTATCAATCTGACGAACTAACTCTAACCACGCATGTCGTTCATAGTTGTCTAGCACAGCTTCAATATTTAATTTTACTGCTTTAGCATTAAAAGGTTCACCATCGCTAAAAGTCACATCATGACGTAAAAAGAAGGTGTAGCTCTTTCCATCAGGAGAAATATCCCAACGCTCCGCTAAATAAGGTGCAACACCTTTTTCGGTATTTAATACAAGGGATTCAAATACCATGTTTTGAGCTGCCATCTCACCAGAGTAGAGATGCGGGTTAATATCACGAATGTCTTTTGTGCTGGCATAATCCAACATATTATTACTTTTATCTGCTAACGCAGGAAAAGCACATGCAAGTGTTAATAATAGTGTTGGGAACACTGAAAATAAGGGCTTCACGTTATTCTCCTTTAATTATCTATTCTTTGTTTTTGTGCGTGGATCATAAACATCGGTGTGGAGCCATAATTAATCTTTTCTTCTTCGTTCCACACAAAATCACCAATGCGAGTATCTATCATATATCGACTAAAACCGACTTCTAACAGGGTATTAATATCCCATTGTGGGCGTTTAATTTGACTTAATGGTAATTGGCGGGCAATTCGTTCCATCTCTTTGGTATCTGTATTGACGTAGTGATCTTCAACTTGCTTTTCAATTGAACGCTCTCTATCTGCCACAAAACCTTGCCAGTAATTTTCATCAAAAAGATGTAAATACCAATTAGCATCAAAATTAATCAAACTACCGCCTGGTTTTAATACACGAAACCACTCCGAATACGCTTTTTGAGGCGCTTTTAAATTCCATGTCACGTTGCGACTAACCACTAAATCGAATTGTTCACTGGCAAAAGGCAGTTGGTGTACATCACCGCGAATAAATTGAATATTTGCCTGATGCGTTTGCGCATTTTGTTTGGCTTCCAGCAACATGCCCTCAGTTGCATCAATTGCCGTGACATCATGACCTGATAACGCTAATAAAATGGCAAAAAAACCCGGACCCGTACCAATATCAAGCACTTTTAAGGTTCCACCTTCTTTGATATGCCCCAATAACAGATGACGCCATTTCTGTTGTTTCTCGCTCAGCAATTCCTGTTGATTAGACTCACTATAACTTTCAGCTCTGATATTCCAGTAGCGAGTTACATCATTAAGTAATTGGTTATTATTTATTTTATTTGTCATCAGAAACCTGCTGTTATATCAACGTAAAAAGAGGAATAAATTCCCCTAAAAGCGAATGATTTGGCTATTTTTTAGTGTAGGTAACATACCTTGTAACGCCTTGATGCTCTATGTGCTATATCAATATTCGCCAGTACTCAATAAGAGAGATCGGCCAATTTGCGATCTTTATCTTTAACATAAACGCGCATCCTAATGGGAGTGAAGATAAATAAGCAAATGAATTATTTCCCCTGTTAAAATAGAGAAATAAATTGAGCGGATTTAGAAATGAAATTTAATTTTGTCTGATATTAAAAAAGTGAGCGCTTTAATTTCACCTTTTTTATAAAACCGTTATAGTCAATAATATTGTTATCTTAAATTGCTTTCTTTAACCACATATAGCCGTCACATAAGGCTCTCTAAAATATGAATCGAATCTCACGATTAACGGCTGATATTACCCGTGCCGATTTTGCCTTAACGCACCAACAGCAATTACTTCAATTGCTAACTCAACACTTTCCGACTAAGTATCGTTCTCTATTTGCGACGCCAGAGAAAAAGTCGGATGACGTGATTGAGTGGTATTCGCCTGTTTCTGGTAATCCTGTCGCCTTAACGTCGCTACAAGGGCAAGAACAGCAAGAAATAAGACGTATTTTAGATGAACGCCTTAACGATATTAAAACGCAAGCGGCGCTATTAGCATCGCAAAATAGAATTACGGATGAAGAGCGCCATCTTTTAGATACAGCATCGACGCTACCTGATAGCGAAAGTGTCTATATTATTAATGGGCAACCCGTTATTACATGGTGGCCACGCACAACACCATTGCCGCCACCTATTGCACAAGTCACCGCAGGCGCAAGTGCGGCGGCTGCGGGTGCCGCGCTTGCTGATGTACCCGCCAAAACACGCAATCGCTGGCTACGTTGGCTATTACTCTTCTTATTCTTGCTATTTTTAATTTTATTGGCGTCTTGGTTAAAAGGCTGTTTTGATCCGAAAGCGGTTCCTCCTGTGGTTGAAGAGAAACCTGCCGCTGTCATACCGCCAAAACCAGAGCCTGTTCCTGAGCCAGAGCCAATCCCTGAACCCGTTCCAGAACCTATACCAGAGCCTATTCCTGAGCCTGTACCAGAACCAGCACCAGTGCCCAAGCCTGTGCCAGTGAAAAAACTCACTCCATTAGAAGCTTGTGTACAAGATGAATTGAAAAAAGCGGGTGTGACCGAGAAAGCCGCAAATACAACCTGTGAAAATCGCTTAGCCAGTAAAATTAAACAAATGTGCCCCGCAGATCGCCCAGCGGAACTTGCACCTCAAGTGATCCTTATCTTTGATGCCTCTGGTTCTATGGCGCTGAGCATGAATTTAACGGAGAGTGATTTAGACTATATCGCTTCAACTGGACAACTTTTCCCAGGTTATGATGCCGAACCTCGACGGATCACAACCGCAAGAAACGCAGCAATAAAAATCATTAATAACATTCCGTCAGATATGAAAATTACCACCGTTGTGGCATCTGACTGTGGTGTTGTGAAATCAAGCCCTGCTTATGGTGGTAATGAGAGATCAAAATTACTCAGTTACATTAAACGTATTGAGCCCGATAGTGGCACACCATTAGCCGAGTCTATCAAACGTGCAGGTAATTTAATTAAAGGCAATAATCGTGACACCATTATTGTGTTGTTATCAGACGGTTTAGAGTCTTGCGATCAAGACCCTTGTGCCGCAGCCAGAACCTTAAAACGCGCTCACCCTCGCGCCGTCATTAATGTGGTGGATATTTTAGGTACTGGTGCAGGTAACTGTGTGGCAAATGCCACTGGCGGTAAAGTCTTCACGGCGCGTAATGCGAATGAAGTCAGTTTAATGACTCGAAAAGCGATTGAAGATTATATTCCAAAGAACTGTAAATAATGATTGATTACTGTTTCTAATATTTAACTCACCCTCTTTGGTTTCACATTGAGGGTGAATTTTTTCACGTATTACGTGTATTTTATTATTATATTGAAGTTCACAAGCTCTATATCTTATCTATTTAAGAGCATTCCTTAATTAGGTATTTTTTTCCTTTTTTTATTTCCTCATTATTCAGAATAAACCTATTTTGTGATTATTATCACAACAGTTAGATGATCATTAATAGTTTATTCTTTTATATTTTGTCTTTTTTTTCTTCTATTTCATTATTTTTTAATGTAAAACTCAATATCTCGGTGATTTAATCCATATATTTAAGAAAATATAGCGCAACCTGTAACATCATTATTTAATTATCATAATCGTTATCTTAATATTCCCTCTTTCACTCAAGAAAAATAAAAAAGCCTTTAATAATAATCAGTTAATTAACCCTAAATAATCCGCTAGATAGACACCCAATTTCTGATAATATAAAATGTATATCAATTTTATATCTTTATTTTTAGCCTTAAAGCCTATTTACGGATAAGCCAACTTACCCATAGATAATCTTGCCTAGCGGAATGATCGTCGTGAATAAAGCATTCTTACGAAGTGGTAAATTAGAAAATTACCTCCCTATGGGAGAAAATGGACAGGCTGTTTATATCTCGGCACTGCAGCTACGTGAAACTCTACGTTTAAGAGGAAAGGCACATATTTCTCAATGTCTTGCTATTCCTCAGCCAAATGAAACAGGCGAGCGTATTGACTGGTATTCACCGATTGACGGCTCTGTTATTCCTTGGTCTGCGGCTTCAGAAGAAGAGCGCACTGCCGCTTATGCTCTACTGAAAAAGAATCAAGATGATTTAATCGCCTTTAGTGAACAAGAGCAGCAAAGAGCTGGAAATAAAGAAAGCCAGCTTTTTGGCGCCCTGCTCAGTAAAACTATCCAATTTCCTGACGAAAACCATATTTTTATTGTTGATGGACAACCGATTATTACCTTTTGGGGGTTTGTCAGCGCCAATCAGCAACTTAGAGTTGACCCTGTTGCTTGCTTAAAGCCAGCGGTTGCGCCAATCGCACCAACATCAACAGCGGTTCCACCAGCACAAGAAAATGTTATCATTACTGACACTAAGCGTCCTTGGTGGCGTTTCTTATGGTGGCTGTTACCTTTATTATTACTTCTACTCGCTATTTTCTTCTTAAGAGGCTGTTTTTCAACGCCAGCATTACCTACGGTCGATATTAAAACGCCAGATATTGAAGCGCCTAAATTGTCAGATCCTACGCTTGAAAAACCGAAAGTCCCCACAGTGGTAACTAACGGTCACAGCGTCGGTGTGCCAACAGGCACTGTTCACACTGGAACATTAGGCACTGTAGATGCTAATGGAAATGTGATTAATGGCACTGACGGTAACGGTGCAGTGGTTGATCCTAATACGGGTTTACCTGTGGTTGATCCTCAAATAGACAATAACCAAGGTGCCTTACCTGAAGGAACATTGCCAGAAGATGCGCAACAACCGAATGTACCACCCGTTGATCCTGCGGCACAAAATGAGCAACCGAAAACAGATAACAACCCAAATACAGGGAATGAGAGCAACACGCCTAACCCTCCTGTTGATCCCAATGCTCCACCCGATGTTACACCGCCTACGACAGTTGATAACACAACACCTCTGACCATTCCTGCGAATGCATTAGCGAATGGCTCAACCCAATTCCTAAATGGTCAATGGAAAGCAGGGGCGGGAATTCAAGATCAAAAAACAGGTAAGCCACTGAGCCTAAATTACCAACTCGATAATGGCAAAGGACAAGTCGTAATGACTCGCAGTGATGGCGTGACCTGCAAAGCACCTGTCAACGCAGCCGTTAATCAAGGCGGATTAAATATTAATAACCAAGGTCAGGCTCTGTGTAGTGATGGCTCAAACTATTTGATGCCAAACATTATTTGCCAGCCAGGAAGCCAAAATATTGCTGATTGCCAAGGAAAATATGAGAACAGTCAGCCATTCCCATTATCAATGAAGCGGGAGAATAACTAATTCATGTTAGCGCCACTGACCGATTATAAAGATAAAATTACCCTTATCCGAGACAGTAATATTCAGTTTCTGGATTTCGGTTTTAAGCTACCACAGCGCAAAGAGTACGGTGAGTTTGTTAAAAAAGGCGAAAACGGCCCGTTAATGCGACTCATCTATAATGAACGAGATGATAACTATCTTTATCCTGCACCTAAAAATCAGCCTCAAACACCGAGAGAAGCTGAATTTAGTTTCTCCCTTGATGAGTCATTAACGCTATTAAATGACACATGGTTGCCAGTGCCATTTTTCCGTTTTAATCCGCCACGCGCATTCTCTCAAGGCCCTGATAACTGGGTAAGAATGATGTTCCATCAACTGCCAGAGCCCGATGAAGATGGACATACACACCGTGTTGTTGTGGCATTTGATACCCGTATTGAGCCTAATCGCGCCAATACCGCTTATCTTGCACCAAACGAAGAAGATGTCCGCTCTGGTGTTGCTTTTGCTCTGGCCTATTTAGGCTATGAAGTTGAGAACTTCCTTGAAACACCATGGATTGATGGTTGGTTAAAGGAAGTCTTTAGCGAAAGAGCGCTGGCTGTAACCAAAATGTACCATGATGAACTCGAAGAGGCGCTCAAAGAGTTTCAACATCAGGCTCATTATCTCAATTTACTCAATATATTAGGTGAGAAACTCCGCTTACCTGAAATCAAAATTAACGAAACCAAACCGCAAGAGCCCGCAATTGAAGTTGATCTTATTCTTGATGTAGGTAACTCACGTACTTGTGGGATATTAATTGAAGATCATATCAATGATAACAAAGGGTTGACGCAACTCTATGAAATGACACTGCGTGATTTAAGCCACCCTTATCAAATCTATAATGAGCCCTTTGAAAGCCGTGTTGAGTTTGCGCAAGCTGAATTTGGTAAACAAGATTTTTCAGTTAATAGTGGTCGTAATAATGCCTTTATGTGGCCCACCATTGGTCGCGTTGGCCCAGAAGCCAATCGCATGGCAGCGCAACGCTTAGGTACTGAAGGTTCAACAGGTATTTCAAGCCCTAAACGCTATTTATGGGATGATTCGCCTTATTCGCCGGGTTGGCGCTTTAGTCGCTCTTTTGGTCAAACAGACAGAGAGCCACTGGCGACTGCTGTGCCGATGACTTATCTTCTAAACGATCACGGTGAACCGTTATTCCGTTTAGAGCCTGATGATCGCATGCCAGTATTTACGCCAAACTATACTCGCAGTTCATTAATGACCATGATGTTAACCGAAGTGTTGGCGCAGGCATTAACACAAATGAACAGCCCAGCTCAACGCCTTAAAATGAGTCACGCAAGTGCGCCTCGTCAATTGCGCAATATCATTTTGACTATTCCACCTGCGATGCCAAAACCAGAGCGCGCTATTTTTGAGACGTGCATGGAAAACGCATTAGGGCTAATTTGGAAAGCCATGAATTGGGACCCGACTGACGAAAAACTGCGTTTTGACGGTAAAGACGAACAATGTCGTATACCGATGCCAAACATCCATGTGAAATGGGATGAAGCCACTTGTGGTCAGTTAGTTTATCTCTACAACGAAACACAAATTAAATTTGGTGAGCGTACTGAAGCCTTTTTTGCCAGCCAAGTGCGTGAAGATAACCGCGCATTAACGGGTGATAGTACATTAAAGATTGCTTCAATTGATATTGGTGGCGGAACAACCGATCTCGTTATCACACGCTATAAATTGGATACGGGTACAGGTAGCAACGTCAAAATTATTCCAACACAGTTATTCCGTGAAGGATTCAAAATTGCAGGTGATGATATTTTATTAGATATCATCCAAATTTGTGTGTTGCCTGCATTACGCACAGCATTAACGGATGCGGGTATTTCTGATGCTGATGCTCTGATGTCTTCTCTTTTTGGCAGTGAAGGTTTAGATGCAGGGCAACAAGTGTTACGCCAACAGCTTACCCTACAAATCTTTAATCCGATTGGGTTAAAGATTTTAAGCCAATACGAAAACTACGATCCCTTAGTTCCTCATGAAGGCATTAACAGTACTTTTGGTGAATTACTTAACGTTCTACCGACAGAACATGTACGTCGTTATATTGATGACGCAACCAATAAAGAGCTCGGTGGTGGAGAAAGTTTCTCCATTTTAAATGTGCCTGTACAAATTAACTTTGCGCAATTGCACGCTGAATTTATTTCAGGTGAACGTATTAATATCACACGTAGTTTAAAAGCACTGTGTGAAGTACTTTATTACTACTCCTGTGATGTTTTACTGCTGACAGGTCGCCCTTCTCGTTTACCGGGAATTCAAGCGCTATTAAAAGTATTACAGCCTGTACCGCCTTCTCGTATTCTGCCATTACACGGCTACAAAACAGGGGGTTGGTATCCATTCAACAAAAAAGGCCGTATTGACGATCCAAAATCAACAGCGGCAGTCGGTGCAATGTTGTGTTTAATGGCTGAAAATGCACGTTTACTCAACTTCTACTTCTCGACAGGTAACTTTAAAACTTACTCAACAGTACGTTATTTAGGGATGTTGGATAACAACAACACTATTTCCGATAATGACGTTTACTATCGTGATATTCAGGATAAATTTGAGCCTGATCCTGATACCTATTTTGAAGTCAGAGGCGGAATACGCTTAGGTTTCCGTCAATTGGATAATGCCCGTTGGCCTGCGTCTCCACTTTATACCTTACGCATTAAAAATCCGAAATTGGCACAGCAACTTAGCCAAGAAGACAGCGTATTGCATATCAAGTTGGGAGAAGAAAGAGGTGCCTCCGGCCATAATGATGACAATAAATCTGAAAAATTACGTATTGAAGAGATGGAGCTTATTAATGGCAAAGGTGGCGTTAATAAGAACGGTTTAAGCTTCAAACTCAATACGTTAGCAGATAGTGGTATTGGTGAAACATCCTATTGGCTGGATAGCGGGAGTGTATTAGGTAAATGAATATGATGGATGAAAAACAGTTAACAGCCAAATGGGATGCCATTTATCAAGGCGCAGGTAAAGCCATTGATTGGGTAACGGCCGTAAGAGGTAATGCACCTCGTTTAAATACCGAAGCCGATAGCCTTATCTATCGTCTGCGCCGTAGCCGTAATATGGCGAAAAATCTCAGTTTAGCGACACAACGACCAATGTCTGTGGGCTTTTTTGGTCTGTCTCAGGCAGGAAAATCGTACCTGATTTCAGCACTTGCCGCAGGACAAGAAGGCCGATTAAGAACGAGCATGTCAGGTAAAACCCTTGATTTTATCGACCACATCAACCCACCAGGTGGCGGTAAAGAAGCCACAGGCTTAGTGACTCGCTTTAGTCGCAATGCTACAAAAGGTACTCAAGAGTTTCCTGTCGAGCTACATCTTTTCAGCGAAATTGAGATTGTTAAAATTCTCGCCAATGCTTATCTGTATGACTTTAATCAGGAAAAAATTGAATTTGAATTAGATGATGAGAAAATTTCTCGTTTAATCAAATCATTAAGCACACAATGCAGTGCGACACCTGTTGCTGGTATTACTCATGATGATGTTGTTTCATTATGGGATTATCTGCAACGCCATGCGGAAAAAAGCCAGAAAAAACTGGCGACAACCTATTGGCCTAAAGCGATCGAATTAGCGCCTTATCTCAGCATTGCGCAACGCGCTAAACTCTTTTCTGTGTTATGGGGCGATATTGCAGAGCTGACATCTGCTTATCAACGTTTTAGCACCACACTTGCTTCTTTAGGTAATGCATCTCTTGTTTTGGCTCCGCTCTCTTCTTTAGTCAAAGAGCAAGATGGCGTATTAGTACAAGCAGACAGTATTATGAATGTGGATATGTTAGAGCGTCTCAATACTGCCAATGATAGCCAGATCAGTATTTGTCCTGTTCATGGTGATCGTATTGATGCCCCTGTCACATTGTCATTAGCCGAATTAACTGCACTGACGGTTGAATTAGTCGTCCCATTATTAGATGCACCGAGTAAGGCTCTATTTGAACACGTTGAACTACTCGATTTTCCAGGCTATCGCGGTCGCTTAGGTGTTGAAACCATGGCGGATGTACGTCGTCAGGTTAACGATGACAGCGCTAACCCACTCGCTCAGCTTATCTTACGGGGCAAAGTTGCCTATCTGTTTGAACGTTATACCGATAACCAAGAGATGAATGTGCTGGTGGTATGTACCGCATCAAACAAGCAATCAGACGTAAAAGAAGTCGGTGCAGTTCTCACAGAGTGGATCAATAACACGCAAGGTAAAGATGCACAAACCCGCGCTAAACGCCCTTCTGGTTTAATTTGGGCAATGACCATGTTTGATATGCGTATTACCAACTCTTTAACCCTGAATGAAGCGTTATTACGCCAATCATGGGGTAAAGGTGGCATGATCAAAATGGCCATGTTAGAGCGCTTTGGTCAATATGAATGGATGTCATCAGATTGGATCAATGGTGAAGCCTTCAATAACACCTTCTTAGTGCGTAAACCGGGTGTACCTACCCCATTTATTCAAATCAGTAATGGCAAAGAGACTGTCTTAAACGAGGACAGTGTTTCACAGTTACATCTGATGAAAAAAACCTTTGCTGAAGACGAAACTGTCCAACGCTATATTCGTGAGCCAGACCAAGCATGGGATGCTATGTTGTCGCTTAACGATGGCGGCATGCAACGCCTTGCCGACTACCTTGAAACCGTTGCGTTAAAATCACTGAAACTTGAACGTATTAGTGAGCAATTGCAAGAAATTCAACGTGATTTAATCGGTCATCATCTTGAAAAATGGTATCAATCAGGTGGTGAAGAAGAGCTCCAAGTCAAACGCCGTAATGCAGCCACTATTTTACGCTTTATGCAAAGTCGCCCTTATTTGCAAGGTGCTTTACTGGATTACCTGCTGCCTTCTCGCAAATCACTCTACGATCTGTATATGCAGGAAAAAGAGGTTATCGATACGCTTTCAGATAACAAAAAAGCGACTCAAGCGCCAGTTTCTGCCTTTGCAGCTATAGAGCAACCGACTTTTGATCTCTTTAGCGATGCCCCGATTTCTCTAGAGCCTGAAGAAGATGAAGCCCCTAAAGGTCACGGCAATGAGGTTACCTATCCTAAAAAAGTGATGGCATTATGGATAAATCATCTGCGTAGCCTGCCTGATAACAGTACCTTGTTAACCTATTTAGGCATTGACCAAGAAATTATGGTGTTGCTAGTTGATGAGCTTATCACGGCTATTAATCGCCTAGGTGTTGAACAACGCATGTTGAAAACCCTTGCAGGGACAGAAGCCATTGCCCGTCGTGATGACTTAGCCGAACAGCAGTCATCCCGTGTTTATAATGTACTGGGTGATTTTATTACTTGGTTTAATTTCAAAGATAACGGTGTTGAGAAGCCAGATAGCAAAATCAATGTCGGTCATAAAATCTTTGAAAAACCCGATAACACTAGCGTGCAATGGGGTGATGATGAGCGCTTAGTTCGCTTACCTACCAACCCTGTTAACTACACCCTTTTATTTGTAATTGATTGGCTTATCGCTTTATCAGCGATTATTACTGAGAATGCGGGGCATTCTGCGGGAAGAGAGATCAGTGCTGAACAAAACGCACTATTAGGCCAAATAATTCAAACTATGAAATCATCCGTCGTGGAGTCATAATTCGTGTTTAATCCAGAATTAAAACCCGTACAACCTGCTCGTCCCGGCTTTGCGGTATTAAGTATTCGTAATTGGGAAGGTGACGCTTCCCCTGTTTATTTAAGCATTCAGCGTAACCAAGATCGCTATTTCTTAAATGATAAAGGGGAATGGGTAGGCAATGCCTTTTTCCACCAGCTTTCACTTGAAGATGCTGATGACGGTTATCAAATCGTTCTTGATAAAACGTTGGTTGATCCCCTCGTTAGCAACTTACAAATGGCGTATCAATTTACGTTGAAAGACGATAATGAAACACAAGATATCGGGCGATTACGTATTCGTGATGGCGTATTAGCCTCGCAAGCGCAAGGTCAAAGTGAAGCATTAAAATCAACAGCAACATTAGATAATCAGCCTGTTCCACCTGCTCCTATTGTTGAAGAAGCGCTACAGGAGCCAGAGCCAGAACCTATCAAAATTGGCTCTGAGGAACCAGAGCCAATTATCCCTGAAATCAAAGTAGATGAACCGCCACAGCGCCCAATACCACCCGCGCCGAAAAAATCAAAAATTGGCTTAATTTTAGCCATTATCTTGATTTTAATTTTAGCAGGTGTCTTAACATGGTTCTTCTTACTAAGAGGTAATCCTGCTGGCGAGCCTGCGCCACAGCCGACACCAGAACCCACAACCCCAAGTGTGTGTAGTGTTGAAAATATGAAATCTGGTACTGCATTAGCCTTTGTACAAAGCTGCATACAGAGCCAACCAGATAGCAAAACTATCCTTGCAACGATTGAACAAGCAAAACAGAACAATCAATGTGATGTTGCTCAACGTTTATATGCTTACAAAGCACAATCAGGTGATGTTGATATCGCACTGAATTACGCTCGTGAATACGATCCAGAAACCGCATCAGCACAAGGTTGCTTTAGTGCAGACAAAGAAACGGCCATTTATTGGTACGAAGCGGTTCTAAATCATGACTCACAAAACAGTGACGCAAAAGCGCGTCTTGAAGCTTTGAAAAAATAGGAAAGTCGCATGAAAAAGGCGCATTGGCTTACTCTTATTCTCAGCGGTTTAATTCTAACAGCACCAGCAAGTGCTGAAGAGAAAAAGCCGCTATTACAAGAGGGTAAAAAGACCCTCTATCAACGTGTATTAACTTATCCAGGTTGCCAAGTTGCTGACAAGATTGGCGCAACAGGAAAAGAGCAACCTGCATTCAGCCGTTTTTATGTTTATCAGCGTCAAAAACAAGGCGCCAATGAGTGGCTACAAGTTGGCCCTGATAGCTTAGGTCATATTAGCGGTTGGATGAATGCAAGTTGTACATCAGAGTGGAAAATGCAGTTAACTCTCGCATTTACTAACCCTGCGGGTCGTAACCCAATGCTGTTTTTCAAAGATAAGCAAACGGTTGAAAGCTTACTTGAAAGCCCAACCCCTGAAAAACAGTACAAGCCCTTTTTAGCAGATATCAAAAACCAAAAAGTGAATCCGGCTGTTTTAGCAAAAGAGCCCGATTATATGATTGATCAGAAAAGTAATTTCTATCTACTGCCGGTATTAGGTTCAGATGAAGTCTTTACTGATGCTGGCTATAAAGTACGAGTGCTCAATGTGGCTTCTGTCTCTTCACAAACCAAAGACAGCAAAGACGCACAGAATGCGAATGCTACTGCAAACAGTACAAAACCAGCAACACCTAACAGCAAAGATGCTGACAATATGATGCAAGGTTTTTCTGCCGCAGTGGTGTTTGTTATCGACTCAACAATATCAATGGATCCTTACATTGATAGAACCAAAGAAGCGATTCAAAAGGTTTACGCACAAGTCGAAAAAGACAATATGTTGGATAAGGTCAAATTTGGTTTAGTGGCATTTCGCTCTAATATCAAAGCCGTACCTGCTTTGGAATACGACAGCAAAATGTTTGTTAATCCCAATGATGTCAAAGACGGCCCTGACTTCCTCAATAAAGTAAAAGAGTTACGCCAAGCGAAAGTCTCAAGCAGTCGTTTCGATGAAGATGCTTATGCGGGTGTAATGCAAGCCCTTGATGATGTTGATTGGACACGCTTTGGTGCGCGTTACGTTATTTTAATCACCGATGCAGGCGCATTAACGGGAGATGATCCTCTTTCATCAACTAAGCTCGATGCTGAACAAATTCGCCAAGAAGCCGCTTATCGCGGTGTTGCTCTTTATACACTGCATTTAAAAACGCCATCAGGTGCAAAAAATCACGCTTCTGCACAAGCACAATATGAGGCGCTAACGCTCAATCCTTTCTTACACAAATCGCTTTACTACCCAATTAATTCAGGGGATATCAATAACTTTGGTCGGATGGTCGATAGCCTAGCAACCGCTGTAACCACTCAAATTCAAACGGCTTATCGTGGTGAAGCGGCTGTGGGTAGCGCACTAAATGCTGATCCTGCTTATAGCAAAGACAAAGAAACAAACACCTTACTTAACGATGCGCACGATTTAGGCTATGCCATGCGTTTAGCCTATTTAGGTGAAAAACAAGGCACTAAAGCACCACCTGTGTTTAAAGCATGGATAAGCGACCGTGATTTATTGCAGCAAAATATCCCAACTACAGAAGTACAGGTCTTATTGACTAAAAGTGAGTTGAGTGATTTAAGCGATGTCATGAAAAAAATCGTTAATGCTGCTAATGAAGGTTTGATCTCTCCAGACAATATGTTTGCGGATTTGCGTTCGATTGCCGCCACAATGGGTAACGATCCAAACCAAATCAAACAAGGTTCAGCAACCAAATTAGGCGAAATGGGCTTACTCGGTGAATACGTCGAAAACCTCCCTTACTTAAGTGAGGTGCTTGGTTTAGATGAAGAAACGTGGAAAAGCTGGGATGGCCTTGAGCAAGAGAAATTTATCCGCCGACTCAATACGAAGTTGCAATATTATCAACGCTATAACGAAGATGTTGATCGTTGGATATCCCTTGCACCACAAAGCGATCCTCGCGATCACGTTTATCCTGTTCCACTGGAAAACCTGCCTTAATGATCCAGATTGAAGGCATGGCAATTACGCGTGGTGATACGCAACACGGCTTTCGTGTTGCGCTTCCTTCATTGACCCTTGAGAAAGGGGAAATCGGCGCGCTAACTGGCTTAAGCGGTTGCGGTAAAAGCACCTTATTGGAAATGTTCGGGCTGATTTTACGTCCCGATGAATTAACCCATTTTCAACTCGGTGATGATTTAATTATCACGCAAGCGGTGTTGAGTAATGAACAAGCGCAACTCTCATCATTACGTGCTGAAAAATTGGGTTTTATGCTCCAAAGTGGCGGGTTACTTCCCTTTTTAACCGTCATGCAAAATATCCAATTACCTCGCAAAATGCTGGGATTAACACTGCACTCTTCTTGGCTTGATCACGCTATTGATCATTTGCAACTACGCCCCTTGCTTAATCGCCTTCCTCGTCAGCTCTCCATTGGTGAACGTCAACGCGCTGCTTTTATTCGTGCCATTGCTCATGAACCCGCGTTATTGCTTGCCGATGAGCCCACTGCCGCTCTCGATCCCCATAATGCACAAGCGCTATATGCATTGATTGTGGAGATGGTAAAACAACTCGATATCTCTGCGCTGGTTGTTAGTCACGATTGGTCTTTAGTCGAGCGTTTTGGCTTCAGCCACTATCATGCACAACTAGAAGGAGGCGGTAGTGTCTTTATCAAACAATAGCGCCAATCCTAATCGCCTTGGCTTACTCAGTTCACTCGCTTGGCGAGACTTAATTTATGATCGCAAAGTCGCTCTCTGTATTGTGTTCTCTTTAGTCTCTGTTATTGCACCACTGTTACTGCTATTTGGACTAAAAAACGGCATTGTGACGCAGCTTCACAACCAACTGCTAAATGATCCTCGTAACCTTGAAATACGTATGTTAGGCAATGGTAATTATCCACAAAGTTGGTTTAATGAGATTGCACACAAAGAAGAGGTTCGTTTTGTTATCCCATTAACTCGTAGCTTAAACACACAAGCCGATATTGTGATTGATGGGCAACATTTTATTGATAATGCGGAAATTATTCCGACAGCAGAAAACGATCCGTTATTAGAGGATGTGGCTATTCCCCAAAATGCAGACACCTTAGTACTTTCGGCCAATGCCGCTCAAAAACTACAAGCAAATGTCGGCGATAGTGTGCGCTTATTTATCAGCCGTAAACTTAATGGCGTTAATGAGCGCGCCAAACGTACCTTTACTGTTGGCGCCATTATCAGCGATAGCAAATTTCCAAGAGCGGCAGCTTTTGTTTCTCTTGATGTTTTAGTGGCAATGGAAGATTACCGAGATGGTTATCAAACGCCGCTTTTTGGCATAACACAAGGCACTGAAGCGAAACCAAGAACTCAATTTGCTAAAGCTCGCCTTTATGCAAAAAATTTAGATGCCATTGCACCACTAGATGATTGGTTTAGACAACAACACATTGATGTGATGACACAAAAAAGCCAAATAGATTCTGTAAAAGCAATCAGCTACGTTCTTAACGTTATTTTTTCCGTGATTGCTTGGGTATCACTATTAGGCTGTATTGCCTCATTAATTGGCGCCTTCCTTGCCAATATTGATCGCAAACGTAAAGACATGGCAGTACTACGCCTATTGGGTTTTCGTCAATTTGCAGTTTCTTTATATATTGTGTTGCAAGCGCTGTTATTAACGAGTGTTGCCTTTATTTTAGCCCTTGGGCTTTATGGTATCGGTAGCACCTTATTTACCACATTATTAGGCACACATTTACCTGAACAATCCTTTGTCTGTCAGTTAACATTTTGGGATTTATTGATTGCCATGTGCAGTGCCTTACTTGTGGCTTTAGTGGTGGCAAGTATTGGTGCATTACGTGCCGTTTCGATTGAACCTGCGGAGAGCTTACGTGAAATTTAATTTATCGCTTCTAACTTTATCATTCGCGCTGTTATCTAGCAGTTTTACCGCATCTGCCAAATGGGACGATAAATTCGTTAACCCAAAAGCTTTGCCTGATGATGTGATCTTGCCCTTCCCTTGTGAAGGTTCAATGGTCTTTCGCCAAGTCACTATTCCATTAAGCCAACCGCTACAAGACTACAGCGTGACATTAGGGCAAGAAGGCGATGAATGGGGTTATTTAGAACAATCACGAGCAGAACATATTGCGGGTAGCTTTCCATTAAAAGGTAAAGAGAAAGGCCGTTACTACCTTATGGCAAAATACCCCGTTACCGATCTGCAATATAACGCCATGCAGAGCGTGATTAACGGTAAAGAGTGCCCTGTTGCTTCAAATAAATTACGTTTACCAAAAGTGAATATCAGTTGGTATGAAGCAATGCAATTTGCAGACCAATATAACCAATGGTTAAGAAGCAAACATCCCGAAGCACTCCCTGTTGAAGATGGCGCAAAAGGTTTTGCAAGATTACCGACAGAAACGGAGTGGGAATTCGCGGCGCGTGGTGGCTTAAAAGTGTCTGCCTCAGAATTTCGTGATATGCGCTTCCCGATGCCAGAAGGTACCAAAAACTATATTTGGTCTGCGGGCAGTCAATCTGCGAATGGCTCTTTACAGTTAACCGGTTTGTTATCGCCTAATCCACTAGGCTTACATGACATGCTCGGTAATGTCGCTGAAATGATGTTTGAACCCTTTAGATTAAACAAACTCGACCGCTTACATGGACAAGCTGGTGGCTTTATTGTGCGTGGTGGTAGTTATCTCACCCCAGAAAGCGATATGCGCAGTTCATGGCGTCAAGAAGAGCCTTATTACACCAATACCGGTGCAAATAAAAACAAATACACGGGCTTTCGTTTAGCGATTGTCGCGCCAGCATTGACATCGAGAGACAAAATCAAAGAGATCGAAAAAGAGTGGCAACAACTGGGCAATGAGAAGCCCGCTAACGATAAATCAAAAACCAATAGCGATAACTCGATTAATAGCCTAAATACGCTCTCAACCCAGGTGCAAGATGAAGCACTGAAAAAGCAGTTAGCTGAATTGAAAAATACATTACGCGCAAATGCCCAACTGCGTGATGAGCAACGAGATCAAGCTATCCGCACATCACTGCAATTGGGCGCATTTTTATGTACCAAATTAAAAGATGATGGCGAGTTCTACGACAGATTAATTGCATTACATGAAAAAAATTGTCCTGCGGGCACAAAAGATGCCACTTGCGAACGACGCCAAGAGCAAGTTAACGAACATAAGAAAACCCTCGACTTTGTCGTGAGTTATTACGCAGACACATTAGTGGATATGGCAACAACTTATGATGCCTCTTTGGTGAAACCACAAATTGACGTTGTACACCAATTGATGGAAGCCAGAGGAAAATCAAATTTAAATACGTACCTTTCAACGTATATGCAGGGACTCCAAGGATATTGGGCTAACGGTAAAGTTTCACGGAACGAATGGCTTGAAGCGTGCAAAAAACAATAACAGAGACTTGGGATAATAGGTGTGGTATGAACAAACAACTTATGGCAGTACTTGGCATTAGTGCTGTGCTTGCCCTATCAGGATGTCAAAGTAATAGCGGTACTGACCCTCGTTTGAAAAATAACAGTGATATGGAGTTTTTCAGCAAATCAGGCATTACGGCTTGTGCGGGTGGTGCGGCGATTGGTGCATTAGGCTGTTTAGTCTCAAACTCCAGCAATAAAGGCGCATGTATGCTCATTGCTGCTGTCGCTGGCTGCGGGGTAGGTATTGGTGCAAATGCCTATTTAGACAATAAACGCCAAAACTATGCGACGAAAGAAGAGATGCTCAATTCAATGATTGCTGATATTCGAAATGAAAATCAGCGTTTACAGAGTGCCTCTAACACAGCGAAAGCGGTTATTGCTGATGATAAAAAAGCCATTGCAAAAATTCAGCAAGAAATGAAACAACAACGTTTAAATAAAGAAGCTGCAGAGAAACAACTGAAAGGTATTGATGCCAATATTGCAGCACTGCGTTCTCGTTTAGCAGATATGAAAAAACGTGAAGGTGAGTGGCGAGATATTGCAGCGCAGAGTCGTCAAGATGGCTTAAAAACAGCGCAACTTGATAAACAAATCGATGGGATGAAGAAGCAAGTGACCTCTTTACAAGAAGAACTTGATAGCCTTTATACTCAACGGACAGCAATAAAGCTTAGTTAACGTTAAAAAGGATGATAATGAAATTTTTACCTCTTTCCCTTGTTGGCATGACCTTACTATTAAGCGGTTGTGTCACCAATCCCGCTGATTGTGATCCAACAACGGGTGACGTCAGTATAATTACTAAGTTTAACTGTAATTATTCAGGGACTTACGACAATCGCGTCGAGCAAAAAAAAGCTATTCTCGCTAATGAGAAAGCATTAAATACAGAGTTTAAAGCCGTTCTTGCTGCCATTGAGAAAGAAAAGCAACAAACCAATGCCTCTCTCAAAAGTAAGCAAGCTAGCCAACAAGCATTAAACCAATCAATGAATAATCTGTTAAATCAAATTCGCCAAAAAACGAAAGGGCAAAATGATATTCAAAAACAGATCAATGAAATTGATAAACAAATGAAAGCGGCACAAAACAATCCATCAAAATCAGTGATGGAAAAACAACTTGAATTAGAGAACTTACAAAATCAAGTCATTAACCTACAAAGTGATTTAGGTCTTAAATAAGCCTAAAAAGGCTCTCTATTATTATTTAGAGAGCCTTTTTATTTAATTCCATTCTTATTTTTTATTTATTTTCATCGTGATTTATATTATCAAAATATTATTTATATAATATTAATAACAACTAACAGACCTCTTTAATAAAACAACCTTATTTAAGCTAACGTGTTATTTTTTATTCCATTAAAAATGGACTCATCATTATAATTCCATCGCTTAATAATGCATTCTTATTATTTAAATTATGGGATATAACTAATGAAAACAAAATTACTATCAACTTTATTTATTACTGGTTTATTGGCGACGTCTTCTGTCTATGCACAAAACGATTTTAAATTAGATAAAACCACACTTTCAGCAGGTTATGCTCAAGTCAAAATGGCAGGTCAAAACCCAATTCATGGTGGTGTTTTCTCTATTCGTCAAGAAATTAATTCACAATTTGGTATTTTAGCAACAACGACTTACGCCCAAAATGAATATGATTTAAACAAATCTGTTAATACTTTCTTTAAAGATGTTCATGCACGTTATTACTCTGTTATGGCTGGCCCGACAATCCGTTTAAATGATTTTATTAGTGTTTATGGCACCGCAGGTATGAGCCAAATTCAATTTAAATCTGAAAATTCAGAATTAAAAAAATTAAAGAAAAATGCATTTAGTTGGGGCGCAGGTTTAATCATTAATCCAGCAGAAATGATTTCTATTTCTCTTGGTTATGAAAATAGCCGTTTTAAATTTAAAGATACCGATAATCGCATTGTTTTAGATGGCTTCGTGGCCAATATTGGTTATCGTTTTTAATTAAATTGAAGCACATATTATTTTATAGTATGTGCTTGCTTTATCATTATATTAGAAAAAATAAGTACTTTTAATCTCCAATTTCTATCTTAAATTAAAAAACAATTCTGTACTTTCTGGTCTATACATTCCTTTAATTGACGCAGTACAAACAAAACCTTTTGATTTTAAAATAGGTGCTAATTCTATCAACTTTTCTTGTGCAACCGTAATAAGTACATCTGGTGAATCAAAGTATTGCAATGATAAATCGACCAATTGGCTACCTATCCCTTGCCCTTGATGAAATGGTGAAGTGTAAAGGGTGCAAATTTTATTCTCATAGGTACTTTTTTTCAGTAAAGCGATACCTAAGAGCGCAGTGCCATTATGGGCAATAATAATTTTTCGCTGATTTTCATAAGATGGCTGATAAAATTTATATTGGAGCCAGTAATTAAAATTAGGATATAACGCAGATATGTCACTTAAAAAGTGGCTTATCTGTAACAGAGAGGCTTGGTGATCATACGAAAATAGAGAAGCATAATTGATACTTCGCACTGATGAATCCCCTAATGATTTTTATCAAAATCATTAAGTTAAGGTAGATACACATCTTGTCATATGATCAAATGGTTTCGCCAAAAATCAATAATCAGACAACAAAATGTGCGAACTCGATATTTTACACGACTCTCTTTACCAATTCTGCCCCGAATTACACTTAAAACGACTCAACAGCTTAACGTTGGCTTGCCACGCCTTACTTGACTGTAAAACTCTCACTCTTACCGAACTTGGCCGTAACCTGCCAACCAAAGCGAGAACAAAACATAACATCAAACGAATCGACCGATTGTTAGGTAATCGTCACCTCCACAAAGAGCGACTCGCTGTATACCGTTGGCATGCTAGCTTTATCTGTTCGGGCAATACGATGCCCATTGTACTTGTTGACTGGTCTGATATCCGTGAGCAAAAACGGCTTATGGTATTGCGAGCTTCAGTCGCACTACACGGTCGTTCTGTTACTCTTTATGAGAAAGCGTTCCCGCTTTCAGAGCAATGTTCAAAGAAAGCTCATGACCAATTTCTAGCCGACCTTGCGAGCATTCTACCGAGTAACACCACACCGCTCATTGTCAGTGATGCTGGCTTTAAAGTGCCATGGTATAAATCCGTTGAGAAGCTGGGTTGGTACTGGTTAAGTCGAGTAAGAGGAAAAGTACAATATGCAGACCTAGGAGCGGAAAACTGGAAACCTATCAGCAACTTACATGATATGTCATCTAGTCACTCAAAGACTTTAGGCTATAAGAGGCTGACTAAAAGCAATCCAATCTCATGCCAAATTCTATTGTATAAATCTCGCTCTAAAGGCCGAAAAAATCAGCGCTCGACACGGACTCATTGTCACCACCCGTCACCTAAAATCTACTCAGCGTCGGCAAAGGAGCCATGGGTTCTAGCAACTAACTTACCTGTTGAAATTCGAACACCCAAACAACTTGTTAATATCTATTCGAAGCGAATGCAGATTGAAGAAACCTTCCGAGACTTGAAAAGTCCTGCCTACGGACTAGGCCTACGCCATAGCCGAACGAGCAGCTCAGAGCGTTTTGATATCATGCTGCTAATCGCCCTGATGCTTCAACTAACATGTTGGCTTGCGGGCGTTCATGCTCAGAAACAAGGTTGGGACAAGCACTTCCAGGCTAACACAGTCAGAAATCGAAACGTACTCTCAACAGTTCGCTTAGGCATGGAAGTTTTGCGGCATTCTGGCTACACAATAACAAGGGAAGACTCACTCGTGGCTGCAACCCTGCTTACTCAAAATCTATTCACACATGGTTACGTTTTGGGGAAATTATGAGGGGATCTCTCAGTGCTCAGCATGTTTGAGTGCTTTACTCGCCGCGGGTTGAGAAATATGTAAAACTTCAGCCGCACGCGTTAAGGAACCACAAGTCATTACAGCATAAAAGATATCGAGATGTCTTAATTTCATTCCATGTAGCCTACTGATTATTTATTTCTACGGACTATTCTAACGAATAAAGTATAAATAATCAGATATACTCGTCATAATTCAAATTTTGGTTTAGTTGTCACGAGAATTAATTCGTAAACGTGCAAGCTAAATAGATTGACTAGGGGAATATACGGGGTAAGAAAGCGGCTCGGCATACTGCCCTATAATAAATTGTTAGGAGAAGTACGCCGAGTAGTGTGTAGCTATTAGGTAAAGTATGTACCAATTTCAATAAATATTTTAATTAAGATACTGTTTGAAATATCAACAATAAAGGCACCGACCATAGGAACGACAAGGAAAGCTTTATGTGATGGTCCAAATGCTTTTGTGACTGTTTGCATATTCGCAATTGCTGTTGGTGTTGCTCCCATACCAAAGCCACAGTGACCCGCGCTGATCACGACAGCATCATAATCTTTGCCCATCATTTTGAAGGTGACAAAGCAGGCAAATAGCACCATGACAACAGTTTGTACAGCAATGATAATTAATACTGGCCCTGCCATGCTTGCCAATTGACCAAATTTTAATGACATTAACGCCATTGCCAAGAAAAGCGATAAAGCAACGCTACCTAATACATCGACGGTCGGCTCAAACACTTCGTGTTTAAATACATGAGTCAGTGTATTACGGATAATAATACCGACAAATAAACACCAGACAAAAGTAGGCAGTTGCAGAAAAGTATCTTTAAACAATGCACTGATATAGCCACCAACAACAATACAGATAATCAGCATTGAAATGGTTTCAATAACGTTATTTGCATTGATTTTTCTTTTGACGCTTGGTTGCTCAAAAGCTTCAACGATAGTGTCGCGCTCTTGCTCGGTTGTTTTAGGAATAGAGACCTTTTTCAAAAG
Organism: Proteus columbae; assembly: GCF_009914335.1. Lineage (NCBI taxonomy): Bacteria > Pseudomonadati > Pseudomonadota > Gammaproteobacteria > Enterobacterales > Morganellaceae > Proteus > Proteus columbae. Next base: position 3,911,470 of record NZ_CP043925.1, read on the forward strand.
ATGACGGGCAACAGGGCCGCCAACTAAACCACCCAACACTAATCCAAGTGTTGCACAAGCCATCGCTAATTCAACGGCGCCTGTTACACCATATTTATCAGCGAGAATAGGGCCCCATGCTCCGGCATTACCATGACCACCTGTTAGAGTAATTGAACCTGCAATTAAGCCAATAAATGGACTTTCATTCATCATGACAGCCATACTCATGCCGACAGTATTTTGAATGGCGATTAGGATCGTTACTGCAATAGTTAATAGAACTAACGGCTTTCCTCCTTTAATCAGTCGAGAAAAGTCAGAACTTAGCCCGATAGAGGAAAAGAATGTGAGCATTAATAAACTTTGCAATGAAGCATCAAAAGTAAACGAATAACCTGATGTTTTATCAATAATTAACAGAACAATTGCAACAATAAAGCCACCAACGACGGCTTCTGGTATGTGGTTTTTTTGTAGGAACGGGGTAAATTTTACGACAAACATTCCTATGAGTAGCGCGATACATGCGACTAATAATGTATAACTGGCATCTAGGATCATTTTTTTACCTCTATTAGTTTACCAGAATTTTCACTATAACAATTTAACAATAGTGAAAAATGAAGTTACTTTGGTTAACTAATCTTTAACAATGAGTTTTATTAGGGTATCCATAACTTTTAGTTAATAGGGTCATAATTTTAGTGTGATCTTAATCATGAAATATTAAAAAGATTAAAATAACAACAATGGTATTTAATGATGGGTAAACCTAAATACCATGCGGGATCCGCACTATTTTCGGTGATAGCAAAAAATAAAAAAGTATAAATAATAAACAAAATTATAAGAGAAGGAGAACATGATAAGCGCAGGCCGAGCAATTTAAAGAAGTGTGATATACAACATAAAACAGCAGCATGACCTTTCTATATTTCGTTGCTTATCGAAGTGTTAATTTTCGGGTGGATTACTCTGTTTGTTGATTAATAACGGAGAAAAATATGATTGCTGTAATATTTGAGGTGCAAATACAACCCGACCAACAAACTCGCTATTTGACTTTAGCTGAGGAGTTAAGACCACTATTAAGTCATGTAGCTGGTTTTATTTCAATTGAACGTTTTCAAAGTCTAGCTACAGAAGGAAAAATGTTATCGCTATCTTGGTGGGAAAACGAATACGCAGTTCTGCAATGGAAAAATCATGTTTTACATGCGAAAGCTCAACAAGAAGGGCGAGAGTCAATATTTGATTTTTACAAAATTAGTATTGCTCATATTACTCGCGAATATTCATTTAAAAAGGACAAGGATAATGTTTGATGTTCACGTTGTTTTAGATAATCAAATAGGACAATTAGCATTACTAGGAAAAACATTAGGTAATAAAGGTATTGGATTGGAAGGGGGAGGGATATTTACGGTTGGTGATGAATGCCATGCTCATTTTCTTGTTGAACAAGGAAAGGAAGCTAAAATAGCGCTAGAGCAAGCTGGACTGTTAGTACTTGCGATCCGGACACCATTAATTCGTAAGTTAAAACAGGAAAAACCGGGGGAACTTGGCGAAATAGCACGAGTATTGGCGGAGAATAACATTAATATTTTAGTGCAATACAGTGACCATGCTAACCAACTGATATTAATAACGGACAATGATAGTATGGCTGCATCTGTTACGCTCCCTTGGGCAATAAAGTGAACTTGCGATGGCTAATTTAATACGAAAAGAGGTTACCTTTGAGTCCTCAATAGCCGCGATAGGGGCGGCTATGTCTGACATTTCACGAGTTAAAATACTCAGTGCTTTGATGGATGGGCGAGCTTGGACGGCCACTGAGCTAAGTTCTGTGGCGAATATATCAGCTTCAACGGCGAGCAGTCATTTATCTAAATTATTAGATTGCCAGCTAATCACAGTAGTAGCTCAAGGCAAGCATCGTTATTTTCGGCTAGCAGGAAAAGATATTGCTGAATTGATGGAAAGTATGATGGGGATCTCCTTAAACCATGGCGTACATGCCAAAGTTTCCACGCCAGTGCATTTACGAAAAGCACGTACTTGCTATGATCATTTAGCTGGCGAAGTTGCCGTTAAGATCTATGATTCCCTTTGTCAACAGCAATGGATCACTGAAAATGGTTCAATGATCACATTAAGTGGTATTCAATATTTTCATGAAATGGGAATTGACGTTCCTTCCAAACATTCACGTAAAATCTGTTGTGCGTGTTTAGATTGGAGTGAACGCCGTTTCCATTTAGGTGGGTACGTTGGAGCCGCATTATTTTCGCTTTATGAATCTAAAGGGTGGTTAACTCGACATCTTGGTTACCGTGAAGTTACCATCACGGAAAAAGGTTATGCTGCTTTTAAGACCCACTTTCACATTTAAGTTGTTTTTCTAATCCGCATATGATCAATTCAAGGCCGAATAAGAAGGCTGGCTCTGCACCTTGGTGATCAAATAATTCGATAGCTTGTCGTAATAATGGCGGCATACTATCAGTAGTAGGTGTTTCCCTTTCTTCTTTAGCGACTTGATGCTCTTGATCTTCCAATACGCAACCTAAAGTAAAATGCCCCACAGCGCTGAGTGCATATAATGCATTCTCTAGTGAAAAACCTTGTTGGCATAAAAAGGCTAATTGATTTTCGAGAGTTTCATACTGTTTTTCTGTAGGCCGTGTACCTAAATGTACTTTTGCTCCATCGCGATGACTTAGTAAAGCACATCTAAAACTTTTAGCGTTATTACGTAAAAAATCTTGCCAGCTTTCCCCTTCTAAAGGGCAAAAGTGAGTATGGTGCCTATCTAACATCTCAATGGCTAAGGCGTCGAGCAAAGCCCGCTTATTTTTTACATGCCAATACAATGTAGGCTGCTCTACACCTAGCTTCTGGGCGAGTTTACGGGTTGTTAAACCTTCGATTCCGACCTCATTAAGCAGCTCTAATGCGCTGTTAATCACTTTACTTTTATCTAATCTAGACATCATTAATTCCTAATTTTTGTTGACACTCTATCATTGATAGAGTTATTTTACCACTCCCTATCAGTGATAGAGAAAAGTGAAATGAATAGTTCGACAAAGATCGCATTGGTAATTACGTTACTCGATGCCATGGGGATTGGCCTTATCATGCCAGTCTTGCCAACGTTATTACGTGAATTTATTGCTTCGGAAGATATCGCTAACCACTTTGGCGTATTGCTTGCACTTTATGCGTTAATGCAGGTTATCTTTGCTCCTTGGCTTGGAAAAATGTCTGACCGATTTGGTCGGCGCCCAGTGCTGTTGTTGTCATTAATAGGCGCATCGCTGGATTACTTATTGCTGGCTTTTTCAAGTGCGCTTTGGATGCTGTATTTAGGCCGTTTGCTTTCAGGGATCACAGGAGCTACTGGGGCTGTCGCGGCATCGGTCATTGCCGATACCACCTCAGCTTCTCAACGCGTGAAGTGGTTCGGTTGGTTAGGGGCAAGTTTTGGGCTTGGTTTAATAGCGGGGCCTATTATTGGTGGTTTTGCAGGAGAGATTTCACCGCATAGTCCCTTTTTTATCGCTGCGTTGCTAAATATTGTCGCTTTCCTTGTGGTTATGTTTTGGTTCCGTGAAACCAAAAATACACGTGATAATACAGATACCGAAGTAGGGGTTGAGACGCAATCGAATTCGGTATACATCACTTTATTTAAAACGATGCCCATTTTGTTGATTATTTATTTTTCAGCGCAATTGATAGGCCAAATTCCCGCAACGGTGTGGGTGCTATTTACCGAAAATCGTTTTGGATGGAATAGCATGATGGTTGGCTTTTCATTAGCGGGTCTTGGTCTTTTACACTCAGTATTCCAAGCCTTTGTGGCAGGAAGAATAGCCACTAAATGGGGCGAAAAAACGGCAGTACTGCTCGGATTTATTGCAGATAGTAGTGCATTTGCCTTTTTAGCGTTTATATCTGAAGGTTGGTTAGTTTTCCCTGTTTTAATTTTATTGGCTGGTGGTGGGATCGCTTTACCTGCATTACAGGGAGTGATGTCTATCCAAACAAAGAGTCATCAGCAAGGTGCTTTACAGGGATTATTGGTGAGCCTTACCAATGCAACCGGTGTTATTGGCCCATTACTGTTTGCTGTTATTTATAATCATTCACTACCAATTTGGGATGGCTGGATTTGGATTATTGGTTTAGCGTTTTACTGTATTATTATCCTGCTATCGATGACCTTCATGTTAACCCCTCAAGCTCAGGGGAGTAAACAGGAGACAAGTGCTTAGTTATTTCGTCACCAAATGATGTTATTCCGCGAAATATAATGACCCTCTTGATAACCCAAGAGGGCATTTTTTACGATAAAGAAGATTTAGCTTCAAATAAAACCTATCTATTTTATTTATCTTTCAAGCTCAATAAAAAGCCGCGGTAAATAGCAATAAATTGGCCTTTTTTATCGGCAAGCTCTTTTAGGTTTTTCGCATGTATTGCGATATGCATAAACCAGCCATTGAGTAAGTTTTTAAGCACATCATCATCATAAGCTTTAAGTTGGTTCTCTTGGATCAATTTGCTGACAATGGCGTTTACCTTACCAGTAATGTATTCAAGGCTAATTTTTTCAAGTTCATTCCAACCAATGATAGGCATCACTTCTTGGATAGGGATAAGGTTTTTATTATTATCAATAATATAATCAAGATAATGTTCAAATATACTTTCTAAGGCAGACCAACCATTTGTTAAATCAGTTTTTGTTGTGATGTAGGCATCAATCATAATTAATTGCTGCTTATAACAGGCACTGAGTAATTGTTTTTTATTTTTAAAGTGATGATAAAAGGCACCTTTGGTCACCAACGCTTTTCCCGAGATCTCATCTATTGAAACAGCTTGATAGCCTTTTTCAACAAACAATATTCGTGCTGAGTTAACCAGTGATTGATAGGTACTCTTAAAATTTTCTTGTTGATGATTTTTATTTTCCATGATAGATTTAAAATAACATACCGTCAGTATGTTTATGGTATCATGATGATGTGGTCGTGACAATCTTAAGAACATTTAGGTTATTTTATGTATATTGAACAGCATTCTCGCTATCAAAATAAAGCTAATAACATCCAATTAAGATATGATGATAAGCAGTTTCATACAACGGTTATCAAAGATGTTCTATTATGGATTGAACATAATTTAGATCAGTCTTTACTGCTTGATGATGTGGCGAATAAAGCGGGTTATACCAAGTGGTATTTTCAGCGGCTGTTCAAAAAAGTAACAGGGGTCACACTGGCTAGCTATATTCGTGCTCGTCGTTTGACGAAAGCGGCTGTTGAGTTGAGGTTGACGAAAAAAACTATCCTTGAGATCGCATTAAAATATCAATTTGATTCCCAACAATCTTTTACACGTCGATTTAAGTACATTTTTAAGGTTACACCAAGTTATTATCGGCGTAATAAATTATGGGAATTGGAGGCAATGCACTGAGAGATCCCCTCATAATTTCCCCAAAGCGTAACCATGTGTGAATAAATTTTGAGCTAGTAGGGTTGCAGCCACGAGTAAGTCTTCCCTTGTTATTGTGTAGCCAGAATGCCGCAAAACTTCCATGCCTAAGCGAACTGTTGAGAGTACGTTTCGATTTCTGACTGTGTTAGCCTGGAAGTGCTTGTCCCAACCTTGTTTCTGAGCATGAACGCCCGCAAGCCAACATGTTAGTTGAAGCATCAGGGCGATTAGCAGCATGATATCAAAACGCTCTGAGCTGCTCGTTCGGCTATGGCGTAGGCCTAGTCCGTAGGCAGGACTTTTCAAGTCTCGGAAGGTTTCTTCAATCTGCATTCGCTTCGAATAGATATTAACAAGTTGTTTGGGTGTTCGAATTTCAACAGGTAAGTTAGTTGCTAGAACCCATGGCTCCTTTGCCGACGCTGAGTAGATTTTAGGTGACGGGTGGTGACAATGAGTCCGTGTCGAGCGCTGATTTTTTCGGCCTTTAGAGCGAGATTTATACAATAGAATTTGGCATGAGATTGGATTGCTTTTAGTCAGCCTCTTATAGCCTAAAGTCTTTGAGTGACTAGATGACATATCATGTAAGTTGCTGATAGGTTTCCAGTTTTCCGCTCCTAGGTCTGCATATTGTACTTTTCCTCTTACTCGACTTAACCAGTACCAACCCAGCTTCTCAACGGATTTATACCATGGCACTTTAAAGCCAGCATCACTGACAATGAGCGGTGTGGTGTTACTCGGTAGAATGCTCGCAAGGTCGGCTAGAAATTGGTCATGAGCTTTCTTTGAACATTGCTCTGAAAGCGGGAACGCTTTCTCATAAAGAGTAACAGAACGACCGTGTAGTGCGACTGAAGCTCGCAATACCATAAGTCGTTTTTGCTCACGAATATCAGACCAGTCAACAAGTACAATGGGCATCGTATTGCCCGAACAGATAAAGCTAGCATGCCAACGGTATACAGCGAGTCGCTCTTTGTGGAGGTGACGATTACCTAACAATCGGTCGATTCGTTTGATGTTATGTTTTGTTCTCGCTTTGGTTGGCAGGTTACGGCCAAGTTCGGTAAGAGTGAGAGTTTTACAGTCAAGTAATGCGTGGCAAGCCAACGTTAAGCTGTTGAGTCGTTTTAAGTGTAATTCGGGGCAGAATTGGTAAAGAGAGTCGTGTAAAATATCGAGTTCGCACATCTTGTTGTCTGATTATTGATTTTTCGCGAAACCATTTGATCATATGACAAGATGTGTATCCACCTTAACTTAATGATTTTTACCAAAATCATTAGGGGATTCATCAGTACTTCGCATATAACTCTCCTTCTTCATATAAAAACCTATTATTAATGGATTAATTTTAATTATATATTAACTTACAAAAAATCAAGTAATAATATTCGTTAATACTGTTGCAAGTAAACTAGAAATAGTACCTAGAACTAGAATACATAATATAACAAACATAACTTCTTTTAATCCCACTTTTCGAGTCATAAACCTAGCAAAAGCTGAAAAATACTCTATGTTTTTCTCTGATTTTGTCTTCCAATGATAGATCAACATTTTTGTTTTGACCTGTGTATCTTTATTATAACAAAGATATGAATCCCACAGTTTATCTTCTAATATTCGACAGCGATCATAGGTTGTATGTCCTATTTTAAATTCTGAGGATTCATTTCTAATGAGGAAAAAATGAACTTTATTAATCTCTCTGCATGTCGCGACTTTTTCTCTAATTGTTTTCGGTAAATTACGAGATTCATTAACTCTAAAATCTACAACTTCGCTTTTTTCAAAATAATACGTTATTAATGAATCTTTTGATTTATACTCTCTTGAAATATTATCAATATCTTCTTTTTCTAGAATATACCTAAATCTTAAATACCAATTTTTTCTTTATACTCTTCTGAACAATTGAATATTTTATTGGAGAATTTAATAATTGTTCCAACTTCGTCATCTTCACTATACTCTTCAATTAACACTCTACCTTCTGATGTTCCATGTGATAAATTAGTAAAAAATACAATACCTTCGCTATCTTTTTGTTCTGAAAAAACAATGTATTTAGCACTACATTCTCTTATTGGTTTTATATTACTTACATCATTATTAAAAACAGCCGAGATTAATTTTTCACTTTCAACAACTTTATCCCCTAAAGTCGGAATATAGCTTTTTATATTATACTTAAAAGGTAAGTAAACATTGATTGAATCGAAACATTTATTTTTCCCACTAATTAATACACCTATATCTAAATAATTTATTTTATCATCAGGAAGGTGCCAATAATTAAAATGTAGCTCTAAACCCAGAGTGTTAAACGCATTTTCACTTGAGTTTTCAACCCAAAAAGCTAAACTTTGTGTCATTTATAATCATTCCTGATCAAGATGAAAAAAATTATTATCAGTATCAAACCTAAGTATGTTCAAAAAATCTATGATGGCAATAAAGTTATAGAACTTCGTAAATCTATTGGATTAAGTTTTAAACAAAACAATAAAATGTATATTTATAGCTCTTCTCCTAAAAAAGCGATCACAGGCCATGCTTATATCGATAAAATAGAACAAGTTAGTAAGGATGAGATAAAACAATATTATTTAGATAAAATTGCTATATCAAACGAAGAATTAGAAAACTACCTTATTGATGGCAAAAAAGGAATGATGATTTGGTTAAAAAATATAGTTGAGTACAAAAAACCGATCACGCTCGCAAAATTAAAAGAAACGGGTTTCACAGCACCACAATCTTATTGTTATGTTTCAGATGCACTTAATTTATTACTTGATGAAAATACTTAAAAACAAAAAGCCTCTGCTTTATAAAAACAGAGGCAAATTAACTCAAAGACCCACACTAGGGAATAACACAGACACCGATTGTCTAAATCATTTTATTAAATCTTGGTAAGTGCCTAGCTGATAACCTCGTTCCACAATTGCTTGTTTTAACGTGATATCTGTTAATACTTCAAGCTCCGTTAAGCGCTGAAAGCAATAACCACTTGCACGTAACGAATTGTCAATAAAAGCAGGATGTGTCATCACTTCAAGAGAGTGCTCACGACGTGCTTTTGATTCATCAAGCACCTTTAAAAATAAAGCCTGTGTGATTTCATCACCATAAAACTGGCTATCGAAACCCTCACTACTGATCACACCTTGAGTATCAATGCCTTCTTTTTGCGCTAAAGGTCTATCAACTCGCATCGGTAACGATTTTTCTTTGGCAAATTCCGCCACAATAGGAAAAATTTGCTTGAACATATGCACATGATGATGGCTATCAATATGGTCTGGTTCACAACCAAAGATCTCAATAAAACGCTGATATTGCGCTCTAAGCTCAACACGTATTTCATCAAGTGGCAAATTGCCCTCTTCTGCCATTTGCCAGACCCATTTCCCTAGCACACCTTCACGCGTTAAAGAAGATAAAGGAGACAGCGGTTTACCCATCGTCAACGTAAAATGAAGCCCAACACCTAATCCAGGCAACTCATGACGCAATTGTGCTGCATGTTTAATTCCTTCAGCATTGACAAGTGCCGTTGTTGAGCTAACCACGCCATGACGAAAACACTCTGCAATACCGTAGTTTTGACCTTTACTTAGCCCGAAATCATCCGCATTCACAATTAATAAACCAGCCATTCTGTCTCCTTATTACTTATTTTTATCTACTGACAATTAATGAGAGGCTTTTTCTAACTCAGCAATTGCTTTGGCAAAATTAGGTAGATGTGCTTTATGTGCTAATAACATTTCACGCGTAAGTACTTCTGCATCTTTATCTGAAAGTACTAACGGTGTTAAGTTCATCGCTAATAAAGCATCATTTAATTCGCCACTAATAGCCGCTTTGCTGGCCGCGATTTCAAAGGCTTTGATGGTATGAATTAATCCCATCACTTTTTCATCAAAATATGTTAAACGAGGATGAGGTTTAGCGCCATCACGCCCTAAAATAGCAGTCACTTCAATTGACCAATCTGCTGGAATATTATCGATATGACCATGATGTGGAATATTCACATAATGCTCAGCTTGTTTATCATTATAAATAGCATTAATCACTTCACAGGCTGCATCAGAATAATAAGCACCACCACGTAATTCCAACTCTTTCGGTTTGATATTTAAATCAGGATCTTTATACAATTCAAACAATTGTTTTTCGACTTTTTGTACTACTTTAGCGCGAGCACCGCCTTTATAGTATTCACCCATTTCAATAGCTAACATCTCTTTTTGCTTGAAGTAATACAGCAAATAAGAGCACGGCAGCATATTAAGAGAGCGGATCAAGCCTTCACTAAATGGTAGGTCAAAAATATTTTTCACAGAGCCCGCGGTTAATGTTCCTGAAGCCACGCCATCTAATAATTCAGGGAAGCGAGACTGACCATTTACAATAACGTCTTTAATAAACACCATATGATTTAAGCCAAATAAATCAATGGAGAGTTCATCTTTATCCGTCAGGTTAAGAACATCTGTAATAAACATCTTCATACCGATTGGAATATTACAAACCCCAATAAACTTCTTAAAATTGGTATGGCGATAAACGGCTTCTGTCACCATACCAGCTGGATTCGTAAAGTTGATGATCCACGCATTAGGGCAAATCTCTTCAACATCCTTAATAATATCGAAAATAACAGGGATAGTGCGTAAACCTTTAAATAGCCCACCAGCACCATTGGTTTCTTGCCCTAAATAACCATGACTTAAAGGAATTGATTCATCAAGCTCTCTTGCTTTCAATTGACCAACACGCAATTGTGTCGTGACAAAATCAGCGTCTTTTAATGCTTCACGGCGATTAAGTGTTTTATAAATGGTTAAAGGAATATCCGCCTTTTTTACCATGCGTTGGCAAAGCTCAAAAATAATATCAAGCTTCTCTTGCCCTTCTTCAACATCCACTAACCATAATTCAGTGATTGGTAGTTCATGATAACGCTTAATAAAACCTTCTAATAATTCAGGCGTATAACTGCTTCCACCACCAATGGTAACTACTTTTAATTTATGACTCATAAAATACTCCCATACAGCGTAATAGTGCTGTTATTTGTGTATTAATGGCGAAATTAAGGCGTAAAGAGCCATGAAGAAAATAAGCTTATTTTCTTCTTTCTCTCTATTTTCGATAAAATTAATCTTTATTGTTGATTAATTTCTTACGCTTAATAATGAATTAGTTTGTTTCTTTAATGCTGTATAAATTTTTTCGATAACTATTTGGAGTCAGCGAAGTTATTTTCTTAAATGTCTTAATAAATAAACTTGGGCTGCTGTAACCTGCATCAAAAGCAATATCTGTTATCGAATAGTTTGTAATTTCCAATTGTTTTTTCGCAAAATTAATTCGAATATCATGAATAATTTGCATGGGTGTTTTATCGTAATAACGCCGAGTTGCTCGGGTTAAATATTCTTGTGATTTCCCTGATAACATCACCATATTCACCAATGCATTTTCACCAAATTTTTGTTTGTCATGCATCTCGCTTACAGTGTCTTTTAGCCATAAGGGAATATCGCCTTGTGTTCTATTTTCTCGATGGTGTCGTAATCTATTCACCACATTAAAGGTGATAATTTCAATAAACTCATTAAATTCGGTATGGCGGAAATTCAGTGAGCCAACAACCGATTCAATATAGGAAAGAAACTCATTTTTTAATTCATAAACTTGTGAGGCAACAAAATAAGAAGGCAGTAACGAGAGATAATGTTTATCAAAAAAGGCTTTGCTAATACCCACATTGAGAATACGAGTTACACCAAATTCATAAAAACTTTGATGATGAGAACCAATGGGAATAAAAACAAAATCACCACGTTCGAGTAAAATCTTTTTACCATTTATCTCTTGATAATAGCGCCCTGTTAATACAATGGTGAATTCATAATAGTCATGCTGATGCAATCCACTAACACTTTCTGTTTTATTATAAATAAAGACATGAAAGTTTTTGCCATTAAATAGCTGATCTTCATAGACCATGCGTATTTCGCTTTGCGCTCTCAATGACTCCACCACGGTATTCATCTTATTTTATCTTCTCATGTAACTCGATTAATTCTGTCACCAACTCTCTGGCTAACATTGATGTCATTAAATGATCTTGCGCGTGAACTAATACCAAGCTGACTTTCGTTTTTCCTACACCTTGGTCATCACCAATTAAACGAGTCTGTATTTTATGTGCTTCATTTAATGCTTCGCGAGATTGTTCCATTAATTTTCTAGCGCCATCAAAATCACCTTCTTTGGCTTTTTTTAACGCGCCATAAGCCACACTACGAGCTTGGCCTGAGTTAATAATAAGCCCCATAATGATCTCTTCAAATTCATCATCGGTTGCACTGCTATCAACAGCATTTTCAATATCTAACATCATATTTCCTCTTTGACACTGCAAGTGCAGAGAAGCCTCTGCACTTGTGTTTTCTATCACTTAAAATTTCAACGCATTGGCAATATCTTCTTCACTTTCTTCTTTTTCAATTTCAGTTTGCGCTTTATTTGAAATAATCACGAAAGGAAGATAAATCAGTGTGGCAACACCCAAGTTAAACAGTGCTAATAACAGTGCCGCAATACTACCGTTGGTATTAAAGAAAGCACCTAGTCCGGTTGGCATTGTCCACGGCGCAATATTTGTCACTGGTGGGATTATCCCTAAGTAATAAGCCGTCACCGTAATCGCAGCAAGAATAGGCTGAATAAGAATAAATGGAATAAACATCACTGGGTTCATAATCACAGGCAAACCAAAAATAATCGGTTCGTTAATTTGGAATAAACCTGCTGGTAATGCCAGTTTTGCCACTTGGCGATGATCGGCACGACGAGATGCGATAAAGATAGCCAGAATAAGTCCCAGTGTTGCCCCTGTACCGCCTAAGAAGATAAAGGAGTCTAACATTGGTTTTGCCCAGAGGTGGAACGTCTTACCCGCTGCCAGTGCCGCTTCCACTGAACCGTATTCGGTGTAAATTGACACGTTCTCTAACGCCCAAGGCGTCATAATGCCACTATCAAGTGCAGCAAGAGCGAGTGATCCATGAATACCAAAGAACCACAGTAGAGAAGTAAAGATAACGTAAGCCCAACCAACCACAGAGCCCATTGATGCTAATGGTGTGGAGATAGAATCTAAAATAATTTGATGGAAGTTCGTTTCATACGTCGCTAATCCCCACGAAACAATCCCCATGACTGATAAAATAATAAAGCCTGGAATTAATGCGGAGAATGAACGTGAAACAGACGCGGGTACGCTATCTGGTAAACGGATTACCCAGTTACGACGCACAATAAAGGTAAACATTTCAGCCACAACAAGACCAATAATGATACCTGAAATAATATTTGCCCCACCTAACCAATTAGCGCCGACTGCATAAGCACCACCTGCGTTATAAGGTGTTACTGTCATAAAGGCTGCAATGGAAAGTAAACCTGCTGCAATCGGGTCAACTTTACGCTCTTCTGCTAATGCCATTCCGATAAAGAACGGTGCCATCAACGACATTATACCCAATGTACCATTATAGACATTCCCACCTATGGCTTTAAAACCATTGAGTGTTTCTATTGTTGATGCATCAAGGCGGATACCTAAAGAATAAAAGAAGGAGCCATCACCAAAACTAAGAAAAACGTTATTGATAAGTACAAACATTGCCCCTGCAAGGGTTAATGGCATTAAACGAATAAAGCCATTTTTAATCGCATTAACGTGAGGTTGCTTTCCAATTTTAACCGCAAAAGGAAGGAGTACCTTTTCAAGTGAACCAATAAACTTACTCATAGAAAAATACCCTTAAAATGCCGCTAATTGCTCGGCTTGCTGAAAAATTCGCTCTTTGACTGGAATAGAAATAATAAAAAAATAAAAAATAGAATTAATTTGTTGTTGCAGATGCTTTTTTAATAGAGGCGACAGCGGCTTTTAACACACCTAAGCCATCTACTTTTCCGTATAACAAAGAATCGATCACTTCGACCGGTTTATTAGGGAGTAATTTTTGGATATCAGGCAGCATCCAGCTAATTTGTGGACCAAGTAAAATCAGATCCGCATCCTGTCCTTTTTGTGCTGCTAAGGTTTCAGGAAATGCTTCAATGACCACAGGCACCTCATATTTTTCTGCTTGTGCTCGCATTTTGGTCACGAGAAGAGATGTTGACATGCCAGCAGAACAAAATAAGTAAATATATTTCTTTTGCATAAAACCCTCTTGAGTTGGCAACGATTTACCCTAGAGATAACAAGGCTTTCTCTTGTGCATTCATTACTGTGTCAGTACAGAAACCGAAGTAAGATTAAAATAAGGATTGTTTCTGCTTGAATGAAGTATACGCAATGATACTGGATAACGATATTTCTTATAGGTTCAGAATTGTCTCTCCTTGACCTACTCTTTTGACACTCTTCACAAATTGAGCAAATAATCTTAAGAGTTCTTTCACGTCACGAAATTTGTCTTTCTGATTAACACCTATGACTACCCGTAAAATTTCGCCATTTTAGTCAAGTTAATTCTTTATTATTATGAGAATGTGAATTAGTATCATTACTCTTTATATTTTTGATGGTATTATCGTCTTCTTTGTGGATCAATATTTAGGCCACTGCTGTAAAGATCCGTGTTATTTCGTGTTGCAACAATATGGGAAAGAGAATGTTTAAAAAGTCATTAAGCCCACTGTTCTTACTGCTTTCTTCACTTGTTATCGCAGGTTGTGATAACGCTCAAGACACATCAACAACACAATCAGCAGAGAAACAAACTCTCACGATTGAACATTTCCAAGGGACAACTGAAATCCCTGCACACCCACAAAAAGTGGTTGTGATGAATATGGAAACCCTCGATATTATTGATGCATTAGGTGTTTCTATTGTTGGTCTTCCACAAACGAATGTTCATTTACCAAAATTCTTAGAGAAGTACACCAATCCGAACGATTACATCAATGAAGGTGCCTTATTTGAGCCAAACTATGAAAAGCTCAGCACAACAGCGCCTGATTTGATTTTAAGTGGTAGCCGTGCGCGTGATGCATATCCTAAATTAAGTGAAATTGCACCTGCGATTTCAATGGATATCGATCCTAAGCGTTTCGTTGAAAGCCTTGCTGAACGCACAACCACATTAGGCCAGATTTTTGGTAAAGAAGAGCAAGCTAAAAAATTATTGGCTGATTTCAATAGCAAAATTGCTACCGTAAAATCAAAAACCCCAGATGCGGGTAAAGCAATGGTGGTTTTAGTCAGTGGCGGTAAAATTTCAGCTTATGGGCCAGGCTCTCGCTTTGGCTTTATCTATGATGTATTAGGTTTTGAACCCGCTTATGTTTTTGATAGCCCAGGCTCACACGGCAACATCGTTAACTCTGAATTACTGTTAAAACTTAACCCAGATTGGCTGTTTGTCATTGACCGTGATGCAGCAATTGGTCGTGAAGATTCACAACCCGCTCAACAAGTTCTCGATAACGCACTGGTAAGAAAAGTAAATGCTTGGAACAAAGACCAAGTTATCTATCTTGATTCAAGCTCTATTTACATTTCAGGCGGGATCCAAACTTACTCTCGCTTAATGGATACCATTAATCAGGCGTTGGATCAGAAAAAATAAAATAATCGAATGAAAACGTTCCATTTATCATTGGGGATAGGGATTGTTGCTATCCTCTCAATGATCAGTCTATTTATCGGCGCAGGAGATATTACTCCTGCTTCGCTTTTTTCTGATCCCGATATGCGCGATATCTTCTTTATCAGCCGTGTACCAAGAACCCTATCATTATTACTCGCCGGTGGTGCCATTAGTGTTGCAGGTTTAATCATGCAACTACTCACTCAAAACCGCTTTGTTGAACCTTCTCTCGCAGGAACAACACAATCTGCAAGTCTTGGCTTATTAGTTGTCATGTTGCTCTTTCCAGCCGCTGGCATCTTTACCAAAATGATGGTTGCAACTGTTTTTGCCCTTCTTGGTACTTTGTTATTTATGTTGCTTTTGCAAAGGATCACCTTAAAAACAACACTAATAGTACCTTTAGTGGGCATTATGCTCAGTGCAGTTATTGGCGCACTCACTATCTTCTTAGCGGTATATTTCGATTTACTGCAATCATTAGATGCATGGACAAGTGGCGATTTCTCAAGTGTGTTACAAGGCCGTTATGAGCTGTTATGGCTTGTCGGTGCGCTAGCAATCATGGCGTGTTGGGTGGCTGATAGCTTTACTGTTGCCGGAATGGGGCGTGAATTTTCCATTAACGTGGGACTCAATTACCGCAAAGTGATGATCATTGGGTTATCCATTATTGCACTGATTAGTGGTGTTGTGGTTTCCGTTGTCGGCGCATTACCTTTCCTCGGCTTAATTGTGCCCAATCTGGTAAGCTTAGTAATGGGCGATAACATCCGCAAAACCATTCCTTGGGTTTGCTTGAGTGGTGGTGCAATTGTTTTACTGTGTGATGTGATTGGTCGCCTTATTCGCTACCCATTTGAAATTCCTGCCAGCGTTATTTTAGGCGCAGTGGGTGCCATTATTTTCCTTTTCTTAATATTAAAGCAGCAACGTTATGCAAAAAGTTAATTCATCCATAATTAGCAAATGTACTGGCGCTGTCGAACATAAGAAAACGCGCCTCTCACCTATGTCTCGTATTTGGTTATTATTAGGGGCATCGTTATTATCCATTGTGTTATTTATGACGATAAACCTAAACGGCAATATCTCTTATATTCTGACTCACCGTGCTTATATTGTACTTACAATGATTGTGGTAGCGTTTGCCGCTGGTGTTTCCACGATATTGTTTCAAACCATCGCGAATAACCGTATTTTGACACCCTCACTTATGGGGTTAGAAGCTCTGTTTGTATTACTACAAACTGTGTTTATTTTCTTTGAAGGGGATATGCCTGCCTCGTGGATGTTGAACCTATCAAAGTTCTTCTTAGAATCGACATTGCTGGTGCTATTTTCTGTTGTGCTCTATCGTTGGTTGTTTAGTTCGGTACGCTTTAACATTAACTTAGTCCTGATGATCGGGATTATTTTAGGCACTTTATTTCGTAGTTCAGCTACGCTATTACAACGTTTGATGGATCCCAATGAATTTTCCGTCTTACAAAGTCGTATGTTTGCCACTTTCACCCGTGCAACGCCTGATCTTATCTTTTGTGCTTTAGCCATGATTGTGGTTGTCGGTGTTTTACTTTGGCGTATGCGTTATAGCTTTGATGTCATGGCATTAGGACAAGCCAATGCCATTAACCTCGGTATTAATTACCGCAAACAAACCACTTATATTCTGTTACTGATTTCTGTTCTAGTGGCCGTATCAACGGCGTTAGTGGGTCCGTTAACCTTCTTAGGGTTAATTGTCGCTAACCTCGCTTATCATATCAGTGGCAGTAGCCAGCACCGTTTCTTGATGCCCGTAGCCTTCCTACTGGGTACTATTGCCTTAATCGGTGGGCAACTGGTTTTAGAATATGGCTTAAAAATGACAGGAACACTTTCTGTTGTGATTGAGTTTGTTGGTGGGATGTTCTTTATCTATTTGGTGTTAAGAAGACTTTAATATGATTGAAATCAGCAAAATATCAAAACGTTATCAAGACACAACCGTTCTCGATAATATTACAACAACAATTCAACGTGGCGGTATTACTTCGATCATAGGCCCTAATGGCGCAGGTAAATCCACACTACTTTCTGTTATTGGACGTCTATTACTTCCTGAAAGTGGCATGGTGAGCGTTAATGGTATGGATGTTGCTGCAACTGATAGTGATGTTCTTGCTAGAAATCTTTCAATACTGCGCCAAGAAAACCAGTTTGTTAGCCGTTTAACCGTAGAAGAATTAGTTGGCTTTGGTCGCTATCCTTACAGCAAAGGTCGTTTAACGCTCGATGATAAAAAAGTCATTGATGAGTCATTAGACTTTTTAAATTTGACTGAATTTCGTCACCGTTATCTAGATGAATTATCGGGTGGGCAACGTCAACGTACCTATGTTGCGATGGTGCTATGCCAAGACACAGAATATGTCATGCTTGATGAACCACTGAATAATCTTGATATGAAGCATGCGGTAATCATGATGAAACTTCTGCGAAAAGCAGCAGATGAGTTAGGAAAAACCATTATTATCGTTATTCATGATATCAATTTTGCTTCTGTTTATTCTGACTATATTTTAGCCATGCGTAACGGACAACTGTATTATCACGGCTCACCAAAAGAGATCATGAAAGCAGAGATTATCGAAGATATTTTCGATACACCCGTTAACGTTAAAGAGCTAGATAATAAGCTAATTGCTATGTATTACTAATTCCATTTAGCCCTATTATCTTCAATAAAAAGCATGTTGTTCTTCTTATTAACAACATGCTTTTTTATTGCCTTTTCCCTTGCTGAAGTAACTCTGAATCAATATCTTCAAAGATAGATTGCCATTCGTTATCATCAATATCCATTAATCCAAAATAGCGCAGTAAAAAAGCGCCTTCTGTCGCTAAAAATGCCAATCTTGCCCGTTTTCCAGCTTCTGTTGTCATATCTACACCTGCTAATCGTTGCTGATACCACTCTTTTGTACTTTGTAGATATTCAGGCGTTTGCAGCAATGCTGCCATCAAACTCGCTCCTTTAGCAAAAGAGACTTTGTCATGATTATGAGTGGCATGAATATGTGCAGTGACTCGATTTTCAGGTGAGTTATCGTTTTCAACGATCTCTTTAAATTTAGTTTCGTAGCTTCCTTCCCAATGCTCAAACATCGCATCAATCATTGCTTCTTTGCTGCTAAAACAGTATTGAACGCCCCCTTTTGAGATCCCCATTTTTTTGGCAACAGTATCAATCGTTAATGCTGCCGCTCCTTGCTCCATGACAATGTCGAAGATAGCTTCTAACAGTTTTTCTCTATCAATGGTTCTTTGACGTCCCATAAAAAACCTCTTTTCAATACGGTTGTATGGATTTATATTATAGCCGCTAGTAAAAATAATACTCATAAAATAACCGAGATTTATATGCTCAAAGATTATAAACGTTGGATAGTATTACTTTTGGTATCTAGCATGCTGTTTCTCATTGTTGTTGATGTAACGGTGCTTTATACCGCATTACCGCGTTTAACTTATGATTTAAACGCGAGTGCTTCAGAAAAACTTTGGATAATGAATGCTTATCCATTAATTGTTGCTGGATTATTACCCGCAGCAGGTATGCTAACCGATAGAATTGGTCATAAGACGCTGTTTATCTGTGGTCTTCCTCTTTTTGCGATTGCCTCTCTATGTGCTGCTTTCTCACCGACAGCAACCACTTTAATTGCTTCTCGAGGTTTTTTAGCCGTGGGTGCCGCAATGAGTATGCCTGCAACACTATCAATCGTACGCCAAGTTTTTAGCGATCCACAAGAGCGAGCTATTGCGATTGGCATTTGGTCTGCAGTTGCTTCTGGCGGAGCTGCTTTAGGGCCTTTAATTGGTGGCATGTTACTTGAACATTTTTGGTGGGGTTCTGTCTTTTTAATTAACGTCCCTATTGTGCTTATTGTCTTGCCGTTCTCTATGTGGCTTATTCCTAAGTTTTCGGGATATGGTGATCATAAAATTGATTATTTAAGTTCAGTACTCATTTTAGTGGGGTTGATCAGTGCTATTTATGCCTTAAAAGAGATAGGAAAACCTTATACACAGTGGAATGAAGCGACGATTGTCGCCATTATTGCCGTAGTTTTCCTCACTCTATTTACTCTACGCCAACGTAAACAGATTCACCCGATGATTGACTTTAGGTTATTTAAAAACCGCTTTTTTAGTATCGGTATTTTAATGGCCGTACTTTCTATGGTGATCATTGTAGGCATTGAATTATTGCTTAGCCAGCGTTTACAGCTTGTTGCGGGGTTTACTCCACTGAATGCAGCGCTAGTCATTTTACCTATTCCTATTGGCTCTGTACTTGCTTCTCCCTTGGCAGGTTATTTCTTGGTTCGTTTAGGTGAAGTTCGCTTAATTATTGCCGGATTTATGCTTACTTTGGTGGGAAATCTGTGGTTAATTGCTGTTTATCAAACAACATCTCCAATGGTGTTAATCGGTAGCTTATTCTTAATCGGCTTTGGTTTAGGCATTATCTTTACCACGGCATCTACGTCAATTATGTTGAGTGTTGCAGATAGGCAAGCGGGAATGGCGGCATCAATTGAAGATGTAGCTTATGAGCTCGGTAGTGTAATTGGTGTGACATTTATGGGCAGTTTGATGAGTACAGTGTACACCTTAAAACTGATATTACCTGACTCATTAACAATTGATAATGCGGTATATGACAGTTTAGATGAAGCTCTTATTGTGGCAGAAAAATTGCCAAATGACATGGCTTCTCTCGTGATATCTCAAGCAAATACCGCCTTTGAAAATGCCTTTTTTGTCGTGCTAACCGCGACCGCAATTATTACGGCACTTAGCTTAGTGGTTCTACCTTATTGTTTACGGAATGAGGTGCGAAAGTAAAATTGTTTTGATAATAGCTATTTGCACATTTTTGTAGAAATTAAAAAAACAAAAGGAGAGCTTAAGCTCTCCTTTTTGGTATTTATCTACGACAACAATATGTTGAAGGATTAGCCACTGCCTAATCGACTGATATTTGCTCTTTACAAGCTGACCTCAGCCAGGTGCTTACGCGGATCCCATCTGGATTTTAAGAGCGAGAAGACTTAAGCACACTCTGTAACATTTTTATATCTTTTTATCTTGATATTATCAAGACTTTTGATTTTATCGTCTCATTGAGCTAAATAGGCAAATAGCATGTATGACTGCATTAGGATATTGTAGTGCCATAATCTTTCTTGCTGTAGTTAATGTTGTTCCTGTAGCCATAAGATCATCAACAAGTAGTATTCTTATTCGCTCAGGGGATGATGATACTTGCTCATTTAAAATAAATGGTGGAAATATATCTCGAAATTTAGTCGGAATTCCTTTTAGTGAAAAATCACCATTAATTCCAACTTCTCTTGCTTGTATTTTAATTTTAAAATCAAGACTCTTAGTTTCTTTAACACTAATATTCGCGTTATCAAGAAGTTGGAAAGCATTATTAACTGTTATTTTTCTTAGAATATTAGATAAATGTAACGCATTAAATTTTTTTGCCGACCGTTTTGCTATGATATAACTAATATTATGAGCTGATGGCATTGATATTATTAATTGATACCCTTGAGATTCGAGCTCCATAAATTTTGCGCAAATAATTTTAAAACTATTATTAAGTTTTTTTATACTCGAAATATTTGTATATAAGCCATTTTTTCTTTTTAATGCATAAATTAAAGGACAGTTATCTCCTAGGTGACGTTATTTTCTGTCACGACTTTGTTTACCTGAAAGAAATTGTCGTTTAAAAATTGCATAAATTTTTAAACCATTCGAATATTCAATAGTTGGATTTCCTTTAGATTGAGTTGTTAACCAATCAGAGCAATCATGATCCACAATAACACATTGTTCTTTAAGAATTAATCCCACTAACATATCTCTATACCAAAAGAGAGCAAAGTATAACAGAGATAAAATAATAGGACTATCTTCTAAAGAAGATATTTATTAAGAAGACTATCTCTACTTATTTAAATAAAATTAACATCTAACTTAAAATAAGAGTATATCTATTTTTAAACTCAAAAATTATCTAAATTATCCATATTTAATTTAATTAGAGAATTATTTTATTATTCATATTAAAACCGATCAATATCCAGTGCATCCATACTAAAATGCGAAGGTGATTGTCCCATCTGCTTTTTAAACATGGTTGAGAATGAACCAGCACTGTTATAGCCCAAATCAAAGGCAATTTCAGTAATTCCCCGTCCTGATAAGATTTGTGTTAATGAATTTAATAAGCAGACTTGTTGTCGCCATTGTGAAAATGACATTCCTGTTTGCTGACGAAAAAATCGGCTAAAAGAGCGCTCACTTTTATGTAATTTATCTGCCCACTGTTGCGGTAAAGAATCTATTTTAGGATTACGGATAAAATCACGGCATAATTTAGCTAATTTACTGTTTTGTGGAATAGGCGCAAAAAACGGTAATGGTTTTGCTTTCGCTAATTCACATAGGATTAACTGCATTAAAAGACCATCTCGCCCTTTTTTGTCATATTCCGCAGGTACATCAACAGCTTCAAGTAACAACTGACGAAAGAGAGGAGAAACACTTAACACTTCACACTGTTTACTGTGACGAGGAGCAGCTGAAGGCTCGATATACAAGCTTCGTGTACTCACATCTAACATACGAGTTTCATGCCCTGTTTCTGGCGGTATCCATACGCCACAAGACGGTGGAATAACCCACTCACCATCATCGGTACTCACTTCAATTAAGCCTGTGGCAGGATATAAAAATTGAGCTCGACGATGTTGATGCGTTTCTAACAACGTATTAGGCAGATAGTCTGTACCTAGCGCAATAACATCTCGGTCAAGTGAATCAACGCTTTTTAAAGGTACATTTCTCACAATTTGAACCACTCTCTTTTTATTTTCGTCCTTTTAATATAGCAGTTATCCCACACTCTACACACTGGCAAATAATAACCTATATAATTAAAAACGTTATATATTTAAATATATAACTAAAATACCTTATGCGAAATTTCAACCTTCTTGATATCTATTTAACAAACCCTATTAACAATCAAAAAACGAGCTTTTAACACCTCTCGTAAATAGGCTGAAATTCAAATGTCATTGTCTGGTTTTAGAATGTTGGCAAAAGATTAATCAACTACTATCCCTCTCGCAGAGGTTGTTTCGAGCATTCTGCAATTATCTATGCATTCAATAATAATGCAGCGGATACCAGACATTCCCTTTATTCATAGCCTAGAAAAATCACGCACATTCTTTATATCAAGTATCGGGTATATCGGGATCCGCCTATTATGTTTAAGGTAGAGTTCATTATGAGCAATCAGTCCGATCACGATAGTGATACAAAGAGCATTCTCAACGATGTTAGCCGCCGTCACTTTATTCAAGCGAGCTCAGCATTAGTCACCCTTCCTTTTCTCGCATCAAACTCTTTTGCTGCGACAACAGATAACGCTATCCCAGTAAAATCAATAACAACCGAAGATGGAGAGCGTGTTGTTTCAACCTGTAGTAGCTTTGACTGTGGAGGTAAATGTGACATTCGTGCTCATGTAAAAGATGGTAAAGTCACCCGTATTAGCACACGCCCAGATGCTGATTTAGATGAAGAGATGCCCATTATGCGCGCCTGTGTGCGAGGTCGTGGTTATCGTAAATTTGTCTATCACCCAGACCGTTTAAAATACCCAATGAAACGCGTTGGAAAACGTGGCGAAGGCAAATTTGAGCGCATCAGTTGGGAAGAAGCCACCACGCTTATCGCACAAAATATGCAACGCATTAACCAGCAATATGGTCCAGCGTCTCGCTTTGTGAGTTTAAGTACAGGCGTTACTGGCGGTATTTTCTCAGGTGCGAATATGTTACGTCGCCTGTTTAATATCACTGGCGGTTTTCTGGAAAACTATCACTCTGTCAGTAACGGTAATACCCTTGCGGTCACGCCTTATACATACGGTACCGCAGCCAGTGGCAGTACATTAGATACGTTAGAAAATACCCCTCTCGTGATTTTATGGGGTCATAATCCTAACGAAACTATTTTTGGTCATTCAAACCATTTTTTCCAAAAAATGAAGAAAAACGGCACTAAATTTATTGTCGTTGACCCTCGTTATTCTGATACCGCCTCTTCTTTAGCTGATCAGTGGATCCCTTTATTACCCACGACAGATAACGCGATGATGGATGCGATGATGTATGTCATCGTCAGCGAAAACCTGCATGACCAAGCCTTTATTGATAAATACACAATCGGCTTTGATGAGCACCAAATGCCAGAAGGTGTGGGTGAAAATGAGTCTTTAGTTGCCTATTTAATGGGTAAAAAAGATGGCATTAAGAAAACCCCTGAATGGGCTGAAACCATCACTAAAGTACCTGCCGATACTATTAAACAATTAGCTCGTGAATACGCATCGACAAAACCGGCTGCATTAATGCAAGGCTGGGGTCCTCAACGTCATATTTGTGGTGAACGGACGGCGCGTGGCGCTACTTTACTCGCTACTATCACGGGGAATGTGGGAGTGCGAGGTGGTTGGGCTGCGGGTTATGGCATGGCATTAAATTCTGAACTGCGTAAAACCATCGCAGGACCAAGCCTATTAACCAACCCAGTAAAAGCGAAAATCAATATCACCAACTGGGTGCAAGCGTGTGAAGATAAAAGTTTAGTCACACCACAAAATGGGTTACTGAATGCAGAGAAACTTGATACTGAAATCAAGATGATTTTCTCAATGGCCGGTAACTACATGACAAATCAAAATACCGATATTCTTCATGCTGCGAAAGTACTTGAAGATGAATCGAAAGTCGAGTTTATCGTCTGTAGTGATCTCTATCTTACGCCAAGTGCAAAATACGCCGATATTTTACTACCAGAAACCAGCTTCCTAGAACGTTGGAACATCGGTGGTACATGGAGTTATGGCGACTACATTATTCTTTCTGAAAAAGTGATTGAACCTGAGTTTGAGCGTCGTACTGACTACGATTGGTTACGTGAAGTTGCCGATAAATTGGGCGTGGGCGAACAATTTAGCGAAGGTAAAGAGACCGATCGCGATTGGATTGAATATTTAGTCAATGATGCAAGTGCTAAACGTCCTGAAGACGGTATTCCAACCTTTAAAGAGCTATTGGTTAAACGTCGTCATCTATTAAAACATCGTCCTCATACTCAAAATGTGGCGTTTGAGAAAAATATCCAAGATATCGAGAATAATCCATTCCCAACGCCATCAGGCAAAATTGAGATTTTCTCTAAGCGTTTATATGACATGAATAATGTCGATATTCCTGCACTCTCTCATTATGTACCCGCAATTGAAGGTCCCGAAGATACGCTAACGGATAAATTCCCTCTGCAACTTATCACATGGAAAGGGCGTAACCGCGCAAACTCAACGCAATTTGCCAATCCTTGGTTGCAAGAAGTCCAACGCCAAGAACTGTGGATTAATCCGTTAGATGCCCAAGATAGAAACATCAAAGAGGGCGAGAAAGTCAAAGTGTATAACGATCGTGGGGTAACGATGATTCCCGTCAAGTTAACACAACGAATTATGCCTGGTGTTGTCGCCTTGCAAGCAGGTGCTTGGTGGCAACCTGATGCAAAAGGCATAGATCAAGGTGGATGTGCCAACGTATTAACATCATCTCGTAGCACCGCAATGGCACACGGCAATGCTCACCAAACATTATTGGTCGAGGTAGCAAAAGCATGAGTAAATTTATCGTTTATCCCGCAGTGAGTAGTAAACAGTTAGGATTTTATATCGACAGCGCTCGCTGTTCAGGTTGTAAAGCGTGTCAGGTTGCGTGCAAAGATAAAAATAACCTCGATGTCGGACGCAAATTTCGTCGTGTCTATGAAATTACGGGTGGCGGGTATACCCGAAATCCTAAAGGCGCACTGATTAATAATGTCTTTGCTTACACCTTATCTATCTCTTGTAACCATTGTGACGATCCTATTTGTGTTAAAAATTGCCCAACCACAGCAATGCATAAGCGTGAAGGTGATGGCATTGTGATGGTAGATACAGACAAATGTGTCGGTTGTGGTGCTTGTGCGTGGTCTTGCCCTTATGGCGCACCACAAATGAACCCAGAAACCAAACAGATGTCAAAATGCGATTTTTGCATCGATTTACAGCAAAAAGGTGAACAACCAGTTTGTGTCGCTACTTGTCCGTTAGGTGCAATCCAATTTGGCCCTATTGATGAACTACGTGAACGCTATGGCGATTTAGATTATGTCACGGGTTTACCTTCCCCTGAAATAACGCATCCAAACCTTGTTATTAACCCACATCAGGGTGCCAATAATGACGGAATTAATAATAAGGGAGAAAGAAAATGAATGAATGGTCATTATTAATCTTCACATTTATGATGAATGCGGCCATTGGTCTTGCGCTAATAACAGGGCTTTTTACTCGCCGCCTTTCTCATTATCTCAATGCAGAAAGCTACTATCGCTTTATGCTATTGGCCTTATTTGTTATTTGTGGACTAGCAGGTTTAGGCTCTATTGCCTCAATCACTCACTTAGGTGTGCTATTAAATGCCCCAAATGCGATTAGAAATGTTTTTTCCGCTTGGCTAAGTCGTGAAGTTGCTATCACAGCTATTTTTGTCGGTTGTCTAGGCTTAACCTTTTTATGGCTCTGGCGCACTCGCAAACTCTCAATGCTGTTATTAAGTACCAGTATTCTGATTGGGTTATTTGATATTTATTGCATGGCATCAATTTATCGCCACACCTCCATTTTGACATGGATGGATAACAATACGTATGTGATGTTCTTCGGGGCAATGTTAACGCTAGGTGCTGCAATTTTCTTTTTATTGTTCAAAATAGTGCAACGTGTCGGAAATAAGCTAGGTATTGAAATACCACAAACCTCTTTCCCAATGCGTTGGAAATGGCAACTATGGGGAATAATGGCAGTTAGCTTAATGGGTCGATTATTGTATCAACCTTTTTATGAGCAATATTTAACTAGCACTCTATATAGCCAAAAATCGGTGACATTCCCGTTATCACCTATTCAAGTCTATTACTCCATTGGTTCGTTACGGACTACATGCTGGATCTTAGCAACCTTTGCAGTATTGGCTTGTGGTTATAGTTTAGTGAAATTCCTAACCCCTAAAAATCAAGAGAAATCCACTGAGTCTATTTTTGCACTTGGCTGTGTTATCGCAATTATCGCTGACTTTATGTTGCGCTATGTTTTCTACTCAATTCACTAATTGCCATTGAGTATGTCGTTTAAATAATAAAAAAAACAAACCTCATTAATCGGGGTTTGTTTAAGGAAATATCAAAATTATGAGCAGACTCTCTTATTATGCGGCTGCATTTAATTTATTGGGAATTTGTTATTTGTTCCCACCTGATGATGACACCAATAAAACTGCACTCAACTTTTTTAAAACTGGGGATTTTGTAGCACAGTGGCCTTGTAAAATTGAAAACCGCCTGTGTGAACGTTTAATTGATTCTGTGTCTATCGATACAGAGCAATTAAAAAACCAATGGCAAAATCTTTTTGTTGGCCCTAATGCGTTGCCTGCACCCCCTTGGGGTTCGGTCTATTTAGATCCTGAAGGCTTATTACAAGGGGATTCTACCCTTGCGCTGAGTGAATTTTTAAAACGGGAACGCTTAAAAGTAAACACGCCTTTTCCAGAGCCTGTTGATCATATCGGTTTGATGTTATTTCAAGCGGCAGTATTGGCATCAGAAAAAAGAGAAGACGCGGTTAATGAATTATTTTCCCTTCATTTAACGACATGGCTACCTCACTATTTAAATAAATTAAAAATGAGTGGGTATAGCCAATTTTATAGCACATTAACAGAACTGGTAACCATCACGGTGAACGCATTCAGAAAATAGAAATTTATTAACAATTTATCATCCTAACATAATTATTTAAGGTAATTTGGACCACGCACCCAAATTACCTTTTTTCATTTAGAACATCCCTTTTAAAATTATGATAATTTTAATCCCAAGCGTTTTGTTAAACGACGTAGGTTAGCTGGATCAAGTGATAATTCTCGCGCGGTTGCCGCCCAATTTTGGTTATTACGTAGCAATGCTTGTTTGATTAAGTCTCGCTGAAATTCGTCCGTTGCTTCTTTTAGATTTTTTTCTTCTGAAGGTAACGTTTGAGAACCAGAGTGAACTGGATTTTCAGCCCCTAAAGCAAAATGGCTCACTTGTAAAATAAGGCTATCAGTTTTATTTCCCGCTCTGGCTAAAACAATCGCTCGATGAATGGTGTGTTCTAATTCTCGCACATTACCTGGCCAAGAATAGTGTAATAAATAAAGGCGTAATTCTGGGCTAATAATCACTTGAGTAAGATTAAAACGTTGACGATATTGTTCACAAAAATAACCTACTAATAGCAGAATATCTTCGTCTCTTTCTCGTAATGGAGGCACATGCAGAGGGAAAATACTTAAACGATGAAATAAATCAGCACGGAAATTCCCCGCTAATACTTCTTCCCATAAATCACGATTTGTTGCTGCTAATACACGCACATTAACGCGTAAATTACGATCATCACCAATACGTTGAATATCACCATATTGTAAGACACGCAGTAATTTGGCTTGCAGTGATAATGATAACTCCCCTATTTCATCAAGAAATAACGTTCCGTTATCTGCCATTTCAAATTTACCACTACGATGACTAATTGCTCCTGTAAAAGCCCCTTTCACATGACCAAATAATTCACTTTCCGCCACGCTCTCAGGCAGTGCGGCGCAATTTAAATAGACTAACGGATTATCTGCACGATTAGACATTTCATGAATGGCTTTTACCACCAGCTCTTTACCCGTTCCCGTTTCGCCACTCACTAAAATATTCATATCTGCGGGTGCAACAATTTCTATCTCTTTTTTCAGTTGCATCATTGAAGGCGATAAACCAATAATTTCTGTTTTTACTGTGGGCTTAAACGTATTGGTTGGCGTAAATAACATATTTTGATTTTCAAGTTGCTCAATCAATAATGCATTATTTAATGCCCCTGCGGTTAATGCAGCAATTAAACGTAATTCTTCATCACTAAAGGTATCAAACTGATGAGGATCCATTCCATCAAGCGTTAACGTACCAATTAAGTCTTGTCCCGCAAATAACGGCAATCCCACACAAGCATGCACTTTTAAATGCTCTCTATCCGGAATAAGCCCATCATAAGGATCGGGTAAATCACTATCCGCAGGAAAACGAACAACATCCCCAGCACGCGCAATAGTTTCAAGGCGTGGATGCCCTTCAAGTAAAAAGCGCCGCCCTAATACATCAGGCACAAGACCATCTATCGCCAATGGAATAAACTGATGAGGCTCATAACGAAGCAGAGCGGCCGCATCGCAATTTAGCACTTGCCGAAGCGTGGTCACAAGGCGTTGAAACCTATCTTGATGACCCACATCTTTTTGTAATTCAATGGCAATTTTAGCCAGCACATCAACAGAAAAGCCCATAAAAACACCTCATAGTCATTATGACTGTTATTATGGTCATTTTGACATGATAAAGATAGTCATATTGACAATATATAAATAGCCAATAAAACAAAAGACGTTATAAAACAACAAATTAAAAACTGGCACGCTTCTTGATTATATCAATACATATCCCTATGAAAAGATTAATGAGAAGGAACAATACAAAATGGCTATTCATGTTAAAAATAATGTTAATTGGGTTGGACAACGTGACTGGGAAGTTCGTGATTTTCATGGCACTGAATACAAAACATTATTAGGCAGTAGCTACAACAGTTACCTAATACGTGAAGAAAAGAATGTGCTTATTGATACGGTCGATCATAAATTTAGCCGTGAATTTGTGCAAAATTTACGCACGCAAATTGATCTGGAAGAGATTGATTACATTATTATTAATCATGCAGAAGAAGATCACGCAGGCGCACTCACTGAGCTGATGTCTTTTATACCTAATACCCCGATTTATTGCACAGCAAATGCGATTGATTCAATCAATGGTCATCACCATCACCCTGAGTGGAATTTTAATATCGTTAAAACAGGCGACAGCTTAAATATTGGTAATGGCAAACAACTGATTTTTGTTGAGACACCCATGCTTCATTGGCCTGACAGCATGATGACCTATTTAACGGGAGATGCGATTTTATTTAGTAATGATGCCTTTGGTCAGCACTATTGTGATGAACGGTTATTTAACGATGAAGTTGACCAAACTGAATTATTTGAACAATGCCAACGCTATTATGCCAATATTCTGACGCCGTTTAGTCGCCTTGTAACACCCAAAATTAATGAAATTTTAGGCTTTAATTTACCTGTCGATATGATTGCAACCTCTCACGGTGTGGTATGGCGTGATAATCCAACACAAATCGTTGAATTATATCTAAAATGGGCAGCAGACTATCAAGAAGATCGCATCACTATTTTCTATGACACCATGTCAAACAATACACGAATGATGGCAGATGCGATTGCACAAGGTATTAACGAAATTGACCCTAACGTGTTTGTAAAAAGCTATAACGTCGCCAAAAGTGATAAAAATGACATCATCACTAGTGCTTTTCGTTCTAAGGGTGTGCTAGTCGGTTCATCGACAATGAACAATGTCATGATGCCAAAAATTGCCGCCATGCTGGAAGAGATGACTGGCTTACGTTTTCGTAATAAAAAAGCCGCTGCTTTTGGCAGTTATGGTTGGAATGGCGGTGCCGTAGATCGCATTCAAACCCGTTTAATGGATGCCGGATTTGAAACCGCATTAGCGCTAAAAACCAAATGGCGCCCAGATATGCAAGCACAAGAAATTTGTCGTGAATATGGTCGTGAAATTGCACGCCAATGGGCTTTAGCGCCACTTCCTGCAACCCAATCTTGTTGTACAGTCTCATCACAACCTGAAGTTGCCACAAATATTGAAGCTGTCGATTTAGGTCCTTGTATGCAATGCAGTGTGTGTCAATGGATTTACGATCCTGCAATTGGTGAACCGATACAAAATGTTCAACCTAATACGCCGTGGAGTGAAGTACCTGATAATTTCTTATGCCCTGAATGTTCATTAGGAAAAGATGTCTTTGATGCACTTGCCAAGGAGGCAAAATGAGTAAAGACCTTCTCAGTAATGGGATTGTCATTATTGGCGCTGGCTTTGCTGCGCGCCAATTAGTGAAAAATATTCGCAAATTTAATGCAGATATTCCTATTACCCTAATTGCATCAGACAGTATTGATGAATATAACAAACCCGATTTAAGCCATGTAATCAGTCAGGCACAAAGTGCCGATGATTTAACGAAACAAACAGCTCAAGACTTTGCACTACAATATCAATTAGCAATTCATCCTTATACGCAAATTACGGATATTAATACGGATGAAAAACGTATTCAGAGCATGCAAGGCGAACAATGGTATTACGATAAATTAATATTAGCCACTGGTGCCAAAACCTATTGTCCGCCAATTTCAGGGCATGAGTTAATGTTGACGCTCAATAGCCAACAAGAGTACCGAGCTTATGAAACGCAAATTCATCACGCTAAACGTATATTAATTTTAGGTGCTGGGTTAATTGGTACTGAATTAGCGATGGATTTTAGTCGCGCAGGTAAAGAAGTGATCCTTGCTGATATTTCTGGCCAATTATTATCGTCGCTGATCCCAGCTGATCTCAGTGGTCGTTTACAATCAAGCCTAACAGAAATTGGTGTGCGTTTAATGCTCAAATCACCGTTACAGTCATTAACACAAACCGATAACGGAATTTTAGCGACATTTAATCAACATCATCAATTAACCGTTGATTGTGTTATTGCCGCGACTGGGCTTACACCAAATATAGAGCTTGCTCATCTTGCAGGTTTACATACTGACCGTGGGATTATTGTGAATGAATATCTGCAAAGTAGTGATAAAGATATTTATGCCTTAGGTGACTGTGCACAAATCAACGGTAGCTTATTGCCTTTTTTACAGCCAATACAATTGAGTGCAATGCATTTAGCAAAATCACTTGTAGGTGAAAATAATGCACCACTTAATCTACCGCCAATGATTATTCGGGTAAAAACACCTTTAATGCCACTGCACCTTGCCGGTGAAACCGCACGTAAAGATTTAACGTGGAATATTAGTACAACACAATCGGGCATTATCGCTAAGGGCTTTGATGAAAATGATGAATTACGTGCCTTTGTGGTAACAGAAGAGCAGGTAAAAGAAGCGTTTGCTTTGCTAAGAACACTGTCCGCTTAATTTAAATAAATAGACTCTAAAAAGTATCTCTTCCCTAAGTTTGGCCTCTTAAATGACAAAAAGCACCTCAAGAGGTGCTTTTTGATCCTTACGATCTGACCATATATCAGGGTGCAGCGCAGGCGACGTTCGATAATTTATAGAGCAGGGCCGCTCATACCAGCTCTAGCGCAAATAATATACTGATAATAATGAGCATGATCAACAGTAACTAAATTATTATATATATCAATAACAAATCCCACAAAAACTCCCTAAAAGAAAACACCTTTTTAATCTCGTACCTTTGTTATCTCTATTAATAAAAACTGATTCACCGCTCACCTTGAGTATCTATCAACAAACGCTGATTTATATAATCGATAGTCTCATCTATCGTCATAATATTATTAACGACATTCGTAATACCTTGTCCGATAATAATTTCGGCTTGGCGTAAATTAAATAACTTGCCATTAGGTACCGAAGATTCTCGTATTCCCTTATTAATTTCTTGATAAGCCAATGTCATCCATGGGTAACGATGGCTAATTTCTTGGTTATGGCTGAAATTTTGATGATTACTGTTTCCACCTAATAAAATAAGGTGATCCATCACCATTGGGGAATAAAGCCAACGATAAAATTGCTCTGCATATTGTGATTTTTGGCTATAACGTGAAACGCCTAATACGCCACCGCCTAATTGTGGAATACTTCCGGGCACAGGTGCAAAACCTGTTTTAGGTAAAATATTGCTATGAGCGACATCGTTAAATAAATTCATATAAGCGATAAGCATAGCAAGATGACCTTGCTCAAATTGTCTAACTGATTCACTCCACCATTTATTATCAATATTTTCGGTGATCGACAATTGCTGTAGATATTCTTCTAATATTTCACCCGCTAACGGCATTGCTAATCTAGGAATATTATTACGTCCTATTAAACGCCCACCTTTTGCGTAGTAACGTAATAAATATTCTGTTGCAATGAGCCCTGCACTCCCTAATGTTGTTGAAGCGCCCATTGGACGATTTAATTGCCCTTCTTCATGCTGTTCAGTAAAAAACTGCGTTACATTATCGTATTCTTCGAACGTCGCAGGCACCGTTAATTCATTACCGGTTTTTTCGTAATACATTCTTTTTAGAATAGGATCTTCAAACAAGTCTTTTCGATAAAACAGAAGTTGCGCACTGGCATCAAAAGGCATGGCATAAGCAACATTATTGACTAAACTAAATTTCTGTTGAGTGGGCAATGAGAAATTATTTAATAAATCCGTTAGTCCATTACCGATCTTATCTAATGGCTGCAATATTCTTTCCGCAAACCAAGGAAAACACGCCATATCAATACGCAGCAAATCATAATATGGATGTAAATGTAGCTGACTCAATATTTGATAAACTTCATCATAAGGGTGTATCGCCAAATTAACTTTAATTCCTGTCTGGCGATAAAAATGGGGCAATAGTTTTTTTAATGCACTGGTTGAAGGACTAGGCAGAATAAGCAAATTAAGATTTATATCTGCTTTATCCTCACATATAACCGTAGCGGTTTGCGTATAAAGATGATCACTTTGATTACGCACATAAATGGCATTATTTGCTGTTATCTCTCCCTCATCGGCATCTTGCATTAGCGCATCAATTACTTCTAACCCAAGTTGGGCATAGTTCATTGGAAAGTAATACAACCCTTTTAATACAGGTGGAATATTATCGCTCAATGCAAAAATAGGCGGGCAATCATTATGGCTACCGAAATAACTGGCTTGTGTTAAATAACGTGCTTTTTCTATATCTTGAGCAATAAATATGTCTGGAATTTGCTCCATAGAAAAGAAATCAAACGCAATTTTATAGCTCTCTTCATCTGACGCACAAAGTACCACATTTTTTTTATTTGGTGCGTACTTCAAAAGTCGATTTTGTAATTCATTAACAAAAATCTGATTATTTAAATAATCACTGTTGCCAATAAAAATGCCGACCAATTTACCGACAGTTTTTGCTACCTGTTGGCAAATAGCCTCTGCCGCTTGAGCAAAATCGAGTGTAAAAAAACGTTGTGTATTGAGTGGTTGGCGATAAATAAATGCAATTTGAGAAGGGGATAATTTTAACGTGTCAAAATAGATATTCGCATCATTAAGGCAACTCACAGTGATCACTTGCTTATAACCACCTGCTGCAATTTTCTGTAATAGCTCTAACTCTGTGGTTTCAAGGTCATCCGTTAAAAAAAGATCGTAAGTAACCTCAGGAAAATGAGCGATAGATTGTCTTAAAGAATTAAAGAAAACAGCATATTTTTCAGAAACTAATTGAGGTAAAAGTATCGCAATTTTATGGCTTTTATTGGTTCTTAACAATTGAGCCTGTGTATTTAATTGATAACCCATTTGTTTGGCGGCTTGATACACAGCTTCAATTTTCTCAACGCTTACATTTCCACGCTTGTTCAATACGTTAGAAACCGTACCATGAGAAACACCTGCTAATTTTGCAATATCTTTTATCGTTGCCATAGACCTTTTTCCATCTCAATTTCCGCTTTCACTAGCATACCTGAATTATTTATCTCGACTACCGATAATTAATTTGAACGTTCCATTTAATAATTGTTTATAAAACAATCTTTTATTACTTGTCTCAAATAAATAATTATCAATATCAATTAAAAAGTCATATTCATATTAATCAATAAGATAATAAAATTAATTTGAATAAGATCACTGATCTGATCTTCATTTATTGGCAAAGACTCTTCATCATTTTATTATTGGAACGTTCAAATTTATCTATGTCTTATAGATAGCCAACACCAGATAATTAATAAAATCATAATAAAACAATAGGATAAGGGGATTTCTTATGAAACTTCATTTTTTAGGGACGGCTGCCTCAGAAGGCATACCCAATCCCTTCTGCCGTTGTGAACACTGTCTAAAAGCAAGAGAACTTGGTGGGAAAGATATCCGAACTCACTCGTCTGCCATTGTCGATGACATTATGTTAATCGACGTATCACCTACATTTAGCTACCAGTTAATGCGTGATGGAATGGATGCTACCCATTTTGAAAGTCTTCTATTCACTCACACGCATCCTGATCATTTCAATGTTGGCGATCTGTTTAGCCGAATGGAAGGTTATGGTTTTGAAATTAACCATCCCCTTCATATTTTTGGCAATGATCGCGCCATTAATGGTTGTATCGAAGTTTTACCTGGTTACAGCAAAGAGCGTTTCGCTTTTCACTGCTTAATTCCTTTTGTTACTGTCGAAAGAAACGGTTATAAAATTACGCCATTACTTGCTAATCATGCGAAATGGGAACTTTGCTATGTTTATCATATTGAGAAGGATGGCAAGGTGATTTTCTATGGTCATGATTCTGGTTGGTTCCCTGAATTAACGTGGAAATGGTTAGAAAACAAACCACTTGATATCATTGTTTTTGAATGTACTTATGGACTCAATGGTAAAGATCGTACTGATAATCATATGAGCTTAGAAACCGTATTTGCAGCAAAAGAAAAACTGCAACAACAAGGTTGTTTACATCAAGATACACAAATTGCCGTTTCGCATATTTCACATAGCGGTAAATTGCTTCACCACGAATTAGAAGCTGTTTGTGCTCCTCATAATATCCGCGTTGCCTACGACGGATTAACGTTAGAAACAAATTAAGAGGAGAACGATGATGGATATGAAAATAACCTCTCGCTTACTAATTATGATGTTTGTGCAATATTTCATGCAAGGTGCGTGGAATATGACTATGGGGCTAGTATTAAGTACCTACGGTATGGCAAGCATTATTGGTAATGCCTATGCTTTATTAGGTGTAGCAACAATTATCTCCCCATTATTTATTGGTATGGTGGCTGACCGTTTCTTTGCTTCACAAAAAGTGATGGGCATCCTTCATTTAATTAATGCCGCAGTCATTATTTGCGTTCCTCAATTTATTGAAGCACAAAACAGTGGTATGACTTTATTCTTAATTTTCATTATTGGATTATTGTTTTATCCAACCACTGCGCTTTCAAATAGTATTAGTTTCTCCCACATTAATGGTGTGAAATATTTCCCTATTATTCGTGTATTCGGTACGTTCGGTTTTATGGCTATCGGATTTATATTAGGAGAAATGGGCTTCTCTGGTAGCACAATGACTTGGTATATTGCTTCTGCTGTGGGCGTATTACTGGGTTTCTATTGCTTTACATTGCCTAATACACCACCGAAAGCGAAAGGCAAACCGTTCTCTGCTCGTGATATTTTATGTTTGGATGCACTGTCATTATTTAAAGATCGCTATTTCGCTATCTTAATGTTTAGTATCTTTATTTTAATGATCCCTAAAACAGCTTACTCAGCTTATATTCCCGTATTTATTAAAGCATTAGGTTTTAATAATGCAGCGTCTATTATGCAAATAGGGATCGCCTGTGAAGTGCTATTTATGTTTGTCTTGTCATTCTTCTTAATGAAATTTGGCTTCAAAATTACACTTCTTTTAGGTGCTGTTAGCTGGATTATTCGCTCAATATTCTTCTCTTATGCTGCGGTAAATACAGAATTCTATTTTATCGTCATCGGATTAATGTTGCAGGGATTATGTTGGGACTTCTTCTTTACTGCTGGTGATATCTATGTTGACCGCAAAGCAAAACCTGAAATCCGCGCTCAAGCACAAGGTTTACGTTTTATTGTCTCTAATGGTTTCGGCTTATTATTTGCTTCCACTATTTGTGGTCAAATCTTTAATTCAACCGTAACAGAAACAGGTGATGCAGCCTTACCACAATGGTCTACATTCTGGATATATCCAGCGATTGTTGCCGCCGTTGTGACGATGTTCTTTATCTTCTTCTTTAAAGATGATATGAGCAAAAAGAAAAATAACGAAGATAAAAAAGCACAAGAAAGTATTGCAACACCGTAGTTTTAAAATAAAGGAATAAGCCAACGTTAGGAGCAAACCATGGACGCATTAATACAGTTTGTTGACAGCATTGGCCCTTTATCACTTTCAAGTATCGCTAAATTACTGGCCGCCTTTATTTTAGGCGGCCTTATTGGCTTAGAGCGTGAATCAAAGGGAAAGCCTGTCGGTTTTAAAACCTGTGTCATTATTGCTGTTGCCAGTTGTTTATTAACCATTGTCTCTATTCAATCCGCAGAATATTACGCCAATATCTCTGATAATATTCGTAGTGATCCCATGAGATTAGCAGCACAAATTATCAGTGGTGTCGGTTTTTTGGGTGCAGGAGTCATATTACATCGGCGTGATGACGCAATTTCAGGTTTGACAACCGCGGCGATAGTATGGGCTTCAGCGGGTGTGGGGATTGCTTGTGGTTCAGGGTTTTATTGGCATGCAATGATTGTGACTGTTCTCTTTTTTATGGCTATTCAACTTAGCCCACAAGTGGTGCTATTTCAGATGAAAAACCAACGTCTAGGTAAGATAAAAGTGCGTATGCTATTTACTCATGAAAGCGGTGTTCCTCTTTTAATTGAGTATTTAAAAAACCATAAAGACGTGATTGAAAATCTGACTATTCGCGATATTAAAAAAGAACGCGTTGAAGTGAATTTGAAACTGTTAGTACGGCAAAAAATTACCTTACCTGAATTTTATTGCTCATTAAAACAGCTTGAACATGTTCATTCTGTTTCTTTGGATCATTAATATATTTAAAAATAAAAAGTGCGCTTTATCTTAGATAACCGCGCACTTTTCTATTATTTTGATGACCGATTGATGGTCATATTAAGGATTTTCTATAACTAACGGATTACCAAAACGTTCTAGATACATCATGCCAAATATTGTTGAAGCATAATCTGTAATATGCCCTACATCACGATAAACTGGTACACCATCTATATCGGTTAAGCAGACATTTTTATCACACTGTACATCTTTAGGGTCGATGATAATTAAAGTTGGATAGTCCTTTTTTAATTTAATAAATAACTGATCCATCCATGTATTCCCCTCACCTTTATAGTTTTTGGGATTACAGTTATTATCTGCAAAGTCTTTTCTTAATTTTGCATTTTCATAAAAACAGGTCATAAAACCACTTGGCATAGAATTAACTGTTTTAATAAAAACAGGTTTAGCGCCTGTGGTAATAATAAGATCAAGCGCTTCACGCATCGCTTTTTCAACGCGTTTACGAGACTCTTCGACGGTTCTAACATCACCTAGCTTATTAATGACATGATTTGATGCATAGTTATTCCAAACTTGCCCAAATATCACATAATCAAAGTGATTGTTCTTGATGAGTTGGTAATATTTCGCTGTTTGATCGTAACAACGCTGATAAACCGCATTTTTATGATTAGACCAATCATAAAGGTAAATATTAGGAAGAGTAATGCATGATGATGTTGCTTGTGCATACACATCAAGCTTCGCATCTTTACCTAAAATATCCATAAAGCCCCAATAATGATTTGCATGAGAATCGCCAAATAAAAACGCTTTTCTCTGGCTTCCCACTTCACCAATATGGCACATTTTATCTGGATCAGAGGCTTCAAAATTCATACATTTAGTTCGATTAGGATAATCAAACTGATTCAACTTAGCTTCTAAATTAACGTAATTTTGCCCAAGCCTTGCGCCAACACCTTGATATTTTTCATTTAGTGCATTTAGCCCTAAAGTGCATAAGATAGGAATAATTAACAAAAGTGTGATGGAATATTTAAAGGCTAAACGCTTTCTTCTAAGCGGTTTTTCAATAAACAAATAAGAGGTTATTGAGAGCAATAAGGTTAATGCTAACAGTGATCCTTTTTGTAGTTCTGTATTAAACACACCAATATAACGTGCAACTGCAAATAATGGCCAATGCCATAAATAGAGAGAGTAAGATAATAATCCAACGATCACAATTGGCTTTAATGAAAGTATTTTTTTAATAATACTTCCATGCTGTCCAGTATAAATAATGAGTGCGGCACCAAGACAAACATATAACGTATTAATATTCGGATAACCTGCAATAATATCATTTTGAAATGCAACCCAAACAATAACACCTAGCGCAATTAAGCTAATAACATCATTTATTCTTCGATTGAGTTTCATTTTCGTGGGCAAATAAGCCACACAAGCACCTAACATAAACTCAAATATACGCGAGCTAAAATAATAATAGTTCTTAGGCTGATCTTTCTGATAAAAAAACACAAAAGAAAAAGACACTATTGCAATAAATACAATAGGATAGAAATGACTTATTTTTTCTTTATGATTAATTTTATGTAGAAAATAAAGTGCAAAAGGTAAGAAAAGATACCATTGCCACTCTATCGCTAAAGACCATGTATGCAATAACGGTAAAAAAAGTGCATCTTGCGCTGCATAGCTAGTTGTTGCCCTTGCAAAATATTTATTAGAGAGAAAGGCTGAGGCGTATTTTTCGCTATTTGTAATATCTAAGTAATCGCTAGGAAGGTAAAAAAGCCCTGAAATCACTAAAACAGCGATTAATACAACTAAATAAAGTGGCTGTAATCGCCATAATCGACGATTATAAAAATCACAAAATGAAAAATTACCGGGTGATAATGAGGTTTTAATTATCAATGAGATCAAAAAACCAGAGATCACAAAGAAGATATCGACACCAATAAACCCTGAAGGGATTAAGCGATTATCCAAATGGAAAAGAATAACCAGAATAACAGCAATAGCTCTTAAACCATCAATATCAGCGCGATATTTTACATTCATAATTCAAGTACATTATCCAGATAAAAAGAATTGCCGGATTATATACCAATTAACCATATCGCTTTAGTCACAAAGGGAATGATTTGTTATTTTATGCCCGAATACACTGAAAATATTATTTTTTATCAGTTGTACTCGTTAATTAATATTGACCTTCACAAACTCACGATGAGCATACTGAACAGCTTCCAACACAACTCAATCTGAAATTTCAATTACTTTATTTATTTTAAAAAGATAATACTGTCCCTAGCCCAGGGACAAGGGACGCATTAATAGGAGGAAAGATGAAAAGCCGAGATATTTTATTATTGCTAAAACTAATATCACTGCAACACCATGAAAATCAATTAAATGGAATTAAAAACTTAAGCTCACAGCCTGAGTTATGGCAAAGTAGGAACATGCCAGAAGGAGAAGTATTGAAGCAACAAGGGAGCATTACTATTAAACGATGTACTGATATTGGTCTAGCCAAGAAAGATCGTAAATATGGTGTGCCAAAAACGAATAAGAAATCCTTACTTGAATTTATTATATACGGAATAAAATATGTATTCCCCGCCAGAATGGGCGAATTAACACGAGGAATTGCCACCTCATTCTCAGCTCCTATGCTAAATGACAAGCTATTTAGTTCGGGGGAATTAATCCCTGTCTGGCCTGATGAAAGAGCAAAAAGTAAAGGATTAAATCGCGATGATGTTAGCATACTTAAAATTATGCCAAGTAATTCTGACCTCAGTTTCACTGTCAATTCTGATTGTGACAATATTTTTTTCATTGCTCAATAAACACACATAAACAATTGAAATTATTAAGTATAGTTACTGATTAAATTCTGAAGTAGTTCCCATCATCACTTCAGATGAAAGAGAACCTTTACTCACCACAAATTTTGGATGTCGAATAACGATAGAGGTATTAATATCATAGAACATTAATGATGATCGGCTCAGTTCTAACTCATCATAAAGCGTCTTCATTTCTGCTGATGACGTATTTTCACATAATCGCCCAAGCGTGATATGAATAATATTTTTATGAAGAGTGTTATCAATGGGGATCTGCTGATAAACCTTTTGTCTAAATTGTTCTAATTCCTTTGAAACGCCCGTTAATATCACACTACCATTAGACGTTAGTACAACGTTATTAAATGAAATTTCAATTCGTTTTGTTTGATTAAAGATTTGGGCAATCTCATGGCACCACGCCAATAATACGGGTCGTTGCAGTTTAAACTGTTCATTTTGTTGATTAAAAATCGTTAATAATGTGGAATGAAATTCTTGTGGCTGAACAAATTCAATAAATGGAAACTTAAGTGCAAGCGGTTCACAATAAGCCATTAGCTTCTGGCTAAAGGAAATAAAGCTTTCCTCAATTTCAGGCTGACAAATCATTAATTGCCCCGCATTTAAGCTGACATCAAAAATACTTTCATCATTGATTTGTCGTTGCCAAATTTCACCTGTTGACAATTTTTTGAGTGTTGCTTGTGTCAGGAATTCGCATGCCATAAATGCACCTAAGTAAAAAATATAATTATTGCTATTACTTTGGTTGGAGTGAAATTTAAAATCAAGTTGCAGAGTGAATAATAAAAAGTGGCTTTCATCTAAAAGCCACTGTCACATCAATGGGGGAGATGTTAAAAATGGGCTATCTATAAATACTCAATCAAAATCAAATCAATTACAGAAAATTAGCAGCTTTAAACTTCGCGAGAGCATCTGCTGTTTGCTCTGCGGTCATTGGACGTAATGGTCGACGAGGAGAGCCCACATCAATACCATGCAGTTGCATTGCCACTTTTCCTGCCGCAACGCCGCCGTATTCGACTAACACACGAATAATCGCAATCACTTTATCCATGCAAGCGGTCACACCTTCATGATCACCCGCTTTGAATTTTTCAATAATTTCAAGGTATAAGGGAGCTGCATAGTTATAAGTACTGCCGACTGCACTTAATGCACCGCAGGCTAATCCAGCAGGAATAAATTCATCAACCCCAAATGGGATGTCATATTTTCCACCATCTACACGTAAGCAACGCTGGAATTCATACATATCAGGAGAGTTAAATTTCATACCTGATAGATTTGGGATAGCTTTACCCGCAGCTTGTAAGAATTTTTCCATATCAATGCTTAAGCCTGACATCGTGGAATGATAATAATAAAAACCTTTTGATGGCGCACTGGCGGCGGCTAAACGGCAATATTCAACCAAATCATCAACATTGCCTGGCTTAAAGAAACAAGGACCAATCACTGATGTTGCTTTGATATCTAATGTCTCAGCATGGCGAGCAAGTTCTAGTGTATCCGCAATGCTTAATGCACCCGTGTGAATAATAAGGTCTAGTTTACCCTGACTGGCATCAACCCAGCGTTCAGCTACCTTCTTACGTTCTTCAACAGAGCAATGAATACCTTCACCCGTTGTTCCTAATACATAAGCACCCGTCACACCGCTTGCTATAAGATGTTTTGCTATCTCATCAATGACAGGATAATTAACGCTACCGTCAGTCGCAAATGGGGTATGAGGCGCGGCAATCAGTCCAGAGAGTTTGTTCATGATCACTTCCTTTGGAGGTTAATTTCTTTATTGTTTAATTTATGGAGTTTGACTCTATATTAGAGAGCTACACTTCAGAACGCAATAACGAAATGAGCGTTAAAGGAAGAGAAAAATGAAAGTGTGATCTTTCGCCAATTTTCGCAAAAAATCACACAATGCAGAAATGAGCTTACGCGGAATGAGTCTGTTTTAACGCATTCAGTGTTCGTAGTTTTTGCTCCTTGACCATTTCTGGTTGAGCTTGAACTAACAAGGTATAGAGGAGATCCAACACAAAGAGTTGTGCTGTTTTTGTGCCAATAGAGTCGCCTTGCAATTTCCCTTGTCGATTACCATTAATCAAATGGTAGTCCGCATGTTCCATAATCTGTGAACCCAAATTATGAGTCAGTGCAATGGTATGGGCTCCCGCTTCTTTTGCCAATTTAAGGGAATGAACCGTTTCTGGTGAATTACCTGAGTGGCTAATACCAATAGCAACATCACCCGGTTTTAATAACGAGGCTTGCATATACATAAAATGGTTATTTGTCACCGCATCAACACGATAACCAATTCGCATTAATTTATTTTTTAGATCTTCCGCCGTTATACCTGAAGAACCAACACCACAGATAAAAATATAATTTGCTGACAATAAAGCATCTACAGCGCCTTGAACTTGCTTCATATCGAGCAGATTCAATGTCTCTGATAGTACGTTATTAATCGTTGCTTGAAGTTTTAAACCAATGGTATGGATATCGTCTTGATGAGTGACTTCTGCATCAAGAATAGGTGACTCTTCATTATCAGAGGTCGCCATTTCAATCGCCAAATCCATTTTAAAATCTTGAAACCCTTTATAACCCAAAGTACGACAAAAACGCACAACCGTCGCTTCACCCGCTTTTGTCGCTTGTGAAAGTTGAGCAATAGAGAGCTGAGTAACTTCTGTAGGATGGAACAGGATATAGTCTGCAATACGCTGTGATACTCGCGTTAGACTATTTTTCATTGCGCCTAGCGTATCAAGTATTTTACCCGGCTTTAATCGGGTCGTTGCCTGTTCTGTCATGGAGATTATCCTTGGTTGCAGAAGATACACGGAAAAAATTCTGCTAACAAGAGTACCAATTCCAACAGGTTAAAAAAAGCCTTGCTCATACAATAATATGATAATAAAAAACG
Source organism: Proteus columbae (assembly GCF_009914335.1). Taxonomy (NCBI): domain Bacteria; kingdom Pseudomonadati; phylum Pseudomonadota; class Gammaproteobacteria; order Enterobacterales; family Morganellaceae; genus Proteus; species Proteus columbae. Next base: position 3,954,578 of record NZ_CP043925.1, read on the forward strand.
CTTTATTCCTTATGTCATCAGAATACAACTTACTGATACATCAGAAATAAAGCGCTTAATAAAAACAGTAATTTTTAGTCAGTCAATGTGGCGACATCCAACTTAACGACCACTTTCTTCAGTGTATTTGCACCCTTTTCAGCCGAAATTCCCGGTTTATGAGGTTCATAAGGCATAAAAACAGCAAACATGCTTGGTGTAAGCGTTAAGGTCTGTTGACCTATTATTGTATCGGTTAGTTGATAATCATCAGCTTCATTATAAGGTGTCGCATCTTGAGCTGAGCCTTGTATACCAAAATCAATAATTTCCTCACCAGATAGCAATATCTGAATATCAATATAACGCTGATGTAACTCTGCACGTTTTTGCTCACGAGGCTGCGTGTCAAACGTCATCACATTCATAAACAACGTTTCACCGTCAATTTTATAACTACCCGGTGCGAGAGATGCAGGATCAAGTGCGAGTGCTTTTTCCATCGCGTTACGCAGTGCTGAATTCATTTCTGGCATCAAAGCCAAATCTGATATGTGTCCAAATAACATAGGTTATCCCCTATTAATTCCCTGATGTTTCATTGTCATCTAATGAAATTTGTTTTGCTGAGGCGAAAAGAGGCGCTGTGATTGTTCCTGCTATTACCACAGACATTGCACCAATCACTCCGTAGAAAAAGAAGTTAAGATCACTGCCATAACGAGCTGCTAATACCGCAATAATACTGACGATAATACCCACTACGGCACTGCCTGCATTGGCACGTTTAACAAAAATACCCAGCATAAACAGACCTGTCATTGGGCCACCCATTAAACCAATCAGGCTGTTAAAAGCATCCCAAATTTCAGACTCATCAGATAAAACTAACCAAATGGCTGCAAGGCTGCTGAATACACCCGCTACGATAATCACTAATCTCGCGACTTTCATTTTTTGTTCAGCACGGCGTTCAGATTTACTTAAACGTGTGTAAATATCAGAGTTAAAACAGCTTGAGATACTGTTTAAGCTACTCGAAATACTCGATTGAGCCGCAGCAAAAATAGCCGCAATAATTAATCCAGCAATACCGACTGGCATTTCGGTCACAATAAATAGAGGGAGAATACCACCTGTATTAAAGCCTTCAGGTAAGAAGCTAGGATTCTGTTTGTAATACACAAACAAGGCCGAGCCGATAGCGAAGAAGAAAATAGGAATAATGGCAACTAATTTAGCGTTTGTTATCAATGTACGCTTAGTTTCTTCAATGGAATCCGTCACAATATAACGCTGTACGACATCCTGACTTGCGGTAAATTGCTGAATGTTCGCGAATAAAAATCCGATCATCAAAACAGGAATGGTGCTATCAGTCCAACTCCAACGTAATTGTGTCGCAGGGAAGAATTTATCTGCCTGTGATGTTGCTGTGAAAATTTCACTAATTCCGCCATCAACTTTAAAGCAGATCATAATAAAGATAAGCACTGCGCCACCTGATAGTAATAACCCTTGAATAACGTCAGTCCAAATAACGCCTTCAATGCCACCCATCCAAGTATAAACAATACATAGCAAGCTAATCAGCACAATTAATACTACGGGATCGATACCCATAAAAGGACGCAAAGCAAGTACAGTTAAATAAGTAATAATTGCCACTCGACCAATATGGAATAACATAAATGAAAGGCTGGCAAATAAACGGCTGCGTATATCAAAACGCGCTTCTAAATATTCATAAGCCGAGGTGATTTTTAATTTTCTAAAAAACGGAATATAGAAATAAAAGACTAATGGCAAAATAGCGATAGCTAAATATTGCCCAATAATGAAAGTCCAGTCTGAGGTATAAGCCTTTGCAGGAATAGACATAAACGTAATCGAGCTTAATGTGGTTGCAAAGACGGAAACACCCGCAGCCCAACCTGGAACGCGACCTCCGCCACGGAAATAATCATCCGCGGTTTTTTGACGTTTAGAGAAATAAACACCAACGAGTAGCATTGCTGCTAAATAACCAAACAGCACTGCATAATTAATGAAACCAAAATCATGTAATTGCATTTTTTAGTCCTGCCATATGTAGGGTAAAAGGTAAGTTTTACGACAGTTTTTTATTGCTCTCTAGCCCACAGGACAGCGCCCCAGAGCCCGGCATCATGATGGTAGTGAGCCGATAATATCGGCACTTGTAATGCTAATGGCTGTTGTGTCATGGCTGCTTGAACGAGTTCTATATACCCTTTCGCTAGCCCAACACTACCGCCAAGAACGACACAATCGGCATCGGTTGTTGCTTTGATATCTGTCACCAAATTTGCAATTGTGTTTGCTGAGTGCTCAATAATTGATTTTGCTTGTGAATTTCCCTGATGAAAGGCAGCAAAAATCGCTTTAGCATCTTTTCCTGCAAGCTCTCCAGTTGCCTGTGCGGCAATCGCACGACCTGAAGCGATAGCTTCAACGCAACCATAGCGACCACAGCCACAACGTGGGCCATGAGGATCTGCTAAGGTGTGACCTAAATGGCCTGCAATACCTCGTTTCCCTGTAAAAAGTTGTCCTTGTTGAATAACGCCACCGCCAACACCTGTCGATACAGTGATAAACGCCATATCAGAAATAGTTTCTCGACGATAATCATATTCAGCCCATGTTGCAGCTTGAGCATCATTCAGTAACCAACATGGCAACCCCGTGATCGCAGATAACGTTTCTTTTAAAGGAAAATCCTTTAATCCGCCTAAATTATCTGGATTCAGAGCCGTTAAAATGCCATTACAAATAATGCCTGTTGATGCAACGGCAACACTATCAGCATGGTTTTTTAGTGGTGTCGTAATAGCAACGAGTGCTTCATAAAGTTGTGTTGGTGATGCACTTGCGGGTGTGGTGATCTGCGTATGTTGTGTCAATTGGTTATCTCGGCTAATTAATGCTGCCGAAATTTTTGTTCCTCCAATATCAATGGCTAATGTATTCATTTATCTAACTCCTGCTGCCACTTTAATGCTTGAGTGAACCAATCACAGACATGCTCAAGACGTGTTAATGCAGAGCCTACAGTGACAGCCCAAGCACCCGCGTGCATACCTCTTGCTGCCATCATCGGTGTGTTATAACGCCCTTCAGCAATCACTCGGCATCCTTTTTCAGCCAATGCAGTGACCAGCTGTAAATCAGGCAGCTTTGGTATTTCGCCACCGGTATAGCCCGACATCGTTGAACCAATAAATTCAGTGCCCAACTCTTGGCAATACATGCCTTCGTCAAAGGTGGCGCAATCCGCCATCGCCAATTTTCCTAAACGATGAATATGAGCTAATAACGTTTTCACGGGTACAGGACGCACACGATCAGTACCATCAAAAGCAATAATATCTGCACCTGCGGTGGCTAATTCTTCAATATCACTGAGCCACGGTGTGATCCTTACAGGACTATCAGGCAAATCACGCTTCACAATGCCAATAATCGGCACATCAATAAGAGGACGCGTTGCTTTTAAATTATCAATTCCCTCAATACGTACTGCGATTGCACCTGCATTTACTGCGGCTTGAGCCATAGCAGCGACAATTTCGGGCTTATCCATTGGACTATTATCAACGGGCTGGCAAGACACGATTAATCCGCCCTTTTGCTGAATATCCTTAGTCATTTTTTCAATTAGCGCCATTTTGAACTCACTGTTCTCTTCTTTTGAAATACAACTCCAAATTATAATATTTTACGGAGTTTAATTTCTCAATCAAAAAAATAACAATTTGTGAAGAAGATCAAACAATAACCACAGCCATATAACCAACTGATAAATAAACAAAATAAAAAGGAAGAATGATGTCTCCACCACTCTTCCTGTTTTTTTACTTTGTTTTCATTAAGTAAAATCAGAAATGGAACTGCAACCCAACACGATAACGCGTCTGACGAGCATCACTAAGTGGGCTTACTGCCATGTTGCCAATTTCAATATAAGGCGTGAATGTACTGTTGATTTGATAAGAGAAAGCGACGTTATGCTCATAATTACGTTTTTTATTATCGTATTTTATGGCATCGCTATACATTTGCGTGTAGTCATATTCCACTTTAAATTTGTTATATTTATAACCAATAAAACCATCAAAACGATTTGTCTTTTCGTCATCAACACCTTGTTTTGTTTTACGGGCATAATCAAAACGATAACGCCCTGCAATATATAAACCACTATCAAAATTATATTGTGCTTTTAAATAAGGTTTATATATAGAAGTATCGGTAACTGTTTCGAAAATAAGACCGGGCTGTAATGTGACATTATTATTTAATTTATGATTGTAGCTTAATCCCATTTCAATGGCATTATTAACAACATCACTAAATAATTTATCTTTTTCACCATCAACACCACCTGATTTGACACTCGCATCAATATAAAAACCAATGCCATTTGAAAAAGAATGAATAAATGCAATTCTATCTTTATTAATTCGTGTCGAATCTGCATATTCATGACGGAAGTCTAATGTAGTCGCATATAATTGAGATGACATTAATAAAGTACAGCATGCCAATAAAAGTTTTTTCTTTTTATTTGCCATAATATTTACCTAAATAGGTAAGACTCCCTGAATAAATCAGGGGCCTTAATGGGTTATTTTAATTTATATGTAGGGAGAGATTATTCAATAATTAATTGTTTATCTTTCATCGTTAAAGTAATAACTGAATTAACAGCTTCACCTTTATTTGTTTCACCTCCAATTAAATAAAGTGAATTATCATGTGAGATAGTGACACCATAGCCAAGAGGAAGAGGTAATTCGCCAATGACTTTCCATTGATTATTAATAAAGCCATAAATTTCTTTATGCCACGTTTTTTCTAGTCCTTGATGCGCAAAATAATGTTGCTGTGCATAGTTTGCCTGAGAACCCGGAAAATTTGCCCCTCCAGCAACCAGCAAGGTGTGCATGCTGTAACCCGCAAATGCACCTGCTAAGCCGTCTTGTTGCTGATCAGGTGTAGGATTTGGTAGCTTTTGTGCTACCGTGTTCCATTGTAATTGATTGTTTTTAAATATCGCTATTTGCACTTCACTGGTTCGTAATCCCGGTTTTATTTCACCATTTATTAAGGTGATTTTATTACCATCATAAGCTAATGCCGAACCCGCCGTTCCATTAAATGGCATAACACCTAATAATCGCCATTGATTACTTTCAGCGTTATATTCCATTATATTTCGATTAAAGAAGTAACCTTCCGCAGGTTTATTAAAATAATCACTGATGACTTTTTTATTTTCAGATCCATTCTCTTTGGTACGGTTTAAATCAACAAAGTAACCATCAAAAATTTGTTGATTAACACCACCAAGAATAATAGCTTCATGGTTGTTAATATTAATACCAGCATGCCCAACTAATCCGTAAGGCGCCCGCGTATTCACTTTTTCCCATTTATTTTCTTTAGGTAAATAACGATAAACTTCTGTGAGTGCACTAATAGTTTCACTCTCTTTATTTTCTTTTCCCGCACCACCAAATACATAAATATCGTTATTTAATGCTAGTGCAATGGCCTGATCTCTTTGTGTACCAGGAAAGTCTGCTATTTTTTCCCATTGTTTTGTTTGATTATTAAGATCAAGCTTATACCAAGATTTTCCTGCTGTGCCTAAACCAATATAAATAACATTTTTGTTGATTGTTCCTGCCCCACTTTTAAATGTGACAGGTAAGTTAGGAAGTTTTTCTGCAAAGCTAGTAGAGGTGAATATTGCTGACACTAGCATTACAGAGAGACAGGCGTAAGATATTTTCTTTATTCTGTTCATACTTATTAGCTCTTATTATTGTCATCAAGTAGGGTGTTTTTTGTATATTGAAGATCACTCCAATATATAATTATTTTCGGAGTTAAACTTCAAATCGATCTTTTCTGAATTGTGAAGACGATCAAAATGTCTATTTTTTAGCCTTATATTTTTATAACTTTCCTTAAATCAAATTTAAGAATAAAAATCTGATATTGGAATAAAAGATAGTCACAATAATTTATTGTTGAGATTTTATGCAGAATATAATGTTACTTCTTTTACAGTAAAATTTTTTATAAAAGAGATAAAAATGGAGTTTTATTTCAAGAGCCTTTTTAATCGATTTAATACCCATTTTCACCTTGTGGGCTAATTGAAAAATTAGTTATTTAACATGATGGAAATTAAACTAAATTGTTATTTTTTAATATAATTTGTATCCGCATTGTTAGTATGGATTTATTTTTTTTCCTCGTTATAATCACCAACGTCATTTTAAGTAGTAGTTCATCACATTGAGTTCACAAAACGATACTCAGGTCTGTCTTGAATGATTGAAAAATGAAATCGTATCTTTACTGGACGTTTTTTAAACGCCCGGTACGGGTGTTATTTATCAATTAACAAGGAGACTCTGATGCAAATCAGTCGGAGGTCGTTCTTTAAGATCTGTGCTGGCGGTATGGCTGGCACTTCTGCTGCATTACTTGGTTTTTCGCCAGAAGTTGCGGCAAGCTCTCGCCAATATAAACTGTTACGTTCCGTTGAAACCCGTAATAACTGTACTTATTGCTCTGTGGGTTGCGGTATTTTGATGTATAGCCTTGGGGATGGCGCGAAAAATGTGGATAAAAGTATTTATCACATTGAAGGTGACCCTGATCATCCTGTTAGCCGTGGCTCTTTATGTCCGAAAGGAGCAGGTCTTGTTGATTATATCCATAGTGAAAATCGCCTGAAATATCCTGAATATCGTAGACCTGGCTCTGATAAGTGGGAACGCATCTCATGGAATGAAGCGATTGATAAAATTGCCCGTTTAATGAAAAAAGACCGTGATGAAAACTTTGTCACCCATAATGAAAAAGGGCAAGAAGTTAACCGTTGGCTAACAACCGGTATGCTTTGTTCATCTGCCGCCAGTAATGAAACAGGTATTTTAGATAATAAATTTTCTCGCTCATTAGGCATGATTGCTATCGATTGTCAGGCAAGACTTTGCCATGCGCCAACAGTCGCCGCATTAGCACCAACCTTTGGTCGTGGTGCAATGACCAATAACTGGGTTGATATTAAAAATGCTAACGTTGTGCTGATCATGGGCGGTAACCCTGCTGAAGCACATCCTGTGGGTTTTAAATGGGTTATCGAAGCTAAAATTAAGAATAATGCGAAGGTTATCGTTGTCGATCCCCGTTTTAACCGTAGTGCTGCGGTTGCCGATCTCTATTCCCCTATTCGTGCTGGCTCTGATACCGCCTTTTTATTAGGTGTAATTAATTACCTAATTAAACACAATAAAATTCAGCATGAATATGTCAAAGCCTATACGAATGCACCTCTCATTGTACGTGAAGATTACAGCTTTGATGACGGTCTTTTCAGTGGCTTTGATAAAGAAAACCAAAGCTATGATAAAACCTCATGGCATTATGAACTCGATGAAAATGGCTTGGCATTAAGAGATGATTCGCTGCAACATCCTCGTTGTGTGTGGGATCTTTTAAAACAGCACGTCTCACGTTATACCCCTGAAATTGTCACCACGCTTTGTGGTACACCATTAGAAGACTTTGTTTATATCTGTGAAGCACTTGCGTCTACCAGCGTAAAAGACAGAACCTCTACCATTCTTTATGCCCTAGGTTGGACTCACCATACTGGCGGTGCACAAACTATTCGTGCAGCAGGTATGATCCAGTTATTACTCGGTAACGTGGGTATGCCGGGTGGTGGCGTCAATGCGTTACGTGGGCACTCTAATATCCAAGGCTATAGCGATCTGGGTTTATTATCATTAAACCTACCAGGTTATATGCCTCTGCCTAATGAAAAGCAGACTTCATTAGAGACTTACTTATCCCAAGTAACACCAAAAACGGTTGTTGCAGACCAAGTTAATTACTGGAAAAGAACCCCTGATTTCTTTATTAGTTTACTAAAAAGCTTCTGGGGAGATAGCGCGACAGAAAGTAATGAGTGGGGTTATCACTGGTTACCAAAATGGGATAAAAGCTACGATATCATGGCTCAAACCCAGTTGATGATCGATGGCAAAATGAATGGTTATATCGTTCAAGGTTTTAATCCATTAGCTGCATTTGCGGATAAAAATAAATGCAGTGCCGCATTAGCTAAGCTGAAATATATGGTTGTCATTGATCCGTTAGTGACTGAATCCTCTAATTTTTGGCAAAACCACGGCGAGATGAATGAAGTCTCACCAAAAGATATTCAAACTGAAATTTTCCGTTTACCTTCATCGTGTTTTGCGGAAGAAAATGGCTCGATTGCAAACTCAGGTCGCTGGTTACAATGGCACTGGTCTGGCGCTAAACCACCTGCACAAGCATGGCATGATGGCAAAATTTTAGGGCATTTGTTAATGCGTCTGCGCGAGCTTTATCGTGAAGAAGGCGGTGTTTTCCCAGAGCCTGTAATGAACCTGTCTTGGAATTACGTTGACCCTTACGATCCACAGCCTGAAGAAGTGGCGAAAGAAGCGAATGGTCAAGCAATGCGTGATATTTACGATGATGCAGGCAAATTGTTGTTTAAAAAAGGACAACAACTTGACGGTTTCCACCAGCTTAAATCCGACGGTTCAACCGCCAGTTTCTGTTGGGTCTATTCTGGTTGCTGGACTGAAAAAGGCAACCAAATGGCGAACCGCGATAATGCCGATCCTTCAGGCTTAGGCTGTACACCAGGTTGGGCATTTGCATGGCCGCAAAACCGTCGTGTGTTATATAACCGCGCATCTGTTGATCCACAAGGTCAACCGTGGGATGAAAAACGCCAATTGATCAAATGGAATGGCAATCAATGGGTTGGTCCTGACGTACCAGACTATAACAATGCAGCACCAAATAGCGGTGTAGGTCCATTCATTATGCAACCCGAAGGTATGGGACGCTTATTTGCTGTTGATAAAATGGCAGATGGCCCATTCCCTGAATTCTACGAGCCGTTTGAATCACCAACAGAAGAGAATATTCTGCACCCGAACGTCTCTCGTAACCCTGTCGCGCGTTTATACAGTTATGATGCAGAACATTTAGGTAAAGCTGATGAATTCCCTTATGTCGCTACAACCTATTCGATTACTGAATTATTCCGTCATTGGACAAAACATTCATTAATCAATGCCATTGCACAGCCTGATCAGTTTATCGAAATTGGCGAGCATCTTGCTTCTCGTAAAGGCATTGTGGCAGGTGATGAAGTTAAAGTCAGTGCTAAACGAGGCTATATCAAAGCCAAAGCCGTTGTTACTAAGCGTATTAGACCGCTGACGATTAATGGCAAAGTTGTCGATACTATCGGTATTCCTTGTCACTGGGGCTTTGAGGGCGCGACTCGCAAAGGTTTCCTTGCCAATACATTAACGCCATCTGTGGGTGATGCAAACTCATTCACACCTGAATATAAAGCGTTTTTAGTTAATATCGAAAAGGCATAAGGGGAAACTGATGTCATTACAATCTCAAGATATTATTCGTCGTTCTGCAACCAATTCCCTGACGCCAGCACCTCAGGTACGTGACTTTAAGGAAGAGGTGGCAAAACTTATCGATGTGACAACGTGTATTGGCTGTAAAGCCTGTCAGGTTGCCTGTTCTGAATGGAACGACATTCGCGATAAAGTTGGTCTTAACGTTGGTGTTTACGATAACCCAATGGATTTAACGGCTAAGTCGTGGACAGTGATGCGTTTTTCTGAAGTAGAAGAAAATGGCAAGCTGGAATGGTTAATTCGTAAAGATGGCTGTATGCACTGTGCTGATCCGGGCTGTTTAAAAGCATGCCCATCGGAAGGAGCTATTGTGCAATACGCTAACGGTATTGTCGATTTCCAATCAGAACACTGTATTGGTTGTGGCTACTGTATTGCGGGTTGCCCTTTCGATGTCCCTCGTATTAATGAAGAAGATAATCGCGCTTACAAATGCACACTTTGTGTTGATCGTGTTGAAGTCGGTCAAGAGCCTGCTTGTGTAAAAACCTGTCCTACTGGTGCCATTCATTTTGGCTCTAAAGAGGCAATGACGCATCTTGCAAATGAACGTGTTGCTGAACTCAATACACGAGGTTATGACAAAGCGGGTTTATACGATCCTCAAGGTGTTGGCGGTACGCACGTCATGTATGTCCTTCATCATGCGGATAGACCTAACTTGTATCATGGCTTACCAGAAAACCCAGAAATTAGCTCAACAGTGAAATTCTGGAAAGGCATTTGGAAGCCATTAGCCGCGGTGGGTTTTGCTGCCACCTTTGCGGGGGCAATATTCCATTATTTAGGTATTGGTCCTAACCACACTACCGAAGAAGATGAAGAAGAGGCACAAAAAGAGATGGAAGCATCACAAAATTCAGTGAACAAAGAGGAGCAGAAATAATGAAGAAGAAGAGTGATAAAATCCTTCGTCATACGGCCTCAGAGCGAATCAATCACTGGGTTGTGGCGATTTTCTTTGTCTTTACCGCCTTTAGTGGGCTGGGCTTTTTCTTCCCATCTCTAAATTGGTTTATGAATATTTTAGGTACACCGCAACTTTCGCGTTTACTGCATCCATTTACGGGTGTTGCGATGGTGTTTTTCTTTATCTTTATGTTTTTTAGATACTTCAAGTATAACGCTGTTGATAAAGATGATTTAGTGTGGGCAAAAAATATCCATAAAGTGCTGCAAAATGAAGAAGCCGGCGATATTGGGCATTACAACTTAGGTCAAAAAGGAATTTATTGGACTTTAAGTCTCAGCCTTATTGTTTTGACCATTAGTGGGATAATTATTTGGCGACCTTATTTTGCCGATTATTTCTCTATTCCTGTTATTCGCATTGCTTTGCTGGCTCACTCACTGTCCGCCATCTTACTGATCATTACGGTGATTGTTCATGCTTACGCCGCGTTTTGGGTAAAAGGTTCAATTCGTAGCATGATTGAAGGCTGGGTAACGCGTGGTTGGGCGAAAAAACATCACCCGCGTTGGTATCGTGAGATTTTAGAAGAAGAAAAAAAAGAAGCTGAAAGCCAATTAAACCAAAAATAATAAACTGCTTTTATTTCTATAACATAAATGTGAGAAAAAAATGGAGGCTTAATGGCCTCCATTTCTATTGTTAATATACGTTCAACTTATTAATGCGTCACTGTCTTTGCTTGCTCTACTAAGTTAATTAAACGGCTTCTCATGGTGTGATAATGTTGAGAAACTTGGCTTTCTGCCCATTTTTGATCATCAATTTTAATCACTTTAGCCGCACAATATTTGGTTTCAGGGGTTTTTGAAACAGGATCAAGATTATCTTGAGTCAGTTCATTACATGCCCCTATCCACCATTGATAAGTCATATAAATCGCTTGCTTGTTGATTGTCTCATTCACATTACAGCGAGACATCACTTTACCGCGGCGAGATTCAACCCAGACAATTTCCTGATCACGGATCCCAGCCTCTTTAGCAATTTCTGGGTGAACTTGAACATAACCCGGTTCATCGGCTAATGATGCCAATGCTTTACAGTTACCTGTCATGGAGCGACATGAGTAATGCCCAACTTCACGCACGGTTGATAGGATCATCGGATAATCCGCATCAGGTAATTCAGCTGGTGCGCGCCACGGTGTCGCAAATAACTTACCTTTACCTGATGGTGTGGTGAAGTGGTTACCAGAATACAAATAAGGCGTTCCCTTATCTTCAATATCGGTACAAGGCCATTGAATATGCGCTAAGCCTGCCAATTTTTCATAAGTGACACCAAAAAACAGTGGGCATAATGCTCTAACTTCATTCCAGATCTCTTCGTTATTTTCATAAGACATCGGATAGCCCATTTCAGTGGCGAGTAAACTGATGATCTCCCAATCTCGTTTTACATTGCCCTTAGGTTCAATGGCTTTTTCAAAACGTTGGAAGCCTCTATCGGCACACGTAAAGATCCCCGCATGTTCACCCCAGCTAGTTGATGGTAAAATCACATCCGCTTGCTCTGCTGTTTTGGTCATAAAGATATCTTGAACTACCACAAAATCGAGCGCTTCAAAGCCCTTTCTCACTAAGCCTAAATCTGCCTCTGTTTGGAGTGGATCTTCACCCATGATGTAATAGGCTTTCACCTTACCTTCAATGGCTAAATGAGGGACTTCGGTAATGCGATATCCCACATCTGGATCGAGTTGTTCAACAGGAATATTCCATGCTTGTGCAAATTTTTTACGGGTTTCTTCGTCAGTGACATACTGGTATCCCGGAAACATATTCGGTAAAACGCCCATATCACAGGCACCTTGAACATTATTTTGCCCACGAACGGGTGCAACACCCACATGCGGTTTACCTAAATTTCCTGTTAATAAAGCAAGACCTGATAACCCTTTTACCACATCAACCGCTTGGCCAAACTGTGTGACGCCCATTCCCCACATAATAGTGGCCGTTTTAGCGCCCGCATAAGTGCGCATTGCTTTACGAATTTCAATAGCAGGAATGCCTACAATATCTTGCACAGCTTCAGGGCTATAGTCTGCGAGTTGTTTTTTATATTCTTCAAAGCCTTCTGTGTATTGGCTCACATAGTCTTTATCATAAAGATCTTCATCAATTAGCGTGTATGCGAAGGCATTGACTAACGCCATATTAGTACCATTTTTTAATGGTAAATATTGGTTAGCAATTTTAGCGGTTTCGATTTTACGAGGATCACAAACGATAATTTTGGCACCCTTTTGTTTCGCTTTAACCACACGACGCGCCACAATAGGATGAGAATCTGCACAGTTATAGCCAAACACTAATAAGCAATCTGAGTCTTCAATATCCGCAATAGAGTTGCTCATGGCACCATTACCTAATGTTTCTTGCAAACCGGCAACAGAAGGTCCATGGCAAACACGCGCACAACAATCGACATTATTATTACCTAATACTGCACGCACAAATTTCTGCATCACAAAGTTGGTTTCATTCCCTGTACCACGAGAAGATCCCGTACACATGATGGATTTCGCACCGTATTTTTCTTTTATTTCCAGTAATTTTTTTGCCGTAAATTGAATAGCTTCATTCCAACTCACAATTTCAAAACCAGCCCCTTTTTGTCGGCGGATCATCGGCTCATGAATTCTGGCTGTCAGCAATTTGTTGTCATTAAGGAAATCCCAACCATATAGCCCTTTTAAGCAAAGTTCGCCTTGATTGGTGACACCATTAGCACCTTCGGCTTTGATTATGCGACCATTTTCGACACAGAGATTGATTTTGCAGCCAGCGCCACAATAAGGACAGACGGAGTTGATTTTGTTCATTTGATATCCTTTCCCCTAACTAGGGAGTAAAAGAGTCATAAAGAACTTTCAACTAAGCAGGAATTATGCCAATTAATTTTTTAAATATAATCAATAAGATATAAAAAAACAAAATAATGTTTAATAACCGTTTCGACATTTTTGCCGATGTTCACCTTACACAAAGAAGGTTAATTCCATAACTTATTACGATATTTAGCCATTGGCATCAGAAAAACATTTAAAAATAAAAATTAACACTGAATTCTAATAAATTTTATTTATTTAGTTTGAATTTATGATATAAATAACAAATACGCATTTTGAAAAACAATATTTCATATTGCATTGCGATGATATCCATTTCAATAAAGAGCAAAAAGATGAACATGAACACTAATAACCGACTTTTAGGCCTAAACCTACTACTACTTCGTTAGGTGGCCGCGCTTATTCATCTTTTGCAAAAGCCACCAGTAAGGTGGTTTTTTTGTTTGTAACCTACTGGTGGAACTGATTTTTTTTAGGGGAGTTCTATGATGTTTAGTTTCACCACAAAGGTTATGAATTACAACGTCTTATCTGCAATTCGTTGTTTGCCAGCTACCTCCATCACTAAAATAATTAAATCGGAGGCAAAATGAGCCAGCAATGGACATCACGAGTCGGCCATATCTTAGCAGCCGCAGGCTCTGCAATCGGTATTGGCGCAATCTGGAAGTTTTCTTATGTCGCTGCCAATAATGGTGGTGGTGCATTCTTAATCGTCTTCTTATTATTTAGTTTTATTATCGGGCTTGCGGTATTACTGGCTGAAAATATATTAGGCAGTAGCACACACGCCGAAGCAGTTAATGCATTTAAGAAAATGATGGGGCGCAATTGGGTCATCATTGGCGTTATTGGTGTATTCAGTTCATGGTGTATTTATAGCTTCTATAGTGTTGTCGGTGGTTGGACAATTGGCTATACCGTTATGGCGGCAACAGGTCAGTTGAATATTACAGATAGCGCTGAATTAACGGGTATTTTTACCCGCTTTATTAGTGATCCTTTATGGCCTATTTTGGCTCACCTTACTTTTGCTGGATTAACCTGTTTTGTGGTTTTAGCAGGTGTACAACGCGGATTAGAAAAAGCCGTTAAAATCATGATGCCAATGTTATTTATCATTATGATTTTATTGATTATTGTTGGTATTAGCTTACCTGGTTCGTCTGAAGGTTTAAAATTATTTTTATACCCTGATTTCAGCAAATTAACCCCTCAAGGCGTATTAGATGCGTTAGGGTTAGCCTTCTTCTCACTGTCTATCGGTTTAGGTATTCACATCACTTACAGTGCTTATTTAGCGGATAATAAAGGTATTGCTAACTCAAGTATGTGGGTGGTTATTCTGTCTTGTATGGTGTGTGTACTTGCCGGATTAATGATTTTCCCTGCATTATCTGCCGCAGGCTTAGAACCTAATGCGGGTCCTGGCTTAACCTTTATGACCATGCCAGTTTATTTTGCCAACTTACCCGGTGGCAATATTTTAGCCGTGACGTTCTTTGTCTTGTTATTAATGGCAGCGTTAACTTCTGCAATTTCATTACTGGAACATATCGTCGCTTATGTACAGATGCGTTTTCAGTGGACACGCCGTCGTGCAGGGTTAGTCGTAACCGCATCGATTATGTTGATGGGTATTCCTGTGTCATTATCTTTTGGACCGATGAGTGATGTGACGCTGGGGGGCAAAACAGTCTTCGATTTATTGGATTACCTGACTTCTAATATTTTGATGCCACTGTTTGGTATTGCAATGTGTTTAATCTTTGGTTGGTCACGTAGAGCGAATGCTTTTATTCCTGAAAATATCACAGGATTAAAACGTCAAAGCTTATTATTAGTATGGCGTTATATTGGGCCAATTTGTATCGGGATTATTTTAGTGCATGGTTTGATTGGTTAGTCATCAGCAAAAAGAGCCACTCAAAATGAGTGGCTCTCGACTTAACTGATAATGATTTATTGATGGATACTTGATAGCTTTTACTGCTTATTTATAGCTTTGCTTAATTTCTTGAGAAATCGCTAACCCACGTTTTGCTTCTTTTTCAGCAAGTTCAACAGATAAACCGATATAAGAACGAGGATCAAGCATTGCCTTAATTTCATCTGCATTAAATGCCGCTGTAATGGTTTCATTCTTCATCAGGTTAGTGTAAAAATCTTCACCATCTGCCGCCGTTTTAATGGCTTCTTCATATAACAGTGAATGCGCTTTATCTTTGCCTAATTTTTCTGCCATTTTCATCATAACGTATTCGGTATTATCTAAACCCTTATTTCTCATCACGTTATGTAGCATTCTCTCTTCATGAGGAACGATGGTTCTTGAAAGCTCTTCCGTTCTTAGCAAAATTTCTGTTGTTAATTCTAATGCTTCTTCAATTAAGCCATCGAATAACATATAAGAGCTGCTATCGCCCTCGTATGGTCTTACTGCGGAATACATGCCCACATTCGGTAATGAGTAAAGTTTTTGTGAGTTAGCGATAATTCCTTTGGCTAATTTTGGATTAATTTTATGAGGCATCGTGCTACTACCCACAGTGCCTTTTGTAAATCCTTCAGAAACCTCAGCAATTTCTTCTAACGTGGTGCTATATACTTCTTCACCCATTTTATGGCAGATATTTGCCATCAATGCCAAGTTCATCATGTACTCTAATTTATGCGTACTTAGGTTACGTGATGGCACTTCCATTGCTTGCATACCCACTAATTCTGCAACGCGTTTTTGTACTTTCATCCCCACTTCAGGCATGGAGTTAAAAGCACCTACTGCGCCCCCCATCATGATAGTGAATACACGCTTTTCGCACTCTTTCATACGCTGGTAGCAATCAATAAAATCACTGATCCAAACAGACACTTTATAGCCATAAGTAATTGGAATAGCATGGCGACCGTGTGTTCTACCTGCCATCACCATATGTTTGGTTCTTTCAGCGAGATTTGATAAGTTTTCGATGATCTCACTTAACAACAACATAAATTTGTTGTGTACCGTTTTCATCATATACAGCTGTGAACTTTGCTGTATATTTTGAGTGGTAATGCCGTAGTGCACATATTTACCACTCTCTTCAGAGCATGCATTCACCAGTACTTTTAAGAAAGGCACAAAGCCATGACCTATTTTTTGATAAATACGGTTCATCTCTTCGAAATCGATATTCTCAATAATCGCCTTTTCTTTAATTTCATCTGCGGCAGACTGTGGAATAAAACCGTATTCAGCTTGTGCTTGCGCTAACATGGCTTCAAACATCAACCAAGTTGAATATTTCGCTTCATTGGACAGTAGATTTTTTATACCGCGATCGTCGATTGTTTTACTTTTAGAATCGTATAACGCTCTCATCATGTATCCTTTTATTTCTTCATTGCTTCATCAACAGCATTGCGAACAAATTCGACTTTAGGGCCATAAACGACATGGACATGGTTTGCTGCCGGAAAGAAGAATGCTGTACAGCCAGACTCTAACATTAACTCTTTATCTATTTGATTAACTTCATTAATATCGATACGTAATCGTGTAATACAGTTATCAACATTACGAATATTTTGTTTGCCACCTAACGCTTGAATAAGAATTTCTGCAATTTCGCCATAACGTTTTTCTTTGATTAACGTATTTTTCATATTGCTTGATTCTTCTCTACCTGGTGTTTTGATATCAAATTTGACGATAGCCCAGTAGAAAATAAAGTAGGTCACAACAGCCAGTGCGCTACCAATCAACACTAAGAAGATCCAGTTAGTATGTTCGTACAGCAAACCAAAGATGGTGAAGTCAAAGACTGTGCCTCGAATATAACCAATCGCAACTCCCGCAAAAGAGAGCAGAACAGCGCCAATACCGACGATAATCGCGTAAATTAAGTAGAGTAACGGCGCGATAAAGACGAAAGTAAATTCAAGTGGCTCAGTAACGTTACCTAACATTGCCGTTAAGACCATCGTCACCAGCATCGATTTAACTTCAGCGCGATTTTCTTTCTTCGAGGTTTTATAAATTGCTAATGCAATCGCAGGGAATAGGAACAACGTAACCAACATTTGTTGTTGAGCCATAAAGCGCGTTAGGCTTGGCATCATTGCCCAATATTCACTACTTGGTCCTTGATTAAACAATACTTCGGTCATTGCTGGTACAACACCCACATAGGTTTGACCTTCAATAACATAAGAGCCACCAGCTTCGGTAAATCTAAACAGAACGTTCCAAACATGGTGTAAACCAAATGGAATAAATAGACGTTCACCACCCGCGGTAAAGAAAGGCCCGACAGGACTTAAGAAGACAGCCGAGAGCTTAGTTAAGCCCATGACTAATACTTCCCAAATAAATGGCAATAATGCGCCTACGCCTATCATCAATCCGACCATAATAATGGCGACAGATTTTTTCCCTGAGAAGAAAGCAAATGCAGTTGGTAATTCCAGGTTATAGAATTTATCCGTTGCCCATGCGGCGATTAATCCCGTGATAATCCCCCCTGCTGCACTGATATTCATGGTTTGGATACCAAGCACCTTGATTTGCCCCACTTGCGTCATAATCGCAGGATCAGCAAGTTTTCCTGTCAATACCAGCCAGATATTGATAGTACTTATCAAGGTTAAATAGCCGACAACAGAGGCAAAGACCGCTATCCCCTTATCTTTGTGGCTCATACCATATGCCACACCCATTGCAAATAAGAGAGGGATATTGTCAAACACAACGCCCGCAATAGAACGGATACTCACTAACAATGCGTTGACGGTTTCATTTCCTAAGAAAGGAAAGCGTGCAATCATATAAGACTGAACTAAAGCACCACTGATCCCCAATATCATACCGATTGGTGCCAATACGCCGATAGGTAGAAGTAGGGTTCTACCAAAGCGCTGAATAGATTCGCTGAACTTTTTCCTGGCCATATTTTTTTCCTTATGACTTCTCGAATATAAAAGAATTACAGAGGTACTCTATCTTAGGGATTATAGGAAATGAATGACGCGCTGGTTTTAAATATTATCTCAGGTCATATTTTATGACTTAGGTCTTTTTGTTAATTATCGATGTAATAAAGAACAATGAATAAATTATTTTATTCTATTAAATAATATTTATTTTAGGGCTGAGAAGTAAGATTGAAAAGAAAAGCCATTTTAGAATAAATAACGATTAATCTAACAAGATATATTAATATTATTCACGTTTTAATAATTAAAAAGAGTATTTAATAAATCATATAAGCTCTATTATCCCTTTTTAAAGCAGATTTTCTAACTCATTAATCAGTAAATCCACCAGCATAAAAAATCCAATTCGTGATTTGGTATCATCTTTTTTAGTATCATGATTATCAGCAAAACAAAATAGAGCATGAGTTGCATAAGTGGTTAATTCATTGGTATTAAATGCTGTCATACTAATGATGTTAGCATCTTTTAGCTGCACGATTTTTGCTGTCTCGATGATTTTCTTAGTGCCACCAGAAAGAGAGATAAAGATAACCGTGTCGTCTTCATTAACAAGACGTGTAAACGAATCAGATAAGTTGTAATCATTAATAAAAAAGCAATGCAGACCTAATGCAAACAATAGGTGTTCAAGATAATACCCTACGGCTTTGCTTGTACCTCTTGCAACAATAAAAATATTCCTAGAATGGCGTAAGGTTTTTGCACACTCCTGAATTTGTTCTTCATTAATTAAGGTAAATGTTTTATGAATGTTTTTTTCTAATTGTTTTTTATAAGATGCCGCATTCGTTTTTTCGACTTTATTTTTCGTCAAAATATAATTATTAATTTGGAACTTAAGCTCTTTAAATCCACTAAATCCTAATTTTTGCGATAAATTAATGATAACCGTTTTTGATACAAAGGTTTTGGCGACTAAATCATTAATATTTAAATACGGAATATCCGCAATATTATCGGTGAGATATTTTAATACTTTCTTTTCGCTGATCGTCAAATTGTCATAATTTTTTAAAAAATCCAGCATATCTCACCCAATAAATTAATCTAAAATATCTAATGAAAACAGCAAACATCAAAAAAGCAGTTCGGTTATTTTTACGAGTTTATGTGAAATAAAGTGCATAACGAGTATACGTTAAATCATACAGTTATGTAGGATCAGAGTGACATTTTGTGAATTAGGATAATATTGAGCCCATTTTTTAATGAGCCCAATACGTATTATTCGTTACCCCAGCGATTAAGAAACATGGCGATATCATCAATGCGTTTTTTATCAATACCCGCTTCTTTTGCCATCTCTTGCTGTGCGTTTTCGCTAATTTCTTCGTTATTCATTAATCGTGTAAGTAGTAACTGGAAGTAGAGAGCCAGCGCATCTTCTTCCGCCTCAGCAACAG
The DNA here is from genome assembly GCF_009914335.1 of Proteus columbae. Classification (NCBI taxonomy): domain Bacteria; kingdom Pseudomonadati; phylum Pseudomonadota; class Gammaproteobacteria; order Enterobacterales; family Morganellaceae; genus Proteus; species Proteus columbae. Next base: position 3,974,321 of record NZ_CP043925.1, read on the forward strand.
GCTCTATCGATTCCATCGCATACTCTTCTACCATGTCATAATATTTAAAATGAATGTCATTGTTCATCGGTTGTCCTCAGGGATTAACATTTATACTCGTCATATTCAAGTTACTAAGAGTATATCTCTACATTCGCCTGTTAACCTAAAATTCGCTATCATCCACTTCCTTCTTTTTCTACGGATAAGCTGATGTCTACGATTATCGATACTTTTATTGCCCCACCTTGCCATGATGAAATCGAGATCCTTTATCAAGACGAGCACTTAGTGCTTATCAATAAGCCAACAGGGCTACTCAGTCTGTCAGGAAAGAATCCACAAAATTTAGATTCAGTGCATTATCGATTAGTGAAGCTATTTCCGGGATGTACTCTTGTTCATCGGCTTGATTTTGGCACATCTGGGCTGATGGTTGTCGCACGCAATAAAGCAATTAATGCTCTTTTGTGTCAGCAATTTAGCCAGCGCAGTGTAACCAAAGTATACAGCTCGCTACTGTGCGGGCATTTAGATGATAATGAAGGAATAATCGATGCGCCGATTGCAAAAGATCCGGCTCTGTTCCCACGTATGTCGATTAGCCCCATTAATGGCAAACCAGCGCGCTCTCGCTACCACGTTATTGAGCGTTTTTATCATACGTTAGAAGATGGAACGTTATTGCCTTTAACGCGAGTACAATTTATGCCTGAAACAGGGAGAACTCATCAACTTCGTATTCACAGCCAGTTTATAGGGCATCCTATTTTAGGTTGTGATTTATATGGTGGGTGCGGCGGAGATTTAATTGAAGGAATAGAAGGAACTGAACGGACTCCGCGACTTATGCTTCATGCGAGTGAACTTCATTTTGTTCATCCCATTAGCCAAGCACCAATAAAAGCGCGCTGCGAGAGCCCGTTTTAAATATCGATATTTACAGTTTAAGTGCTTTCACGGTTTCATCGATATTAAGTTCATCTTCAGTAAAAACAATTTCTGTTCCATGCATAGTGGTGATCGCAAGCTTTCTCAACGTGCGCATATTATTGGCGTCATCCGCTGATTTTGGTCTGATGCTATTCATTAAAGTACCGACAGAAAGTACGGTGTTTTCTTTATTGATATGCGTATCTGCGGGCACATCTTCACTATAAATTCGAAATGATTTAATGGATGTCAGTTTAACTCGCTCACCTGCAATATAGACATATTTGCTGTCTGGGATCACTTTCACAGCGTAAGCAGATAGACCTTTAGTATTTGTGGTTGGTTCAAACGTGACATTTGCATCTGTTTTTATCAAAGCAGGGTTGGCAACTTTAATCACATGAAAATAACGGTTATCACCGTTTTCATCTTTAATAAATCCAAAACCTTTATCTTCAAACCACTTTGTGATTATTCCGTTCATTGCCATTATCGCCTACTTAATCGTTTATCTACAAAAATTTCCAGATGCAGTATAAAGCACAATGCTTATACAGACTATGTCTTTGAGGTAATAAGCTACTTTGCTTATTACCACATCAAATCATCTGGGATTTTAAAATCAGCATAAGGATCGTCTTCATCTTGTTCTGTTTCGCTAAGTGCGTTATTTAACAAGATACAGTCCACATCTCTTTGTGTAATTTTATCCGCAACACTTGCTGGAATAATCGCATATTCAGTTTTATCTGCACTATCCAGACGAGCAATGGCGAGACGTCCATTAATCAATTGAGATTGTGTCAGTTTATCCACTACGATATTTTTAATCACATTATTGTCAGTGAAGTTAAAATCAATATCGCCTTTTGCTGGCGTAATTCTATTCATCTCAATAAGTTGCTTAACTTGCGCTTTATACTCTTTAGATAAAGTTGCTTGTTTTTGTTGCTCACTAAGCAGTTTATCGCGTTCAAGTTGGGCTTTTTTATTTTCTTCCACGGCTTCTCTTGCTTCTCGTGCCTGAACGCGTGATTTTTTCGCCGTTCTTTGAACTTTCGCCATTTTTTTACTGGTCACAAGCCCTGCTTTTAACATTTGTTCTTGTAAGGTAAGTTTTGCCATTTTTATGCCTAAGTCTGCTCAATAAGTTATGAAATTATACCTGTAATTTCCAAGAGTGCATCAGATTGTGAGAGTGGTAGTTTATTAGAGGAAATAGGCCTTGTGAGATTTGAACCAATGAGTGCATTCAGAGTATATTGGAAAAACTATCGTCAAACTTTCTCTTATAACAGGTAATAACAATGGCTCTGATCCCCAAAAACTATGCACGGTTGGAAAGTGGCTACCGTGAAAAAGCGCTGAAAATCTATCCGTGGGTATGTGGGCGCTGTGCTCGTGAGTTCGTTTATTCCAATCTACGTGAATTAACCGTTCATCATATTGATCACGACCATACCAATAACCCAGAAGATGGCAGTAACTGGGAGTTATTGTGTCTGTTTTGCCATGATCATGAACACTCTAAATATACAGAAGCAGACCAATACGGTACAACCGTTGTCGCGGGTGAAGATGCACAAGACGATGTAGGCGCTGCAACCTATAACCCGTTTGCTGATTTAAAGTCGATGCTGAACAAAAAAAAATAATGAATGTGATGTCTGCTTTAATCCGTCCCCCTTTTCATGCTCCTATGCAGAATGGTGTATACTTGCCAACAAGAAATTTGTTCACGGTTAATTAATAATGAAAGAAATCGAAAAAGCAAAAATCAAACTCCTTAGCGACCGTTTAGACCTTATTCGCCACAAGATGGCAAATATCTCGCTGACAGATGAAGCGGAAAAATACGCAGAGTTTGAGAAAGAAAAAGTAGAACTGGAAACTGAAATCGTTCGTTTGAAAGAAGTACGTAGCAATAAACTAAGTAAAGAAGCACAGAAATTAGAAGATATGCCATTCAAACGCTCCATTACTAAGAAAGAACAAGCTGATATTGGCAAGCTGAAGAAAGCCGTACGAGGCTTGATCATTGTCCATCCAATGACAGCATTAGGCCGAGAAATGGGGCTAGATAGTATGACTGGTTTTTCTAAGACTGATTTCTAGTTAGAAAATTACTCCGACTAAAACCTGCAAAGACCGACTAATACTGGCTGGTTCTTAATATACTTTTCGTTGTTATGAACCGTCAGTTATCCTTAGCTTTCTTATTAACCCTGCCTGATTACCCTATTGGTGAAACTGAGTACCGCGAACTGAGCGGACGCATTATAGCTGAATAGATAAACGAGGCTAGCTATCAGATAAAAGCTACTAAAGCATGGGATAAAGATATCTATTCAGAGTGGAAGCATCACAAAGGTATTGCTGCAAAGATGGTGACAAATACAGAAAAAAGTTGATAGTTATATTGATTCTTTTTCAAGCAATGATATTAGGCCAGTAATGTCATTATTATTGAATCCCATAGCATTGAAAGAGATAATTTCTGTATGGGCTTCTATATGGTCACTCATACTTTTTAACCATAATGAATTACAGCTTATACGTTTTGTTAAGCTCCATATTAAGTATATGATCCCAGCCATACGTGATAATTCAGGACTTTTATCGGTAAGTTGTGTTGCTCTGTGATCAATGTTATCAAGTATATCGATAGAAATTTTTGACCCTGAAAAATCAGTATTCCAAAGTCTTGAGTGATGCGCGCATCTGTTCCTAACGATATTTAAATGTTCAAGTGCTGTCTTTAATCCTAATTTAACTCCGGAAGAATTAGGCTTATCAAACCCTAAAGACTTACAAATTTGATACTTATATTTATCATCCAGCATTCCATATAACTTAGACATCGTACCAAAATCCCAGATATCAACAATTGCCCATATAGGAATTTCGCCATATTTTTCTAAGTTCCAACGAATACAGTCTTTGTCCTTATTTCTATCTATGAGCGTATCAAGTTTATCTAACCACACATCATGATTATTGGAATGTTGGTGTTGGATAATATCTTTACTTTGATGAATGGTAGGAGCTATTTTACCTAGTTCATAAGCTAGTTTAGCTTTAATAAAGGTCTCAATGCGCTCAATACCGTAAAAAATAATAGTTCTTAGTTTTACGTCAAATAGGTAACTTTTATATACTTTGATAAAAGTTGTTCCCTCATTGAAATTTTCTTCTCGTCTAGCTTCAAGAGGTGATTCTGGTGGAATTATTTTAAGTTTTCTGAATGGATACCAGTACCCAGAGAGTCGGTAATAACCAATATTCGTTATTTTCTTTACTACCTGTTCATGTGATAAGCCATCGAAACTCATACCTCGCTTTTCTAGCTTTACTATTTGGTCGGTATACGTTAGGTGAGGTTTTAGAGGAAACATGATGTTAAGATGATTTATCCGGTAGCAGATAAAAGAAAGCCCCAAGTGTATCGCAAACCAGATTTCTCCGTTCTGCGTAGGGACTATGAGGGGCACTGTTGGCACTAATAATACCCGATATCTTTATGTTGTCTAGGTCGATAAACAACAGACATTCATAAATCTTTATTTGGTTTTGAACGAAAACACAAGATATATAGCTATAACTATGTGTACCGTTCGCATATATAGTGCTTTAGCAATTTGTGCTATTTGTATGATTTTCTGCGCGTATTTAAATAAAATTGTAGGAAAATTTAGGATTGAGGTATTAGAAATAAATTAGGATTTGTTAATCTTTAACATCTATATTTATCACTACTTAATGATAACATAATAACCAGTGATCCTTTTTAGAGGTGTGCCATTCACGAGCTACTGCTTCAAAAGTACTTTTCGAGGCTAAGTGCTTTTCTAAACGTGCTAATTGCTTTTGCTCACTTGGATCTTTATGTTGAACTAACAATTTTTTCGCATCATCACGTTGATTTCTTGCTTCCGCTAATGTCACTTGCGGGTAAACACCAATGGAAAGAATTTTTTCTTTACCCACAAAATGATACTTCATTCTCCAATATTTAGAACCATTGCGATTAACGCTCAGATATAACCCAACTGAATCAGAAAGTTTGTAGGGCTACTTATCGAGCGACTTCACTGTTTTAATTTTTATATTACTCAGAGCCATAACAAAAACTCTGTAAGCTCTACCTGTTACAAAGAAAATGATAATTTTGGGGTACAAGATATACTATACTTAAATACCCCCCCAATTTAGAAGCGAATGTGAGGTAACCAGTTGAACTGAGTTGACTATAGATTTAATTAGCTTCATTGGAGATGTATTGAACTTGAGTGGCGATCACAGGAGTCGTATTTGATGGGTAATGACATTGATATTAAATAAATTTACTGCATTGGATAAATATCAGCGCCCCCATTAATGCCCCAGATTGGTTTTTGAGTGGTAGGCTTTTAGAAAAAATCATTTCCTTCCTCTATTCTTTTGTGCATCACTATTCTTTTTTTAGTTAAGAAATCGCTCCTTTTAGGAAGTCCTGAGTTGAGGCAATCAATAACAAATTTGGCATATTCTACAAAATACTCAACCTCATACTTTTCGATAAACTTACCTGTATGCGCTATTTTATTCCTTATTTTCCAGAGTGATTTTGGACCGACAAATATTGCATTATATGCATCAATATTTATTCCTTTAATATGCTTCAAAGGCCTCCAATTAGCGTGGATAAATGATAAGTTATCAGGCCAAGGATCTTGAATTTTGTCATAATATTTATTTAATCGGAGAAGTACCTCAATGTTGCACCATAACAAAAACACTGCCAAACTTGGTTCACAATTGAAAATATGAGTTGCCCTTGTTTCATATTTTTGTTCTTCCAGCAACTTGAAAGATTCATAAGCTTGTGTGTGTAGTAACTTACCCATTTCAACCCCTTAGTTATCCTAATAGAAGATTAGGGAGCAAAACATTGTCCAAAAACTAGCAAGCGGCTTCTTTTATTTACTTGTTTTCAGTAAGTCTTTCAGCACCGCAATATTTGCCCTCGCCCCTTCGGCTTCTTTTAACTGTCGACGTTTTTGAGCAAAAATATCAAATATCTCTTTAGCTTTTTCGTCAGCTGCTTTCTTACTAACCCCACCAGCACCTTGCAATACATCACGGTCATTGAAACTTAAAAACTGATCCAGCTTAGTATCCCAATCCTGTAAGAAAACCTGCTTACGGCGCAGTGCTTGGTCTTCAGCAAAGTCGAGCCACATATTGACGATACGGTTTAATTCTTTGAGTTCATTTTCACGTAGATAATTTTTCGCAATCGTCACATCCGTTTTACGCACTTCGCCGGACTTATAACTTGTTAAGCCCATATCTGGCTGACTGGCATCTGCGCGACTGGCTATAAGCTCGGCGGCAGTCATTCCCGTACAAGCAAAATGCAGTTTGTTTTGAATGGATTGGAAGAAACGAATTGTTTCTTTATTGGAAGGCTCATAGTCCGCTGCCATGGTGAAGATCTCTTTCACCCGTAAATATACCCGTCGCTCACTGGCTCGAATATCACGAATGCGTTCGAGCATCTCATCAAAATAATCCGGCACGACTGATTGACCGATAGGCGGATTCTTCAGACGTTCATCATCCATCACAAACCCTTTGATCAGATACTGTTCTAAAGTTTGCGTTGCCCACTGGCGAAACTGAGTACCGCGAACTGAGCGGACGCGGTAGCCAATGGCGAGGATCATTGAAAGGTTGTAATGCAGCGTATTGCGATTAACCTGCCGATTGCCTTCTTGTCGAACTTGTAAGAAAGACTTACAAGTTGAATTTTGTACAAGTTCGCCTTCTTCGTAGACAGCTTTAATATGTTGAGTTATTGCCTGCGGTGTTACCTGATAAAGATTGGCAATTTCAGCCTGAGATAACCACAGCGTATCAGATTCAAAGCGGCATTCGACGCGAGTTTGACCATCTTCGCTGCGGAACAAAACAAATTCACCCAGTGGCGCTTCAGGAAGATTTTCGCTCATCAAATTGTCTCCACTCTCTATACGTTATGCATAAACTATGAACAACAATATACCATGTTTAACAAAAAGATAAGGGCGCTTATAAATAGATAACAAACGTACTATTTTTCTGAAAAACAATATGATAAAGGCGCAAAAAACGATTTTATAAGAAGGTTAATTGAATAAGAATTGGCGGAAGATCACAGGAGTCGAACCTGCCAAGGACCGCTGGCGGCCCCATCTGGATTTGAAGTCCAGCCGCCCCACCGGGGACGATGATCTTCCATTTTTGAATGGGTCAAAAGGAAATAACGGGATGATTATACGCTGAATTATTTTTAATCCCAAGTGCATCAAATCAATAAAAGCTCTTTCAAATAAAATAATCCCATTTTTGAGTAAAACCTCGGATAATTACCGCGATACTATTGAACTTATGCGGTTTCATCCTCATCTTACTCTCTATAACGAATAAACTCAGTGGCGTGTTTTACGCCACTGTAAACCCAAATACAGGATGTTTTTTATGTCAAATCCATTACTTAGCACAACGGGATTACCTGCATTTTCCCTTATCAAACCAGAACACGTTGTTCCCGCTCTTAAAGAAGTCTTAGCAACTTACCGTGAAACAGTTGAAAAATTATTGGCTGATAATACTCAATTTAACTGGGATAACCTTTGCCAACCGTTAGCAGAAGCTGGCGATAAACTGTCTCGAGTTTGGTCTCCTGTTAGCCATTTAAACTCAGTTAAAAATAGTGCAGAACTGCGTGAAGCCTATGAACAAAGCTTACCGCTATTGTCTGAATTTAGTACTTGGATGGGGCAACACGAAGGTTTATATCAAGCTTATAAATCAATTAAAGAGAGTGCAGATTTCAACACATTAACTCAACCTCAGAAAAAAGCGGTTGAAAATGCACTGCGTGATTTTGAATTATCAGGCATCGGTTTACCAAAAGAGAAACAACAGCGTTTTGGTGAAATAAGTGCGCGTATGTCAGAATTAGGTGCGAAATACGGCAATAACGTATTAGATGCCACAATGGGTTGGTCTAAATTAATTACCAATGTAGACGATCTATCTGGTATGCCACAAAGTGCGATTGATGCAGCAAAAGCAATTGCGCAAGCTAAAGAGCAAGAAGGCTATCTGTTAACACTTGATATGCCAAGCTATCTACCAGTTATGACTTACGCAGATAACCGTGAACTGCGAAAAGAGATGAGCATTGCTTATAGTACTCGCGCCTCTGATCAAGGTCCAAATGCAGGTCAGTGGGATAACAGTGAAATTATGGCGGAAATCTTAGCGTTACGTCATGAACTCGCTCAACTGCTAGGCTTTAAAAATTATGCTGAAAAATCTCTTGCTACTAAAATGGCAGAGTCTCCTGAGCAAGTAATTAGCTTCTTAACTGATTTAGCCCAACGCGCTCATCCACAAGGTGAAGAAGAATTAGCAGAACTCACTCAATTTGCAAAAGAACACTATGGTGTTGATAAACTCGAATCGTGGGATCTGGCTTATTACAGCGAAAAGCAAAAACAACACCTATTCTCAATCGATGATGAACAGTTACGCCCTTATTTCCCTGAACAACGTGCTTTAAGTGGTTTATTTGAAGTCGTTCATCGTATCTATGGTTTAACAGCCAAAGAACGTAACGACATCGAAACTTGGCATGATGACGTCCGTTTCTTTGAGCTCTATGATGAAAGCAACACTTTACGTGGTAGCTTCTATCTTGATTTATATGCACGCGAGCACAAACGTGGTGGCGCGTGGATGGATGATTGCGTAGGAAGAATGCGTCATGCTGACGGCTCACTACAAAACCCCGTTGCTTACCTCACTTGTAACTTCAATAAGCCAGTAGGCGATAAACCAGCACTGTTTACTCATAATGAAGTAACCACTCTATTCCATGAGTTTGGTCACGGCTTACATCACATGTTAACTCAGATTGATACGGCAGATGTTGCAGGCATTAATGGCGTGCCTTGGGATGCTGTTGAATTACCAAGCCAATTTATGGAAAATTGGTGTTGGGAGCCAGAAGCGTTAGCCTTTATTTCGGGTCATTATGAAACTGGTGAACCATTACCACAGGCAATGCTTGATAATATGCTTAAAGCAAAAAATTATCAGTCAGCGATGTTTGTGTTACGTCAACTGGAATTTGGTCTGTTTGATTTCCGTTTACACGCTGAATATGATCCATCTAAAGGAGCGCGTATTATGGAAATCTTAAACAGTGTGAAAGAGAAAGTTTCCGTGGTTCCTTCTACACCTTGGGCGCGTTTTCCTCACGCCTTTAGCCATATCTTTGCAGGTGGATATGCAGCAGGCTATTACAGCTATTTATGGGCTGATGTACTGGCAGCAGATGCATTCTCTCGTTTCTCTGAAGAAGGCATTTTTAACCGCGAAACGGGTCAATCATTCCTTGATAATATTTTAACTCGTGGTGGTTCAGAAGAGCCAATGGAGCTGTTCAAACGCTTCCGTGGTCGTGAGCCGAAACTTGATGCTATGCTCAAAGGCTACGGCATTAAAGGATGATATGTGAATATCTGTTTACTTTGTGAAGAAGGCGCTGATAACAGCGCCTTATCTGATTTAGCGCAACGTTGGGGCTTAGTTCACGATGAAACGCAAATTATGGCATTAGTGTTAACACCTACTCACCTTGAATTACGCAAACAAGATGAACCTAAATTGGGTGGTATTTATGTCGATTTTGTGGAAGGCACCATGGCGCATCGTCGTAAATTTGGCGGTGGTCGAGGTGAAGCAGTGGCAAAAGCGGTCGGCATTAAAAAAGACTATCTACCTGATGTAGTTGATGCAACAGCGGGACTTGGTCGTGATGCGTTTGTATTGGCCTCTATTGGTTGTAAGGTGAGAATGGTTGAACGCCATCCTGTTGTCGCAGCGTTGCTTGAAGACGGCTTAAAACGAGCTTATCTTGATCCTGATATTGGTGAATGGATGCAAGAACGTATGACACTGATCCACGCCTCTTCAGCTCAAGCACTGACAGAAATCACACCAGCACCCGATGTAGTTTATCTTGATCCTATGTATCCACATAAAGCGAAAAGCGCATTAGTGAAAAAAGAGATGCGAGTATTTCAGTCTTTAGTAGGTGCCGATGAAGATGCAGATGCACTATTAGAACCAGCAATTACGTTAGCTAAAAAAAGGGTTGTGGTAAAACGCCCTGATTATGCAAAACCATTAAATAATCAGCCCGCACACGCCAATGTAACTACAAAAAATCACCGTTTTGATATTTATCCTTGTGTGTAATCACTTACACATTAGGAAAAAATAAATAAATTTTAAATCTGACGGGTGTTAAACACCCGTTCAGAATAGATAAAATTTACAGAACGCCTTGTGCCAGCATTGCATCAGCGACTTTAACAAAGCCTGCAATATTCGCGCCTTGGATATAATTAGTTTGCTTACCTTCACCACCGTAATTCACGCAAGCATGGTGAATATCTAACATAATGTGATGTAAGCGAGCATCCACTTTCTCCGCTTTCCAGCTTAAACGTGCCGCATTCTGTGCCATCTCTAAACCAGAGGTTGCAACACCACCAGCATTAGCAGCTTTACCTGGCGCAAACAGGACACCCGCTTCAGTAAAGGCATCTGTTGCAGCAATGGTTGTTGGCATATTCGCGCCTTCAGCAACGGCTTTCACACCATTTTTGATAAGTATTTTAGCCGCTTCCAAATCTAACTCATTTTGTGTTGCACAAGGCAAAGCAATATCAACAGGAACAGCCCAAGGTTGTTGCCCTTCAAGATACGTTAAGCTAAATTCTTTTGCGTACTCTTCAACACGACCATAATTATTTTTAATTTCAGTGAGTCGAGCGAGTTTTTCAGTAGTAAATCCAGCTTCATCAACCACAGTACCACCTGAATCTGATGCTGTTATTACTTTAGCGCCTAACTCTAAACATTTTTCGATAGTGAACTGTGCGACGTTACCCGCGCCAGAAACCGCTACACGCATTCCCTCAAGAGACATACCATGACGTTTAAGCATCGCATTAGTAAAGTAAACTAAACCATACCCAGTAGCTTCTGGACGGATTAAACTGCCACCGAATGAAAGACCTTTACCTGTAAATACACATTCATTGCTATTAGACAGCTTTTTCATCATGCCTGCCATAAAGCCGACTTCTCGTGCACCCACACCAATGTCACCAGCAGGAACATCCGTATTAGCGCCTAAATGGCGATAGAGTTCCGTCATCAGTGCCTGACAAAAACGCATTACTTCCCCATGACTTTTACCTTTAGGATTAAAATCGGAACCGCCTTTGGCTCCTCCCATCGGCAATGTAGTTAATGCATTTTTAAATGTTTGCTCAAAACCTAAGAATTTTAGGATAGAAAGATTTACTGATGGATGAAAACGCATACCACCTTTGTAAGGTCCAATGGCTGAGTTAAATTGGATACGCCATGCACGGTTAACTTGTACTTGCCCTTTATCATCTAACCAACAGACGCGAAACTGGATAATACGTTCAGGCTCAACTAAGCGCTCAAGTAATGATTGTTCACGATATTGTGGGTTTTTCTCTAAAAAAGGCCACAAAGTGGTAAAAACTTCACGAACCGCCTGATGATACTCAGGTTGATGAGCGTTATATTTTTCTACCCCTTCTAAAAACGAAGATAATGAGCCAGATATATTCATTCAGCTATTCCTTTTTTGTGTAATGTGATGTTGGCATAACCTCATTTATTCGGAATATTTTTGGGTTTTGTGAGGTTGATGTTGTTTTGCTTCTTGAATATATCATTAAAATACATTCACACTTCAAGACATTTTTTTCATAATTAGACAAAAAAAAAAGGTTGACTCAGTTTAAAAGCAGGAAAAATAGGAATTTTAGGTAAAAAAATACCTGCATAAGCAGGCATTTTTTTGCTTAAACAAGCAAGCGATTATTATTCATCATCTTTCAGAGGAACAATTAGCATATCAACATGCACAGTATTAATTAGTTGGCGTGCTGATGACATCAATTTGCTCCAAAAGTCTTGGTGATGACCACAAACGACTAAATCCATATCGTATTTCTTAATCGCATCAACCAGAACTTGGCCTAAATCACCACTACCACTCAGGGTTTCCTGAATTTCATAACCTGATTTATCAGAGAGGTCTTTTAACGCATTACGGGTTTCATCAGTAATACGTTGCTGCATATCACCGAGGTTGACATCAATTAGACCGGTATAAAGATCAGAGTAGTTAACATCAACGTGAATTAAGGAAACTTTGGCATTATAGGGTTTTGCCATAGATACAGCTTTCTGTACTAAGACGTTACTCTCAGGGGATAAATCAACTGCCACTAGAATATGCTTATAAGCCATCGTGAACTCCTTCCATAAGCTGATTAATCGGTTGGAAAGGCTGTTAAGCCTAAATCCTATGTATTAAATATAACGTTTTAAGATGAAAATTAGATGTCGCCTTGATCACAACTTATGTCAAATTCATCAAGAAAGCATCTATCGATAAATAACAATATACACCATTTTACATTAGCACGATGTCATTCACCGACAATATCATCATAATAATGAGAATTGAGTATAAAAAACAACAAAAACACCCTTTTAGAGTTATTTTTTATCTTTTTTTCTGAAAAAGGAAACAACTTGAAAAAGTCACTTTTGTTTATTGCTTAATTTCACCTAAACTTAAATTAGAGAAAAAAGTAACCTTTATTGGTAAAGGTTTTCTCATCTCAGAATCTATTATTCTAGGGAGGGGATTATGTTTAATGTCATTGTTGTCTTTTGGGCGCTATGTATTCTTTGCCTGATTAATATGATGCGTTATTTTTCATCTATTAGGGTATTGCTCACGATATTGCGCCAATCTGATCCTTTGCTCTACCAATCTGTCGATGGCAATGGATTTTTTACTATGCACGGACAATTTTCAAAACAACTAAGACTAATTCGCTATATCAACCAACGCCAATACGTCAGTCATCATAATCCTGAAGTCATTATGCGTTGTGAGCGAATTTATCGGCAATTTTATCTTGTTAGCCGTTTTTGTATTTTGGCTGTCGCAAGTTTAATTGCCATGCTTTTTTGGTAAGTGACAAAAACAAAAAACGGTGACTAAAAAGTCACCGTTTATAAACAAACTTAGGTAATTATTGTTATCAGCTATTCACAATAAATGTAAGTGATATCCAATAAAGTAAACCTGATAAACCAATGCTAACTGGTAATGTTAAGATCCAAGCCAGTGCAATATTTTTCACCGTCTTCGATTGAACACCACCACCATCAACAATCATCGTACCTGCAACTGCAGATGACAGAACTTGTGTTGTTGATACAGGCATACCCGTATAACTTGCTACACCAATGGATACCGCTGCTGTTACTTGCGCAGAAACCCCTTGAGCATAAGTCATACCTTTCTTACCAATCTTCTCACCAATCGTTACTGCAACGCGTTTCCAACCTACCATTGTCCCGATAGAGAGCGCTAATGCCACTGCGATAATGATCCAAATCGGAGCATATTCCACGGTGTTTAGCAGGTCACGACTCAATGTTTTTAAGAACCGTGCATCTTGGGCGCTAGTTTCTGGTAATTTAGCCACTTCTGTTGCGGTATCAGCGATACACATAAGTAATCGACGCATTTGAGCACGTTGGTCTGCAGTTAGCTCATCATAAGAGCTAATATTTGCAAGCATCTGTTCTGTTTGATTCAGAACAATTGGCGTTCTTGCGCTATTACAATGGAAATCTGTATCACTAGCATCAGCTTGTGCTGGTACTACTGGTGTATTATCAATAGCATGCTGTAGTGCTGGCTGATGCTTCTCATAATATTGTTGTAAGTGCACAACTGCATCATGAGTTTTGGTGATATCGTATCCGCTTGCACTCATATTGACGACAAAGCCCGCAGGCGCAACGCCAATTAATACCAACATGATAAGACCGATACCTTTCTGCCCATCATTTGCACCATGAGAGAAACTCACCCCAACTGCAGATAAAATCAGTGCAGTACGGGTCCAAAATGGCGGCTTACGCTTACCATCTTGCTTCTCACGTTCAGCAGGTGTCAGGTGAATACGACGACGTTTTTTCGTACCACTCCAGTAACGGCGCAGTAAGAAAATCATCGCACCTGCAATAACCAAGCCGATAATTGGTGAAAGAATGAGTGATAGGAAGATACTGATCATTTTTGGTATGTTTAATGCGTCAACGATAGACGAATCTGTCACGATAGCATTTGTTAAACCAATACCAATGATAGCACCTATCAGCGTATGTGAACTTGATGCTGGAATGCCGAAATACCATGTACCTAAGTTCCAGATAATGGCGGCTAACAGCAACGAGAAGACCATGGCAAGGCCATGAGCTGAGCTCACATTCAGCAGAAGATCTGTCGGTAACAAGTGAACGATAGCATAAGCTACGCTCAATCCACCGAGCAAAACTCCAAGGAAGTTAAATACACCCGCCATCACGACCGCAAATTGCGCACGCATAGCACGAGTATAGATAACAGTTGCTACCGCATTTGCGGTATCATGGAAGCCGTTAATAGCTTCATAAAATAGCACAAATAACAGTGCTAAAACCAACATCAAACCTGTGTGAAATTCTAGGTCAGTAAACAAATGTAGCATAGACGTTAAGCCAGTTAGTTGGACATGAACGCGGCGCATTATCAGCGACAAATGCGAACGGTGGAAGCGAAATTTAACCTTTTTTTGATTTGATAACCAAGAAAATTAGAACCTTTTTAAGATAATTCCTTATATATCATTTAATTAATAAAAATAAAAAAAAAGTAAATTTCTGACAATTTTTTTCCTTGCTAATAAGAATTTAGGTGAAAAATGCAGATTTCTCCATATAATTTTACAAAAATACTCTGATCTTACGCGAAAATCATTGATTAAGTTGTCAGAGAAAACCAAGAACGAGACATCATTGTGGGATCATACGATACAGTAATTATAGGTGCAGGTGCCGCGGGGCTTTTTTGTGCGTCTTTAGTAGGACAAGCAGGATTATCTGTTTTAGTCCTCGATAATGGCAAAAAAGCGGGCCGTAAAATTCTAATGTCAGGTGGTGGCCGTTGTAATTTCACCAATATGTATATCGAACCTTCAGCGTACTTATCAGAGAATCCTCATTTCTGTAAGTCAGCACTTGCTCGCTATACACAATGGGATTTTATTGAATTAGTGCAAAAACATAACATTGCCTACCATGAAAAAACGCTAGGACAGCTATTTTGTGATGATTCAGCACAGCAAATTGTTGATTTATTACTCACTGAATGTCAAAAAGGGAAAGTAAGTGTTCGCTTACGTAGTGAAGTCACGCAAATAGAGAAAACGGATGTGGGCTTTACTATTTTTGTTGATGGAAAAACTATCACAACACCTTCGGTGGTCATTGCCAGTGGTGGTCTTTCTATGCCTGGTTTAGGAGCTACTCCTTTTGGCTATAAAGTTGCAGAACAATTTGGACTTTCTGTTTTACCCACTCGCGCAGGTTTAGTGCCTTTTACTCTGCATAAACCCCAACTTGAGCAATTAAGCCAACTATCTGGCGTAGCTGTACCTGCCATTGTGACGGCAAAAAATGGGACAAGCTTTAAAGAAAATATTCTTTTTACACACCGTGGTCTTTCAGGTCCCGCGATTTTACAAATTTCTAGTTATTGGCAAGCTGGAGAGTATGTAAGTATTAACTTACTTCCAAGCATTGATCTTGAAAGTCTTCTCCAAGAAAAACGTCAAGAGCATCCGAATCAATTATTAAAAAATACACTTTCCCGCTTATTACCAAAGCGTTTTATTGAAATAATGATAGAAAATAAACAGTTACCTGATGTTTCCCTGACCCAACTTAGTAATGAACGTATTACGCAAATTGCAACGTTATTACAAGAATGGCAAGTTCAACCTAATGGTACTGAGGGATATCGCACCGCAGAAGTCACACTAGGTGGCGTAGATACCCGTGCCCTTTCCTCTAAAACAATGGAAGCCACAAAAGTAAAAGGACTCTATTTTATTGGGGAAGTGGTTGATGTCACAGGTTGGTTAGGTGGATATAACTTCCAATGGGCGTGGAGTTCGGCTTATGCCTGTGCGCAGAGCCTTATTTCAACACCAAAATCAACAAACTGATAAATTACACATAATAAAAGCCAGCCATCATCAATCAGTGATGGCTTTTTCTTCTTGTATTTCTCGATAGAGATTCAAAATACCTTATATCCCTTCCTTTCCTCTGGTTCTATACCACATTTTTTCTTCTTTTTCCTATAAATGACCCCATAAAGAATATTGTTAACTATTTGGTTATATTACTGTTTTAAAAAATTATTAAAATAAAACAACTCTTTAATCAGTGAGTTAAAACTTTTTTAGCGCTTTTTTCTAATTTGCTTAAAAAAAGGGCTTTACAAATGATACTGAGAACTATTATCATCAATAACACTTTCAGATGCACCACCTTCAGGGTCATATGAAAGAACGACATTGCTCACATTGCTTCCAGTGTTTTATTTTAGCCAGCCGGGTGCTGGCTTTTTCTTTTCTAGAACTTATTCGATGTTTTTGTTTTCTCTTATTCAAATTATTTGGATCTTCAGGTTAAATTCCTCCGCTTTTTTACTTTGCGCTATTGAGTAAACTGTGTTCAACAACTTCAGAGAAGGAAACACATTATGATTTATCTACGCAAAGCAAATGAAAGAGGACACGCTAATCATGGTTGGCTAGATAGCTGGCATACCTTCTCTTTCGCAAATTACTACGATCGTGATTTTATGGGATTTTCTGCACTACGAGTGATTAATGAAGATCGCGTAATACCCGGTGAAGGTTTTGGTACTCACCCACATAAAGACATGGAAATTTTAACCTATGTGCTTGAAGGTAATATCGAGCATAAAGACAGCATGGGTAATAAAGAAAATGTTCCCGCTGGTGAGTTTCAAATAATGAGTGCAGGTACAGGTATTACTCACTCAGAATATAATCCAAATAGTGATAAAGGACTGCATTTTTACCAAATTTGGATTATGCCAAACACTGTCGGTATCACACCACGTTACGATCAACGTCGTTTTGATACAACAGTGAGCAAACAGCTTATTTTATCGCCAGATGCCCGTGATGGTTCTTTAAAAGTCTTTCAAGATATGACGTTATGGCGCTGGAACCTGAAAAAAGGTGAAGAAGCACAATATCAGGCAGAAACAGGACGCAATGTTTGGCTACAAGTTGTGAAAGGCAAAATAACGATTAATGACATAATTGCGACCACCAGTGATGGTGTGGCTATCGCAAATGAAGATATGATCCGTTTCGTTGGTGATGAGGACAGTGAAATTTTACTGTTTGATTTACCTCCAGTAACAGCATAGTTGGGTTATCACCCTCTAAAGTCACTTTTTCTCTAATAAACAATTTCACTTTATTTTCTTTCTATTCCCTGAAATCTTCTCGCATTTCAGGGATTTTTTTTATCTCAAAGATCTCAAATAAAAAACACCAAACATCCTATGAGTTTGGTGTTTTTATTCATGCTAATAAAAATTAACGTTTTGGCCCAACTTTAGTCAACGCTTGACCCGCTGGGGTGTCCGTATATTTATCAAAGTTTTTCACAAAGCGATCGGCAAGATCGTCTGCTTTGGTATCCCATTGCGTTTTATCAGCATAAGTATCTCGAGGATCTAATATTTCACTGTTAACGCCTGGCAGTGCGGTTGGGATCTCTAAATCAAATACTGGCAGTGTTTTCATTGGTGCTTTATCAATATCACCATTTAAGATGGCATCAATAATAGCGCGTGTATCTTTAATAGAGATACGCTTACCTGTCCCGTTCCAACCTGTATTAACCAAGTAGGCTTTTGCACCTGATGCTTGCATACGTTTTACCAATACTTCAGCGTATTGTGTTGGGTGCAGAGATAAGAATGCCGCACCAAAACAAGCCGAGAATGTTGGCGTTGGCTCAGTCACACCACGTTCAGTTCCCGCAAGTTTAGCGGTGAAACCTGATAAAAAGTGGTATTGCGTCTGTTCTGGTGTTAAACGTGAAACAGGAGGTAACACACCAAAAGCATCCGCTGTTAAGAAAATAACTTTCTTAGCGTGACCTGCTTTGGAAACGGGTTTAACGATATTATCAATATGATAAATAGGGTAAGAAACACGGGTATTTTCTGTTTTCGAACCATCGTCGAAATCAACAGAGCCATCAGATAACACAACCACGTTTTCTAACAGTGCATCACGTTTAATTGCACCATAGATATCAGGTTCGGCTTCTTTTGATAAGTGGATTGTTTTCGCATAACAACCGCCTTCAAAGTTAAACACACCGTCATCATCCCAACCATGTTCATCATCACCAATTAGCTTACGCTTAGGATCGGTTGAAAGAGTTGTTTTACCTGTACCTGATAGACCAAAGAAAATAGCAACATCACCACTTTCGCCAACGTTTGCGGAGCAGTGCATAGAAGCCATGCCTTTAAGAGGAAGGAAGTAGTTCATCATAGAGAACATACCTTTCTTCATCTCGCCACCGTACCAAGTACCACCAATTAACTGAATGCGTTCAGTTAAATTGAAAGCAACGAAGTTTTCTGAATTCAGACCTTGCGCCTTCCAATTTGGATTTGTACATTTCGCTCCGTTCATCACAATGAAGTCTGGTGTGAAATTCTCCAGCTCTTCTTGTTCAGGACGAATAAACATATTTTTAACAAAATGCGCTTGCCAAGCAACTTCTGTGATAAAACGAACTTTCAAACGTGTATCCGCATTCGCACCACAAAATGCATCGACAACAAACAAACGTTTGCCTGATAGCTGATTGGTTACTAATGATTTTAAGTCAGTCCACACTTCTTGTGAAAGTGGCTTATTATCGTTCTTACCTTTACCCTGATCAGCCCACCATACGGTGTCACGAGTAACATCATCACGAACAATGTATTTATCTTTCGGAGAACGTCCAGTAAATATACCTGTATCAACGGCAATAGCGCCTAACGAGGTTTGTGTGCCTCGCTCGTAACCTGTTAATCCAGGCTTGGTTTCTTCATTAAATAACAGCTCATAACTTGGGTTATAAATGATTTCACTCGTGTCCTTAATACCGTACTGCTGGAGATCCTTAGGGGTAAGACCTTTAACGCTCATAGTTTCGCTCCTGATAAATAGACCTTTCTACGAATAATATTAAGGTGTTACGAGTAATTAACAGCGATTGTTATCAATATTTTGAAAATTTATAATTTTTTTATGTTAAGAACGAGAGCTAATGCACAAAACTACAGAAAAATTGTTGAATAAAAAAGGACGCAAAATGGCGTCCTTTTGATAAAACTGACTTGCTAAATCGAATCAGTGCAATTCAGCGTCGTTCAACTTATTGATATTATTAATATCTTCCTCATTGAAGATATAATGAGTTCCACAATATTCACATTCCATATCAATATTTCCCTGTTCTTGCAACAGGTGAGTTACATCTTCTTTCGACAATGTTACTAATGTATTTTCACAGCGTTCACGTGAACAAGTGCAATGAAATTCAACAGGTTGAGGATCATAAAGAGTGACATCTTCCTCGTGATATAAGCGATGTAAGATCTCTTTAGTATCTAGCGTAAATAGCTCTTCAGCTTTAATTGTGTGCGTTAACTGTGTGAGCAATTCAAAATGTTCAGCAGTATGTTCTGCTGTGAACTCTTCTGATGCAGGCAATATTTGTAATAGCATACCCGCTGCGGCTGGTTTGCCCGCTTGCATACCACTACGAATAAATACGCGTGTAGGTAACTGTTCTGATTGCTTAAAGTAGTTATCAATACATGCTTCAATAGTTTCACCATCAAGAGCAACAATACCTTGATAACGTTCACCTTTTTCAGGCGTTACCGTGATGACCATAAAACCATTACCGATCATCTCTTTTAATGTACTTCCAGCCTTAACATCATCACCTACACGCGCAACACCACGCATTTGTTGATTATTGTTGCCATTAATAACCGCCAATCGTACTGGACCATCGCCTTGTATTTGAACTGTAATATCTCCTTCAAATTTAAGCGTTGCTGTTAACAAACTCGTTGCCACCAACAAATCACCCAAAAGGCATTGAACTGGCTCAGGATAATGGTGATTTTCAAGCATTGATTGATAGGTTTCAGTCACATTGACCAATTCACCACGTACCGCGTTTTTTTCAAATAAAAAACGTGATAAAGCGTCTTTTTTAGACATAACTTTCTCTCATTTCAGGGAATCGGTTAATCCGATTCTTGTAAATTTGTCTGTTTGAAGCGAAGTAAGGTGCGTCTTTCCTTTTTATCAGGGCGACGCTCAGGATGAGGCATAGTTAACGCATTCATTTTTCTTGCTAGAGCAATCTTTTCTCTTTTAGCGATACTCTCTGGTGTTTCACAATAGAGTGTCTGCGCTTGTGTAGCACCTTGTCGCTGTGCACTCACCATGAGAATGGTTACCGTCCGTTCATCATTACCTTGTCGCAGGCGTATTTCTGCGCCTTCTTCAACGATTTTACTTGGCTTGCCTCTCACACCGTTGTAATGGACTTTACCACCTTCAATCATTGTGCGAGCAATGGCACGCGTTTTATAAAAACGAGCAGCCCAAAGCCATTTATCTAAGCGGACACCACTTTCTTGTGATGGTTGACTCATCCCTTTCTCCTTAACTTCAACTTCTTTACGAAGGCGATAGTGTAAACGCATAGCCTTCCACAACAAGGGACTTACTGAGGAGGGCGATAAAAACAGTGCTCATAATAGAGACTGATTTTATTCATGCGTTGGTTATTTTGTCGCCGGCGCCGGATGATAAGAAATAGGTTCAATATTAAGAACCCGATAGCAAGAAACAATAATAACGTATTACCGATGTAATATAACATTGTCATCGAGTCTGGCAGGCTATGTAAAAATATCTGTAACGTACCATTTGCATCGATAACCATGCCTGTTATGACACCTCCGGTATCAAAAGGCGTGTGTAATAAAATATCAGATAAACGTTGTAGTTCTCGCCACTGTTCTAACGGAGTCGGTTCAAACACCGAATTTGAACTTGAAGCGTAATCAACAAGTTGTTTTCTCTCATCACTGATTAACAGCACACCACCCGGTGGAGGACTGTTTAACAGTATTGCGGCTTTATCTATTTCTCGGTAGATAAAAGAAGATGTGGTGGTGTCGATAAGCTTTTCCAAGGCCTCAGCACTCACTGCACGCAATAAAACATTAGTTCCGGTTAATTTTCCACTTTCAGCTCGTTGAACTAATGCAGTCCAATCATTGACGTTACTTAAGTTAACTAGCGCCATTTTTAGCCGAATACATTCATTTTCTCGTGGACATAAATCCTGTGTTTTCAACACAATGCCATCAAAATTATCTAACAAGTTCATCCCAGATTTAGTAATCGCTTGGCCTAAACTTGGGTTAACTCGGTTATTAGAAACAGGGTGTAATTGCTCTTCAACCATATGCAATAAAGCAGCCGCTTTTTCTATCGTGCTCGATTCAGGCATTGGCATTGGATTACTGTTATTCCAATAAATCCCTGAGCAATCAAAAGGTGCAAAAATCGTTTTATTATTCTTACTTGATAAATTAGGTGGCATGTAGCACATCCCAACCCCTTTAGCTTGAATAATATCTCCGACATGCAAATCGGTTGTTTCCAACTCGGTAAAGTTGGTGACTAAATGAGGTTCAGTATCTTTAAGCCATGAAAAGCTGAGTTTCATAGAAAGAGAAAGTGGCTGATAAAGATACAACATTCCAATAATAAACAAACTCCAAAAAACGAAAATAATATTTTTAATATATCGTTTATAAGGATAATTTTTCTCTTCATCATGCAATGAAAGGTAATTTCCTTGCTTTACAACATGATGGTTTGGATACATTTCTAAATAGGTCACCTTATCAATATCGTTTTGGATATAAGGCTCCCAATGAGGCGGGTAAACAAGATCAATCCCCCCTAAAGAAACATTTTTTACCTGCCCATGATCAAAATTACCAAAAAGCCCCCAGCGCTTTAAGCGCCCTTTAAAACAGTGGATTTCTTGTTTACGTGGTTTGATTAAAGGGTTGTGGATCAGAAAAATACCAACAGCAAGAAAAGCACCACCAGTCGCTAGGATCCAAGGAAGAAAAACTTGAGGCATCATTAAGGCTGTTAGACACAACGTAAGCCCTATACAAATAAAAGAGCCATCCCAAAAACCAGATGAGTTATGTAATCGGTATTCTTCGTTGGTTTCTTCTCGGATTTGTAATAAGTGAGCCGCATCACCTTCGTTCTTTTGGATAGTTGATGAACCATTTGCCAATATCGGCTCAGACAGTTGTTTTAAACTTAGCGCAGAAAAATGAATTTTTTCATCTTTTAAGAAATGTCCATTCACACCAACAACGATGGGGATCGAAGGGGTACAGACAACATCGAGAACGTTTTCTTGCTGAAGATAAGGAACGAGCAACGGGGGAATATGAATTTCTACAGCATCAATATAGTAACGCCAATGATTTAATCCTTCACTAGAACCTGCAAAGCGATTAACGATATTTCTTAATGTAGTAACGACTTCGCCTTTAATTGGCATTTCGGGGAAGTTTTGTAATGAATAGCCAGAAGAGAAGTTTGATGTACCAAAATAAGATAAATAATCACTAATAAGCCCATAGTCATCAGAAGTGAGCTTGCGATAAGTAGGTTTAGCGAGAGATGGGAGATGATGTGAGCCATCAAGCCGCCTTCTTTTAAAGAATAGAAAGGCGGCCATTATAAATAGGCTTATCATCAAGATAGCCAATATAATGACTGATAATCTCATTTTTTCCCCATGCTTATACTGATGCTGCGTAGTAACAATAACAAATTTAAAACCCTGCCTAACATAAGGCAATTCCTATTCTTTTGTTCTATTTTTTATTTAAATACAATAGATTATATTTTTGCAGTCGCGTTATAATTTATATCTATAATCAAGTTTATATCCGCTAACAATGCTATCTTCGGGTAAAATAGCGAATCAATAAATAATAATATTCTCAAAAAATCAATAAATAACTAGATTTGATAGCGGAGTGTACTCAATTTTCCTTTAAAAGCTAAATCTAATTGTTAGATTTATTTTGTCATTAATGTGTTAAATTCAGGTTAATCTCTATTCTGCCAGGGACTGTTATGAAAGAACTAAAAAAACCCAATATATTAAACATTGATAACATCGCCCGTTCTCGATTATTTCAGATCCAATCCGTTAATCTGGAGTTTAGCAACGGAGAAAAGCGCACTTATGAGCGAATGAAACCCGCTAATCGTGAAGCTGTTATGATTGTTCCTATTATTGATGACAATCTTATTCTTATTCGTGAATACGCCGTAGGTATCGAAAATTACGACTTTGGTTTTCCCAAAGGCGCCATTGATCCTGGTGAAAATGCCCTACAAGCCGCAAACCGCGAACTAAAAGAAGAAATTGGTTATGGTGCCCACTCATTAATAGAACTCGCAAAGCTTTCTATGGCGCCATCTTACTTTTCTAGCAAAATGAACATTGTCATTGCGCATGACCTTTATCCAGAGCAACTCGAAGGTGATGAGCCTGAGCCACTAATCCAAATACGTTGGCCTATCGCCAAAATGATGGATTTACTCGACCACCCAGATTTTACAGAAGCTCGTAGTGTCAGTGCTCTCTTCTTAGCTCACCGCTATCTATTACAAAAATAAATAGATAATAAAAAACCGGACTTTAACATCCGGTTTTTATTTTCGATTAATTAGAATAACTCGTTAGATTCGCCATTATCCTCAAAAATCTGTGTTCCTACTTCATTTTTTGCTCTTTCTGTCGGTTGAGTCCCATCAATAAAATATTCTTTCATTGAAGGACCATCACCTGCCAATTTTCCTGTTCTTCTATCAATTTGAACCGCCACAACACCTTTTGGTACAGGCATCATATTAACAGGGACACCATCCAGAGCCACTTTCATAAAGTCATTCCAAATAGGTTGCGCTGTTTTAGCACCCGCTTCACCACCACTCGCGGCAGTTCGACCTAAATTGCGGCTACTGTCATCAAAGCCAATCCAAGCTGTGGCAACAATATTGGCACCATACCCAGAGAACCATGCATCTTTAGAACTGTTTGTTGTTCCGGTCTTACCACCAATATCTTGGCGTTTAAGATCACGAACAGCACGCCAACCTGTGCCAGACCATCCCGGTTCACCCACAAGGTTTGTCCTTAATGCATCATGCATTAAGTAAGCCAATGGTGTGCTGATAACGTGTGGTGCATAAGGGCTTTCTTTTACAGTTTCAGCTAACGGTGCTTGTTCTAATTCAATTTCAGGCGTAGCAGCTGCTGGCTGAGATTTATTAGATTGAGCAACGTTTTCCATATAGTCATCAGATAACGCAATAGAACGCATGGTATCGCCGTAAATAACAGGGATATCAGTACAATCCGGGCAAGCTATCTTTGGTTTTGCAGTAAACAGCTCTTCACCATCAGCATTTTCAATACGTTGGATATAGTAAGGCTCAATGAGATATCCGCCGTTTGCCATAACAGCAAACCCTCGTACCATTTGCATTGGTGTAAATGATGGTGATCCTAATGCTAAAGATTCTGTTCTATCGATATTTTGATTAGGGAAACCAAAACGTAATAGATAATCAGCAGCATAATCCACGCCCATCGCGCGCATTGCACGTACCATCACCACGTTTTTAGACTGGCCTAAACCTTGACGTAAACGAATAGGACCGGCATAAGTTGGCGGTGAGTTTTTAGGGCGCCAATCTGTTCCTGCACCAGCATCCCAGCGGCTAATAGGTAAATCATTAAGCAGTGTCGATAACGTCAATCCTTTATCTAATGCAGCAGCATATAAGAAAGGTTTAATGTTTGAACCGACTTGGCGTAAAGATTGAGAAACTCGGTTAAATTTACTGATCTCAAAATCAAAACCACCAACAAGCGCAATAATCCCGCCATTGATAGGATCTAATGCAACAAATGCTGCATTAACACCCGGAAGTTGCGCTAGCACCCAACTTTTTTCGTTATTTTGACGTACCCAAATTTGCTCACCAACATGCACAACGGCATCAACTTTTGTTGGTGTTGCGCCTTGAGAGGTGTCAGAAATAAATTTACGTGCCCAACGAACCGCTTTTAAATCTAGCGTAATGTTGTCGCCCGTTTTTAAAATGACTTTGGCTTCTTTCGCATCAGCGGATAACACAACAGCTGGAATTAAAGGGCCATAAGTTTGGATCCCTTTTAATTTCTTGTTGATAGCTTCGTTATCCCATGGTGTTTGCCCTTCACTCCACAAAACTTCTTGAGCACCACGGTAACCATGACGCATGTCGTAGTCGATAACATTATCACGCAAGGCTTTTTCTGCCGCTAATTGATCTTTACGAACCACAGTGGTGTAAATTTTATAGCCATCAGTGTAGGCATTTTCACCATAACGCTCGTACATCTCCATACGCACCATTTCGGTTAGATAAGGCGCTGAGAAATCAATTTGAGGTGCGTGGTATTTTGCAACAATAGGCTCTGCTCTTGCACTTTCATATTGTGCGCGAGTGATATAGTTCTCTTCATACATACGCTGTAAAACGATATTACGACGTTTTAAGGCACGATCATAAGAATAAAGTGGGTTAAGTGTAGAAGGCGCTTTAGGTAAGCCAGCAATCACAGCCATTTCATTAAGGCTCAGATCGTGAACACTTTTACCAAAGTAAACATAAGCAGCGGCACCCACACCATAAGCACGATTACCCAGATAAATTTTATTTAAATACAGCGCTAAAATTTCATCTTTAGTGAGCTCTTTCTCAATGCGGATCGCCAAAAAGGCTTCTTTTATTTTGCGCATTAATTTCTTTTCAGGTGTTAAAAAGAAATTTCGAGCTAATTGTTGCGTAATGGTACTAGCGCCTTGAGAAGCTTGTCCTGATGTTAATGCCACTACAACAGCACGCGAGATCCCAATAGGGTCAATACCGTGGTGTTCACGAAAACGTGTATCTTCTGTTGCGATAAAAGCATTAATAAGTTGAGGAGGCATCTCCTCCAATGTTAGCGGTAAACGACGTTTCTCGCCGTATTGCGCAATCAACTCTCCGTCTGCACTAAATACCTGCATAGGGGTTTGTAAACGAACATCTTTTAATGTCGCGACATCGGGTAACTGAGGCTCAACATACTTATACATACCGTATATCGAGGCTGCTCCCAAAATTATGCAAGCAAAAACGAAGATGAAAAAATATTTTAAGAACTTCACCTTAAATTTCCCATGTATTGTGAATTGGGCGGTTTATAAACAAACAGTGCGTAGTATAAAGGTAACGCCTCTTTGAAAATAGGCAATTACTCATCAATAGATATGGATATCATTTATGGAAACACACAATTACCAGATTGGTATTGAAATTAACACTCATCATATCAATGCAGTTTTGGTATTTCAGCAGAATAAACAATGGAAGATCAGTGCATTTTGGCAATTCCCTTTACCTCTTAATGACGATTTAAATGATATAAAATTAAGAAAAATCCTAATAGATTGGCGTAAAAAATTACCTTCTATTAATAATGTTACGCTTTCTCTACCGGATATTTATGAAAACTATCAAATTATCCCTCTGCCTAATGCAGTTTCCCTTACATCAGCAGCATGTTATCGGTTAGCGCAACTACGAGCCACATCTTACACACAAAATACGAAAATCCCTGTTAATTTTGATTATCGGCAAAATAAGGGGAAACTCGCTATTCACCTGTGCCATAAAACGATTTTAGATAAGTATATTGACTTATTTTCTCGAATAAACTTAACAATAACTGCGATTGATACCCCAGCGTGTGCACTACGCTATTTAGCAACTTACCTTGGCATCTCACCTCAGAATCCCCTTTTGTACTGTAAAAACAAAACGCTACTT
The DNA here is from genome assembly GCF_009914335.1 of Proteus columbae. NCBI lineage: Bacteria > Pseudomonadati > Pseudomonadota > Gammaproteobacteria > Enterobacterales > Morganellaceae > Proteus > Proteus columbae. Next base: position 4,001,347 of record NZ_CP043925.1, read on the forward strand.
TGGGTATCATCTGATGAAAATATGCCCCACTACGGCACTCTCACCTATGAAAACCAACAAGAGCAACAAGCTTATATTTATCAGTTAATAGAAAAATACCATTGGCCATTAAAACAGTGTTACTTAACGGGTGATAATGAAGAATATTTTAGCCAGTTGATGCCTATTTGGCCCTATCTTTCCCTCGACTTATTTAAAACAACGTCAGATAAAGATCTCATTCCATTTGTTGCATTAGGTTTGGCATTACGCCCTGAAGAGGTGTTATGTATCAAGTAAATTACCTACCTTGGCGCTACAGCTTATTTAGACAAAAAGCATTGTTATGGCTTTCTCAAACGCTATCATTGGTCACGATCACTTTCGTTATTTGTAGCTATTACACCTACCATTTGGCACAGAAACGATCACTCATAACAGATCAACAACGCCAAACTCAACAACAAGAAGATTTATTACTAAAACAGATCGATATATATCAAACACAGAAAAAACAGACACTTTTACACTATCAGCACTATTCACTCTATTATCAAAACTGGTTGCGCTATTTACATTACATTCGCTTCTTTCGAGCTATCGAAACCCATCTTCCCTCAACTGGTTGGATTAACCACTATGGTGAGGCAGATAATCAACGCTCACTGCATCTCACACTCCCCAATACACAATCACTCTCCTTTATTAGCAACCTTAAAAGTCATCCTGTTTTAGCCTCTTTAACGTTGAGTTATTTACAACAAAGCAAAACTGATCCGTCTTACACAGAAGTGCATTTAAACGGAAAATCAGAAGAACAAGAGCGATGGAATGAAGAAGATGAGGGAAACCAATGAAAATAAATGCACAATGGTTGTTACTTATTGCGTTTCTACCTAAGTGGAAACTCACTTTACTGAGCTTAACGATACCTTTTATTACCCTGCTATTTTATTACCTCTTTATCTACACCGACTACCAGCAAGAGATAGCCCAACAACACCTAGAAATAGCACAAAGACTAAAGCGCATTAATCACTACCAAAGCACATTAGACACAATGCCATCTATTAATTCACTAATCACACAACAAATAGATTATGACATTCTATTCGATAACCCACCGGTTAGTGAGCAATTACAACGCTTTCTAATGACTTATCATTTTATACCAGAGATTTGGGAAAACACGCCTAACTCTTTATATAAACTCACTTTTACATTGTCTTACCCACAGTTTTTAACACTATTGGAATACCTCAGTCAAACAAGTTTAGCGCTGATCTCTCTGAATATTGTTCCAATAAAACCCCATCTAATTTCAGTACAAATGAGCTTTACAGAGCTAAGTTATCCTAGTGCAATACAGGGTGATATATCATGAAGATAGGAATTTTAATCGTCATATTATATATGATGACAACCACCATTTGGGCTCACACTCGAGACCCCTTCTTTCCTGAGAATAGCGATGATGAAAAGATATCATCTACCTTTATTGAAGAGCGAACATCTACTACAGAACAACCTGAAGAATTACATCACCAACTTTATCCTTTAAATTATGCTGATGCTGAGAGACTAGGCGAACAACTAAGTGATCACACTATTCCATTACTAAGTCAGCAGGGGCGAGTTATTATTGATAGAGAAGCGAATAGTCTTTCAATAGTTGATAATAGTAAAGCACTATCTGAAATTGGGGATTGGCTAAAATTACGGGACACCCCACAACAACAAGTTCATATCACAGCACATATTGTGAGTAGCAGTCAGGATGCTCTAAATGAATTAGGTACTCAATGGGGATTACAAGCATTAAAAACACAAACCGAAGCCGCATCTACAATACCTAATGCTATTTCAACAACCTCCTCGCTTAATTCAGCGCTATCAACTCCTTCACTTTCTGCATTATCACTCCATCAAAACACCAAAAACCCTCTTCACTATATTGCATTTAATATTGCCAGAATTAATGGGCGCCTATTAGAGCTTGAATTAAGTGCGTTAGAACAAGAGAAACAGTTATCTATTATTGCCAGTCCGCGGCTAACAACCGCTCATGAAAAAACAGCCTCCATCAAACAAGGAACGGAGATCCCCTATGTCAGTCGAGATAATGAAATCACACGAGTTCAATTTAAAGAAGCCGTCTTGGGTATGGAAGTAACGCCCATTATTCAAAGAAATAAAAAGATAAGGTTAATACTTAAAATTAGTCAAAACACACCAGGTATTGCACTTGTTCAAGGCGGAAGTGAACATCTTTCTATTGATAAACAAGAGATCAGCACAGAAGTGACTATTCACGATGGAGAAACCATTATGTTAGGAGGTATATTTCAGCAAAAGCAACAAGAACACACAGCAAAGATCCCCTTCTTATCCTCTATTCCATTACTAGGCGTACTTTTCAGTCATAAAAGAGATCAACACAGTCGCCATGAATTGGTTATTTTTATTACACCCAAATTAATATAATTTTTTATGTGATAAATAGTTTTATTATAAAATACAAAGCACTACATGTTTTTCACTAGAGTAAAACTGAGAGTTATTCATTGTTTTTTCTTATAATCAGTATTTATAGATTTGACGATGAGGACGATTTAGCTTACAAGGGTTAGCTAATTTGAGTGAGCCTGAAACATCACAATAAAAATACGGATACATTTTATGCACTTCCTCTATTCTTGGAGGTAGGGCTTTTTATATGTAATATTGATCGATTGATGACGAAAAAGACAATATTATCAGATGCGGTTTTCCGACTAAATTGTGTTAGAATCTCCGCGTTGCCAACAAAGATAATTACTTTTTTAGTAGTTTTTGTTATGTACTGTGGGCAAAGGGATTTTTATCCTATGTTGTCGCTTATGACAGCATGTGGTTATTTTATAGCGATCTACTGAAAGAACTCAGTCTTATTATGAGAGTAGATAACAAATGTTATCAGGTGTGAATTAGATAAACACTCATAAATTTCAGTTTAGGTCCCGTCGCTGAATGAATTTGGCGGGGCGGGTTATCATTAACGAATATCTTAGTAATACCAAAAACATGGCAGAGAAACGTAATATCTTTCTGGTTGGGCCTATGGGTGCCGGCAAAAGCACTATTGGTCGTCAGTTAGCTCAACAACTTAGTATGGAGTTTTATGATTCCGATCAGGAAATTGAGCGGCGTACAGGTGCAGATGTAGGTTGGGTATTTGATGTTGAAGGCGAAGAAGGCTTCCGTCAACGAGAAGAAAAAATAATCAACGAACTCACTGAAAAGCAAGGCATTGTGTTAGCAACAGGTGGTGGTTCGGTGATATCGCGAGAAACCCGTAACAGATTATCTGCACGCGGTGTGGTTGTTTATTTAGAAACCAACATCGAAAAGCAGCTCGCGCGTACCCAACGTGATAAAAAACGTCCTTTATTGCAAGGTGTTGAACCTGTGCGCGATGTCTTAGAGACATTAGCTGAAGAACGTAATCCTCTTTATGAAGAAATTGCTGACATCACTATTCATACTGATGATCAGAGTGCAAAAATTGTAGCCAATCAAATAATTGAATTATTAGAACAAAACTAATAAATTCAGCTATTTATAAGGTTAAGTAAAGACAATAAGAAGAAGGCCACTGTTATGGAAAAAATCACTGTCACATTAGGTGAAAGAAGCTATCCCATTACCATTGCTTCTGGCCTTTTTCATCAAGAAGATACCTTTTTACCTTTAAAATCAGGGCAGCAAGTTATGATAGTCACAAACGTGACACTTGCTCCACTCTATTTAGAAAAGGTAACGGACACCTTAAAAAAACAGGGTGTTTTGGTTGATAGCGTAATTTTGCCTGATGGCGAACAATATAAATCGCTTGAAATCATGAATGATGTCTTTACTGCATTATTAGAAAAAAATCACAATCGAGATACAACACTTATCGCATTAGGCGGTGGTGTTATTGGTGATCTAACTGGTTTTGCCGCAGCAAGCTATCAACGTGGCGTTCGCTTTATCCAAGTACCAACAACACTATTGTCACAAGTCGATTCTTCTGTTGGTGGAAAAACCGCAGTTAATCATCCTCTTGGCAAAAATATGATTGGTGCGTTTTATCAGCCCGCTTCTGTTGTTATCGATCTCGATTGTCTTGCCACATTACCGCCTCGTGAACTTTCATCAGGTTTAGCTGAAGTTATTAAATATGGCATCATTTTAGATAAAGACTTTTTTATCTGGCTTGAAAATAATATTGATAAACTCTTGGCTCTTGATCCTAAAGCCATGGCATTTTGTATCCGTCGTTGCTGTGAGCTAAAAGCTGACGTCGTTGCTGCTGATGAAAAAGAAACAAGTGGCTTACGCGCACTACTCAACCTTGGCCATACCTATGGACATGCCATTGAAGCCCATATGGGATATGGTGTTTGGTTGCATGGTGAAGCCGTTGCCGCAGGTATGGTAATGGCGGCAAGAACATCTCAAGCACTTGGTCAATTCACTGAAGAAGAGACTCAACGTGTTATTCAATTGCTTGAGAGAGCCAATCTCCCCGTCAATGGTCCTATTGAAATGACACCTGATGACTATTTACCTCATATGATGAGAGATAAAAAAGTATCTGGTGGCAAATTACACCTTGTTTTGCCAAAAGGTATCGGTCAATCCGAATTACGTGCCGATATTACTCGCGAACAAGTCCACAAAGCGATAACATCTTGCATTAATGCAAATTAAGCTCCCCATTACCTGACAAGCAATAAACTAGAATATTCATTTAAGGAAAATTCTGGTTAATATTGTCAAATGCAACGTTTCAGAAAAAGCGTTTCATCCTTATACTATGAGGTAATGGCTAAGGCTGAATAGAATATTTTTCGCTTTTTGACGCTCTGACGGAGGGCATAATGGACGAGTTCAAACCTGATAATGAAACCAAGGGTGATAATTCACTCAAACCTGATACTTCGGATAGACCTGAACGTCGAACCAACCGACCTCGTAACAATCCATTAAAAAACGCACGATTCTCTGTATCCCGTCAACAGATGATGATTGGTGCAGGTGTTTTAGTCCTTATTCTGCTAATTATCGCAATAAGTTCAGCATTAAAATCACCAGAAACAACTGAACCTGCGCCTTCGACCAATACGGAAAGAAATATCGACCTATCTCAACAACCGTCATCCGTTACGCCTTCAGAAAATGGTCAGCCATCAACACCTCAATCTATTTCTGGGCAAGAGATACAGCCTGCAACACCACCTTCACAAAATTTACCTCCAATGATTGATTCGCAAGGTCAACGTGTTGAGATCCCTGGAGATATCGTTGATTCTTTAAATCAACAACAAGCAGGTATTAATCAAGCCACTAATCAGCAGCAATTAAATGCGCAACAGCCACAACCCGTGCAGCCTGTCACACAACCACCTGCAACTAAGCCAGTGCAACCCGTACAAAAACCGGCTGAAGTAAAAACACCACCGACAAAACCTGTAACACCACCAGCAACAACGCAGCCTAAACCTGCAACGACTAAACCTGTTGTTTCAGGCTCATTATCAGCAAGTAATTTAAGCACTATCCCTGCCACTAACTATACTTTGCAATTAAGTGGTGCAAGTCGCCAAGATACCTTAGAGGCTTTCGCTAAAAAGAACCTCAATGGAAACTACACTATTTACAAAACACAGCGTAATGGTAATCCATGGTATGTACTCATCTATGGAAATTATCGTAATATAAGTGAAGCCAAGCAGGCTGTTTCTTCATTACCTGCGCCAGTACAAGCAAAACAACCTTGGGTTAGACCGATGAAACATGTTCATCAGGATCTAAAAAAATAATTAAGACGAAGTTCACCGCTGATATGCTGTCTGAAACAGAGTACAATCGGCGACTCTGAAACGATTGAGAAATTTGGACGGCATGAAAAAAAAACGCGCATTCCTAAAATGGGCTGGTGGTAAATATCCTTTGGTAGATGACATTAAACGTCATCTGCCTGAGGGTAATTGTTTAATTGAACCTTTTATGGGTGCCGGTTCTGTTTTTTTAAATACAGAATACGATTCATATATTCTTGCCGATATAAATAGTGATCTAATTCATCTCTATAATACGGTAAAGCAACATCCTGAAAAATTTATGAAGGATGCTCGCTTATTATTTACCCCTCAAATGAATATCGCAGAAGAGTTCTATCAACTACGACAAGAATTTAATCGTTCAACGGACGCTTATCAGCGTAGTGTATTATTTCTCTATCTTAACCGTCATTGCTACAATGGGCTGTGTCGTTATAATTCAAAAGGTGAATACAATGTCCCTTTTGGTCGTTATAAAAAACCTTATTTTCCTGAAGCAGAGCTAATTTGGTTTTCTGAAAAAGCACAAAAAGCCGAATTTGTTTGCCAAAGCTATTCATCAACGATGACAAATGCAAAAAAAGGTGCCGTTGTTTATTGCGATCCTCCTTATGCACCGTTATCACCGACTGCAAATTTTACGTCATACCATACAAATAGCTTTAGTTTTCAAGAGCAGGAACATCTGGCTCAACTGGCCTCAATGCTGGCTTACGAGAGACAGATACCCGTGTTAATATCAAATCATGAGACTGCGTTAACAAAAGAGTGGTATGTAGACGCAAAAGAGCTACACAGTGTGAAAGTCAGAAGAACAATCAGTAGCAACACACTTGGTCGTAGCAAAGTGAACGAATTACTTGCCTTATATAAATAATCGTTAACACCTCCCGACAATGGGAGTGTTGTCTGGAGAATGCGATGAAAGATTTTCTGATTGCCCCTTCTATTTTATCCGCTGATTTTGCTCGCCTTGGCGAAGACACTGAAAAAGTGCTCGCAGCTGGCGCAGATGTTGTCCACTTTGATGTTATGGATAACCACTATGTACCGAACCTAACGTTTGGTGCACCAATTTGTAAGGCTCTGCGCAACTACGGTATTACAGCGCCCATTGATGTTCACCTAATGGTTAAACCCGTTGATCGCATCATCCCTGATTTTGCAGAAGCTGGCGCAACGTATATCTCATTTCACGCTGAAGCCAGTGACCACGTTGACCGTACAATTCAACTAATAAAAGATTGTGGTTGTAAAGCAGGCTTAGTGCTTAACCCAGCAACCCCATTAAATTATCTCGATTATGTAATGGATAAATTAGATCTTATTCTGCTGATGTCTGTTAACCCAGGCTTTGGTGGTCAATCATTTATTCCTAACACCCTCGATAAATTACGCCAAGTTCGTAAAATGATCGATGATGGTGGTTATGACATTCGTTTAGAAATTGATGGTGGTGTTAAAGTCGATAATATCGCTGAAATTGCCCAAGCAGGTGCAGATATGTTCGTTGCTGGCTCAGCTATTTTCAATCAACCAGATTATAAGCATGTTATTGACAATATGCGTCGCGAATTAGAAAAGGTATCGTAATGACAGACAAAAAACTCAAAGGCATTCGTGCTATCGCCTTTGATCTTGATGGCACACTCACTGACAGCGCTGTTGGACTAACAGAAGCAACAGATTACGCATTAACATCAAAAGGTTTTGCACCTGCTGGTAAACATAATGTCACAATTTGGGTGGGTAATGGCGTTGATATGCTACTTACACGCGCTTTGCATAACGCTGGCGTAGAAGATGTCACAGAAACCTTATTAAAAGAGATGCGTGACCTTTTTGATGAACATTATGCAACATCGGTCAAAACAGGCAGTGATTTATTCCCACACGTCAAAGAAACGCTTGAAGTATTAGCTTCACATAACATTCCATTAGGTATCGTCACCAATAAGCCTTCACCCTTTATTGCGCCACTATTACAGCAACTGAAAATTGATAAATATTTTTCCTTAGTACTAGGGGGAGATGATGTCAAAGAAAAAAAACCACATCCAGCACCATTATATTTAACAATGGGTACATTTGGTGTTAAAAAGGAAGAACTCCTTTTTGTTGGGGATTCTCGCAACGACATTATTGCAGCACAAGCGGCTGAGTGCCCTTGCGTAGGTTTAACCTATGGCTATAACTATGGCGTCTCTATTGCAGACAGCAAACCTGATTATACACTCGATAATTTTGCTGACTTGCTATCAATCCTCGACATCACGCAATGACAACTGTGGAACAGAATTAAGATGACGACTTCAGTAGAAAAAACGGCACAAAAGCCAATTGTATTCAGTGGTGCACAACCTTCTGGTGAACTCACTATTGGTAACTACATGGGTGCATTACGTCAATGGGTACAAATGCAAGATGACTATGATTGCATTTACTGTATCGTTGACCAACACGCCATTACAGTTCGTCAAGATCCAAAAGAACTTAGAAAAAGAACCTTAGATACGCTGGCTCTTTATCTTGCTTGCGGTATTGATCCAGAAAAAAGCACTATTTTTGTTCAGTCACATGTTCCACAACATGCACAATTAAGCTGGGCACTTAACTGCTATACCTATTTTGGTGAATTGAGCCGAATGACTCAATTTAAAGATAAATCAGCGCGCCACGCCGAAAATATCAATGCAGGGCTATTCGACTATCCTGTATTAATGGCGGCAGATATTCTTATCTATCAAACAAACCAAGTCCCTGTTGGTATCGACCAAAAACAACATCTTGAATTAAGCCGTGATATTGCTCAGCGCTTTAATGCTATTTATGGCGATATATTCACCGTACCAGATCCTTTTATTCCAAAAGGCGGCGCTCGTGTGATGGCATTACAAGATCCGACTAAAAAAATGTCTAAATCTGATGATAACCGTAATAACGTTATCGCATTGCTTGAAGATCCAAAAGCAGCAGCGAAAAAGATCAAACGAGCAATGACTGACTCAGAAGAGCCACCTCGTGTTATTTACGATCTTGAAAATAAAGCAGGTGTGTCTAACTTACTCGATATCTTAGCGGGTGTTACAGGTAAAACTATTCCTGAATTAGAAGCTGAATTTGAAGGCCAAATGTACGGTCATCTAAAAGGTGCTGTCGCTGATGCGGTATCTGAAATGCTAACCAACATTCAAGAACGTTTTAACACATTCCGTAATGATGAAGCATTGCTTAATAAAATCATGAAAGAAGGTGCTGATAAAGCCAAAACTCGCGCTCAAGCAACCTTAGACAAGGTTTATGATGCGATTGGATTTATCGCACATCCGTAATTTTTCGTTAATACATAAAAAAACACCCCAAAGTTGGTGTCCAACTTTTGGGGTGCAGTTCATGTTTAGGGAGGTGTTTTTTTAGTAAAGAGGAATTATTGGGTTCTTAATACCACAAGCGTAGGCATATCTCGCTAAGGTATCTATACTCGCTTTAGTAATATTATTTTCTATTCTAGTAATTACTGGCGGTGTTACACCCATTCGCTCAGCAACTTGCGCTTTTGTCAAATTATCGCGTTTACGCCATTGGGCCAGTGTATCTCTCAATTTTTCCTTACGCGTTTCGTCATCCCAAGCCACTCGATATTCTTCATCTTCCATCATCTCATTATGTAATTCTTTATGACTTCTCAATTTCATTGAGCACCTCCATCAATCGTTTTTGGGCGATCTCAATCTCTTTCTTCGATATTTTTTGCGTTTTCTTAATAAAAATACGAAGCATAACAACAGTGTTTCTTTTATGGTATATCCATATACCTCTAGCAATATCAGTCCCCATAGTACGGATCTCGAAAAGACCATTTCCTAAATATTTTGTATCAGGCTCTCTTAATAAACGAGCATCGTGCTCTATCTTAGTAATAAGTTTATCGTATTTAACTCGTATTTGAATAGGTAACTCTAATACTTCATCCCAAGCGTTTGGGTGATATAAAATTTCAAACACGAGCTTTTCCTTAACGTAAAAATTAGCCTATAAGCTAATTTTATGCAAGGTTAAATTAGCCCACAAGCTAATTTTATGCAAGGTTAAATTAGCCCACAAGCTAATTTTTATTGATAATACTGTTAATTATCAATTAGATAATTATTTATCTCTTAAACAGCCGTCTATCAAAGCTCTCAATAGTTTGATTTTGCAGTCTTAACTGCATAGTCTTACTCCAACTCGCTGATAATCCTGCCGCACTTAATAAACGATGATAAAGCTCTTCATCAAAAGGCATATGAAAAGCAATAGAAATAGCTTCTTTAACAGAGACATCACTGTTTCTTGAAACTAACACAAGAGGATGATGACTCCCTGTTTCTCCCGCACTCACAACACGATATAACCAACCACAATAACCACTATCTTGTATAATTTGCGAAAAATTACTGACTTCTGTCACTGTGTTAAGTTTGTAGCAAGGAGAGCGAGGTTGAGTCACTTGAATTAATGCAGTTCCCCATTGATAAATATCCCCAATAAAGACATTCTCTTCTGTCATGCCTGTTGTTGAGATATTTTCCCCAAATGCAGGGGCATGGAAAAAATCGACTAATTGTGGAAATTGCTCTGACCAATAGAGGTAGTGCTCTCGAGGATAATGACAAAGTGCGCGATCAGGACCACCGTGAAAACTCTTTTCTGCTTGCTCATCATCTTCTAATCCCAGTGATGTCAATTTGATATGGCCATCCACCAGCCTTTTGGTGATCGCACTGGTAAATCCATTAGATGTTGTTGTGATATTACCGATAAAAACACTAGGAAAATAACGCATAGCTCACTACCTAAACAGAAAAAGATAACTCATAGTAAAGATAGTGTTCAAAAGAAACAATGCCGACAAATGTCGGCATTGAAAATATAAAAAAGAAAGGATGTTATCTACTCAATTATGCTTTGCTCTGAAAACGTTTTTGCGCTTCGTCCCAGTTAACGACGGACCAGAACGCTTTAATATAATCAGGGCGGCGATTTTGATATTTCAAGTAGTAAGCATGTTCCCACACATCTAACCCTACAATTGGGTAACCTGATGCGCCAGCTAACTCTTCACCCATTAATGGGCTATCTTGGTTTGCAGTAGAAACTACCGCAAGTTTGCCATCGTCTTTTAATACCAGCCAAGCCCAACCTGAACCAAAACGGCTCGCAGCCGCTTTTTCAAATAACTCTTTAAAGGCATCAACGCTACCAAAGTCGCGCTCAATCGCATCTTTTAGTGAACCTTGTAATTGAGTACCTAGCTTCAAACCTTTCCAGAATAATGAGTGGTTAGAGTGACCACCAGCGTTATTACGTAAAAAAGTACGTTGATCAGCAGGCACTTTATGAAGATTTTTAACTAATTCATCAATCTCTAAGCCAGCAAGCTCAGGTAATTTTTCTAATGCTGTATTGGTATTATTCACATAAGTTTGATGATGCTTAGTATGGTGAATTTCCATTGTACGCTCATCAAAGTGAGGCTCTAATGCATCATAAGCATAAGGCAGTGCAGGTAATGTATAGCTCATATTAATCTCCAGTGCTGTTTTATCTTGGATCACATCATGTGATTTATCTTTTCATTTCATTATAGTGAAAAAAACGTTAATGAAAATCATTATCATATCCATATTATTTTTGTGGTTTTTTTATCCAACACGGTTAAATTAATTTTCACAGTATATTATTTTAATTTAAAAGCGTTCTATTAAACGATGATCCTATTAAACAAGAAAATAGTAGATAAATAATGCCCTGCTGGCTTTAGCACTAATTGAACATTCCATGAAAAGCATTTCCATTAATTCGTGATCTTCTGCGCAAAAAAGAAACAATCTTTATTTGCCCTCTTTTGTTAACGACTTTTTGACATAGTATTAACAATAGTGAGGAGAACTATTATGACAAAAATAAACCAACATCATATTCCTGCAAGCATTGCAGAACACGCCCTGATCAATAAAGAGCAATACCAAAAAGATTATGAATTATCCATCAAAAACCCTGAGGCCTTTTGGGCAGATAAAGGGAAAATCATTGACTGGATAAAACCATATACTGTGGTAAAAAATACTTCTTTTGACCCAGGCCATGTACGCATTCGCTGGTTTGAAGATGGTCAGCTAAATATCAGTCAAAACTGTCTTGATCGCCACCTTAAAACACGAGGTGATCAAACCGCCATTATTTGGGAAGGCGACTCACCTAATGAGTCGAAAAAAATCACTTACCGACAACTCCACCAAAATGTTTGCCAATTCGCTAACGTATTAAAAAATTTAGGTATTAAAAAAGGCGATGTTGTGGCGATTTATATGCCGATGGTACCAGAAGCGGCAGTCGCTATGCTCGCTTGTACTCGTATTGGTGCTATCCATTCTGTTATTTTTGGTGGTTTCTCTCCTGAAGCTGTTGCAGGCAGGATCATTGATTCAAAAGCTAAATTAGTGATTACTGCTGATGAAGGATTACGTGCAGGTCGCGCTATTCCTTTAAAGAAAAATGTTGATGATGCTTTAAATCACGCTGATATCCCCCCTATTAATCATGTAGTGGTATTTCGTCGAACAGGGCATACCGAACAATGGATTGAAGGGCGTGATGTTTGGTGGGATGAAATCATCCAAGGTGTCAGCACTGAATGTGATGTTGAAGTGATGGATGCAGAAGATCCTCTCTTTATTCTGTATACCTCAGGTTCAACAGGCAAACCCAAAGGTGTACTGCACACAACGGGAGGTTATCTCGTTTATGCTTCAATGACCTTCAAATACACCTTTGATTATCATGAAGGTGATATTTATTGGTGTACTGCTGATGTGGGTTGGGTAACAGGGCATAGCTACTTACTGTATGGCCCTCTGTCAAATGGTGCGACTACTGTTATGTTTGAAGGTGTCCCTAATTACCCATCTGTTAACCGCATGGCTCAAATTGTTGATAAGCACCAAATCAATATCTTATATACTGCACCGACTGCAATCCGTGCATTAATGGCTGAAGGCGATAAAGCGATTGAAGGCACTCAACGCACCTCTCTGCGCATTTTAGGCTCCGTAGGTGAACCTATTAATCCAGAAGCATGGGAATGGTTCTATCAGAAAATGGGACGTAGCCAATGTCCTATCGTTGATACATGGTGGCAAACAGAAACTGGTGGTTTCATGATAACCCCATTACCGGGTGCTATGGATCTAAAACCTGGCTCAGCAACACGTCCTTTCTTCGGTGTTCAGCCTGCAATTGTCGATAATATGGGCGAAGTACAGCAAGGGGCTTGCGAAGGAAACTTAGTGATTACTGATTCTTGGCCGGGTCAAGCAAGAACACTTTTTGGTGATCACGAGCGTTTTGAGCAAACTTACTTTTCAACCTTTAAAGGGATGTATTTCTCTGGTGACGGAGCTCGCCGAGATGAAGATGGTGACTATTGGATAACAGGGCGTGTTGATGATGTCTTGAATATTTCAGGTCATCGCTTAGGAACAGCAGAGATTGAATCCGCTCTTGTTGCACATCCTAAGATTGCAGAAGCCGCAGTAGTTGGTATTCCTCATAATCTTAAAGGACAAGCTATTTATGCTTATGTCACTTTAAATCACGGTGAAGAGCCAACTCCTGAACTTTATACAGAAGTTCGCAACTGGGTACGTAAAGAAATTGGGCCAATAGCCACACCAGATATCCTACATTGGACAGATTCCTTACCTAAAACACGATCAGGGAAAATTATGCGCCGTATCTTGCGTAAAATTGCCTCTGGCGACACAACTAACCTCGGGGATACCTCAACACTCGCTGATCCGGGTGTTGTAGAAAAACTGTTAGAAGAAAAACAGTCTCTATCACTCACTGCTTAATACACAACAAATAACTGTCATTTAAAAAACGTAATACGACAAAGCAAAGGCATGAAAATGCCTTTGCTGGGCTCTCTTACCTGAAAATCATGGAATGCGGGGGATTTAAGCCTCTAAATCAAGTGATAAACCAAACAATTATATAGAGGAGAACTCTGATGAATTCCAATATTTATCAAGAGATAGAAAACAACCCTCGCTTTAAAGAACTGGTTAATAAACGTAGTCGTTTTTCATGGACACTTTCAATTATTACGCTCGTTATGTACGTCTCATTTATCTTACTTATTGCGTTCTATCCACAATGGTTAGGTACACCATTATATGAGGGCAGCTACATTACACGAGGTATTCCTATTGGTATAGGTTTAATCATCGCCTCATTTTTATTAACGGGCGTTTACGTTATTAAAGCCAATACAGAGTTCGACAAACTTACCACTGAAATTATTGAAGAGGTAGAAAAATGAGAAAGTTACTTTATGCAATAAGCTTATTTTTCCTCTCCTCAACGGCTGCTTACGCTACCGCAATAACTGAAGGAGGTGAGAAACAACCTATGAATATTCAGGCCATCATCATGTTCCTAATATTTGTAGGATTGACACTTTACATCACTTATTGGGCTTCTAAACGTACCCGCTCTCGTGCTGATTACTATACTGCAGGAGGGAAAATTACTGGCTTCCAAAACGGAATGGCAATCGCCGGTGATTTTATGTCTGCCGCATCCTTTTTAGGGATCTCCGCACTGGTTTATACCTCGGGTTATGATGGACTTATCTATTCAATTGGATTTCTGATTGGTTGGCCTATCATTCTTTTTATCATTGCTGAACGCTTACGTAATTTAGGGCGCTATACCTTTGCTGATGTTGTCTCCTATCGCTTAAGCCCTAAACCAGTGAGAACACTCTCCGCTATTGGATCACTGGTTGTTGTCGCTCTTTATCTGATTGCACAAATGGTTGGTGCCGGTAAATTAATCGAACTCCTTTTCGGCTTAAACTACCATATTGCCGTTGTGCTCGTCGGTATTCTAATGGTGCTATATGTTTTATTTGGAGGCATGTTAGCCACCACTTGGGTTCAAATCATTAAAGCTATTTTATTACTTGCAGGTGCAAGTTTTATGGCTGTTATGGTGATGAAAGCTGTCGATTTTAATTTCAATACCTTATTTAAAGAAGCCGTTAGTGTTCACTCAAAAGGGTTCTCTATCATGAGTCCTGGTGGATTGGTTTCTGATCCTATATCTGCTCTCTCTTTAGGTCTTGCACTAATGTTTGGTACGGCGGGACTTCCTCATATCATCATGCGCTTCTTTACTGTTAGCGATGCAAAAGAAGCCCGTAAGAGTGTTTTCTATGCAACAGGTTTTATCGGTTATTTCTATATTCTTACTTTTATCATTGGTTTCGGCGCTATCTTACTCGTTAGCCCTAATCCTATGTTCAAAGATGCCGCTGGCGCTTTGATTGGTGGAACCAATATGGCGGCTGTTCACTTGGCGGATGCCGTTGGCGGTAACTTCTTCTTAGGCTTCATTTCAGCCGTTGCCTTCGCTACTATTTTAGCCGTTGTTGCAGGACTAACTTTAGCGGGCGCATCTGCGGTATCACATGATCTCTACGCGAATGTAATTAAAAATGGCCACGCAGATGAAAGACAAGAGCTAAAAGTATCCAAAATTACAGTGGTTATCTTAGGTATCGTCGCTATCGGTTTAGGTATTTTATTTGAAAAACAAAATATTGCCTTTATGGTGGGGCTAGCTTTCTCAATTGCAGCAAGCTGTAACTTCCCAATCATATTGCTATCAATGTATTGGAAAGGGCTGACAACACGAGGTGCAGTCACAGGAGGATGGTCTGGTTTATTAGTTGCTGTCACGTTGATGATCTTAGGGCCAACAATTTGGGTAAGTATTTTAGGTCATGAAAAACCCATCTATCCTTATGAATATCCAGCATTATTCTCAATAATCATTGCTTTTGTTGTCTCATGGCTTTTCTCTGTTACTGATAAATCATCTTTAGGTGAGCAAGAAAAAGCAAAATTCCAAGCACAGTTTATTCGTTCTCAAATTGGCTTAGGTATTGAACAAGGTAAACAGCACTAACAACCTGAAATAATGTTATCTTTCTAAATAAAAATAACCCCAAAGTGAATTCCAACTTTGGGGTTATTCATTTTCAATGATTTTTATCCATTATCATAAAAATCTTGATCCTATTTCTATTATTTACTTATTTAGAATACTTTTAAGCTTTAACTACATATCTATACGATTATTTAAATAACTTATT
Source organism: Proteus columbae (assembly GCF_009914335.1). Classification (NCBI taxonomy): domain Bacteria; kingdom Pseudomonadati; phylum Pseudomonadota; class Gammaproteobacteria; order Enterobacterales; family Morganellaceae; genus Proteus; species Proteus columbae. The sequence goes on from NZ_CP043925.1 coordinate 4,017,397, forward strand.
ATTAGTTATTCTACTGTTATAAAAATAAAAACAAATTAAATTGAAATCAATTAATTACAAATAAAAAGAAACATAACTTATTTTCTACAAGGCTTATTAATAAAGCCAAACAGCTCAAAATAGTGAGGAAGAAACATAGTAATATCAATTTCAGACACACTTCAGCTAAACAAGGCTTGTATTGTCAAAAGGTAAATGGTTAACTTTTTATTCTACATAAAAAGAGGTGGTAGTTTTTAAATAGATTATGTCTCAATTAACTCATTACGCACTTTTATTTTTCTTATCTATGGCACCTGCAATATTGGGTGGTTCAACGCTACATATAGGACAAAAAATCTATATTGTTCTTATTGGTTGGCTACTTATACTGATATGTAGTGGCATTTATCGTTCTGTTTTAGGAAAAATAATAACCTTTATTACTAGTGCGCTATGGTCTTTAAACCTGTCTATTTCTCTATTTTTCTATCGTGAACACGATATTGCTTTTTCATCATCCATTGCTGAAACTTTTATTAATACCAATGGCAGCGAAACTGTCGGTATGCTCTCTTATAATAAGTACTATGTATTATTCTATCTATGTGCTTTTGTCATTTACTATTTTTTCATCCATAAAGCAGCTCAAGTATCTGATCTAAAAACGACAAAAAAAAGTGTGATTACTTTTGTTATCTTAATAGCCATTATTCCAATTTATAAAAGCTTCGCATTAAGAAACGATAACAACAGTAAATTACTGACAGAATATGCACTTCTCAATACACCTTTTTATAATGCAGCGGCACTTGTCCGAACCTTCCATGAAAATCGCCAAATTAGAAGAATTGCCTCTCAAAAAGTTGAGTTTCAATATAATAAACATAATGATAATACAGAAATTTATATCCTTATTCTTGGAGAATCCGTTCGCAGAGATCATCTAGGAATTTATGGCTATCAGTACGATACAACACCTAATCTAATGAAAGAAAAGAGTAATCTTATCCTATTCAATCAAGTTTATTCTCCGGCACCAGTAACTATTCTTTCTGTACCAATTTCACTCTCAAATATAGGATTGGAACAGTTACAAGATAAAAGTCATTACGCTGATAATATTGTTTCTCTTGCCAATCATGCTGGGTTTAAAACATATTGGTTAAGTAATCAAGGTGAAGGTAATCAGAAAACCAGTGTTATTTCTGTCATTGCTAATATGGCTCAAAATAAAAAGTGGAATGAATTTATCGGTTATGATGAAGAGTTGCTTCCTTATTTAGACAGAGCTCTCAATGAGCCATCTGAAGAGAAAAAATTAATCATCTTACATACATATGGTAGCCATGAGCCGGCCTGTAATCGATTTCCAAGTCAGTATTTAAAGAAATTCACGCAAGAAGATGATGATAACTGCTATGACAGCTCTATCGCTTATACAGATAAATTAATTAATGACATCATCGAGAGAGTCAAAGATAAACCAGCTTCTATTCTCTACTTTGCAGATCACGCTTTACAGCGTCTCGATAAAAATAGAGAGGTTCGTTATCATCATGGTGTAAATACGCCACGAAAAGAAGCTTATGATATACCTTTGTTTATTTGGTATAGCCCATCATCTATTAAACCCATTATCAATAATGATGCATTGAATAAGCCTTATTCAACGGTAAATAACTATTGGCTACTAAGTAGTTGGCTTGGAATAGAACATAACTCCCCCCAACAGTGTCACTCACCATTAAATGAGTGCTATCAGCCTAAATCACCAATCACCGTTATTGATGGTAATAAAAATATCTTAAACTATGATTTACTGCGTTCAGAAGAGCAGGAGCCTCAATAACATCCTCATTAAAGATATCTAAATAAAAATAGACTCAGTAATAAAGAGTGTGTTTTTACATTTACACCATCTGCTTTTAATAAGATCCATCAGAGATAACAAGAAATAAAAGATCAGAACACTAGGCATTAAATTAATGTGATATTAGATGCTTGATACGGGGATCATTTTACTAATGAGTTGCCATAAATAGTGTTTAGCGGCATGAAGATTGGCTATTTTATTGAGGAATGTAACCATAGTTTCTAATTAACGACTAACATATAAGCTGTTGATCTTTTTAAAAGCCCCAAACGCAAAAAAGCCAACCCATTGGGTTGGCTTTCTCGTCTTATTTAATGCCTGGCAGTTCCCTACTCTCACATGGGGAGACCCCACACTACCATCGGCGCTACAACGTTTCACTTCTGAGTTCGGCATGGATTCAGGTGGGTCCGCTGCGCTATGGCCGCCAAGCAAATTCGGTATCATTACCCGTTACTGTTGTTTCTTTCTCAGTAACCAGCAATATTCAATCTTAAACAAGCTTACTTCATCGATGTTCGTCTCTCAGACAAAACACCTTCGGTGTTGTCAGGTTAAGCCTCACGGTTCATTAGTACTGGTTAGCTCAACGTATCGCTACGCTTACACACCCAGCCTATCAACGTCTTAGTCTTAAACGTTCCTTTAGGTCACTCTAGGTGACAGGGAAGACTCATCTCGAGGCAAGTTTCCCGCTTAGATGCTTTCAGCGGTTATCTCTTCCGCACTTAGCTACCGGGCAATGCCATTGGCATGACAACCCGAACACCAGTGGTGCGTTCACTCCGGTCCTCTCGTACTAGGAGCAACCCCTCTCAATCTTCCAACGCCCACGGCAGATAGGGACCGAACTGTCTCACGACGTTCTAAACCCAGCTCGCGTACCACTTTAAATGGCGAACAGCCATACCCTTGGGACCTACTTCAGCCCCAGGATGTGATGAGCCGACATCGAGGTGCCAAACACCGCCGTCGATATGAACTCTTGGGCGGTATCAGCCTGTTATCCCCGGAGTACCTTTTATCCGTTGAGCGATGGCCCTTCCATTCAGAACCACCGGATCACTAAGACCTACTTTCGTACCTGCTCGAGCCGTCACTCTCACAGTCAAGCTGGCTTATGCCTTTGCACTAACCGCATGATGTCCGACCATGCTTAGCCAACCTTCGTGCTCCTCCGTTACTCTTTAGGAGGAGACCGCCCCAGTCAAACTACCCACCAGACACGGTCCCCGACCCAGATTATGGGCCTAGGTTAGAACATCAAACGTTAAAGGGTGGTATTTCAAGGTTGACTCCATGCAGACTGGCGTCCACACTTCTAAGTCTCCCACCTATCCTACACATCAAGGCTCAATGTTCAGTGTCAAGCTATAGTAAAGGTTCACGGGGTCTTTCCGTCTTGCCGCGGGTACACTGCATCTTCACAGCGAGTTCAATTTCACTGAGTCTCGGGTGGAGACAGCCTGGCCATCATTACGCCATTCGTGCAGGTCGGAACTTACCCGACAAGGAATTTCGCTACCTTAGGACCGTTATAGTTACGGCCGCCGTTTACTGGGGCTTCGATCAAGAGCTTCTCCTTACGGATAACCCCATCAATTAACCTTCCAGCACCGGGCAGGCGTCACACCGTATACGTCCACTTTCGTGTTTGCACAGTGCTGTGTTTTTAATAAACAGTTGCAGCCAGCTGGTATCTTCGACTGGCTTCGGCTCCGTCCGCAAGGGACTTCACTTACCGCCAGCGTGCCTTCTCCCGAAGTTACGGCACCATTTTGCCTAGTTCCTTCACCCGAGTTCTCTCAAGCGCCTGAGTATTCTCTACCTGACCACCTGTGTCGGTTTGGGGTACGATTGTTGGTAACCTGAAGCTTAGAGGCTTTTCCTGGAAGCAGGGCATCAATTGCTTCACCACCTTAGTGGCTCGTCATCACACCTCAGCATTAAGTGACCGGATTTGCCTAATCACTCTGCCTACATGCTTGAACCGGGACGACCGTCGCCCGGACAACCTAGCCTTCTCCGTTCCCCCATCGCAGTTACCACCAGTACGGGAATATTAACCCGTTTCCCATCGACTACGCTTTTCAGCCTCGCCTTAGGGGTCGACTCACCCTGCCCCGATTAACGTTGGACAGGAACCCTTGGTCTTCCGGCGTGCGGGTTTTTCACCCGCATTATCGTTACTTATGTCAGCATTCGCACTTCTGATACCTCCAGCATGCCTCACAGCACACCTTCACAGGCTTACAGAACGCTCCCCTACCCAACAATATTTACATATCGCTGCCGCAGCTTCGGTGCATAGTTTAGCCCCGTTACATCTTCCGCGCAGGCCGACTCGACCAGTGAGCTATTACGCTTTCTTTAAATGATGGCTGCTTCTAAGCCAACATCCTGGCTGTCTGAGCCTTCCCACTTCGTTTCCCACTTAACCATGACTTTGGGACCTTAGCTGGCGGTCTGGGTTGTTTCCCTCTTCACGACGAACGTTAGCACCCGCCGTGTGTCTCCCGTGATAACATTCTTCGGTATTCGCAGTTTGCATCGAGTTGGTAAGTCGGGATGACCCCCTAGTCGAAACAGTGCTCTACCCCCGAAGATGAGTTCACGAGGCGCTACCTAAATAGCTTTCGGGGAGAACCAGCTATCTCCCGGTTTGATTGGCCTTTCACCCCCATCCACAAGTCATCCGCTAATTTTTCAACATTAGTCGGTTCGGTCCTCCAGTTAGTGTTACCCAACCTTCAACCTGCCCATGGATAGATCACCGGGTTTCGGGTCTATACCCTGCAACTCATTCGCCCAGTTAAGACTCGGTTTCCCTACGGCTCCCCTATTCGGTTAACCTTGCTACAGAATATAAGTCGCTGACCCATTATACAAAAGGTACGCAGTCACCCCATAAAGAGGCTCCTACTGCTTGTACGTACACGGTTTCAGGTTCTTTTTCACTCCCCTCGCCGGGGTTCTTTTCGCCTTTCCCTCACGGTACTGGTTCACTATCGGTCAATCAGGAGTATTTAGCCTTGGAGGATGGTCCCCCCATATTCAGACAGGATAACACGTGTCCCGCCCTACTCGTCGAGTTCACAATAACAGCATCTTCAGATACGGGGCTATCACCCTTTACTGCCGGACTTTCCAGACCGTTCTCCTGATGCTGCTATTGATTAAGACTCTGGGCTGTTCCCCGTTCGCTCGCCGCTACTAGGGGAATCTCGGTTGATTTCTTTTCCTCGGGGTACTGAGATGTTTCAGTTCTCCCGGTTCGCTTCATTAACCTATGTATTCAGTTAATGATAATATCCATTGGATATTGGGTTTCCCCATTCGGAAATCGTCGGGTATAACGGTTCATATCACCTTACCGACGCTTATCGCAGATTAGCACGTCCTTCATCGCCTCTGATTGCCTAGGCATCCACCGTGTACGCTTATTCGCTTAACCTCACAACCCGAAGGTGTTTCTCTCGAAGACGACTTTAAAGGTCATGGCTACACAAGCATCAATTCGTTGTTGGGCAGTGCTCGTAATGCTCACATACTTATGTATGCTGCGCTTACTGCGCGCTGTCCGCCTAGAATTGCTGTTGCTCGCTCATGACACTCGCCTTGGAGTATCACACATTCAAGGTCTGAGATTTTGAGAGACTCATCAATATACCTCGGTGATATATTGATTTGTTTTCAATTTTTCAGCTTGTTCCAGATTGTTAAAGAGCAAAATAATTCGCAGTATACTATTGCTAATATACTCTGAATTATTGTTTTATATTCAAGAAATTATGGTGGAGCTAAGCGGGATCGAACCGCTGACCTCCTGCGTGCAAGGCAGGCGCTCTCCCAGCTGAGCTATAGCCCCATAATGCATTCTTAATACCTGTATAACCACTCCTTTTCTTCTTTATAAAAGAAGCTTTTTCTTTAGGCAAGGCATGGAGTAACGAAGTTTACTTAAAGTAAACGAGTTGCTTCACAACACAGCATAAAGGAAAAGTGGTAGGCCTGAGTGGACTTGAACCACCGACCTCACCCTTATCAGGGGTGCGCTCTAACCACCTGAGCTACAAGCCTATACCGGTATTTCTGCTCGTTCTTCATCAGACAATCTGTGTGAGCACTGCACATAACACGTATCTCTTAGGTAAGGAGGTGATCCAACCGCAGGTTCCCCTACGGTTACCTTGTTACGACTTCACCCCAGTCATGAATCACAAAGTGGTAAGCGCCCTCCCGAAGGTTAAGCTACCTACTTCTTTTGCAACCCACTCCCATGGTGTGACGGGCGGTGTGTACAAGGCCCGGGAACGTATTCACCGTAGCATTCTGATCTACGATTACTAGCGATTCCGACTTCATGGAGTCGAGTTGCAGACTCCAATCCGGACTACGACAGACTTTATGAGTTCCGCTTGCTCTCGCGAGGTCGCTTCTCTTTGTATCTGCCATTGTAGCACGTGTGTAGCCCTACTCGTAAGGGCCATGATGACTTGACGTCATCCCCACCTTCCTCCGGTTTATCACCGGCAGTCTCCTTTGAGTTCCCGCCATCACGCGCTGGCAACAAAGGATAAGGGTTGCGCTCGTTGCGGGACTTAACCCAACATTTCACAACACGAGCTGACGACAGCCATGCAGCACCTGTCTCAGCGTTCCCGAAGGCACTCCTCTATCTCTAAAGGATTCGCTGGATGTCAAGAGTAGGTAAGGTTCTTCGCGTTGCATCGAATTAAACCACATGCTCCACCGCTTGTGCGGGCCCCCGTCAATTCATTTGAGTTTTAACCTTGCGGCCGTACTCCCCAGGCGGTCGATTTAACGCGTTAGCTCCGGAAGCCACTCCTCAAGGGAACAACCTCCAAATCGACATCGTTTACAGCGTGGACTACCAGGGTATCTAATCCTGTTTGCTCCCCACGCTTTCGCACCTGAGCGTCAGTCTTTGTCCAGGGGGCCGCCTTCGCCACCGGTATTCCTCCACATCTCTACGCATTTCACCGCTACACATGGAATTCTACCCCCCTCTACAAGACTCTAGCTGACCAGTCTTAGATGCCATTCCCAGGTTAAGCCCGGGGATTTCACATCTAACTTAATCAACCGCCTGCGTGCGCTTTACGCCCAGTAATTCCGATTAACGCTTGCACCCTCCGTATTACCGCGGCTGCTGGCACGGAGTTAGCCGGTGCTTCTTCTGTTGGTAACGTCAATCGCTGATGATATTAGCATCAACGCCTTCCTCCCAACTGAAAGTACTTTACAACCCTAAGGCCTTCTTCATACACGCGGCATGGCTGCATCAGGCTTGCGCCCATTGTGCAATATTCCCCACTGCTGCCTCCCGTAGGAGTCTGGGCCGTGTCTCAGTCCCAGTGTGGCTGATCATCCTCTCAGACCAGCTAGAGATCGTCGCCTAGGTGAGCCATTACCTCACCTACTAGCTAATCCCATATGGGTTCATCCGATAGCGCAAGGTCCGAAGAGCCCCTGCTTTGGTCCGTAGACGTCATGCGGTATTAGCTACCGTTTCCAGTAGTTATCCCCCTCTATCGGGCAGATCCCCATACATTACTCACCCGTCCGCCGCTCGTCAGCAAGAAAGCAAGCTTTCTCCTGTTACCGCTCGACTTGCATGTGTTAGGCCTGCCGCCAGCGTTCAATCTGAGCCATGATCAAACTCTTCAATTAAAAGTGTTTGATGCTCAAAGAAATCGAAAACTTAGCTATTCATAAATGAATTTACTTTTGTTGTTCACTCTTCAAGACTTGATACATCTAATATTTTAGAAGATATCGTCTCTGCGAGTGCCCACACAGATTGTCTGATAATTTGTTAAAGAGCAGTGCAACATTCGCTGCCGTTTCCGGTCTTCTGCGCTGTTGCGAGGAGGCGTATATTACGTTATTCCTCTGAAGAGTCAAGAGTTTTTTCAAACTTTTTTCTTTTCTCTTCACCGTCCTGCGTGGCTTGTTGTTTGCTCATCGCCGGTCAGTGGATGCGCATTATAGGGAGATCTCGGATTAGCGCAAGTGTTTATTTCAATTTTTTTTCTGTTCGCTTTTTTTTTCAACAAAACAAAGAAAAACGCTCTATTTTTACGCTGATAGAGTGAAATCCGAACAGCTTTATCCAGCTGACTCACGTAAGATAGAAGATAAATTATGGTATAGGTAATCTTTATTATGCAATTTAACGAGCAACGTTCAGCTTCTCAAAAAAATCTTTCTTATATAGTTGCTGAAAAACTAGGTAAACAAATCCTTTCGGGACATTATGAACCTGAATCTTTACTACCTGGAGAAATAGAACTAGCAGAAATACTCTCCGTCAGCAGAACAGTTATCCGTGAAGCAATCAAAATGCTCGCTGCAAAAGGTATGCTTTTACCTCGACCAAGAATAGGTACTCGTGTTACTCCAATGCAAAATTGGAATCTATTAGATAATGATCTTCTTAATTGGTGGATAGACAGCGGTGAATTTAATAAGGTCAGCCATTATTTCCATCACGTTCGTCTAGCAATAGAACCTCAGGCATGTTATTTAGCTGCATTTAATGCAACCGAAAGCCAAAAACAGTCTCTTGCTTTATTTGGTAGAGAAATGCAATTGCTTGATGAGAATTTCGATAGACAACATTGGCTAGATATCGACACTCAATTTCACTATCTCATTTATCAAGCAAGTGGCAATCCATTCTTTGCCTCATTCGGCTCATTATTTCTTTCTGCTTATAAAAAGTATTTCGATCTTATTGTGGGTAATGAAACCGTTCAACCGGAAACACATAACCAAATTGTTCAGGCAATTATTGATAAGGATGGAAATAAAGCGCGTGATCTCTGTTTAATCTTATTAACGAGTGATTGAATAGTTTTAATACAAATTTTGTAGGTTTTCTGTTTATAATGAAGCGATAATCAAAATATAGAACAAAGACGGTATATGCTTCATGTTGAAATCCGCCAAAAATATGTCTGGGTTGCCTTGGATTGCTGCAATGGCTTTTTTTATGCAGGCTCTCGATGCAACCATTCTTAATACGGCATTACCAGACATAGCAAAAAGCCTTAATCATTCTCCTCTCGCCATGCAATCGGCTGTTATCAGCTATACCTTAACTGTTGCATTATTAATCCCCGTCAGTGGATGGCTAGCTGATAGATTTGGAACGCGTAAAATTTTTATTATTGCGGTTTCTTTATTTTCAGGTGGCTCTTTATTATGTGCACTTTCTCCTAACCTTACTTTTCTTGTTATTTCACGGATTATACAAGGTATAGGTGGCGCAATGATGATGCCGGTTGCACGCCTTGCTTTACTAAGAGCTTATCCGCGCAGCGAATTACTACCCATTCTCAATTTTGTCACAATGCCGGGATTAGTCGGCCCCATAGCAGGACCTCTTTTAGGTGGGGTATTGGTTACTTATGCATCTTGGCATTGGATATTTATTATAAATATTCCTATTGGCCTATTAGGTATTTTCTATGCCATAAAACATATGCCTAATTTCACTATGCCAAAACGTAAATTTGATTTACTTGGTTTTATTTTCTTTGGTTTTGGCTTAGTTATGCTTTCTGTCAGCCTTGATCTTTTTGGTGATAAAAATATCTCTCGATATATTCCTATTGCCATTATTTTAGGTGGATTTTCTTTACTGGGGTTATACGTCAATCATGCAAGACGCCACCAGCAACCACTTATCCCTCTCAATATATTTAAAACACGAACTTTTTCTGTCGGTATTGCGGGAAATATTGCAACAAGATTGGGAACTGGCTGTATCCCTTTCTTAATGCCACTGATGTTACAGGTTGGGTTTGGTTATCCTGCTATTATTTCTGGGATGATGATGGCGCCTATGGCATTGGGTTCTATTTTAGCAAAATCATTTGTCACAAAGATCTTAGTGAAATTTAGCTATCGCCGAACACTCTTTACTATCACTATTATCATTGGTTTGATGATCGCTCAGTTTTCACTTCAATCCCCTGATATGTCTATTTACTATCTTATCATTCCACTCTTTTTATTAGGTGTGGTCATGTCCATACAATTTACATCAATGAATACAATTTCATTGGCCGATTTAACAGACAACAATGCTAGCTCAGGAAATAGTGTTTTGGCTGTCACCCAACAATTGGCAATTAGTTTTGGTATTGCAGTGAGTGCATCTATTTTAGGATATTTTGATACAGAGAATGTGGGCACTACGGTTGATAACTTTCATTATACTTTTATTACTGTTGGTATCATTACATTACTTTCTTCCTTTGTATTTTTACTCCTTGATAAACATGATGGCGATAATCTAACTAATAAAAAGAAAAAAGCCTGATAATGTTATTCAAACTAAAAAAGAGAGCCTAGGCTCTCTTTTTCTTTATATAAGATAGAAAAATACATTATAAAGATGAAGTTAAAAAAGTATCTACCTCATGACGCCATGGTACTGATGGTTGAGCGCCTGCTCGAGTAACAGCAATGGCAGCTGCCGCATGAGCAAATTTAATCGCAGGCATCATAGATTGCCCTTCTAATAAAGCAGTGATTAGCGCGCCATTAAATGTATCGCCTGCTGCGATAGTATCAACAGCTTTCACTTTAAATGCAGGGACAATACAACCTTGACTATTTTTCTCACTTATCCAAACTCCGCGGCTTCCTAATGTAATAATAACCGTTTTAATACCTTTATGATGCAGAACATCCGCTGCTTGCTGAGCACTTTCATCATCTATCACTTTAATTCCAGTCAGATATTCAGTCTCTGTTTCGTTTGGAGTAATAATATCGACAAGTGATAACAGCTCATCAGGTAATGCTTGAGCAGGTGCGGGGTTTAGTATTACTTGCACATTTTCTTGTTTAGCGATTTCAGCCGCTTTCAATACAGAATCAAGTGGTGATTCTAATTGCATTAACAGAGCATCAGCTTCTTTTATAATATTTCCATGGCGCTGAACATAATTTGTATCTAATCGCCCATTAGCACCAGCATGAATACCAATAACATTTTCACCCTGTTGATTAACGAAAATCAGCGCAACACCTGTTGCCACATCATCAATTAACTCAATACTATTGGTATCAATGTTATCTGTTATTAATTGAGCTTTAGCTTTTTTACCAATATCGTCATTCCCTAAACAAGCAAGAAACGAAATATTAGCACCACAACGCCCAGCAGCAACCGCCTGATTAGCACCTTTACCGCCAAATACCATTTGAAATTGGTTGCCTGAAATGGTTTCACCAGGAAGCGGAAAATGGGCAACATTAAGAATATGATCAGCATTAACACTACCTAAAATCACAAGTTTCTTCGCTTCCATGATTTTTCCTTACTTTCAGTAATAAATTCTAGATGTATTGCATAAATGACATTCAATATTTTAAACCGATCATCTCAGCAACATTAATGAAAAAACGTGATCACCATCGAAACGTTTCGCTAGTAAAACAAAAAAGAACCAAAAATAAGCAGTAGGAAGCTGAATCGATTTTTGCTATAAACAATTTGTGTGCTAATAGAATGTTTGACTATATGCCAGCAATCCTTTTCTGATATTTTCGGAGGGATGACGAAAATAAGTACCCATTATTAGGAGTGTTTATGCAACTTGCAGAGCGGATTTCACAACTTAGCCAATATCTTGAAACTGGGCTTTATGAGCGACAGTCAGCTATCCGTCTTTGTCTGCTTGCAGCACTGAGTGGTGAGAGTGTTTTCTTACTTGGCCCTCCAGGTATTGCCAAGAGCTTAATAGCCAGAAGAATGAAAGAAGCTTTTAAAGAGGCTAAAGCATTTGAATACCTAATGACGCGTTTTTCAACACCCGAAGAAATTTTTGGCCCTTTATCTATTCAAGCCTTAAAAGATGAAGGTAAATATCAGCGTTTGGTTGAAGGATATTTACCTGATGCTGAAGTTGTCTTTCTTGATGAAATATGGAAAGCAGGACCCGCTATTCTTAATACGTTATTAACAGCGATTAATGAGCGTAAATTTAGAAATGGAGAAGCTGAAGTTGCTATTCCAATGCGTTTGTTAGTATCCGCCTCTAATGAGTTACCTGATTCAGACAGTAGTCTTGAAGCGCTATATGACCGAATGCTTATTCGTATTTGGTTAACAAAAGTTCAGGATAAGAAAAACTTTCGCGCATTACTTATTAATAAAGAAGTAGGCTCTTTTCATATTCCAGAACATATCCAAATTACCGCAGAAGAGTTTTCACGTTGGCAATCAGAATTAGAAAAGATCACTTTAGATGACCACTTATTTGATTTAATTTATCAACTTCGTGAGTCTTTAGATAAAAGTGATGCTGCACCTTATGTTTCAGATAGACGTTGGAAAAAAGCGGTACGCCTTTTACAAGCCAGTGCCTTTTTTAATGGTCGTAGTGCTATTTCACCATTAGATCTTATTTTATTAAAAGATTGCCTATGGCATGACCAAGCATCATTTGCATTATTAGATAAGTTATTACAAAACCTTTTAACAGAACAAGCCTACCACCAGCTAGAGTTGATTAGAAAAATAGAAAGTTTATGGGCTGAGTGGATGCAATCGACAAGAAGTAAGCAAGATCAACAGGCTTTTCGTTTTGAAAAACAAAGTGGAATGTTTGGACGAAACGCACATTTTAGCCTATCAGATAAAATGCAGGCTGATAAATTCACCCTGTTTTTACACATCCCTCTTCATATCCATAGTATTCAGGTTAACTTTATTACTATCGAACAAAAAGCATTAGAAAACTTTTTGGCAAAAGGGGATGAGTTATTAGCACGTTTAAATGGTATTGGTTTCCCACAATCAATTAATGCACAAATACGCCAAGATGGCGTATTAGAAATTTTGGATGTGAGTCGTCGAACAACATCTCTTTATCAACAAAAAGAGACAGCACCCGCTGTTCCTATTGAAGATAACAAAGAGTGGAAAGATAAGTTAAAAGATCTGACTCAAGAAATTTATGGTGAGCAGGAAAAATTTAATCGTCATCAACCAAATTTATTTATTGATAATGATTGGCTTATTTCCATAGAACAAAGTTTTGTTCAGCTTAATGACAAATTGTCGCAATTAAAAAGCCAAATAAAGTAATGATATTATGCTGACACTTTCAACATTAGATATGCTTTTAGCCATAAATGAAGGACAGCTAATTGAGGAAGTTATTATTGCTGTACTTGCATCTCCTCAATTAGCGGTATTTTTTGAAAAGCATCCTAGACTCAAAAAAGCCTTATTGAAAGATATCCATCAATGGAAAAAAAGCTTACAGCAAAGAGTAAAAGAGACATTAGTCCCGACAATGATTGCAGATGAGTTTGCACTTTATCAACAAACGCAGTCATTTGGTAATGCGATGTTTAATCAGCAAGTAGATAAAATACTGGCTGAATTAAACAAGCTAGACTCCTCTTTTACTGACGAAGCATCACAACTGATTAAAACCAATAAGCCTTTTTCACCAGCTCAACAAGCTTTGTTTATTCAACACTGGCGGATAAGTTTAATTTTCCAAGTCACTGCATTACACAAAGCCCTATTTGACCAAGAACAAGAGCAGCTCCTTGCTGAGCTTCAGGAACGTTTGGCACTAAGTGGAAGCTTAAGTAATACATTCTCAGAAAATGAGCGTGCAGCAGGGCGTTTATGGGATATGAGTAAAGGTGTTTTAACAAAAACGCCTTTCGATGAGAAAATTATTCAACGTTATAGCGACTTTCTCGATCAACAACCTGAATTGCATAAACTCGCAAGTTTGCTAGGTCGTAGCAAAACAGCGAAATCACTTCCTGAAGAGAGTGTGATTTTTGAGCCAGTCACTATTGTTGAGAAAGCACCAGATACAACACCAGAGCAAGTCAATGGTATAGGGCTCAGTGATGATATCTTACGCTTACTCCCTACAGAGCTCGCCTTGCTAGGTATTAATGAAATCGAATATGAGTTTTATCGAAAGCTGGTGGAAAAACAGCTCAATACCTATCGATTACAAGGAGATAATTGGCAAGAGCGTACTGTATTGCGTCCAGTAACTCATCATCATGATGAAGAAAGACCAAGAGGACCTTTTATTGTATGTATTGATACATCCGGTTCGATGGGGGGATTTAACGAACAGTGTGCTAAAGCTTTTGGGCTTGCATTGATGAAAATAGCACTAGCTGATAATCGTTCATGTCATGTGATGTTATTTTCTACTGAAACAGTACATTACCAATTGTCATCGTCTAATGGTCTGCAAGATCTTATCAAGTTTTTGAATCAGTCATTTAGAGGGGGCACGGACTTAAGTGCTTGTTTAGATAATGTAGCAGAAAAACTAAATAACCCAGCATGGAAAGATGCTGATGCTGTTGTTATTTCTGACTTTGTCGCCCAAAGGTTACCCGAAAACCTAATCAACAAAATCAAAAAAAGCCAACAGCAACAGCACAATCGCTTCCATGCGGTTACCCTATCCAATTACGGTAAACCCAGTATCATGAAAATCTTTGACCATATATGGCGTTTTGATACTGGATTAAAAAGTCGTTTACTTCGACGCTGGCGCCAATAATTACAGCATATCGGCGAAAGCTAAACGGGTATCTTTTTCCCATACACCGCATTGTACTTGTCCAATGTGCTCTTTTTGTAGCAGTAGCATCACTAAACGAGACTGGCCAATACCGCCACCGATAGTTTGTGGCATATCACCATGCATTAATGCTTTGTGCCAATCCAGCTCAAGACGCTTAGTATCGTCTGTTAATGTTAACTGACGCATTAATGTTTCAGGGTCGACACGGATACCCATTGATGACAATTCAAACGCATCTTGTAGAACAGGGTTCCAGACAAGAATGTCACCGTTTAAACCTTCAAATCCATCTTCGTTTGGTGTTGTCCAATCATCGTAGTCTGGCGCTCTTACATCATGAGCTTCGCCACTTGATAATTTACCACCAATACCAATTAAGAAAACAGCACCATATTCTTTTGCAATCGCTTTTTCACGGCCTTTAGCATCAAGGTCAGGATAACGACGCAGTAACTCTTCAGTGTGGATAAATTGAATTTGATCTGGCAGGAACGGTACCAGACCAAACTCTTCGCTGACGGCTTTTTCAGTTTCTTTTATTGCCTGATAAATTTTACCCACTGTCTGCTTAAGATAAGGAACTGTACGCTCTTTATCTTCCATCACTTTTTCCCAATCCCACTGATCAACATAAACAGAGTGGATCTGAGTTAAGCGATCTTCGTCTGGTCGCAAAGCTTTCATATGAGTATAAAGACCTTGACCAGAACTAAATCCAAAACGAGCTAATGTTTTACGTTTCCATTTAGCTAATGAATGGACAACCTCAAAAGTAGAATCTGGTAAAGATTTGACTTTAACTTGTACTGCCTTCTCATGACCAGATAAGTTATCTTGAGTTCCATCACCAAGGCGACTTAAGATCGGTCCTTGAACTTCAATCAGTCCTAATTCTTTTTCCAGCAGTCGTGAAAAATAAGATTTAACAAAGCTAATTTGCTGTTGAGTCTGGATGAATGATTTTTCCATTTTTGTATTCCTAGTGGTGATGTCGTGTTTCGCTGATATAGATTAAGCAACAAAATGGGTACTAAATTCAATATACTTCATTAAAAATAGCCTTGCTTGTTTTAAATCGTTAAAAATAACGCTATAAAAATGTATTATCGTTAAAAACAGAGGGGATTTATGGACAATATTTATCAGATCGATAATCTCGATCGTGACATACTTCACGCATTAATGGCGAATGCGAGAACACCTTACGCTGAATTAGCCAAAAAATTCGAAGTAAGCCCTGGCACAATTCATGTTCGAGTTGAGAAAATGAAGCAGGCTGGAATTATTACGGGAACGCGAGTTGATATTAGTGAAAAGCAACTCGGTTTTGATGTCTGCTGCTTTATTGGCATTATTCTTAAGAGTGCAAAAGACTATCACACTGCATTAGATAAATTAGATAAGTTAGATGAAGTTGTAGAAGTGTACTATACAACAGGGCAATACAGTATTTTTACGAAGGTTATGTGTAAAAGTATAGAAGCCTTACAAGACGTACTTATCAACAAAATCCAGACAATCGATGAAATTCAATCAACAGAAACCCTGATCTCACTGCAAAACCCGATAATAAGGACGATCAAGCCATAAGGGTAAATTCTTATTTTTTTTTATAACCACATTATCCACAGGTAGATCCCAAGTGATTCACAGCGTACAATAGCGCGTCTTAAACATAAGGAGATCATTAATGAAAAAAGTCACTCTTATTAGTGGCAGTACCATGGGTAGTGCTGAATATGTCGCAGAACACCTTGCAGAGATCTTATCTAATGAAGGGTTTGAGACGGACCTGCACCATGGGCCTTCTCTTAATGATCTTCCAAATGAAGGGATCTGGCTGGTGGTCACATCAACGCATGGTGCTGGTGATCTTCCTGACAACCTACAGCCTTTTGCTAATGAAATATCGGCTGACTCCGTTGATCTTAGTAATGTCACTTTTGGTGCGATCGGCATAGGAAGTAGTGAATATGACACTTTCTGCGGTGCGATCAGAACATTGGATCAAAAATTGGTGGAAAAAGGGGCTACTCGCCTTGGCGATCGTCTCGAAATTGATATTCAAAAGTACGACATTCCGGAAGATCCAGCAGAAGAATGGATAGCTTCTTGGAAAAATTTACTTTAAATTACACAAAAAAACAGCAAACGAATGTGGATAACTCTGCTTAAAAGCAGGGGGTAACCCGTAGTTATCCATGTATAAGGCAATATCAAGAAATGACCTGTGCATAAGTCGTCATTTTGATCCCAGCTTATCAGCAGATAGATCACGGATCATTCACAGTATATGATCCTTTACACTTTTATGATCTTTAAATAGAAAATCCACTTATCCACAGAGGATCGCTTCCTTAATAAAAGATCTAATAAAGAGATCTTTAAATAAAAAGATCTTTAAATAATTACCTGCGGATCTGCTCGCTTGTATCTGTCAAAAAGTTGAGTAGAATTCGTTTTCCCAATGCAACACATTCAGCATTCGTAACATTTAAGGTTCACACATGTTTTATCCAGAACACTTTGACGTCATTGTCATCGGTGGTGGTCACGCCGGTACAGAAGCCGCTATGGCTGCAGCTCGTATGGGGCGTCAAACCCTATTACTGACCCACAATATTGATACTTTGGGCCAAATGTCTTGTAACCCAGCTATTGGTGGGATTGGTAAAGGGCATCTGGTAAAAGAGATCGATGCCATGGGTGGATTAATGGCAACCGCTATTGACCATGCAGGGATCCAATTCAGAACCCTTAACGCAAGTAAGGGACCAGCTGTAAGAGCAACAAGAGCACAAGCTGACCGTGTTCTTTATCGCCAAGCTGTTCGTACTACTCTTGAAAATCAACCTAATTTAATGATCTTCCAACAACCAGTTGAAGATCTCATTGTTGAAAACGACCAAGTAACAGGTGCTGTTACTCGCATGGGCTTAAAATTCCGTGCTAAGTCTGTTGTTCTAACCGTAGGTACTTTCCTGGATGGAAAAATCCATATTGGTTTAGAAAATTACAGTGGGGGTCGTGCAGGTGATCCACCATCAGTTTCGTTATCACACAGACTACGCGAACTACCTTTACGTGTAGGTCGTTTAAAAACAGGCACGCCACCTCGTATTGATGCTAGAACTATTGATTTTAGCCAATTAGCCGTTCAGTTGGGTGATACTCCAATGCCTGTTTTCTCGTTTTTAGGTAATGTGGATCAGCATCCTGAACAAATGCCTTGCCATATCACATACACAAACGAAAAAACGCACGATGTTATTCGTAATAACCTCGATCGTAGCCCAATGTACGCTGGAGTCATCGAAGGAATAGGTCCTCGTTATTGCCCATCTATTGAAGATAAGGTGATGAGATTTGCTGATCGTAATTCACATCAGATCTTTTTAGAGCCTGAAGGTTTAACAAGTAACGAAATTTACCCAAATGGTATTTCAACAAGCTTACCTTTTGATGTTCAAATGCAAATCGTAAATTCCATGAAAGGTATGGAAAACGCGAAGATCATTAGACCTGGTTATGCAATTGAATATGACTTCTTCGATCCTAGAGATCTAAAACAAACCCTAGAAAGCAAATTTATCAATGGGTTATTCTTTGCTGGGCAAATTAACGGTACAACCGGTTATGAAGAAGCTGCGGCTCAAGGTATGCTTGCTGGGCTTAATGCGGCACGTTACGCCTTTGAACAAGAAGGTTGGTTCCCACGTCGTGATCAAGCATACATTGGTGTATTAGTTGACGATCTTTGCACACTAGGCACAAAAGAACCGTACCGTATGTTTACCTCTCGTGCAGAATATCGCTTGATGTTACGTGAAGATAATGCAGATTTACGTCTGACTGAAATTGGACGTGAATTAGGCATGGTTGATGATAACCGTTGGGCACAATTTAGCGAAAAAGTTGAGTTAGTTGAAAAAGAGCGCCAACGTTTAAGAGATATCTGGGTTCATCCTAAAGCAGATAATATTACTGAAATTAACGAGTTACTTAATACACCACTATCTAAAGAAGCTAATGGTGAAGATTTATTACGTCGCCCTGAAATGACGTATGACATTTTGAAAAAAATCCCTCGTTTTGCACCAGGTATTGATGATTCAAAACCACAAGCTGCTGAACAAGTTGAGATCCAAGTTAAGTACGAAGGTTATATTAGTCGCCAGCAAGAAGAGATCGAAAAACAACTGCGCAATGAAAATGCAGCGCTACCTATAGATCTGGACTATAAGCGAGTTAGCGGATTATCTAACGAAGTTATTGCGAAACTTAACGATCACAAACCAACATCGATCGGACAAGCATCGCGGATCTCAGGTGTTACACCTGCGGCTATTTCCATTTTATTAGTTTGGTTGAAAAAACAAGGCCTATTACGCAGGAGCGCATCATGAGTGACTTACTTAATCGGCTAAAAAAGCTGGCTAAGCAAGCCAATATTGAGCTTACAGATATTCAAGCTGAAAAACTCACTGGCTATGTTGCTATGCTTGATAAATGGAATAAAGCATACAACCTCACATCAGTGAGAGATCCACAACAAATGCTTATCCGTCATATTTTGGATAGCATTATTGTGAGCCAATATCTTGAAGGTGAAAGATTTATTGATGTGGGTACAGGGCCTGGTTTACCGGGGATCCCTTTAGCAATAATGCGTCCCGATCACCACTTTGTATTATTAGATAGCTTAGGCAAGCGGGTTCGCTTTATGAAACAAGTTCAGCACGAGCTAGGACTTAATAATATCGAGCCAGTTCAATACCGTGTTGAAGAGTACCAAACAGAGAAGCCTTTTGATGGTGTTATCAGCCGAGCATTTGCCTCTATGAACGATATGCTCTCTTGGTGCTCTCATTTAGTGACGGAAGAACACGGTCGTTTCTATGCACTGAAAGGACAAATTCATCAAGAAGAGTTGGATGAACTTGCTGATAATGGATTAAAAATGCCTGAAAAAGTGATTAGCTTATCCATACCTGAATTGAATGAACAAAGACATTTGGTGATTATTTAATCAAATATTTAGTGTTTCACTGATCCTTTTTTCATTTTTTGTGCTCTGGCGATAACATTTACAATGTTATCGCCATTTGCTTTAGGGGGAATTATACGAAGTATTAAAATTCACTTTAATGGAACAATAATTTAACAATATATTATCTTTTGCTTTAATTCCCTTTGTTGCCTGCGTTTTTCTCTTTTTATTTCCAAAATAAATTAATAATTCTGTGCATTATAAAAATATTGAATTTATTTAATTGAAAATTGATTAATTATTTTTCAATTGCCACTAAATTGTTCATAAAAGGGAAGTTATTTGTTAACTCTGTTATATATTTTATGAAATAAGCTTTATTTATACTTTTGTATTTGTGATATATATCACGCTATTTATTTTATTCAGCTCTATTATTTTTACTCTTTTTGTTCTTAATCATTTTTCATAAATGGAACCTTGGTAAGAAATTTAAATTAATCTTCACTTTTTCGCTACTTATTGATTGAATTCATTGCCACGCCCCGTATAATTTGCTCGTTTTTGTCACTTGACACTTTATAGCAAAGACAGTTTGATACATCATTCAGTAATACCTTTTACGATAGCTAGTCTGGAGAATACAAACGTCATGTCTGTCTCCCTCTACAGCGGGAAAGTTGCACTGAAACTGTTATTTTTGCAGTTTATGACTTTTGTTATTCTCAGTGCGGGTTTCTACTTAAAGAGTACAGACTGGAGTTTTTCGGCTTTTTTAGGCGGGTTGGCATGTTGGTTACCCAATATTGCTTTTCTTTTGTTAATGCGCTTACAAAAAGTCAACGAAGAAGAAGCTCCAGTTCGCATAAACTGGCTTTTTGCTTTCAGTGAAGGGTTGAAGGTTATATTATCAATAGCCTTGCTGATTGTTGCTTTAGGAGTGTTTAAAGCGGCATTTGCACCACTGGTCATGACCTACTTAGCGGTGCTTGTTATGCAGGTCGTTGCACCAGCCGTCATTAACGGTTAGCGTTTTTAACAACAAAAGGGTAATTGGCATCATGTCTGCATCAGGAGAAGCATTAACCACTAGAGACTACATAGGTCACCACCTGAATAACCTTCAGTTGGACCTGCGTACTTTCGAGTTGGTCAATCCCCATGCTGAAAATGCGCCATCATTCTGGGTGTTAAATATTGACTCACTTTTCTTTTCAGTACTGATGGGAGCACTATTCCTATGGCTGTTTAGAAAAGTAGCAGTAAGAGCAACCAGTGGCGTACCGGGAAAATTCCAGACTGCAGTAGAAATGATCATTGGTTTCGTTGATAGCAGCGTCCGTGATATGTATCACGGAAAGAGCAAGGTCATTGCACCTTTGGCATTGACTGTGTTCGTTTGGGTGCTGTTAATGAATGCCCTGGATTTATTACCAATCGACTTCATCCCTTATATCGGTGAACACATCTTAGGGTTACCTGCGTTACGCATAGTTCCGACTGCGGACGTGAGTATTACTCTATCGATGGCAATTGGTGTATTTATCCTGATCCTTTTCTATAGCATTAAGATGAAAGGCATAAAAGGGTTTACAAAAGAGCTGACTTTACAGCCTTTTAATCACCCAATTTTTATTCCTGTCAACTTAATCTTAGAAGGGGTAAGCCTGCTATCAAAACCTGTTTCCCTCGGTCTTCGACTGTTTGGTAACATGTATGCAGGTGAACTGATCTTTATTCTTATTGCTGGTCTGTTACCGTGGTGGTCACAGTGGTTATTAAGCCTTCCTTGGGCGATATTCCACATACTGATTATTACGTTACAAGCATTTATTTTCATGGTTCTAACGATTGTCTATCTGTCGATGGCATCTGAAGAACATTAATTATTAACTCTTTGAAGAAATAACTGAAACAAACTGGAGACTGTCATGGAAAACCTGAGTATGGATCTGCTGTACATGGCTGCCGCTATTATGATGGGTTTAGCTGCAATCGGTGCTGCAATCGGTATCGGAATCCTCGGAGGCAAATTTTTAGAAGGTGCTGCTCGTCAGCCTGATCTGATCCCTCTTCTGCGTACACAGTTCTTTATCGTTATGGGTCTGGTTGACGCCATCCCAATGATTGCTGTGGGTCTGGGCCTTTACGTGATGTTTGCTGTTGCCTAATGATGGCAATGAGCAGTAAAAGCATCAAGTTAGTTAATAACCAAGAAAGAGGTATTGTGCTGTGAATTTAAATGCAACAATCCTCGGCCAGGCCATCGCATTTGTCCTGTTTGTTTTGTTCTGTATGAAATTCGTATGGCCACCAATTATGGCGGCCATTGAAAAACGTCAAAAAGAAATTGCTGACGGTTTATCATCTGCAGAACGTGCTAAAAAGGACTTAGATTTAGCGAAAGCCGATGCAGGCGATCAGCTAGCAAAAGCAAAAGCAGAAGCTCAAGCAATCATTGAATCAGCGAATAAACAACGCACTCAAATGATTGAAGATGCTAAAGCAGAAGCAGAGCAAGAACGTAGTAAGATCGTTGCACAAGCTCAATCCGAACTGGATGCAGAGCGTAAACGTGCTCGTGAAGAACTTCGTAAACAAGTCGCAATGCTGGCTATTGCAGGTGCCGAGAAAATTATTGAACGTTCCGTGGATGAAGCTGCTAATAGCGACATCGTTGATAAACTGGTCGCTGAACTGTAAGGAGGGAGGGGCATGTCTGAAATAGCAACGGTAGCTCGCCCCTACGCCAAAGCAGCTTTTGACTTTGCTGTGGAAAACCAGGCTGTCGATAAATGGCAGGTTATGCTGGCGTTCACCGCTGAAGTAGCACGCAATGAGCAGGTAACCGAATTACTTTCTGGTTCTTTAGCATCAGAAAAACTGGCTGACATCTTTGTCGACCTTTGTGGCGAACAATTAGATGGTCATGCTCAGAATTTAATTCGTGTTATGGCTGATAATGGCCGTTTATCAACGTTGCCTGAAGTATTGAGCCAATTTATTCAATTGCGCGCAGTACTAGAGTCAACGGTTGACGTTGAAGTAACTTCTGCCATTGAGCTAACTAAACAGCAGCTAGCTAACATTTCTGCAGCGATGGAAAAACGTCTATCACGCAAAGTGAAGCTGAATTGCAAAATTGATAAGTCTGTTATCGCAGGCATGATTATACGCGCCGGTGACCTCGTCATCGATGGCAGTATTCGTGGCCGTTTAGAGCGATTAACAGACGTCTTGCAGTCTTAAGGGGACTGGAGCATATGCAACTGAATTCCACTGAAATCAGCGAACTGATCAAGCAGCGCATTGCTCAGTTCAATGTAGTGAGTGAAGCTCACAATGAAGGTACGATTGTATCCGTTAGTGACGGTATCATTCGTATCCACGGTTTAGCCGAAGTTATGCAGGGTGAGATGATCGCACTGCCGGGTAACCGTTTCGCTATCGCACTGAACTTAGAGCGCGACTCTGTTGGTGCGGTTGTGATGGGTCCTTATGCTGACTTAGCAGAAGGCATGAAAGTTAAATGTACAGGTCGTATTCTGGAAGTACCTGTTGGGCGTGGTCTGCTTGGCCGTGTGGTAAACACACTGGGTGAGCCGATTGATGGTAAAGGTGCAGTAGAGCATGATGGATTCTCACCTGTTGAGATGATTGCTCCTGGTGTTATCGACCGTCAATCAGTTGATCAGCCTGTACAAACAGGTTACAAATCCGTCGATGCCATGATCCCAATTGGTCGTGGTCAGCGTGAATTGATCATCGGTGACCGTCAAACAGGTAAAACTGCTCTGGCTGTCGATGCGATCATCAACCAACGCGACTCTGGCATTAAATGTATCTATGTCGCTATTGGTCAGAAAGCCTCTACTATTTCGAACGTTGTTCGTAAATTAGAAGAACATGGCGCGTTAGAAAACACCATTGTTGTTGTTGCTTCTGCATCAGAATCAGCAGCGCTGCAATACTTAGCTCCTTATTCAGGTTGCGCAATGGGTGAATACTTCCGTGACCGTGGTGAAGATGCCCTGATTATTTATGATGACCTGTCTAAACAGGCTGTCGCATATCGTCAAATTTCACTGTTACTTCGTCGTCCACCTGGACGTGAAGCATACCCTGGTGACGTTTTCTATCTGCACTCCCGTTTACTTGAGCGTGCTGCTCGCGTTAATGCTGAGTACGTAGAAGCATTCACTAATGGTGAAGTTAAAGGTAAAACCGGCTCTCTAACTGCGTTACCAATTATCGAAACGCAAGCAGGGGACGTTTCTGCATTCGTTCCTACGAACGTAATCTCTATTACCGATGGTCAGATCTTCTTAGAATCTAACCTGTTTAACGCAGGTATCCGTCCAGCTGTTAACCCAGGGATCTCCGTATCTCGTGTTGGTGGTGCAGCTCAGACTAAGATCATGAAGAAACTTTCTGGTGGTATCCGTACTGCTCTTGCGCAGTATCGTGAGCTGGCAGCATTCTCACAGTTCGCTTCCGATCTGGACGATGCTACCCGTAAACAATTAAACCACGGTCAGAAAGTGACTGAATTGCTGAAACAGAAACAGTACGAACCAATGTCTGTCGCACAACAGTCTTTATCACTGTTTGCAGCAGAACGTGGTTATCTGGAAGATGTTGAAATTTCAAAAGTTGTGCCATTTGAAGCGGCTTTATTAGCTTATGCCTCTCGTGAACATGCTGATTTATTGAAAGAAATCAACCAGACTGGTACTTATAACGAAGAAATCGAAGCGAAGCTGAAAGGCGTGCTAGAAAACTTCAAAGCGACTCAGTCCTGGTAATAACTATTCGGCCTAATAGTTAAACATTAGGCCGTCTGGTTCATGAGGAGAAGCAGAAATGGCCGGCGCAAAAGAGATACGTTCGAAGATCGCCAGTGTGCAAAACACACAGAAGATCACTAAAGCGATGGAGATGGTCGCCGCGTCGAAAATGCGTAAAACGCAGGAACGCATGGCAGCCAGCCGTCCTTATGCAGAAACCATGCGCAGTGTGATTGGTCACCTTGCGTTAGGGAATCTGGAATATAAACATCCATACCTCGAAGAGCGTGAAGTTAAACGTGTCGGGTACCTGGTTGTTTCGACCGACCGTGGTTTGTGTGGTGGTTTGAACATTAACTTGTTCAAAAAACTGCTGGCAGACATGAAAGAGTGGTCTGAAAAAGGTGTGCAGGTAGATTTAGCACTAATCGGTTCTAAAGCCGCTTCATTCTTTGGCTCAGTAGGCGGGAATGTTGTTGGTCAAGTAACTGGTATGGGTGATGATCCAAAACTGTCAGACCTTATCGGTCCAGTCAATATCATGTTGCAGGCTTATGACGAAGGTCGTTTAGATAAACTGTATGTGGTGGCAAATAAGTTCATCAATACCATGGCTCAAGAGCCTAAAATTCTTCAGGTTTTACCATTACCACCAGGTGATGATGAAGAGCTGAAAGAAAAATCTTGGGATTATCTGTACGAACCTGATCCTAAGGCGTTACTGGATACTTTACTGCGTCGTTATATCGAATCGCAAGTTTACCAGAGCGTCGTAGAGAACTTAGCGAGTGAGCAGGCCGCCCGAATGGTCGCGATGAAAGCCGCTACAGATAACGGTGGTAACCTGATTAAAGAACTGCAATTGGTGTACAACAAAGCACGCCAAGCAAGCATTACTCAGGAACTTACAGAAATTGTGTCTGGTGCAGCCGCGGTATAACAGCTAGGTTTACGAATTACGTAGAGGATTCAAGATGGCTACTGGAAAGATTGTCCAGGTAATTGGCGCCGTAGTGGACGCCGAGTTCCCTCAGGATAGCGTCCCTAAAGTATACGACGCTCTTGAGGTTATGAATGGTAAAGAAAAACTGGTGCTAGAAGTTCAGCAACAGTTAGGCGGTGGTATCGTTCGTTGTATCGCAATGGGTACATCAGACGGTTTAAGCCGTGGCTTAAAAGTTGAAAACTTAGGCCACCCAATTGAAGTACCAGTAGGTAAAGCAACACTGGGACGTATCATGAACGTTCTGGGTACACCTATCGATATGAAAGGTGATATTGCAACTGAAGAACGTTGGTCTATCCACCGTGAAGCGCCAACCTACGAAGAGTTATCAAACTCACAAGAACTGCTTGAAACCGGTATCAAAGTAATGGACTTAATCTGTCCGTTCGCTAAAGGTGGTAAAGTAGGTCTGTTCGGTGGTGCGGGTGTTGGTAAAACAGTTAACATGATGGAATTGATCCGTAATATCGCGATCGAGCACTCAGGTTACTCTGTATTTGCTGGTGTAGGTGAACGTACTCGTGAGGGTAACGACTTCTATCATGAAATGACAGATTCTAACGTTCTTGACAAAGTATCGTTAGTTTATGGTCAGATGAATGAGCCACCAGGAAACCGTCTGCGTGTTGCACTGACTGGTCTGACTATGGCTGAGAAATTCCGTGACGAAGGTCGTGACGTACTGTTATTCGTAGATAACATCTATCGTTACACCTTAGCCGGTACTGAAGTATCAGCACTGTTAGGTCGTATGCCATCAGCGGTAGGTTACCAACCAACATTGGCTGAAGAGATGGGGGTTCTGCAAGAACGTATCACTTCAACCAAAACAGGTTCAATCACCTCTGTACAAGCTGTATACGTACCTGCGGATGACTTAACTGACCCATCACCAGCAACAACGTTTGCTCACTTAGATGCGACAGTTGTATTGAGCCGTCAAATTGCTTCATTAGGTATCTACCCTGCGGTTGACCCACTGGATTCTACCAGTCGTCAATTAGACCCACTGGTAGTTGGCCAAGAGCACTATGATGTGGCTCGTGGTGTTCAGTCTATCCTGCAACGTTATCAGGAACTGAAAGACATCATCGCTATCTTAGGTATGGATGAACTGTCAGAAGAAGATAAACTGGTTGTTGCGCGTGCGCGTAAGATCCAGCGCTTCCTGTCTCAGCCATTCTTCGTTGCTGAAGTATTTACCGGATCACCAGGTAAGTTCGTTTCCCTGAAAGACACTATCCGTGGCTTTAAAGGTATTCTGAACGGTGATTATGACCACCTGCCAGAGCAGGCGTTCTACATGGTTGGTACTATCGAAGAAGCAGTAGAAAAAGCTAAGAAGCTTTAATACGGCTGACGGGAGGTTGATATGGCTGATACATCGTTCTACCTGAAAGTTGTCAGCGCTGAAAAGCAGTTATATGACGGCGAAGTCAAACGAATTCAGGTAACTGGTAGCGAAGGTGAGCTCGGTATTTATCCGCAGCATACCCCGTTATTAACTGCCATAAAACCGGGCATGGTACGTGTCGTAAAAACATCGGGTGAAGAAGAGGTTATCTACCTTTCTGGTGGTATTCTCGAAGTTCAACCGACAGGCGTCATTGTACTGGCAGATACAGCTATCCGTGGTCGTGATTTGGATGAAGCGAAAGCGTTGGAATCTAAGCGTAAAGCTGAAGAACACATTCAATCCTCTCATGGTGATGTTGATTATGCTCAAGCATCAGCAGAATTAGCCAAAGCGATTGCAAAACTACGTGTAATCGAATTGACTCGACGTTGATGTAAATAGGCAGTCTATGAATAAAAAAGCCAGTTGGTTCTTCACTAACTGGCTTTTTTGCATCATGAAATATTTTGTGTGACGAAATATGTAGTATTATTTGGCATAAACAGGTTTACTTGCCATTCTTTACGGGAGTTATCGGGTTAATTATGTCTAATTCAGCTAAAAGCGTTGTTATTCTTGCTGCGGGAAAAGGCACCCGCATGTATTCACAGTTACCTAAAGTTCTTCATAAACTTGCAGGTAAATCCATGGTTCAACATGTGATTGATACTGCCAAGTCATTAGGCGCTCAACAAACACACCTTGTCTATGGGCATGGTGGTGAACTAATGAAAGAAAAATTAGGTTCACAACCTGTTAATTGGGTACTACAAGCAGAGCAACTAGGAACAGGTCACGCAATGCAACAAGCTGCGCCTTTCTTTGCTGATGATGAAGATATCCTGATGCTTTACGGTGATGTTCCACTTATCACTAAAGAAACGTTAGAACGTTTAATTGAAGTCAAACCAGAAGGCGGTATTGGTTTATTAACAGTTATTTTAGATAACCCAACTGGCTATGGTCGTATTGTTCGTGAAAATGGCGAAGTGACGGGTATTATCGAACAAAAAGATGCGTCTGAAGAACAACTCAAAATTACTGAAATCAACACGGGTATTTTGGTCGCTAATGGTGGTGATTTAAAACGTTGGTTAGGTAAACTCAATAATAATAATGCACAAAAAGAGTATTACATTACTGATATTATCGCGTTAGCGTATAAAGAAGGTCGTAAAATTGAAACGGCTCATCCTCGTCGTCATAGTGAAATGGAAGGCGTGAATAACCGTTTACAACTGGCTACATTAGAACGTATTTACCAAACAGAACAGGCTGAACGCTTATTATTAGAAGGCGTCATGTTGCTTGATCCTGCTCGTTTTGATTTACGTGGTACGTTAACTCACGGTAAAGACGTCGTCATTGACACTAACGTGATTATTGAAGGCGATGTCACTTTAGGCAATAACGTTGAAATTGGTACGGGGTGTGTCCTGAAAAACTGTGTGATTGGTGATAATTCTATTATCAGCCCCTATACGGTGATCGAGGATGCAAACTTAGCTCAAGAGTGTACTGTTGGACCATTTGCACGCCTTCGTCCGGGTAGTGAATTAGCGGATAAAGCTCACGTTGGTAACTTTGTTGAGATGAAAAAAGCAAGCTTAGGTATTGGCTCTAAAGCGGGTCATCTGACTTACTTAGGCGATACTGAAGTAGGCGCTAATGTTAATATCGGCGCAGGTACTATTACTTGTAACTACGATGGTGCGAATAAATTCAAAACAGTTATTGGTGATGACGTCTTTATTGGTTCAGATACCCAATTAGTCGCGCCAGTTACGGTTGCTAATGGTGCAACAATTGGTGCAGGAACAACACTCACTAAAAACGTGAATGAAAACGAATTAGTGATCAGTCGAGTTAAGCAAACTCATATCAGTGGATGGAAACGTCCAGTGAAGAAAAAACAATAATTTTAAGAAAAGGGCGTATATTTCATTAGCGCCCTTTTCTTGTACGCTATTATTCTAAAAACAAAAAAATATCCTCGCTTTCTACAATGGCTTGGGGAACAAACTAATCAGGTATAAGACATCCAAGTGCGAATAAACGCACAGTTTTAGGAATAACACAATGTGTGGAATAGTAGGTGCAGTTGCACAACGCGATATCGCTGAAATCTTAATTGAAGGCTTACGTCGTTTAGAATACCGCGGTTATGACTCTGCGGGTTTAGCGGTTGTGGATAATGACTGTAAAATGACACGTCTGCGTGAAGCTGGCAAAGTACAAATGCTGGCGGAAGAAGCAGAAAAAACACAAGTGATTGGTGGTACAGGTATTGCTCATACTCGCTGGGCAACACATGGTGAACCTTGTGAAGATAATGCGCATCCTCATGTATCAGGTACGATTGCAGTTGTACATAATGGCATTATCGAAAACTATCAAGAACTGAAAGCAGAATTAATTAAAAAAGGGTATCAGTTTGCTTCTCAAACTGACACTGAAGTGATTGCTCACCTTGTTAACTGGGAACAGCGCCAAGGTGGTACATTACGTGAAGTTGTACAACGTGTTATTCCTCAATTACGTGGTGCTTACGGTACCGTTATTATGGATAGCCGTACACCTGAGTTATTAGTCGCTGCTCGCTCTGGTAGCCCGCTGGTGGTAGGTCTTGGCGTGGGTGAAAACTTCCTTGCTTCTGACCAATTGGCTCTATTACCCGTTACCCGCCGCTTTATCTATCTTGAAGAAGGGGATATTGTCGAGGTCACTCGTCGCCATGTTCATATTTTTGATGTGAATGGCGAAGAAGTTGTTCGTGATACGATTGAATCAAATGTTCAATACGATGCGGGTGATAAAGGTGTTTACCGTCACTACATGCAAAAAGAGATCTATGAACAGCCTCTGGCGATTAAAAACACGCTTGAAGGTCGTTTAAAATCAGAAACGATTGATCTAAGTGAACTAGGATCTAAAGCTGAAGATATCTTATCTAAAGTTGAACATATTCAAATTGTAGCTTGTGGTACTTCTTATAACGCAGGTATGGTTTCACGTTATTGGTTTGAGTCCTTAGCGGGTATTCCTTGTGATGTCGAAATTGCATCAGAATATCGCTACCGTAAACCAGCAACTCGCCGTAACAGTTTGCTGATTACATTATCTCAATCAGGTGAAACAGCAGATACATTAGCTGCATTGCGTTTATCTAAAGAGTTAGGTTATTTATCTTCTTTAGCTATTTGTAACGTTGCAGGCTCTTCTTTGGTTCGTGAGTCTGAATTTGTTTTAATGACTAAAGCGGGTGCTGAAATTGGTGTTGCATCAACCAAAGCATTTACCACACAGTTAACCGTTCTATTAATGCTGGTGGCATATATGGGACGAATTAAAGGTGTCGCGACATTAGAGCAAGAAGTTTCAACTGCATTACATGCATTACCAAGCCGTATTGAAAGCATGCTATCGAAAGATAAAGTAATTGAAGCGTTAGCTGAAGACTTCTCAGAAAAAAGCCATGCTTTATTCTTAGGTCGTGGCGACCAATACCCGATTGCGGTAGAAGGTGCATTAAAGCTAAAAGAGATCTCTTATATTCATGCTGAAGCTTATGCTGCTGGTGAATTAAAACATGGTCCATTAGCATTAATTGATGCGGATATGCCTGTTATCATCATTGCGCCAAACAATGAGCTATTAGAGAAATTAAAATCTAATATTGAAGAAGTACGTGCGCGTGGTGGCTTACTGTATGTATTTGCGGATCAAGATGCAGGCTTTGAAGAAAACGAAACGATGAAGTTAATTTCTTTACCTCATGTTGAAGAGCTTATCGCACCTATTTTCTATACTGTACCATTACAGTTGTTATCTTATCATGTTGCTTTAATTAAAGGCACAGATGTAGACCAACCTCGTAACTTAGCAAAATCGGTTACAGTTGAATAAATAAAGTCAAAGTTAACTTTATTCTTGTGGGCGGACAATAAAGTCTTAAACTGAACAAAATAGATCTAAACTATGACAATAAAGTCTTAAACTAGACAGAATAGTTGTAAACTGAAATCAGTCCAGTTATGCTGTGAAAAAGCATACTGGACTTTTGTTATGGCTAAAGCAAACTCTTCATTTTCTGAAGTGCAAATTGCCC
Organism: Proteus columbae; assembly: GCF_009914335.1. Classification (NCBI taxonomy): domain Bacteria; kingdom Pseudomonadati; phylum Pseudomonadota; class Gammaproteobacteria; order Enterobacterales; family Morganellaceae; genus Proteus; species Proteus columbae. The sequence goes on from NZ_CP043925.1 coordinate 4,048,159, forward strand.
GTCGTATTAAAGAGGGGCGTGGCCAAGGGCATGGTAAAGACTATATTCCATGGCTAACAGTACAAGAAGTTCCTTCTTCAGGTCGTTCCCACCGTATTTATTCTCATAAGACGGGACGAGTCCATCATTTGCTATCTGACTTAGAGCTTGCTGTTTTTCTCAGTCTTGAGTGGGAGAGCAGCGTGCTAGATATACGCGAGCAGTTCCCCTTATTACCTAGTGATACCAGGCAGATTGCAATAGATAGTGGTATTAAGCATCCTGTTATTCGTGGTGTAGATCAGGTTATGTCTACTGATTTTTTAGTGGACTGCAAAGATGGTCCTTTTGAGCAGTTTGCTATTCAAGTCAAACCTGCAGCAGCCTTACAAGACGAGCGTACCTTAGAAAAACTAGAACTAGAGCGTCGCTATTGGCAGCAAAAGCAAATTCCTTGGTTCATTTTTACTGATAAAGAAATAAATCCCGTAGTAAAAGAAAATATTGAATGGCTTTATTCAGTGAAAACAGAAGAAGTTTCTGCGGAGCTTTTAGCACAACTATCCCCATTGGCCCATATCCTGCAAGAAAAAGGAGATGAAAACATTATCAATGTCTGTAAGCAGGTTGATATTGCTTATGATTTGGAGTTAGGCAAAACATTGAGTGAGATACGAGCCTTAACCGCAAATGGTTTTATTAAGTTCAATATTTATAAGTCTTTCAGGGCAAATAAGTGTGCAGATCTCTGTATTAGCCAAGTAGTGAATATGGAGGAGTTGCGCTATGTGGCAAATTAATGAGGTTGTGCTATTTGATAATGATCCGTATCGCATTTTGGCTATAGAGGATGGCCAAGTTGTCTGGATGCAAATAAGCGCTGATAAAGGAGTTCCACAAGCTAGGGCTGAGTTGTTGCTAATGCAGTATTTAGATGAAGGCCGCTTAGTTAGAACTGATGACCCTTATGTACATCTTGATTTAGAAGAGCCGTCTGTAGATTCTGTCAGCTTCCAGAAGCGCGAGGAGGATTATCGAAAAATTCTTCCTATTATTAATAGTAAGGATCGTTTCGACCCTAAAGTCAGAAGCGAACTCGTTGAGCATGTGGTCCAAGAACATAAGGTTACTAAGGCTACAGTTTATAAGTTGTTACGCCGTTACTGGCAGCGTGGTCAAACGCCTAATGCATTAATTCCTGACTACAAAAACAGCGGTGCACCAGGGGAAAGACGTTCAGCGACAGGAACAGCAAAGATTGGCCGAGCCAGAGAATATGGTAAGGGTGAAGGAACCAAGGTAACGCCCGAGATTGAACGCCTTTTTAGGTTGACCATAGAAAAGCACCTGTTAAATCAAAAAGGTACAAAGACCACCGTTGCCTATAGACGATTTGTGGACTTGTTTGCTCAGTATTTTCCTCGCATTCCCCAAGAGGATTACCCAACACTACGTCAGTTTCGTTATTTTTATGATCGAGAATACCCTAAAGCTCAGCGCTTAAAGTCTAGAGTTAAAGCAGGGGTATATAAAAAAGACGTACGACCCTTAAGTAGTACAGCCACTTCTCAGGCGTTAGGCCCTGGGAGTCGTTATGAGATTGATGCCACGATTGCTGATATTTATTTAGTGGATCATCATGATCGCCAAAAAATCATAGGAAGACCAACGCTTTACATTGTGATTGATGTGTTTAGTCGGATGATCACGGGCTTTTATATCGGCTTTGAAAATCCGTCTTATGTGGTGGCGATGCAGGCTTTTGTAAATGCTTGCTCTGACAAAACGGCCATTTGTGCCCAGCATGATATTGAGATTAGTAGCTCAGACTGGCCGTGTGTAGGTTTGCCAGATGTGTTGCTAGCGGACCGTGGCGAATTAATGAGTCATCAGGTCGAAGCCTTAGTTTCTAGTTTTAATGTGCGAGTGGAAAGTGCTCCACCTAGACGTGGCGATGCTAAAGGCATAGTGGAAAGCACTTTTAGAACACTACAAGCCGAGTTTAAGTCCTTTGCACCTGGCATTGTAGAGGGCAGTCGGATCAAAAGCCATGGTGAAACAGACTATAGGTTAGATGCATCTCTGTCGGTATTTGAGTTCACACAAATTATTTTGCGTACGATCTTATTCAGAAATAACCATCTGGTGATGGATAAATACGATCGAGATGCTGATTTTCCTACAGATTTACCGTCTATTCCTGTCCAGCTATGGCAATGGGGTATGCAGCATCGTACAGGTAGTTTAAGGGCTGTGGAGCAAGAGCAGTTGCGAGTAGCGTTACTGCCTCGCCGAAAGGTCTCTATTTCTTCATTTGGCGTTAATTTGTGGGGTTTGTATTACTCGGGGTCAGAGATTCTGCGTGAGGGTTGGTTGCAGCGGAGCACTGATATAGCTAGACCTCAACATTTAGAAGCGGCTTATGACCCAGTGCTGGTTGATACGATTTATTTGTTTCCGCAAGTTGGCAGCCGTGTATTTTGGCGCTGTAATCTGACGGAACGTAGTCGGCAGTTTAAAGGTCTCTCATTTTGGGAGGTTTGGGATATACAAGCACAAGAAAAACACAATAAAGCCAATGCGAAGCAGGATGAGTTAACTAAACGCAGGGAGCTTGAGGCGTTTATTCAGCAAACCATTCAGAAAGCGAATAAGTTAACGCCCAGTACTACTGAGCCCAAATCAACACGCATTAAGCAGATTAAAACTAATAAAAAAGAAGCCGTGACCTCGGAGCGTAAAAAACGTGCGGAGCATTTGAAGCCAAGCTCTTCAGGTGATGAGGCTAAAGTTATTCCTTTCAACGCAGTGGAAGCGGATGATCAAGAAGATTACAGCCTACCCACATACGTGCCTGAATTATTTCAGGATCCACCAGAAAAGGATGAGTCATGAGTGCTACCCGGATTCAAGCAGTTTATCGTGATACGGGGGTAGAGGCTTATCGTGATAATCCTTTTATCGAGGCCTTACCACCATTACAAGAGTCAGTGAATAGTGCTGCATCACTGAAATCCTCTTTACAGCTTACTTCCTCTGACTTGCAAAAGTCCCGTGTTATCAGAGCTCATACCATTTGTCGTATTCCAGATGACTATTTTCAGCCATTAGGTACGCATTTGCTACTAAGTGAGCGTATTTCGGTCATGATTCGAGGTGGCTACGTAGGCAGAAATCCTAAAACAGGAGATTTACAAAAGCATTTACAAAATGGTTATGAGCGTGTTCAAACGGGAGAGTTGGAGACATTTCGCTTTGAGGAGGCACGATCTACGGCACAAAGCTTATTGTTAATTGGTTGTTCTGGTAGTGGGAAGACGACCTCTCTTCATCGTATTCTAGCCACGTATCCTCAGGTGATTTACCATCGTGAACTCAATGTAGAGCAGGTGGTGTATTTGAAAATAGACTGCTCGCATAATGGTTCGCTAAAAGAAATCTGCTTGAATTTTTTCAGAGCGTTGGATCGAGCCTTGGGCTCGAACTATGAGCGTCGTTATGGCTTAAAACGTCATGGTATAGAAACCATGTTGGCTTTGATGTCGCAAATAGCCAATGCACATGCTTTAGGGTTGTTGGTTATTGATGAAATTCAGCATTTAAGCCGCTCTCGTTCGGGTGGATCTCAAGAGATGCTGAACTTTTTTGTGACGATGGTGAATATTATTGGCGTACCAGTGATGTTGATTGGTACCCCTAAAGCACGAGAGATTTTTGAGGCTGATTTGCGGTCTGCACGTAGAGGGGCAGGGTTTGGAGCTATATTCTGGGATCCTATACAACAAACGCAACGTGGAAAGCCCAATCAAGAGTGGATCGCTTTTACGGATAATCTTTGGCAATTACAGCTTTTACAACGCAAAGATGCGCTGTTATCGGATGAGGTCCGTGATGTGTGGTATGAGCTAAGCCAAGGAGTGATGGACATTGTAGTAAAACTTTTTGTACTCGCTCAGCTCCGTGCGCTAGCTTTAGGCAATGAGCGTATTACCGCTGGTTTATTGCGGCAAGTGTATCAAGATGAGTTAAAGCCTGTGCACCCCATGCTAGAGGCATTACGCTCGGGTATCCCAGAACGCATTGCTCGTTATTCTGATCTAGTCGTTCCCGAGATTGATAAACGGTTAATCCAACTTCAGCTAGATATCGCAGCGATACAAGAACAAACACCAGAAGAAAAAGCCCTTCAAGAGTTAGATACCGAAGATCAGCGTCATTTATATCTGATGCTGAAAGAGGATTACGATTCAAGCCTGTTAATTCCCACTATTAAAAAAGCGTTTAGCCAGAATCCAACGATGACAAGACAAAAGTTACTGCCTCTTGTTTTGCAGTGGTTGATGGAAGGCGAAACGGTAGTGTCAGAACTAGAAAAGCCCTCCAAGAGTAAAAAGGTTTCGGCTATAAAGGTAGTCAAGCCCAGCGACTGGGATAGCTTGCCTGATACGGATTTACGTTATATCTATTCACAACGCCAACCTGAAAAAACCATGCATGAACGGTTAAAAGGGAAAGGGGTAATAGTGGATATGGCGAGCTTATTTAAACAAGCAGGTTAGCCATGAGAAACTTTCCTGTTCCGTACTCGAATGAGCTGATTTATAGCACTATTGCACGGGCAGGCGTTTATCAAGGGATTGTTAGTCCTAAGCAGCTGTTGGATGAGGTGTATGGCAACCGCAAGGTGGTCGCTACCTTAGGTCTGCCCTCGCATTTAGGTGTGATAGCAAGACATCTACATCAAACAGGACGTTACGCTGTTCAGCAGCTTATTTATGAGCATACCTTATTCCCTTTATATGCTCCGTTTGTAGGCAAGGAGCGCCGAGACGAAGCTATTCGGTTAATGGAGTACCAAGCGCAAGGTGCGGTGCATTTAATGCTAGGAGTCGCTGCTTCTAGAGTTAAGAGCGATAACCGCTTTAGATACTGCCCTGATTGCGTTGCTCTTCAGCTAAATAGGTATGGGGAAGCCTTTTGGCAACGAGATTGGTATTTGCCCGCTTTGCCATATTGTCCAAAACACGGTGCTTTAGTCTTCTTTGATAGAGCTGTAGATGATCACCGACATCAATTTTGGGCTTTGGGTCATACTGAGCTGCTTTCAGACTACCCCAAAGACTCCCTATCTCAATTAACAGCACTAGCTGCTTATATAGCCCCTCTGTTAGATGCTCCACGAGCGCAAGAGCTTTCCCCAAGCCTTGAGCAGTGGACGCTGTTTTATCAGCGCTTAGCGCAGGATCTAGGGCTAACCAAAAGCAAGCACATTCGTCATGACTTGGTGGCGGAGAGAGTGAGGCAGACTTTTAGTGATGAGGCACTAGAGAAACTGGATTTAAAGTTGGCAGAGAACAAGGACACGTGTTGGCTGAAAAGTATATTCCGTAAGCATAGAAAAGCCTTTAGTTATTTACAGCATAGTATTGTGTGGCAAGCCTTATTGCCAAAACTAACGGTTATAGAAGCGCTACAGCAGGCAAGTGCTCTTACTGAGCACTCTATAACGACAAGACCTGTTAGCCAGTCTGTGCAACCTAACTCTGAAGATTTATCTGTTAAGCATAAAGACTGGCAGCAACTAGTGCATAAATACCAAGGAATTAAGGCGGCAAGACAGTCTTTAGAGGGTGGGGTGCTATACGCTTGGCTTTACCGACATGACAGGGATTGGCTAGTTCACTGGAATCAACAGCATCAACAAGAGCGTCTGGCACCCGCCCCTAGAGTTGATTGGAACCAAAGAGATCGAATTGCTGTACGACAACTATTAAGAATCATAAAGCGTCTAGATAGTAGCCTTGATCACCCAAGAGCGACATCGAGCTGGCTGTTAAAGCAAACTCCTAACGGAACCTCTCTTGCAAAAAATCTACAGAAACTGCCTTTGGTAGCGCTTTGCTTAAAGCGTTACTCAGAGAGTGTGGAAGATTATCAAATTAGACGGATTAGCCAAGCTTTTATTAAGCTTAAACAGGAAGATGTTGAGCTTAGGCGCTGGCGATTATTAAGAAGTGCAACGTTATCTAAAGAGCGGATAACTGAGGAAGCACAAAGATTCTTGGAAATGGTTTATGGGGAAGAGTGAGTGGTTAGGCTAGCTACATTTAATGACAATGTGCAGGTTGTACATATTGGTCATTTATTCCGTAACTCGGGTCATAAGGAGTGGCGTATTTTTGTTTGGTTTAATCCAATGCAAGAACGGAAATGGACTCGATTTACTCATTTGCCTTTATTAAGTCGAGCTAAGGTGGTTAACAGTACAACAAAGCAAATAAATAAGGCGGATCGTGTGATTGAGTTTGAAGCATCGGATCTTCAACGAGCCAAAATAATCGATTTTCCTAATCTCTCGTCCTTTGCTTCCGTACGCAACAAGGATGGAGCGCAGAGTTCATTTATTTACGAAGCTGAAACACCATATAGCAAGACTCGTTATCACATCCCACAGTTAGAGCTAGCTCGGTCATTATTTTTAATTAACTCCTATTTCTGTCGAAGCTGTTTGAGCAGTACCGCTTTACAGCAAGAGTTCGACGTTCAGTATGAGGTTGAGCGAGATCATTTAGAGATAAGGATCTTACCCAGTTCATCGTTTCCTAAAGGGGCGTTAGAGCAGTCGGCCGTAGTGCAGCTTTTGGTTTGGTTGTTTTCGGATCAAGATGTTATGGATTCGTATGAAAGTATTTTTAGGCACTATCAACAAAATAGAGAAATTAAGAACGGCGTTGAAAGCTGGTGCTTTAGCTTTGACCCTCCGCCCATGCAGGGTTGGAAATTACATGTAAAAGGACGTTCTTCTAACGAGGATAAGGATTATTTAGTTGAGGAAATAGTAGGTTTAGAAATCAACGCTATGCTTCCTAGCACAACAGCTATTAGCCATGCCTCTTTTCAGGAAAAGGAGGCAGGTGATGGTAGTACGCAGCACATAGCGGTTTCAACAGAGTCAGTTGTTGATGATGAGCATCTACAGTTGGACGATGAGGAAACAGCCAATATAGACACAGACACACGAGTCATAGAGGCTGAGCCGACATGGATAAGTTTTAGTAGACCTAGTCGAATTGAAAAATCTCGCAGGGCAAGAAAAAGTAGCCAAACTATTTTAGAAAAAGAAGAAGCAACAACAAGTGAAAATAGTAATTTGGTTAGTACTGATGAGCCACACTTAGGTGGTGTCCTAGCAGCGGCAGATGTGGGTGGGAAGCAGGATGCAACCAATTACAACTCTATTTTTGCTAATCGATTTGCTGCTTTTGATGAGCTACTTTCAATTCTAAAAACTAAATTTGCATGTCGGGTGCTTTTTGAAGAAACCTTGGTTTTGCCAAAAGTTGGGCGTAGCCGATTACATCTGTGTAAAGATGGCTCACCAAGAGTGATTAAAGCCGTTGGGGTGCAACGTAATGGCAGTGAATTTGTATTGCTAGAGGTGGATGCATCGGATGGGGTGAAAATGCTTTCTACCAAAGTGTTGAGTGGCGTTGATAGCGAAACATGGCGGAATGATTTTGAAAAGATACGGCGTGGAGTGGTGAAGAGCTCATTGAATTGGCCAAATAGTTTGTTTGATCAATTATATGGACAAGACGGGCATAGAGGGGTGAATCATCCAAAGGGGTTGGGGGAGCTGCAAGTATCGAGAGAGGATATGGAAGGGTGGGCTGAGAGAGTGGTTAGAGAGCAATTTACGCATTAAAGGAATGACTGAAAGAGCCTGTAAACCCTTTTGTGTAAGTGCTTTTGCCGGTCAGTTAAAGGTGGCCATTTAAACGGTCACCAAATTCGATCATAAAACGGTTCATGGCCGGCTTCCAGTTGCGGATCGGCATCGTCCATTTCTTGGTCGCCGCCTGGATAGCCAGGTACACCACCTTCATCGCTGATTCGTCCGTAGGGAACACCTTGAGTTCATATTAATGGAATTTTCTACAAATAGCCTCCGTGGTTTTGAGGGGGGATTACAGACGATCCATAGTAGTAATCCAATGAGTTCTTGAGCGCGGCGACATGTTTGGACGCCTTGGCAAAAATTAGAGCCTGCTTGAAGTGCAGGCGAGCACGTGCTTGGACGATTGATCCATTCGCGGTCAAAAACTCAATCTTGGATGACAGCGTGTCAGGAAATCCAATATCGAAGTCCCGCCCCGTGTCAAAGTAGGGCATTTCATGATCAAAGGACGAAGCTTCCCAGGCCACTTCCCTAATATTCCAGCCGCTAGAAACAAGATTTCGTACGACTTCATCAACTTTTTTGCTTTCCAACTTGTCACAAAGTGCATAGGCAAGAGCTTTGGCGGCAGACACGTGCGTTTCCTCTTAAACATAGGTCGAACGGATACCCGAGGCAAAGCGGAGCATTAGTCCCAAAGCATCTCCGGTAGATCCGGAGGCTCCATACTGAAGGCATGGCATCTTGGGCATTGATATTTGAAACTTCTCTCTAGATAGCAGGGATTTCTTGGCCTTGCCTCATGCTGATAGCTTGTAAATATCACACGATCCTTAGCCCCACAAAGTGAGCATACTCCGTAGCTTTCATTTATAGAAATCGTCGTTAGATTGTCGCAGCATGTGCACGTTCCGACTATTTGCTCAGGAAGCATCGCCATACCTTGGCCTAGGTAAAGAAGATCAGACTCGTAGCCACATCGGTGGCAACTGAGCTTGTACGCAATGCCCATCTGGTTGTCTCACCTGAATCGTAACGTCAGAGCTATTCATCCATCCATTCGGCATCAATGTATGCCACTAAGCCGACCAGCTGACCGTTTGGACTGAAGTATGTTGCCTGCACCCCACTTGACATCTCATCAATACCACCGCACTGCGCTAGGCGCCGGTCCCACTTGCCCACAGAAGCGTCAGGATCGGCTGAGTTCCCCAAGACCCTTGTGAGCCATGCCTCCTTTAACTCAACCTCTCGAATGATTGCGTCGGCCAGCTCCTCCGCGTTATCTAGTTCGACATAGTCTGGAATTCGGACGTACGTTCTGAACACAGCTGGATACTTACTTGGGCGATTGTCATACATGACATCAACAATGTACCCGTTTGTGTAACCGTCTCTTGGAGGTTCGTATGACACTAGTGGTTCCCCTCAGCTTGCGACTAGATGTTGAGGCCTAACATTTTATTAGAGAGCAGGCTAGTTGCTTAGATACATGATCTTCAGGCCGTTATCTGTCAGGGCAAGCGAAAATTGGCCATTTATGACGACCAATGCCCCGCAGAAGCTCCCATCTTTGCCGCCATAGACGCCGCGCCCCCCTTTTGGGGTGTAGAACATCCTTTTGCCAGATGTGGAAAAGAAGTTCGTTGTCCCATTGTTGGCAATGACGTAGTAGCCGGCGAAAGTGCGAGACCCATTTGCGCTATATATAAGCCTACGATTTCCGTTGCGACTATTGTCGTAATTGGATGAACTATTATCGTAGTTGCTCTCAGAGTTGTCGTAATTTGATGGACTATTGTCGTAATTGCTTATGGAGTTGTCGTAGTTGCTTGGAGAAATGTCGTAGTTGGATGGGGAGTAGTCATAGGGAAGACGAGCTTCATCCACTAAAACAATTGGCAGGTCAGCAAGTGCCTGCCCCGATGCCATCGCAAGTACGAGGCTTAGAACCACCTTCAACAGATCGCGCATAGTCTTCCCCAGCTCTCTAACTCCTGAATTAAGCCGCGCCGCGAAGCGGTGTCGGCTTGAATGAATTGTTAGGCGTCATCCTGTGCTCCCGAGAACCAGTACCAGTACATCGCTGTTTCGTTCGAGACTTGAGGTCTAGTTTTATACGTGAACAGGTCAATGCCGCCGAGAGTAAAGCCACATTTTGCGTACAAATTGCAGGCAGGTACATTGTTCGTTTGTGTCTCTAATCGTATGCCAAGGAGCTGTCTGCTTAGTGCCCACTTTTTCGCAAATTCGATGAGACTGTGCGCGACTCCTTTGCCTCGGTGCGTGTGCGACACAACAATGTGTTCGATAGAGGCTAGATCGTTCCATGTTGAGTTGAGTTCAATCTTCCCGACAAGCTCTTGGTCGATGAATGCGCCATAGCAAGCAGAGTCTTCATCAGAGTCATCATCCGAGATGTAATCCTTCCGGTAGGGGCTCACACTTCTGGTAGATAGTTCAAAGCCTTGGTCGGATAGGTGCACATCGAACACTTCACGAACAATGAAATGGTTCTCAGCATCCAATGTTTCCGCCACCTGCTCAGGGATCACCGAAATCTTCATATGACGCCTAACGCCTGGCACAGCGGATCGCAAACCTGGCGCGGCTTTTGGTACAAAAGGCGTGACAGGTTTGCGAATCCGTTGCTGCCACTTGTTAACCCTTTTGCCAGATTTGGTAACTATAATTTATGTTAGAGGCGAAGTCTTGGGTAAAAACTGGCCTAAAATTGCTGGGGATTTCAGGAAAGTAAACATCACCTTCCGGCTCGATGTCTATTGTAGATATATGTAGTGTATCTACTTGATCGATCAGGCTTTTGTATATCTCCCCACCACCTGAAACAATGACATGATCCGTTATTTTCTTTAGGTTGGTTAAAGCATCTTTAATTGATGGAAAGATCAATACGTTCTCATTGTCAGATGTAAAACTTGAACGTGTTACGACCGCATACTTTCGGTTGGGTAATGCTCCCATTGATTCAAAAGTCTTGCGTCCAACCAACAGCCATTGGTTATAGGTAATAGCTTTAAACAGGAGCTGTTCACCTTTGGCACTCCATGGAATATCAGGGCCATTCCCGATAACTCCATTCTTCGATATAGCTACCATTAGTGATAGTTTCACAATTCTTCCTCAGAGGTTAACATTTTATTAGTAAGCATGCTCGTTTTGTCACCCGCTGATGCTTACCGTTAATTAATATAATCACTTGTATTAAATAGACTTTCTTTAAAAATACAAGACACTCTGTTATTACAAATCGTGCATGCCGTCTATCCTGCTTGCACGATGCACATTATCTCACCCAAAGAACTCATAACATTTTAATTTATTTAGCATTAAATTAAAACTCTACCGGTAAACAAGCATCTCTAGGCGTAAAAAACAGGCACTTTTTTAAATCCCAGCTAGAATAGGCTGTATAGGCAGACAGTTGCAAGACAAGGAGCGTTTTATGTCTAACAGTCCATTTTTAAATTCTATACGCACGGATATGCGACAAAAAGGTTATGCGCTGAAAACTGAAAAAACTTACCTGCACTGGATTAAGCGTTTTATTCTGTTTCACAAAAAACGTCATCCTCAGACCATGGGCAGTGAAGAGGTCAGGCTGTTTTTATCCAGCTTAGCAAACAGCAGACATGTAGCCATAAACACGCAGAAAATCGCTTTAAATGCCCTAGCTTTTTTGTACAACAGGTTTTTACAACAGCCGTTGGGCGATATTGATTATATCCCTGCAAGCAAGCCTAGACGGCTACCCTCTGTTATCTCTGCAAATGAAGTGCAACGCATTTTGCAGGTTATGGATACTCGCAACCAAGTTATTTTTACGCTGCTGTATGGTGCAGGTTTGCGCATTAATGAATGCTTGCGTTTGCGGGTTAAAGATTTTGATTTTGATAATGGCTGCATCACTGTGCATGACGGTAAGGGTGGGAAAAGCAGAAACAGCCTACTGCCCACGCGCCTAATCCCAGCAATAAAATAACTCATTGAGCAAGCGCGGCTTATTCAGCAAGACGACAACTTACAAGGCGTAGGGCCATCGCTGCCTTTTGCTTTAGATCACAAATACCCTTCTGCTTATCGACAAGCGGCGTGGATGTTTGTCTTTCCCTCCAGCACGCTCTGCAACCACCCGTATAACGGCAAATTATGCCGCCATCATCTGCATGACTCCGTTGCGCGAAAGGCATTGAAGGCAGCCGTACAAAAAGCAGGCATCGTTAGCAAGCGTGTCACTTGTCATACATTTCGTCACTCGTTTGCTACGCATCTATTACAAGCGGGGCGTGATATTCGCACTGTGCAAGAACTCTTAGGGCATAACGATGTTAAGACCACGCAAATCTATACGCATGTGTTGGGTCAGCATTTTGCCGGCACCACCAGTCCTGCGGATGGACTGATGCTACTTATCAATCAGTAAAAGTAGATAAATATCTTTATGTAGCCCTGAGTAGCCCCTGATACTTTTTATGGTGAAAAAGATAAACAATCATAGAGGGGATAAATATGAGCCAGTTCTACCATTGTTCAGATAAGTTTAAGCAAGATACTGTCAATCACAGTGACCATTCATGGTCATTACACTTCCTCCAGTTGCCAGACAATGCCTAACATAAAAACGCAAAAGCCCAAAAGTCAGAGCTTAGGTGTTCTAGGCGTTTTCTAAGCGCTGAAGAAATACGTCTTACCGTAGATTGCGTGCGTTTCTGAAGCACATTTTCCTTATACATGGCTTTATCCCAGGCAGCTTCATCAAGCTCTTGGAGTAACAAGCCAGTAATAATGCGACACTCTCGGGTTTGTAGCGAGCCGCTGGTGAGATCGGAGTTATAGCGGAAAGGGGTCATTTGTAATTATTTGTGGGTGGAGGATAGTTAACTTATTATTGTAGTTGGAAGAGGCTGCTTTCCAAACATTAGCACCTCGTAATGCTTGTTACTGTATATTAATTTATGCTCTTAGCGCATGTTAATGGGCTATTACAATGCATAATGTCCACATCAAGATAACTGTGGCTTAACACCTGTACAAGCGAAAAAAATCAATCACCTGTCCGGAAATACGGGATCACTGTAAAGTGTTGGTGAGGCAGTCTAGGAGGGGGATTTAATTTGGGATACTGATGAAAGGATTATGATCAGTTGGATATAGGATCGTACTAAGCTGAGCGGCAGGTTAGCTAGATTAGTTAACCAGATAAGTGAAATCTAGTTCCAAACTATTTTGTCATTTTTAATTTTCGTATTAGCTTACGACGCTACACCCAGTTCCCATCTATTTTGTCACTCTTCCCTAAATAATCCTTAAAAACTCCATTTCCACCCCTCCCAGTTCCCAACTATTTTGTCCGCCCACAATTCTAAAAGAACCAGTCATGCTGTAAAAAGCAGGCTGGTTTTTTTATACCTAGAAAATAAAACTCTGCCCGCAAATCGATAACAGACAGAGGAAAATAGCACAATCGGAGAGATATATTGCTATTAAAACAACACTACAGTAAGAACAAAACTAGTTGTAAGACTTAAACAGGGATTGGTTACCTGATTTATCAAAGGCAATCACTTGGTAAGGCTCTTTGTAATCACCTGCATACATACCTAAACTTCCCGCTGGCATACCTGCAACGGCAATACCTGATTTAGATTTATCTACTAAGTCGATATTTTTTAAACTATCAACGGGGATATGTCCTACTAAATCTTTACCTTGGTAAGTCGCAAAGTGGCAACTTAATAAATTATTGGGTACACCGGCTTGTTGATATTTCTGCATTAACTCTGTCTCTGAAACAATATTCACTTTAACATTGAAGCCTGCTTCTTTTACGCCATCAGCCCATAACGTACAGCATCCACAACTGTCAGTTTTATAAACCTCAACAACATTATGATTAGATGCATAAGCCGTGCTTGTAAAAGCGGAGATTGCAATAATAGAAGGCAGTAATAATTTTTTCATTGTTTATTCCTTTCACTAAATTGATAGATGAAACAATAATCTTTACCCTTACTGGAAGGTCAATTTAATTAAGGTATAAACGCGTAGAGTTTTGTAAAAAAATATTTATAGAAAACAAAGATATAAATAATACTTTGCTTATCCTTTTTTGATGTTTTTCGAGAATATGACTTGATATAAGAAGAAAAAAAGCCTGCATAGCAGGCTTAAAATGGAGAAAACAGGGTAAACGTAGAGTAGTTAGGATGTAAACGACTATGAGGGTATCTCATAAGTTAAATCACCTCTTGCGAAGAGTGTTTGTGCTTTAACTTGGAATAACTATAAACCTAAACTTAACTTGAGGTTAAAGCGGAGAAATTTGTATAAAAGATCCAATTTTATTGATGAAAATAAAATATAGAGAATATAAAAATAAAAAAGCCAATATTTTTCAATATATTGGCTTTAAAATAAATAGGTGTATTTTAAATTTAAAAACAAATTATTTGATGGCGATTATTTGATAATAGTAATTTGTTTTACGTCGATCTCGGTACTTGTCCATTCTTTATCAACTTTACCTTCAATTCTGACGGTATTATCTGGTGTAACTGTTTGTCCACGCCATCTTTTATTGTCGATATCTACATTGATACCGCCTGTGCTGTCTTCAAAAACGTATAGCTCATCACCAATTTTTTTGGTAATTTTACCCGTTAAAATAACCCAAGTGTCATCAGAAAGATCTTTTGCTTTTGCAACAGAGGTTTCGCTAATTGAAGGACCTTTAAATCCTCCTTGATCTGCACTTGATTGAATAGTGCCTTGAGGAGAAACAAAACCACCATTATGAGATGTTGTATTGGCTTGAGATGCAAAGGCCAACGTACTACCAATTAATAATACAAGAATTTTTTTCATATCAAGCTCGCTTTTTGTTTAAAATATAGCTAAGTATAGTACTTATTTTATTTCAACTTCATGTATAAAACAGCATATAAAGGTAAATCTAGGTATTAATATATCAAATGATTGATATTACTATTTTAAAACTAGAGTTATATTTTATAGTGTTGTTTTTTTCAATATAAGCATCTATCACTAAATACATCTTTTCTTTAAGTTAAATCCTCTAGTTATTTCCCCTTTGGATCAGTGTAGACCGTTATTCAAAAATATACCTTGTAGGATCATTGTTTTTAGATGTATTACCTCTTATCATCCAGCGCCTTCAAATTTTTTTTAATTTTCCCCTGTTATTTTTAGAGGTTTTAGGTTTTATGACTAACGAACGCATTGCCAATCCGGGTCCATTAGGTTTAATGGGTTTTGGTATGACAACGATTTTGTTGAACATACATAATGCCGGTTTTTTCCCAGTAGTCTCAGTTATTATGAGTATGGGAATTTTTTATGGTGGGATCGCACAAGTTATTGCTGGAATTTTTGAGTTCAAAAAAGGCAATACTTTTGGAGCCACTGCATTTACCTCTTACGGCTTCTTTTGGGTAACATTAGTAGGTATTTGGTTATTACCCGTGATGGGCTTAAGTGAACCCACAACACCTCTCTTTTTGGGTGTGTTTTTAGCGTTATGGGGAATTTTTACTTTTTTCATGTTTATTGGCACGTTAAAAGCCAATAGAGCACTCCAGTTTGTCTTTTTAAGTCTGACTATTTTATTTGCATTACTGGCGATAGGAAATATCACAGGTAATGCACTGATTTTAAAAATTGCAGGTTTTGAAGGTATTATTTGTGGTGCCAGTGCTTTTTATCTTGCAATGGCTGAAGTATTAAATGAGATGTATGGCAGAACAATACTGCCAATTGGTCACAAGTAACCGCTTTATACAGAAGTGGCTATTTAGCCACTTCTACTACTTGGCTTTTACGGCGTATTAATTTTCTTGCACACCATGCGTAAAGTAACCCTGCAACGACACCTGAAATATGTGATTCTGTTGATACACCTAATTGTCCCGGAATTAAGCCATAGGCCATTGATCCATAATAGAATAGAACAAAGAGTGCAATTACAATATCGATAATTTTATGTCGAGTAAAAGCGTGAGCAATAAGTAAAGACCATAACCCAAAAATCCACCCACTTGCACCAACGTGAATAGCATTTCGTCCAAAAATCCAAACTAATAAACCACTTACGATAATAATAAATATACTGGATAGCACATATTCTCGTAGAGATTGTGTCATGGATAAAAAGCTAAGAATAAGAAGCGGGAGTAGATTACTAAATAGATGGGACCAAGATCCATGAATGAAAGGTGCGATAAAAATACCAATTAAACCTTCACCCGTTCTTGGAACAATACCCCATTGAAAAAGAGATATGGGTAATAGTGAGTTAATAAGTTGAAGTAAGACTAATATGAGAGTTAACCCACCAAGAAAGGTGAGCCTTTTTTTAAACCAAACCTTATCCATAACGTAGCCTTAATAATGTAATGACGTTGATAAAACGCTATAAATAGAAGAGCCTCTAATAAAAAGAAGAAAGGCTCTTTTTTATTTATTAGTCTAATAAATTAAGGCAAGCAGCTCCGCGAGCGCCACCTGCATCACCATGACGTGCTTTTTCTATTGCTGGAATTTGTGCATTTCCATAGACACAGTGTGAGAGATATTCAGGTAATTGGTCATACAGTGCATTAAATTGCGATAATCCACCACCAATAACAATTAAATGTGGATCAAGTACAGTAAGAATATTACTTAGATAAATCGCTAACACTTTCATATAACGATCAACGTGCTCTTCTGTTTTCTTATCTCCAGCATAGTATTGCTCAACAATATCAACGGCTCTTTTGGGAGTATGATTGAATGCCTTATACATACGTTCAAAACCACGACCAGATAAATAAGTTTCAAAACACGCTTTTTTACCACAACCGCAGATGATTTTTGGCATTGTTTCGCCAATCACGTTATCTGCATCCACATTCAGATTCATATGACCGATTTCACCAGCAATCCCATTCTTGCCAGATAATACTTTGCCATCAATAACAAAACCGCCACCAACACCTGTGCCTAAAATAAGTCCAAGTACAGAAGGATGATGACGAAATTCGGGATCCCATGCTTCCGATAAGGCAAAGCAGTTAGCATCATTTTCAACTTTAACCGGTCTATTGAGTATATGTGCAAGATCATGAACCATTGGCTTGTATTTAGCAGCTGGAACATTAGTGGTAAATACCGTTCCTTCTTTTGCATTCACAATACCAGGAACACCAACTCCTACTTTTCCTTTACACCCTAATTCAATGTCAGCTTCTAAGGTCAGTTCCTTAAAAACATTCAATAACGCCTGATAATCATTTTTAGGTGTAGGAACACGTTTTTGCCATACTTGAGTCAGCTCTTTATCAAAAACGGCAAGCTCAATTTTTGTGCCGCCCATATCAAAACCATAATACATATCAGTCTCTTAATTATTCTGTAAATATTATTTATAGCAACGACAAGGTTGTCGTTACGTGGCCATTTCTATTTCAGTCAATACTTAAGTTATCTCTACTGCTTATATACACTAGGTTAAAGAAGCACAGTGATTGGTGACAGTTGAGTTTTCTTTATCTATTGATTACTACTTTCAATCAAAACACTACGTACTTTCATTAGAGCAAAGCCTAATAAATTTAATCCATTCCAAAGAAGAGGATTGTTAATCTCATTGTCTTGCTCACTTAAACCGACTCCCCATATTTTATCAACGGGGCTTGCCTCAACAAGCACACGATTGCCTGTTGAAATCAGAAATTTACCGAGTTCTTCATTTTGGGAAAACTTAGCGATATTGGCACGAATAACAATATCCATACGGTGTTGTTCCCAAATACCTTGGTCAAATCCTTTGACTTCTCTGCCTAATGCTTTTGCAGAGCCTGGGTTAGATGCAGTAATAATGCGCTTTCTGACTTCTATATCATTAAATAGCTTTGCTTTTTCAGCCATCATATAGTGCTCAGCGCTGGCATAACGCACATCATCTAATATAAAAGGTGCTGGATACCATTGGCTAAAGCAACTTTTTGCGATGTCATTACCTTTACTTTTGTGTCCCCAAAAGTAGATGTACTTTATTTTCTTTCCTGCACGAAATTCTTTTTTTAATTGTTCTAAATCCATCTTTTTTCCCGTTATGTTGAATACTCCTAATTCACTTAATAAAGATAGCATAGAAGTAAAGAAGGATAGAGAGCCTTTTTGCTATTCTGCTTATAGGTGAAGCGATTCCGCTATTTTCAAATTATTCTTATTAAATTAATCTTAATTAGATTTGTTTTTACTGAATGATAAAAAAAATAGCGCTTAGATTACTAGGATTACTCTTAAAAAAATAGAAATAAAGAGTTTCTTTATTTCTATAATCACACAAAAAGATAATCTTAAAACGATACTACTTACTTGGTATAAAGATGTAGTTAATTAAGTATTTTTAATATAAAAAAGTACATTTATCGGTATTTATACTAATTGTTGGTATTTGTAACTAATAAAATAGATATTATGTAATTAATTTAATAACTTAGGTTAGTTGAGATACTTGTTTTCATTGTTACATTTATTATTTGAACTAAATCACGCTTGTGTATTTGTTAAGCTAAATTAACAATATCATTTTATAGATAAAATATTACTTAAGTTAATTATTCTGGAGTACAGGTTATTCTTAGCGGTATTTACTATAAGTAAATAATAAAACTAATCATAGATTGATAATCTACTTTTGTCTTTTATTTTGATGTTTTTTTCTAAAACTTAACCAATACTGATGTGTTTTATTTTTTATTAATAAAATAGAACGATCGTAATATGATAAAAAGCAATAAACACACTTTTTAGGTGTAAAAAAGGAGCCTATTTTGATGATGATCAATATGAATAAATAATCATTTCTATTTTTATTTATTATTTTTTTAGTCTTTTTTGGAATAGAAAAAAGAGGATTTATTAAAATTGATCTTGATTGGCTCTTTGCTTTTTAGAAGAAATAATATCAATAAATAATTATTTTAGAATTTTATTTTTATAAAATTTATACAAATTGTTATTAATTAACTCTAGTTATTATCTGGTTTTTAAACCTGTTTTTTTAGGTAAAAAAGACGCTATTTTTGATAGTAATAATAAATATGAAATTAAGTAAAAGTACCCATTTTTATAAAGTGAAAATGAGTGGCGTTTTACTTTTTACACTTTTTTTGATGTTGTCTTTTTCATTAAAATAATTATACAATTTAATTTAAATAATCATTACTCCTAATTGGATGATGCTTATTTGTAATTAAATAAATTAGTATTTATAAGATTATTTTACCCTACATAGTTGATGTTCATTAATTGATGATTTAATGAGAGTTTAAATATGAATTTATAGAGATATATTTTTAACTTATTGTGAAAATTATCTATAAGGTTCTCTCCTCCTTATTTTGGATGAGCATCAAATTATTGAACAAGGTTTAGAGTACTGTTATTAAAGGGGCCACACTATGTATGATGATATTAGTAACCTAAAAGATAAGTTTCAGGAAGATGCCTTTGCTTTTCAAGAGTTTTCTTCCTCTAAAATACAAGATGTTGATAATAAAATAGAACCAGTAGTTATAAATAAAGAAGATAATAATAAAATTAGTAATTTAAGTAATAATACGTTTTCTGAAACTTCACTTATAGTGAAAAACGAACCAAAACAGCCTGTTACTTCATCGTCTATCCCTTCTTATCACCAGGATGCTTTAGTTGTTAAAGCAAAGAAAGACAATTTAATTAAGAGTAAGCAAAATTTGTTAGCAGATAATAAAATATTTGATAGCAAAGAAACTGATAGAGTTCATGCTCATGAAAATATATCACTAAAAGATATATTGTCATTTATTGCCTCTATCTAATCTGAATAAGCAAAACTCTTTGTGTAAATAAATAATATTGACTGGTGTCAATCTTTAGCCATTGTTATTTTATTTTTTAAGATAGGTTTATTTCTTTTCGATATTTATTAATGTCGATAGGGTGCCTTTGTCTTAAGAAAAGATCTATGGCGATGACAAAGGTATGGGTTTATGAATAAAATATTTAAAACATTAATTACGGCTTTTTTATTGATAACAATGTTTTCACTCATTGTTATGCCAATGAGCGCCGAACAACAATATATATTCGGTCTTATCAATATATTGCTGTTATTTGTTATCGGTTTTAAAAAATCAAAAAAACGATTATTAACAATGGTTTTTATTTCATTGTTGATGTCAACGCGTTATCTCTACTGGCGTGCAACAAATACCTTAAATTTTAATACAACTATCGAGGCTGTTTTAGGTAGTGGTTTATTTATGGCTGAAATTTACTCTTGGATAATATTAGTCCTAGGTTATTTCCAAACGTCATGGCCATTAAATAGAAAAATAGCACCTTTACCTAAAGATATTTCTCAATGGCCTACTGTTGATATTTATATTCCAACATATAACGAAAGCTTGGATGTTGTACGTGATACAGTCCTTGCTGCACAAGCTATCGATTATCCACAAGATAAAATGAAAGTTTATATATTGGATGATGGTAGTCGTGAAGAATTTAAACAATTCGCTGGTGATGTTGGTGTAACTTACATTGAACGTGAAGTTCATGATCACGCTAAAGCAGGTAACTTAAATCATGCGATGGGATTAACAGACGGTGAGCTAATCTGCGTTTTTGACTGTGACCATATTTCCACGCGTATTTTCTTGCAAGCAACAGTAGGAAGCTTCCTTGAAGATCCAAAATTAGCGTTGATCCAAACACCACACTATTTCTACTCGCCAGACCCATTTGAACGAAATTTAAGTGCGGCTAAAGATGCACCGCATGAAGGCGCACTTTTCTATGGTCCTGTTCAACGTGGTAATGATAACTGGAATGCGACATTCTTCTGTGGTTCATGTGCTGTTATGCGTCGCAGTGCTCTTGAAGAAATTGGTGGTATTGCTGTTGAAACGGTAACCGAAGATGCACACACTGCGCTTAAATTACAACGCTTAGGTTGGAATTCTGCATTTATTGATATTCCTTTAGCCGCAGGTCTTGCAACAGAACGTTTAGCATTACACGTTAACCAGCGTATTCGTTGGGCTAGAGGAATGACACAGATATTCCGTGTTGATAATCCAATGTTGGGTCGTGGTTTAACATTTCCTCAGCGTTTATGTTATCTCAATGCCATGCTCCACTTTCAGTACGGTTTGCCTCGTATCATCTTCTTGACTGCGCCGTTACTGTTTATGTTATTTAACCTTAATATTATCGCTTCATCCGCAAGCATGATATTTGCCTATGCATTACCACACTTAATCATGTCGGTTTATGTAAACTCGAAAAATATCGGTAAATACCGTTACTCTTTTTGGGGTGAAATTTATGAAACCGTCATGGCATTTAGTTTGGTACTCCCTACTTTACTGAGTTTAGTTTCACCAAAATTAGGTAAATTTAACGTAACAGATAAAGGTGACTTGCTTGATAAAAGCTATATGGATTACCTCACTGTACGTCCATTAATTATCACTGCACTTCTTCTTATCATCGGGATTTCATGGGTTGTTGTCCGTTACCTATTAAATGACTTCCAAGGTATTGACCCGCTGGTTATTGTTTTAAACCTTGCTTGGGCGACATACAGTTTATTTATCATTCTTGCCTCTATCGCAGTAGGTAAAGAGACGCGACAAATTCGTAAAAATACTCGAATCAATGCATCTTTACCGATTACGTTACATTTTGATGATGGCGCTGAATTAACAACTACCACAGAAGATATTTCAATGGGTGGCGTTCGCATTGCTGTAAATAAAATGTCTGAATTTCGCCAACGTAATGTCACTTCAATCACCCTGAATGTACAACGAGATGAAGTTACCGTTCCTGTTGATATGGTGAGTTTAGAAAGCAATCAACTACGTCTTGAATTCTTACCTATTGATTTAAATCTTCGTCGTAAATTGGTGCGCATTGTCTTTGGCCGTGCTGATGCATGGATCCATCAAGCAGATTATAAAGACAAGCCATTTAAAGAATTGGCCGGTATTACACGTTGTATTTTCGAACTGTTCTTTGGTCGTCGCCAAAAAGTGAAAGCGCCAGCAATAAGAACGAAAGCAAAAGCTTCACTCTCTGTGCAATCTATTAACGGGGATGACTAAGCATGAAAAAGAAACTGACATTAATGCTAAGCCTGACGGCGATAGCGATCGCAAGTATTAATCTTTCTCAAGCAGATACTGGAATGTTAGAGCTAGGAGGGGAGCTTTTACCTGATCCGACTGCTTATACACATTCGCCAGTGCAACAAAATACGAATAACCCGATCCAACTTGAAGATGGCGTATTGTCTGAAGCGCGTAATATTGAAGAGCAATTAACTTTGGCACAAATGGGAAGTCCATCGCCTATCGTGCTATCAGGAAGAAGATTACTTTCTGGTGTGACTTTTAATATGGCGAACGATTTATTTATTGATAACGCCACATTAACGATGAAAGTGAAAGCGTCTCAAGGATTAATTCAATCTGATCAAACACTTCACTTAATGCTAAATGGTCAACCTATGGGATTTTTACCTTTAGAAGAAGGTGGGCAAGAGCATGAATATGTTTTAGAAATTCCTGAAATGATGTTGACGAATGTGAATAATCTCAGCTTTCGTTTAGCCAATCGTGATGCATTGGATGAAAGCCAATGTATTCCTCCACTGGCTGAAGGATTAAGTCTGGTTATTTCACCAGATTCATCATTAGATTATCGAGGTCGCTGGATTAATGGCGGGTATAGTCTGGAACGATTGCCCCTACCGTTCTTTGATCCTGACAGAATGACAGCGACCTCGTTACCTATCATATTGTCAGATAAACCTGACCATGCAGAGGTAACAACAGCAGCCATTGCTGCATCATGGTTTGGCAGTTTTAGCCATGATATTAAGCAAGTTGATTTACCGGTTTTAATGAATCAGTTACCTGAAAGTGATGGTATTTTAGTTGGCTATTCAGGGCAGACTATTGCGGGTATTACATTACCTTCAGGAAATAGTGGGCAATTAACCATTGTTGATAATCCAGTCGATCCTGTTTTCAAATTATTACTGATCAGCGGTGATAATGAGAAATCTCTTCGCCAAGCTGTATGGGCATTAAACAACGGTAAATTGCCACAAAACGATCATTTAGTGGTGCCTTCTCAAACGCTTGCAATGAGTGCGGATTACGATGCACCTCGTTGGTTAAATACCAATAAACCTGTTTCGTTAAGTCAAATTGCCAATGGTAGTGATGATTTCTCACGCCAAGGCATTAACCATGCACCAAATCAGTTTTCGTTTCGTGTCTCTCCCGATCTCTTTTGGTGGGATGGTGATGCACTGCCTTTAGATTTGAAATATGTTTTCCCTCATTCGGATAAACTAAATAGTCGTCGTTCTTCATTAATTGTCTCTTTGAATAACCAATTCTTAGGTGCATTGTATCCGGCGCGTTCAGAACCTTTAGGTATGTTAAGACAATGGCTGGGAATGGAGAGCGAACAGCAAAATAGCACGCTCTATTTAAACCCTCGTCAAATTTATAGTCAGAATCAATTACAGTTTTATTTTGATTTACGTGAGCCTGATGATTCTCCGTGTATTTTAACGGATGGCAGTAGCTTAATTAGCCAAATTGATCCGCAATCAACACTGCAATTTAAAAATACTTGGCACTACTCAAGAATGCCGAACTTGGCTTATTTTTCAGGAGCGTCATTCCCATTTAGTCGCCGTGCGGATTTTTCACAAACCACACTGCTATTACCTGAAAATCCAACAATAGAAGAGCTTTATACCTTAGTGAACTTAATGGCGAGATCAGGTTATGCCACAGGTACACCAGTTTCTCATGCTTCGGTTTTCTTAGGTGCTAAAGAGCTCGAGAAAAATAACCTCTCTCAACACGATGTGCTAGCGATTGGCTCATTAAATAGTGAGGGATTTTTACCCGCTCGTTTTTCACAACAAACGTTCTCATTTTTAAATAAAAACGTCGAAATAAAACCTCAATCATTGATTGATAAGGCAAAAGGTTGGATTGCTGGCGATTATTTCTCTCAAAGTGGTGATGCTGCAAGTTACTTATCTTCAGTGAAAGATTGGCGTGGCATGATGAGTTTTATCTCACCTTGGGCAAGCGACAGAGTAGTCGTATTGGTTACAGCTAAAGGAAATGATTCGATAAAAACCATTATCAATGACTTAAATTTAGCCCAAATAAATGCGGCTATTAAAGGCGACATTACTCTTATTAGTGGTAAAGACACCGTAAAAAGTTTCCATTTAGGTGAACACTTTTCGCAAGGCGACTTACCTTTCTTACAACAATTCCTTTGGTATAGCTCTAGACACGTATATTTGCTGGGTCTTTTAGCTGTTGGTTTTTGTGCGTTGACGGGCTTCGTGACTTATTACTGGTTACAACGTCGTTCAACTCGTCGTTTACATCAGATATCACAGCATCGTTCAGACAAATAAAGGGGGGATATAAGATGAAAAATCACGCACTTAATATCATCGTTAAAGTCATCTATGCAGGTTGTATTCTAGGGGCATCAAGCCAAGTACAAGCAACCGCAGTTGAGGCAAATACAACAGCAATTGATCCAAATATTGTTAGTTCTCTTATTGAGCAAGCTAATTATTGGCACGGTAGAGCACACGATGAACGTGCAGTAGAAGCACTGCAAAAAGTACTGATTATGGAAAGCAATAATCAGGACGCGCTGTATTTAATGGCATTCTTTACTGCGCAACAAGGTAATGAAAAACAAGCAACATATTGGCGAGAAAAACTTGCGCAAATTGCACCGCAAGATCCACGAATTGAAGGATTAAAAAATATCCGATCATCACAATTTAGTGAACAACAATTAGGATATGCCAGAGAGTTAGCGAAAAAAGGGCAACATGAAGAAGCAATAAAAGCGTATCAACGTTTATTTGTTAGTAGTGAGCCACCTGAAACACTAGCGTTAGAATATTATCAAACCATGGCGGGTGTACCCGCAATGTTGCCTCAAGCTATTACGGGATTAAAACAACGTGCTGCATTAATGCCTGATAATAAAGAAACGCAAAAAGCATTAGGATTAACGCTAACTTATAACGAAGAGACTCGCCGTGAAGGTATAACTATTTTAGGTAATATCTCGGGTGATGAATCAGCCAAAAAAGGTATGCGTCAAGCACTGTTATGGCTGAATGTTCGTCCTGATGATGAAGTGTTATATAAGACTTATTTGCAAGCAAACCCGAACGATAAAGCGGTTGCAGAGCATTTCCAAGGTGCTATTCAAGGTAATGCACGCCAAGCAGGTTATACCGCATTAAATAAAGGTAAATTGAAAGAAGCCGAAGGTTATTTCAAACAAGCTTTAGTGGCAGATAACAATGATGCGCAAGCCTTAGCGGGGTTAGGTTATATCGCATTACGCTCAGGTGATTTAACCACAGGTCAGCGTTTATTAAACCAAGCTGCACAATCAGGTGGAGAACAAGGCAGTAAATGGAAGCAACAAGCGGAAGATGCGGGTTTTTATGCGCAATTACGCAGTGCACAACAACGCGCTAAACAAGGGAATATTCAACAAGCTCTCGATCAATTAGCCCCATTAGCGGGTGCTTCAGGTGAAAAAGGGTTGTCTGCCAACTTATTACAAGCTGACTTATTACGTAAGCAAGGTAATTTACCCGCTGCTCACCAATTGCTGTCAGGGCTTTATCAGCAAAATAGCCATAATGAGAAAGTGATTTCTGCTTATTACTATTTATTAGTTCAGGAAGGGCAGAATACAAAAGCAGAACAATTACTGGCTCAACAATCAGCCTCTTTGCGTCAAAAACTTACTGCGAATACAGATCCTTCTGAGAAATTACGCCGTGACGCGCAAAAAGCGTTAGAAAATGGTGATCGTGTCCAAGCAAGACAATTGCTTTTACAAGCTCAGCGTAAAAACCCGCAAAATAACTGGGTTTACCTCGATTTAGCACGCTTAATGGCCGCTGATGGTGACAGTGCTGGCGCAAAAAATATTATCTCACAGCTACAAAACCGTAGAACAAGAGACTCTGATTATGTGATATCTCTGTTTTATGTTGAGCAAAAAGAGTGGGATAAAGTTTTTAACTTACTCAGTAGCCATAATCAACAAACTGAAGCTGAAAAAGAGTTATTACAGCGTGCTCGTTTTCATCGCCAGCTTGCGCAAGCTGATCATTATCGTCAGGCAGGAAACCTTGTTGCAATGCGTAATATTTTACGTCCATTAATTAATCAAGTGGCTGATTATCCAAATGATGTGGGTGAATTGGCTGAAAAATTAGTTAATAGTGGATTAAATGATGAAGCGTTGAAATTGGTTGAAAGTGATATTGCAAAAGGCACTAAAGGTTCAGTAGGTAACTACGCTGGTCATATCAACGTTCTCAATGAGTTAGGTCATTATACACAGGCATCTAGCTTGATTAATGATCCTGCTTTACAGCAAGAAACACCGATTGTTGAGAAGAAACGTTTAGAAGTTGCCACTAAAGTTGCGCAAGCAGATAGCCTACGTGAAAAAGGCGAAATTAAAGCCGCTTACGACACGTTAGTGGTTGCTTTAAAAACATCACCGAATGATCCCGATTTATTAATGGCATTAAGTCGTGTTTATTTAGCGCAATCAATGCCTGAACAATCAAACAGAATTCTTTCTTATTTAGAAAAAGAGCAAGGAAAAGATAGCAAATTAATTCAAGCTCAAATCGAAGTGGCATTAGCACAAAAAGATGGAAGAAAAGCACAACAATTATTGCAGCAAATTCCTTCATCTTCACAACCTGCTTATTTATTACAAGCTGCGCAAATTGCGCAATTAAATGGTGAGAATCGCAAAGCATTAACGTTACTACGTAGCGCGCAATGGCAAAACAGTGATAGCACATTAAAAACCTCTGCGGGTCAATTAAACGCATTAGGAGGAAGTGATAATCCTGTTATTACGGGTTCTATCTATGAACGTAAAGAGATGGCATCGATTCAACGTTCTATTCGTGAACTTGAAGAAAAAGTTTCACCTTGGGTACAAGGTGGTGTTTCTGTTCGTCATCGTAATGGTGATAAAGGGTTATCTAACGTCACTGAAATTTCAGCGCCAATCAGTATTTCGAGTGTGCCTGGTGAAGAGTTCCGTTGGGAATTTAGTGTTAACCCTGTTTCGATGACAAGTGGTTCGGTTTCAGGAGAAAGAGCTAACCGCTTTGGTTCTGGTCAGCTTCAACATGCTGAACGCTTTGCTAAAAATAGTGATAACCATGATGAGAAAAACAAAATTAATGCCGATGAAGCCGGTAGTCAACGTGCTTCTGGTGTTGAATTAGGGCTGCGTTTATCGGACAAGGATGTCAGCTTTGATGTGGGCTCAACACCATTAGGTAAAGATACGGCAACGGTTGTCGGTGGTATCACATATTCACCTCAAATTAGCCAAAATGGGCAATTAACACTGACAGCAGAGCGCAGAGCCATAAAAGATAGTCTACTTTCTTATATGGGGCGTACTGATCCAATGACAGGCGAAAGTTGGGGCCGTGTAACACGTAACGGCGCTAAAGTTCAATATGCTTGGGATGATGGAAAAATTGGGGCTTATGCTGGTGGTGGTTTCTATAACTACGAAGGTAAGAGTGTTGCGAGTAATGATGAAGTGAAAGCGTGGATTGGCTCTTATGCTAAGTTCTATAAAGATGATCAACAAGAAGTAAAAGCAGGTGTGCATGTTGATTATATGAACTTCAGAAATAACCAAAACTACTTCTCATTAGGGCACGGTGGTTACTTTAGTCCACAAGATTATGTGTCTGTTTCATTACCTGTTGCTTATACCCGTCGTTTTGAAAAAGGTGAAGTTTCATTAAATGGTGCTATAGGGATACAAAGTTACAAACAAAAAGGCAGTGATTACTTCCCAACGCATGGTTATATGCAAAATGCATTAAATAAACAGAATGCGAGCGATCCTCGTATTAAATCTCAGTACGAAGAACAAGACGAAACGAATATTACTTATAGATTAGGTTTAGACGCGAAATATTATTTAAACAAAGAAACCGAGTTAGGTGTCAGCTTATCGCATGATACATCGGGTGATTATGCTGAAGATAATATGTGGTTATACTTAAAATATACCCCAGACTTCCTGTCTAAATAATTAAGGAGACAAATAATGAATAAGCATGACAGTGATATCTTACAATTACCTTTTGAAAGTGGCTGGCAAGATCTAACTCAATTATTATTTTTTCAAATTTTAAATGACAATGATATTTCTACTGCTGGAAATAAATTAAGGAATATAGGTAAAGATATTGCCTTACGTTATCCTTTACCTGAAAGCGAAAATATTCAATTACTTGAATCACATATTAATCGCGTATTAACACTATTTAAATGGGGGTTTGTCACTATATCTCCTGCAATGAGCGAACTTTTACTGGTTCATTGTGCATGGCCTCATTTTACGCAAAGCCAAGATGATGCTCAGTGGCGTGTTGCAAGTGCGGGTGTTTTAGAAGGATTATATGAAGGTTGGTTAACGAATCAAGGTGGTAATGCCAAAATGCAAGTGCATCGCCAACCTACTGATGCAAAAGATGTCTTTATTTTCCGCTATGCGCATAACTCATCAGCCGAATAATAATATATATGCTTTATTGATGAGCATAGGAGGTCAAAAATGAATGAAATGATATTTAATGATGATAATTCTAAATGCTTATTAATAAAGCAATTTACTAATAATGTTTTCATGATGTTAGTAACAGATATTAATGGCATTATTATTTATGCAAATGAAAAATATTGTGAATTCAATAATGTTCACTTTGAAAATATAAAAGGTAAAAAATATAGCTTATTTAACTTAATTGACGAGAATCAAATCAATTGTTGTGTAAATGGTAATAATGATAATAAAGGAGTATATCGATTAGAAGCCAAAAGAAATAACGATACCCAGCAAGATATATGGGAAGATATTAGTATTATTCCTGTGTTTGATGAAAGTAATTTAATTTCTCATTATGTATTTATTAGCTTGGATATTACTGATAAGGTAGAGCTAAGAAATGAGTTATTTAATAAAAGCTATATTGATTCATTAACTGGAATATCTAATCGACTAAGTATTGTCGAAAAAATTGAAAATGAACGATTAAATGTTTTACAGCCTTCTTCATTTTGCCTTGGTATTATAGATTGCGATAAATTCAAATCTATTAATGATCAATTCGGGCATCATGCAGGCGATAAGGTATTGTGTGAAATATCTAAACGGTTGTCAAAATTAGAAAATAATGAAGTCTATTGTGGGCGACTTGGTGGCGATGAGTTTGCTGTGCTTTTCCCTAAAGGATTACGTTCTTGTTCTGTGATTTTGCTAGAAATAATAGAATCACTTTGGAAATCAATGGAAAAGCCCATCAATATTAATTCGGATTTTATGTTAATTCCTTCAATTAGTTTAGGTATTGCTGAATATCCTAAAGATGGAAAAACATTATCTGAATTATTAAAATCTGCAGATGAAACACTTTATTCTATAAAAGAAATGGGTGGTAATAAATATGGGTTTTATTCCGGATTTTAAATAAAAGGTTTTAAATAGAAAGTTTTTTAGTAAAGATATATTAAAAATAACGTTATCTCTTTTTAACGAAGAGGGGGGTAACTGTTTTTTAAATATATCTAGCATTCCTGATGAAATATAAGAGTAAATTTAAAATAATACTAAATATTAGTTTTAGATAAATATCTATTAGAGGATTTTATTATGATGAAAGCGGTTATCCCTGTTGCTGGATTAGGTACTCGTATGTTACCTGCAACGAAATCAATTCCTAAAGAAATGCTGCCTATTGTTGATCGCCCTTTAATTCA
This sequence comes from Proteus columbae, assembly GCF_009914335.1. Lineage (NCBI taxonomy): Bacteria > Pseudomonadati > Pseudomonadota > Gammaproteobacteria > Enterobacterales > Morganellaceae > Proteus > Proteus columbae. The sequence continues at coordinate 4,077,793 of NZ_CP043925.1, forward strand.
ATATATTGTTGAAGAGTGTGCTCAGGCAGGCGTTGAGGAAATTATTTTAGTTACTCACTCTTCTAAAAATTCAATTGCGGATCACTTTGATACCAGTTTTGAATTAGAAAATATGCTGGAACAGCGGATTAAAAATAAATTATTAGAAGAAGTACGTTCAATTTGTCCTAACAATGTAAAGATTGTTCAAATTCGCCAAGGCCATGCTTTAGGTTTAGGTCATGCAATTTGTTGTGCACGCCCAGTTATTGGCAATAATCCATTTATTGTTTTACTGCCTGATGTTTTATTAAATTCACATTATTGCGATCCTCAACATGATAATTTATCAGCAATGATAAAACGTTTTGAAAAAACAGAACGTAGCCAAATTATGGTTGAACCTGTGCCAATGAGCCAAGTGCAACAATATGGTGTTGTAGATTGTGAAGGTGTTTTCTGTCCTCAAGGTAATTGGGCGCCTATTCGTCGTATCGTGGAAAAACCAAATCCTGAAGATGCACCTTCTAACCTTTCTGTTGTTGGACGTTATGTTTTCTCTGAAGCTATCTGGGAATTATTAGATGGTCTACCTGCTGGTGTTGGTGGTGAAATTCAATTAACAGATGCGATTGATTTATTATTGAAAAAAGAAGTCGCTGAAGCATATACCTTAGTAGGTAAATCACATGACTGTGGTAATAAGCTAGGATATATGAAAGCCTTTGTTGAATATGGCCTCCATAATTCTGCGTTAAAAGAAGAATTTTCTTCTTGGATGCGGGACTTTTGTGAAAAAACATTGTTACCCAAAACAGAAGTCATAGAAGAAGATGAAGTAAGTGAAGCACAAAAGATAGTTGCTATCTTTTGAGTTTATATTGAAATAATATGCAATATGCCGACCGAGATAAGATGGCGGTCGGCAATAGCAGGAGAGAAAGGCAATGTCTTTTTGGCACTTATCTCGTTGTCATTATCTATTTTCTACCTTTTTTTTAGGTTTGTTGCTTATGGTTTCTCCCTCAATACAGGCAGCAGATACTCAAGTAGGATGGCAACAGTTTAAAGAGCGCTATATTCAGGATGATGGGCGAGTTATAGACAGCGCTAACAAAAATATTTCACACTCTGAAGGTCAAGGCTATGGCATGTTAATGGCTGTGATGAGTGATGATCATGAAACATTTAATAAGTTATGGCACTGGACAGCGGCTTCTCTTTATCGTGGCGATTTAGGCTTATTTAAATGGCGTTATGAACCCGAAAATAGTGAACATACCCCTGATCCTAATAATGCAACAGATGGTGATATCTTAATTGCGTGGGCATTATTAAAAGCGGGTGAGAAATGGAATGATGAAAGTTATCTTTCAGCTTCTGATTCTATTCAACACGCTATTTTGGAACATACTTTAGTTAAGATAAAAAATTATACTGTACTTTTACCCGGTATTAATGGCTTCAAAACCCCAGAAGAAATTATTATTAACCCATCCTATTTTATTTTCCCTGCATGGAAAGATTTTTACCGCACGAGCAAAGATGTTCGTTGGAAAGAGTTAATTAATGATAGCCAGTCTTTACTTAGAAATATGCGGTTTGGTGAATATCAATTACCAACAGACTGGGTAAGTTTGTTTCCAGATGGAAAGATAGAGCCTAGTGAAAAATGGCCTGCACGATTTAGCTTTGATGCAATACGTATTCCGCTTTATTTAGCTTGGGCACATGATGAATTAGCGTTACAACCTTTTGTGCAGTATTGGCAGCAATTTGATCGTTATAAGACGCCTGCTTGGGTAAGTATTGATGCTCAAGAGCGCGCTGAATACAACCTTACTCCCGGTATGATGGCAGTGAGAGATTTAACGATGAAAACACCTATTGAAGATGTTGATTTAAGTAAAGATACAGATTATTACTCTTCGGCTTTACACTTATTAGCGGCATTTGCTCAAAATAATAATAGTGAATAATTGTTATTATTCTATTGTGTTAATAATATTTTCGAGTTATCTCACAAGTTTTATTTAATTATATGAAATAAACACAATCTATATTGTGTTTATTTTTTTATAATTTAACTTAAATTTATTCAACGTGATTGAGGTTAAATAAATATGGAATGGGTAAAGTTACTTAATGAGAATCGAAGAAAAGATAAACATAAAAATAAAATAAAAAACAATTATGAAACACGCTATGAATTAGAAAGGGACTATGATCGAATTCTTTTTTGTGCACCAACAAGACGGCTAGCAGATAAAACACAAGTATTTCCATTAGAAAAAAATGATAGTGTTAGAACTCGTTTAACACACTCATATGAAGTTTCTAATTTAGCCAGAAGTATCGGAACTAAACTTGCTTATAATAATGAAATAGATATTTTTAATGATTATAAAAAAGAAGAGGGGGATAATTTAAAGCGGAATTTACCTGCTTTACTCGCTGCTATTGGGCTAGCTCATGACTTAGGTAATCCACCTTTTGGTCATAAAGGTGAAAAAGCGATGTCATTATGGTTTGAAAAAAATATAAAGAAATAGCAGAAAATATAAATAAAAGTACCTATTCAAATGTGAAAAAGAGAGAAGAGTTAGATAAATCCAAATATTTTATTGGTGATTTTACTCATTTTGATGGTAATTCACAAACATTTCAGTTAGTTACACAATTACAAATAATTAATGATAGATTTGGGTTAAACCTTACTTATGCTACTTTGGCTGCATTAATAAAATATCCTCGACCATCATATTGTAATAAAGAAAAAAATGTTTGGTCCAAACATGGTTTCTTTTATTCTGAAGCTGATATTGTTAAGGAAGTTTGGAAAGAAACAGGATTGAGTGAAAATATTCGTCATCCTTTGACTTATATAATGGAAGCTTGTGATGATATTGCCTACACCATTTTAGACGCTGAAGATACAATAAAAAAAGGATTAGCATCTATTAATGATTTGTTCTATATTCTTGAAAAATTTGAGAGAGATTATCACCCTGAATTTAAACGTAGGGATGAAGTTAGCTTAATTCATAGTCTGGTATTTACCTGTAAGGAAAAACATAAAGAATACTCTGATTATGATGATAAATTAACACCTTATGAAGTAAATGATATTAGTATGCAAATGTTTAGAGTAGAAGCAATGAGGTGTATGATTAATGAAGTTTCTTCTACGTTTGTAAAATATCATAATGATATTCTAAATGGTAAGTTTCATTTAAAACATAAGGATATCGTATCATTAAGTAAGGTTAATTTATTAAGTGAAGCGTTAAGAGAATTTGATTTTATTTTTGGATATAAAAATAAAGAAGTGCTTAAGCTTGAATTAGAAGGATACCATTATATAAATAACTTAATGGATATGTTGTGGGTTGGTATTTATGGTAATGGTAACAAGGAAAATCCTCAATATTCTAAAACATTTTTTGGTGATTATGCTTATAAGCGATTATCTGAAAATTATCGTCGTGTATTTGAAAATAAAGATAATAATCTTCCTATATTATATAAAGAGTTTCAATTGCTTGCAGATGCAATTTCTGGAATGACCGATAGTTATTTGATTTCATTGCATAATGAACTTAAACCACTTTACGATGAGCAATTTGAAAAAAAAACGGCTTTAGTTATATACTAAACCATTAACTATCATCAATTTGATAAGATAATAATATGAGTATATCACGCCAGTTCACAACCAATAGAGAGTACTTAAGTGATAAGGTTTTTCGTTTTTTTTATGAGGAATCGTTAAACAATAAAGCACTTTCTTTAATTATGAATAAAGTAATTTCATTTGATTCATCAAATGTTTACGCTTTTGGTGGCGTTGTGCGTGATATAGAATTAAAAAATACCCCCTCAGATATCGATCTTGTATTTAGCGGTGATAGGAACGAATTTAACCTTCTTTTAGAAGATTTAAATGGTGAAAGATTAACTAAGAATAAATTTGGTGGTTTTCGTATACAAACCAATAGGTTAGATATAGATTTTTGGCATATTGAAGATACGTGGGCATTTTCTAATAATAAGGTGGATAATGCTAACAATAGTACTAATAATATACTAAAGACAACATTTTTTAATTGGGATGCAATATTATTTAATTTAAAAGAAAGAACACTTATTTCTAATGAATATTATTATTATGATTTATACAATAGATATTTAGATATAAATTTAGCTGATAATCCTAATACTATAGGTTCTTTTTCTAGAATTATTAAAAATGTTTTTTATAATCATGTTAAATATTTGTCTAAAGATGTTGTGGGTTATTTAGATAAATCATTTTCTGATTTTAATGTTATTGAAATTAGAGATTTTTATTTAGAAAAAAATAGAAAACATGATTTGCAAATACGTCAACTTATAGCCCTCTATGATAAAGTAAGTTTTATTGTTGAACATAATCAGCGTTTAAAAAACTAATAGAGGTGGATAAATGAAAGTTTCAGCACGTAATCAGTTAGTCGGTAAAGTTGTTGATATTATTGACGGTGCAGTTAATAGTGAAGTGATTTTATCTTTAGCACACGGTGAGAAACTGGCTACAATCATCACTAAAGAAAGCTGTGAAAGCTTAAAGATTAAAAAAGACGGTGAAGCTATTGCGATTATTAAAGCGCCGTGGGTTGTATTAGCACTGCCTGATTGCGGTTTAAATTTCTCTGCACGTAACCAATTTGCAGGAAAAGTGACTCAAATCGTACAGGGTGCGGTGAACTCAACTGTTCATTTAGAAACGGCGAAAGGTTTAGAACTGACTGCGGTTATCACCAATGAAAGCTTACAAGAGATGAAACTGGCAAAAGGCAGTGATGTTTTAGCGCTAGTGAAAGCATCAAGTGTGATTGTGGCAACACGCAAATAATCGAGACGCTATTCTCTTAAAATATAAAAAGAGGCTAAACATCTAGCCTCTTTCTTTTTTCTTTTTGATATTACTTATCTTTTTAGATTTATAATCCCGATCACCTTTTATACAAGGTTACTAAAATTATTTATCAGTATCACCAGCGACTTTCAGTTTGTCGTAGATATAATTTTTATAACTGTTAACTAATTTCTCGTCTTCACAGTCATTTAATTTACCTTCACATAAATGGCGCATTTGAATGTTTGCTTTGTAGAAAGGGGATAATGGTAAACGAGCGCGCTCTAAGATCATGCCACCTAAGAAGCTAATATCAGTTAACTCACCCGTTGTTATTGGCGCACCTTGCGATAGATTATCTCTTAAGGTGAACTGAGTAATATACGCAGGGTTATTAAAAGGTGACTGATAATTTTTTAGCTCAATATTGGGTTGGTGATCACCAAAATAGAGGAACATCGTCGGTTTTTCTCTTTGTGCAACAAAATTAGAGAAATCTTTAATGGCTGGATCACTGGTGATGATCTTTTCCATATAGTGGCTAAATTTACCCGGTGCATTACTGCTTTCTGTATGACCTGTAATTTTGTACATATCTCTGTGTGATTCATCATAAGGACCATGTTCATACATGGTTAATGAGAATATAAACAGTGGCTTGTCAGTACGTTTTTTCAATACCTCTTCAACGTAACCTAGCATATCTACCGTCGATATTTTCCAGAGATTTTCTTCTAATATTCCAGGGTAGCCAAGCTCTTGAGGTTGAATGATTTCATCAATTCCCATTTTTTCATAAGCGTAACCTGCATGGTAAGCACTACGATTAAACGGAGTGAGTAAAACCGTGTAATAACCTTCTGCTTTGAGTTGGCGGAATAAACTCTCATTAAGATTATCGACAACAAAATAGAATACGGAGTTTTTACGCGCACCAAAGTCATCCGTATTTAACCCTGTTAATACTGAAAATTCAGAAAGCCAAGTACCACCACCAAAGGTTTGTACACGTAAAGGGCTTTGTGCACTGACATTTTCATCTTTTTGAAACATAAATAAATCAGGCAGTGCAACATCTGTATCAAATTGATAAATATGAGGATTAACCGTCGACTCTTGTAATAAAACAATAATATCGGGTTTTATGTCAGTTTGCGTTTCTGGCAATACGGTTTTGTTCGCTTGTTCAAGGAAATAATCTGCATTTTCCTTGAAATAAGGAGGGTGATAAGCCGTTTGGTAACCAGACATGATTAAATTAGTGACAGTACCTCGTCCTCCTGGAAGTGTGCCTTCCCATTCAGCTTGCCATTTTTCTACGGTGAAATGGATAGTAGCAAAGCCAATAACCATTAAGAGTAAGCTACTTACACGCAAGACTGGGCGTGATTTTTTGGAAAAATGCCACGCAATAGACATATTGATAATCAGCCATATTAGCATCGCAATCAATGCAACGCCGGCTTCCCAATAATGGCCCAATGTCCCTAAATTAGAGCTATCAAAAGCCAAATCAAAATCAGAGAACATTAATGTTTCTTTGTAATAATGAACTTTGAGTTGATTAATAAACTTAGTTATCAGGAAAAGTGTACCGGTGGTAATAGCCGAAAATAAGACACGAGCTGATAAAAGAAAACAAAGAGAAAAAAGAATAAAATAAGCACCTACTGAAAGAAGTGCAGTATAAACAAACGTTGCTTTCTCAAAAACAATAAAGAGTGAGGCAATAAGAATAAGTGCAAGATAAGCACATCCTAATATTTTTTTCATATCTCTTCCGAGTATAGCGATAAATAATCAAGGGGATATTTTACAAATATTGTAGGCGATAACCTTAAATAGGCTAAATAATTTTACTTAGCCTAAGTTAATATTTGGATTTAGAATAATCCTTTGTCTCGTAAAATATGAAGATCTTTTTTGCGGCGAGTAAATCCAGTGCGGTCAAAATACTCTAAGATTTGTACCGCTAATTTACGCCCAACAGATAACTCATCACGGAAGTCCGCTGCGGTGACACTGCCATTACTTTCATTATATTTCACAATGATAGAGGCAAATTTTTCTATTGATTGGTGTGTATAGTAGCGGTCAGCAATAATTGGAATAATTAAACCTAATTGTGCTGCTTTACGTAATAATGAGCGGATCACTTTCTCATCATTTTTCATTTCATTGGCTAGATCACGTACCCACCAAGGTTCGGATTGCTCAAAATAGATTTTAGCATTTTGCCATAGCGCATCTTGTTCTGGAGAGAAAGCAAGACCATGGGTTGGAAGATGAAGCCAACCACGACTTTGGTTAATAGCACCTTCTTTACGTAACTGATCAATTAAGTAATAGACCAATTCATCATGATAAGTAGGTAATGCCATCCGTTTTAAACGAGAACGACCCACACCCATTTGATCATTATGTTGTTGATGATATTCCTCAAGTGTATCGAGTAATTTCTGTTTTGCGTTATCAGCATTCTCTTTAGAAAGAATAACGCCAGCAACGCTCACTAGGTCAAAGGTTTCTAATAACTGAGTCAGCGCACTTTCAGTTAATTGTTGAGCCCAAGAAAACTGACTTAGAGAGAGTTCACCTTTTGGTAAATATAACGCTAAATTGGCACTGATGCTGTTTGCATTATCAAGTTGGTGTAACCAAGTTAAGAATTCAGCTTGTCGTTTGCCTCTACGTGGCGAGTGTAAAGATAAGACTTTCGCTGCGGCTAAGGTGCGTTGAGCACTGATATCACGCAAGATAAGTCTGTCGTTATCCACCAGCCAAAGGGGTTCATCTAGAATAAGCTCCGCTAACTGTGGTGTTTCATTAGCATCATTTAAAAGAGCAACACGACCCGTAATATGACGTGTACCGTGGTGAATATGTACAGGCTGCCAATGCTTTAAAGGTTCATCCGCAATTAAACTGACTAATATTTTATGAGATTGATAATTAGGCGCTTGAGAAAGCAACCAGTCACCACGAGAAACGTTTTCTTTACTGACATCACCTGCGATGTTAATTGCAATACGATGACCTGCACCCGCACGTTCTACGGGCTGGTTTTGTGCATGTAAGGCTCTTATTCTTACTGGTTTATCTGCACCAGTCAGCCAAAAGGTATCGCCAACAGAAATTTGTCCCGCAAGCGCAGTTCCTGTGACAACTAATCCCGCTCCTTTAATGCTAAAAACACGGTCTATGGCTAAACGAAAACGCTTATGCCATTGAGGGTGTTGTTGTTCTTGCTGATGCAGATCAACAAGATAGTGGCGAAGCTCTGAAATTCCCTTCCCTGATGGGGCTGAGGTGGCAAAAATTTGAGGATCGCACCAACCTAAATTAGCTAACATCTCGGTTGTTTGTGAGCGAACGTCTTCTATTCGTTCTGGGGTAACACGATCTGCTTTGGTGAGAATAACGGTAACTTGAGGACAGCCAGCAAGACGTAAAATAGAAATATGTTCGATGGTTTGTGCCATAACGCCATCGTCACAAGCCACAATTAATAGCGCATGAGAGATCCCTCCAACGCCAGCAAGCATATTTGAAAGGAATTTCTCATGACCGGGAACATCCACAAAACCAATTGAAGTTCCATCGTCTTGACGCCAATAGGCATAACCTAAATCAATGGTCATGCCTCGTTTTTTCTCTTCAGGTAAATGGGTAGTATCTACTCCAGTAATTGCCTGTATAAGTGTGGTTTTTCCGTGGTCTACGTGACCTGCCGTCGCAAAAATCATAGTTAAAGTGCCTGTATTAATGCATTTTCATCCTCAAGACAGCGCAGATCAAGCCACAGGCGACCATCAGTAATTCGACCAATAATCGGCTTTTCTAAATTGCGCCAATGCGCGGCTAACGCATCTAACTGGCTACCTTTTCCATCTTTGGCTTCAAAGGTAAGTGCTGCACTCGGTAAGCTTTCAATAGGTAACGAACCACTGCCTATTTGAGAAGCACATGAGGATATCGTGATATGGTAATTATCCCCATAATATGCCTGAAAATGAGGCAATAACCGTTGCGCCATGTCATTAATTTCTGTTTGTGTCCGAGTTAACAAACGTAATGTCGGAATTTCAACAGCCATTTTTTCAGGTTGCTGATAAAGGCGTAATGTGGCGTCTAAAGCAGCTAATGTCATTTTATCAACGCGTAATGCACGCTTTAAAGGATGGCGTTGAATAGCCTCAATCCATACTTTTTTACCTAAGATTATCCCCGCTTGTGGGCCACCTAATAATTTATCACCCGAGAAGGTAACAAGGTCGATACCTTGTTGTAGATAATCTTGAGGCATTGGCTCTGAAGGTAAGCCTAATGCGGCTAAATTAGTCATTGAGCCACTGCCTAAATCGATAGCAGTCGGTAAGCTCATTTCTTTACCAAGTGCGGCAAGTTCATCGCCATGCACTTCGGCGGTAAAGCCTTGAATACAATAGTTGCTAGTATGAACTTTCATTAGCAAACCAGTATTCTCATTAATGGCGTTACGATAATCTTTAAGGTGAGTACGGTTTGTTGTTCCCACTTCTTTGAGTGTACAGCCTGCTTGTGTCATTACATCAGGGATACGAAAAGCGCCGCCAATCTCAACTAATTCACCACGAGAAACAACAACTTCTTTATTGGGTGCAACAGTGGCGAGCATCAGTAAAACGGCAGCAGCGTTGTTATTAACGATGCAGGCATCTTCTGCCCCTGTTAACTCACATAACAAATCAGCGATAGCGCGATCGCGGTGCCCTCTTGATGCGCCATCAAGAGAATACTCTAAGGTTGCTGGTGAGCGCATAACTTGGCTAACTGCTTCAATGGCGGATTCTGCCATTAATGCACGCCCTAGATTAGTGTGTAAAACGGTACCTGTTAAATTGAAAACAGGTTTAATCGAGGATTTTCGTTGTAATGTAATGCGATTTTTTAATTCATCCACCCAATAGTTATGCCATTGTGGTAACTCATTTTCTTGACGAATAATGATACGCGCTTCTTCTTGTAACTTTCGTAAATGCTCTGCAATAAATGTCTGACCATAAGAAGCCACTAGGGCTTGAATCTCGGCTTGGTGCAGTAACTTATCAATAGACGGTAGTTGGCTGTAAAGTGAGCGCATATCATTTGTCATGCTAATACCTAATTATTATTCATTTGGGAACAGGAATGGATTAATGCTACTACGAGCAAAGCCTTCTTCTTCCATTTTTGCATCAAGAACAATAGACGCTAAATCGTCAGCGATAGCATCCACATTGGCATCTTTTTCTTGATATAAAATTTTCAGATAGCTTCCACAATCACCACAGCTTTCTGCTTTTACAGGCGCATTTTCGCTGTCTAAAGACCAGTAATTTAATTTACCTGTTAATTCGCAGTTGGTGCATTTAATGCGTACAACATGCCACTGCGTTTCACATAAATTACAGTGTAAATAGCGTAAACCTTGTGTTGTGCCGATTTGTACCATGCTTGCCACAGGCATACTGTTACAAACTGGGCAGAATTGACGATTTTCACCGTATTCTGTTTTAGCCTTACCAGGAATATTCGCCGCTAATTGTGCCCAGTAAAGAGACAAGGCTGCCCAAATAAAGACAGACTTATCTGCTGAGACTTTTGAATATTCATCATTGAGTAACGCAGTTGCCATTTCTTCTAATTCAGTTTCAGAAGCTTTAGAGAGATTTTCTAAAGTGATAGTGGCACTTTCAGGCACAACTGGACGTAATTCAGCAATAATTGAGGCTAATAAAGCATGCCAATGTTTACTGCGTTTGAATGTTTTTCTATCTAAAGGCGCTACACCGACTTGCTGTGTAAGGAGTGGGGCAAGATCGACGACTAATGGATTGTCATGAAGTGCTTTTTCTTGAGCCTTGACAATTTCTGCCGCAAATTCAAGGTAATCTGCGAAAGGATTATCTTTTGCTAGTGTTTGAAAACGTTCAGCACGACGTTGATAAAGGTTTTTCAGATTAGGGAATAATACGGGTGGAATAAAACTAATTCCTTTTTCTGATTGCTCTTTACCTAATTGCTCTTTAGGAACGATGCGAATACTCATAACGTTCTATCTTCCTATTATCATAAATTTTATAGTGAATACCCACAGGATTTGGCTTCAGAATAAATCAAATGCAAACACGAAGCCATGACAGTGGGTAATAATAGCGTGATTTTATTGTTTTTTACGTCTTAAAAACGGGCGTAAATTGAATAAAAAACGGAGGCTAACAAGCCTCCGTTTGTTCAGAAATACACTTTAGGGCATTATTTCTGTGACTGCTTTTCGGCTTCTTTTTTCTCTTCTTCGAGAATTTCACGATACCAACGAGGGTGATGCTTTTTAGCCCAACCACGAGTTACCCAGCCTTCAATCATGCTACGAATTGAACCTTTCACCCAGAACGCCGCATAAGCGTGAACAAATACGGTGATTATCAGTAAGATTGCTGATAATGAGTGAACTAATAAGGCGATTCGAATCACTGGGATCGAGAAATATTCTGCGAAATAAGGGCGCCAAATGATAATGCCACTGACAGTCAGTAAGATAAGGCTGATACTTAACATCCAGTAAATACCTTTCTGACCAAGGTTGTAGTGACCAATATCGCCAGCTTCTTCATTTTGCAGTACTTTATGAATATTTTTAGCCCAGACTAAGTCATCTTTATCAATAAAGTTATACTTCAAGTATCTGAAGAACATAAAGAGAAAGAGAATGGCCATTGCACTACCCACAAATGGGTGTAACAGACGCGACAGTTCTGGTGTACCTAAAATATTCATGAACCAGTTCAGAGATGGGAAGAAGAAACCCAATCCGCTGATTGCTGTGAACAGAAAGACAATCACAACGACCCAGTGGTTTATACGCTCTGATGCGGTATGGCGAAGAATTTTATCACCTTTCTTCTTCATCATTTCTGCTCCTCCTTATTCACAGAGGTCTGTGTTTTAGAAGATGCTTCCATCTCTTTGAGCGCTTCTTCTTCATCTTCTTCAGTTGTACGGTTTGGACCGACACCTAAATAATGGAAAATAGCGCCCGCGAAGGTTGCGGCAAAACCAACAGCGGCTAATGGTTTCCAGATACCTTTCCAGAATTTAACGGTTGAGCTAATTTCTGGGTTTTCTGGTAAACCATGATACAGATTTGGTTTGTCAGCATGATGGAGAACATACATGACGTGCGTACCACCCACGCCTTGTGGATCGTAAAGACCCGCGTTGTCGTAACCACGAGTTTGCAGTTCTGCAACTCGCTCACCTGCAAGATTGATCATGGCTTCTTTCGAACCAAAATGAATCGCGCCTGTTGGGCAAGTTTTCACACATGCAGGCTCTTGACCGACTTCTACACGGTCAACACATAACGTACATTTGTAAGCACGGTTATCTTCTTCATTAATGCGAGGCACATCAAAAGGACAACCTGCGATACAATAACCACAACCAATACAGTGTTCTGATTGGAAATCAACAATACCGTTAGCGTATTGAATGATTGCACCTTCTGCTGGGCATGCTTTTAAACAGCCAGGATCAGCACAGTGCATACAACCATCTTTACGAATTAACCACTCCAGCTTGCCATTCTCTTCAACTTCAGAGAAGCGCATGACTGTCCATGATTTTGCCGTTAAGTCCGTTGGGTTATCATAAACACCGACGTTAGTGCCAATTTTATCGCGAATATCGTTCCATTCAGAACAAGCAACCTGACAGGCTTTACAGCCGATACACGTTGTTACGTCGATAAGTTTTGCCACTTCTTCCTTGTAATCCCGCACATGAGGTGCGGGAGTAAGGGAATTGGTGGCAGAGCGACGAATAATGTCTTGGGATTGCAGTGACATAATTTATCTCCTTACACCTTTTCCACATTAACAAGGAACGCTTTAAACTCAGGCGTTTGTGTATTCGCATCACCCACGAATGGCGTTAACGTATTCGCAATAAAGCCTTTCACTGCAACACCTTCAAAGCCCCAGTGAATAGGAATACCAATGGTATCCACTTTGCGCCCATCAACATCAAGGGTTCTAATACGTTTAGTGACCACCGCTTTTGCTTTGATATAACCACGTTTTGAGCTGACTTTAACTGTATCGCCTTGAACAATGCCTTTTTCTGCGGCTAAACGCTCACCAATTTCAATAAATTGTTGTGGCTGAATAATCGCATTTAAGCGCGCATGCTTAGTCCAGAAGTGGAAGTGTTCGGTCAGACGATAAGTTGTACCGACATATGGGAAGTCTTCTGCTTTACCCATATCTTTCCAGTCATCTTCAAAGACACGTGCTGCTGGGTTTGAAACCACATTCGGGTGCAGTGGGTTAGTACCCAATGGTGTTTCAATTGGCTCATAATGTTCAGGGAATGGACCTTCTGCCATCTTATCGATAGCAAACAGACGTCCCATACCTTCCGGCTGCATAATAAATGGACCAACATCAGAACCCGGTGCAGCGTTGCTATAGTCAGGTACATCAATACCTGTCCATTTGCTGCCATCCCATTCGATTAACTTACGTTTAGGATCCCAAGGTTGACCTTGTGGGTCTGCCGATGCACGGTTATAAATAATGCGACGGTTAAGAGGCCATGCCCATGCCCAACCTAATGTGTTACCCAACCCTGATGGGTCTGAGTTATCACGGTTAGCCATTTGGTTGCCTTTCTCTGTCCAGCTACCTGCGAAGATCCAACAGCCACTCGCGGTTGTACCATCATCACGTAACTGAGCAAATGAGCTAAGCAGTTGACCTTTTTTCAGAATGATATTGCCATCAGCGTCTTTTAAATCGACTAAGGCTTTACCATTACTTTCTTGTGCCACTTCTGCGGATGTTGGATTATCAGGATCAAAATAATCCCAAGTCATATTCAACACCTGTTCTGGCATCGCACCGCCTTCCTCTTTATAGAGTTGGCGTAAACGATGGAAAATACCAGATAAAATCTCAGCATCAGGGATAGCAACACCTGGCGCATCACCGCCTTTCCAGTGCCATTGTAACCAGCGACCAGAGTTAACGATAGAACCGTCTTCTTCTGCGAAACAGGTTGTTGGTAGACGGAAGACTTCGGTCTGGATATCTTCAGTTTTAACGTCGTTCTCTTCACCGTGATTCTGCCAAAAACACGCTGTTTCCGTGTTTAGCGGATCCATAGTGATAAGGAATTTCAGTTTTGATAATGAACGAATAACTTTGTTCTTATTCGGGAATGAGGCAACAGGGTTAAAGCCTTGGCAGATATAGCCATTGACTTCACCTTTATCCATCATCTCAAAATATTGCAGAACATCGTAAGGTTTATCCCACTTAGGTAATAGTGAGAAGCCCCAATCATTATCACGTTGAGCATTATCGCCATAGAATGTCTTCATCATGCTGACGAAGAATTTAGGATAATTGCCCCAGTAGTTAACTTGTCCTGGTACTGTTGCTTTTGGCGTATTTGCAGCTAAGTAGGTTTCTAATGAAGTCTGCTTTTCAGAAGGCAGCGTCATATAGCCTGGTAAGCTTTGAGATAATAGACCGAGGTCAGTTAAGCCTTGAATATTGGAGTGACCACGTAGTGCGTTAACACCGCCACCAGCCATACCCATATTACCTAACAGTAATTGGATCATTGCCATGGTACGAATGTTTTGAGCACCAACGGTATGTTGAGTCCAGCCTAATGCATACAGGAAAGATGCTGTTTTATCTTTCGCTGCTGTTTCAGCAATATATTCACAGACTTTTAAGAAATCATCTTTTGGTGTACCACAAATCTGAGTAACTACATCAGGCGTGTAACGGCTAACGTGTTGTTTTAACAGATTCCAGACACAACGAGGATGTTGTAATGTGGTGTCGCGTTTTGCGAAACCATTTTCATCCATCTCGTAGTTCCAAGTGGTTTTGTCGTATTTACGTTTTTCAGCGTCATAGCCACTGAATAGACCATCGTCAAAATGATAGTCTTCACGGACAATCAAGCTGGCGTTGGTATAGGCCTCAACGTATTCTTTTTGATATTTCTTATTTTCGAGCAGATATAAGATAACGCCCGATAAGAACGTAATATCAGTACCAGAACGAATAGGCGTATAGAAATCCGCAACAGCCGCAGTACGGGTGAAGCGAGGATCAATAACAATTAGCTTGGCGTTATTATGGATTTTAGCTTCCATCGCCCAGCGGAATCCCACAGGGTGTGCTTCTGCCGCATTACCGCCCATAACGACGATAAGGTTGGCATTTTTCATATCAACCCAGTGGTTGGTCATCGCACCGCGACCAAATGTTGGAGCAAGACTTGCTACCGTTGGTCCGTGTCAGACACGCGCTTGGTTATCGACAGCCAGCATCCCAAGAGCTCTTGAGAATTTCTGAGTTAAAAACCCAGTTTCATTGCTTGCTGCAGAGGCGCAAAGCATACCCGTTGTTAACCAACGGTTGACTTCAACACCTTCTTTATTGAATTTCTGGAAGTTGGCATCGCGGTCTTTTTTGATTAAGCGCGCAATACGATCAAACGTTTCTTCCCATGAGAGTTTTACCCATTTATCCGAGCCGGGTGCACGGTATTCAGGGTGTTTCAAACGACCTTCACTGTGGATGAAATCCACAAGACCAGCACCTTTAGGGCATAATGCGCCGCGGTTTACTGGATGGTCTGAGTCACCTTCAATATGGAATATTGTTTCTTTTGCGTTTTTCGCGCCATCGCCCAGACTATACATTAATAGTCCACAACCGACAGAACAGTACGTACAGGTATTGCGGGTTTCGCGGGCTCTCAGTAATTTATACTGACGTGAGCCTGCTAGCGCAACTGCTGGTGCAAAACCGAGCGCCGCCGCTGTAGTACCTGCCATACCGCCAGCACAGATCTTAAAGAACTGTCTTCTGCTGACCTGCATGGGGTCTCTCCTCATCATACATTGCTTTTACTGACTCTGATTTTCTTCACGAAAATGGAGCTGATTGTTTTTTTATTCCTATTATCCTTAATAGGATCAGGTTCATTGCCTGATAGGTAGTGTAAAATCGTTTTACCCGTATTGTTATTATGTATTAATAAATTTAGGAATTCATCTTATGGATGAAACAAAATCGACAAAATTGTTAACTAAACGTGTAATCATTGGCGTAGATCAAACAATTGTGCAACACAAAGGATCGCTTAGCATACAAGAAGACGATTATATTGCACTCGAAGTTCCTGTTGCATTAGTGTACAACGGAATCTCTCACGTTGTTATGATGGCAAGCCCTAAAAATTTAGAGTTGTTCGCTGTCGGATTTTCTTTATCCGAGGGCATTATAGAGTCTTCTAATGAAATTCGCAGTATTGAAATTGTGGAAAGTTGTAACGGGGGCATTGAAGTTCAAGTTGAATTATCAAGCCGACGCTTTATGGGATTAAAAGAGCGACGCCGCAATATGACAGGACGTACTGGCTGTGGTATTTGTGGAACTGAACAGCTAGAAGAGATTTTCCGACCTATTACACCGTTACCTTTTACACAAACGTTCTCACTTTCAAATCTTGATAAAGCCTTAGAGCAGATGACAACCGTTCAAGAAATCGGTGAGCTAACGGGTTGTACACATGCTGCTGTTTGGTTGTCGCCAGAAGGTGAAATGCAAGGAGGATGTGAAGATGTCGGGCGTCATGTCGCGCTTGATAAGCTTTTAGGTATGAAAGCACAAGAAAAGTGGCATGAAGGCGCGGTATTGGTCTCAAGCCGAGCAAGCTATGAAATGGTACAAAAAGCGGCTATGTGTGGTGCAGAAATTTTATTTGCTGTTTCTGCTGCGACCTCTTTGGCGGTTGAAGTTGCTAATAAATACAATGTTACGCTGGTGGGTTTTTGTCGTCGCGGAAGAGCGACGGTATTTACGCACCCACAACGACTGACAGATTGACTAAATCAAATGAAATTTTTAAAAATAGGCGTAAATCGTTTTATGTAACAATTTACACCTATTTAATTTTCTCTTTTATGGCCACAATGCCCCTAATTTGTAATCCCACTCTTTAGGTTTGATAGGGATACGTCCTGCATTTGGGGTAAAGGTGATTTCGCTAAAGATAAGCCTATTTTCAGACATTAAAAAATCAACTCGACAATAATTAAAGCCATTTGCCATTTTAGCGGCTAATTGCAACATATTTTCAAATTGAGTTGGTTTTTCAACAAGTTCTGGTGTGTTGGGATCTTCTAATGTGATGGGTTGTAACTGCCAATTTGTATCGTACACATTTATATACTCATTCCCTTTGGTATCAGAAATATCAATTTCAGCATAATGAGGCTGACCATTAAAGCAGTGAAGACGACAAGTCGTTGGTATCATTGGATTTTGTGTATCAAATAAATCAATATATTCTTCACAGATAATTTGAGCTTTGATGTTTTTATAATGCCATTCACGAGTGACGGGATAGAGATTACGTTTTAAATGAAATTGAAGCTTTTGCTTTGCTTTTTCAAAATCAAAAGTTGCTTTATCAAGGCAGATAATTGTACTACCACTATCGTGATTACATTTGAGTACAAAACGTGAAGGAAGTTGAGGGATATCGATTTCATCAGGATGAGAATAGGTATTAATGATAGGAACCAGATAGTGCGGACCAATCCTTTCGATGACATAATCTCTGACTTTGATTTTATCTGCTAAGCGCGTATAAATTGGATTTCTATCGAATAGCATACGTGCATTGATTTTTTCATTAAGTGATGTCGGTATTTTAAAGTTGGGTTGATAACCTAAGTTACGAATAAATTTATTCTTTAAATACACTCGATCAGGCAATGCGATAGTTCGAAACTGTTTGAAGTAGTATTCTATGATTTTCATAAGCTAATGATTATTTTAAATAGAAATTAAGAGAATAATGTCAGTTATTGATATACTTATATTTTTTATTTATATAAAATTAGAAAGTATTAACGTGGATTAATATTCAAAATACTTATTTTAATAAAAGGAAAAATGACGACATTAAGAGAGAGTTAATAAAAAGGAATATTGATTAAGAATATATTAATTTGATGACCATTTGGTTATATGAATTGGTTTATCCCAATTATTAAAGCGTAATCCTTTGCCTGTTCTATTTCCGTGAGCATCTAATATCTCATAGTACTCTTCAACGATTTGGCTACGACCACGTTGCCATTCATTGGTTGTTGCAAAAGGATCAATTAAATAGATATCACCGACAACAGTATATAACTCACCTAAATAGCGAACTTTTTTTGTACTACTATTTGAATAGTGAGAAAACATAATTTGGTAGGTTTTATAGTGTTCAGGCTGACCATAAGGGCCATATTTCATTGCAATATAACGGATACCTTGAGGATCAGAATGGCTTGCACCACCCGGAACAGGCATATCTGGCGTGATATTAAAAAGAGTATATCGAGAGGTTGCGGTCGGTTGTCTTAATGCTTGTCGATAACTTTGCGTATCAAGCCTAGAAGATCCCCATGTTCTATCCACCAGTCCATCTCCTGAATAACAAGAGAACGATAATCCTAATAATGAAAGAATTATAAATAGGGACTTAGCAGACATAAATACTCCTTGATTGCCATTATGATGCCAAAAAATAAGGTATTTGTTCCGTGAAACAGAGATGTATAACCCTGTTATTTCTAGCTGTTATCTTGTTTCATTCCAAAAGGTTATCAAAAGTAAAGAATAAGTGCTTATCAATGCATTTTTTGGTTATTAATTTTATTTATTTATTTTATGTTAGAATAATAATAAAGGAAAATAATGTAGGATTAATGATTAATCATGGATACACGTTTATTGAACGCATTTGTTGTTTTAGCTGAAACAGAACATTTTGGTGAAGCCTCATTAAAGCTTTGTATTAGCCAGCCGGCACTCACTAAACAGATAAAAACGCTGGAATCTCAATTAGGTATCACTCTTTTTCAACGTGGACGTCATGGTGCAAAATTAACGCCTGAAGGTCAGTATTTACTGAATCAATCTCAATCAGTTTTGAGAGAAGCCCGAGTTCTAGAAAAACAGGCTCGTCAATTAAGTGAACCCCAAAAAGCAGAACTTTATGCAGGATTGAGTTTGTCCTCATTAAATTTTATTACGCCAGTATTGGCAAAATTTAATCACGCTCACCCTGATATTACCGTCCATATTGATGATATGCCTTCTAACAAAATGGAAGATAAGTTGCTTTTAGGTGAGCTTGATCTTGCATTTTCACGCTTACCCGTTACAGCGCCATTAAAAGGTATTTCATTAGTACAAGAGCGATTAATGTTAGCAATCCCCACGCAAACTATTCGGGTGTTAGAGGTTGATGATGATCCATTACACTACTTTAATACGCTTGGGCTTATTCAGTTGGTGCCTGAAAAAGGAAAAAAACTGCATCAACAAATCGATGATTTTTTGCAGCATCATCAAATAAAACCCCGTGTATTACAGCAATCGCAAGATATTCAAACGCAGTTAGCGTTAGTTGCTGCTGGATTAGGAATGGCATTGGTGCCTAAAAATGCAGAACTTATTTGTGACAAACAAAAAGTCACTTTATTGCCACTGTCAGGTTTGTATACACAATGGGAAATAGGTGTTATTTGGAATAATAATATTCAGAATAAAGATCGTGATATTTTTATAAAAATAATTCCTGAGGAAATAAATAAAATATAGTGAATGAAAAAAGACTTTAATTTTGGCAATGATTATATTTTTAAAATATAGCTTATAATAAAGCTAAGACACCTAATAAATATTAATTAGTTTTGAAACGAATAAAGATAAATAATTGCGAGTTTGTTCACAAAAATAAACATAAAATATTCTTTGTTTTTTTATGTGTTTAAATAAAAAATTAAGTTAAATCATTTAATTAATTTAATTCTCATAATATAAGTAAGGTTAATTAAAATCTTTTTAATTAAAATCTGTTATTTACAATAAAAGCGATTTATTTAATATTACCTACGCCAGAAACAGCAAGCTTTATATTCGAAAGTGAAGCTGTAAAGATAAAATAGTAATACCTCTGTAGGTGGCTACTTATTATTTATAATAAGTAGCCACACCCTCACACAAATAATATGGAAATTATTATGAAGAAACTGAATAAATTAATGGGTGCACTGTTTATATTAATGGGCACTCATGCTGTACAAGCAGAAATCCATTCTAATCAAAGCGGGCCTTTAACGACGATGGAAGTGGGGGCAAGTGACCCTATCCAACGTGGTGATCATCAAATGCCTGGTGGTGCACCAGGTGTTGGTATTAGTACCGTCGGAGGTGGAAAAAAAATTGGTTTTGCTTCGCTAACATCGCCAAGAATGAGTGGTGGAGCGGATACTCATGGTGTTTATACTATTCAACCTAATGCTAATTCTCCCTCAAGTCACAGTAATATGGGCGTTTTTCATTTTGCTAAAATCACGGATGCTAATGTCTATTTTGGTGACTGGGCAAAAACAACATCAGCAACGGATGCGACACATCAAACCTATTATGTCGGTAAAGATGTGACAACCACATTACCGACAGATAGTGCCACTTATACGGTAACAGGTATTAGCCAATACACTGGTAGTAACTTACTTTCAGGTACGTTTGATGTTGATTTTTCACAAAAGAAAATTGAAGGTTCATTAGCGAATAGCCAACGCACAGTTGAGTTAGAAGGTGGAAATCTTTATACCGCAAATAACCAAGTAACGTTTTCTGCAGATGCGAAAGAGGGCACAACATCAGGGGTTGTTGAAGGTGCTTTCTTTGGTGAAAGCGCAGAAGTGTTAGCGGGTATTGTGGTGTTTAGTTCGGATCACACAAAAGATATCGGTTTTGGTGGTACGAAAAATAGCAGTGAAAGTGAAGAAACACCAGCAAGCACGGATGCTTCTTAATTTTTTCAAAAATAATATTATAAATTTGTTTGGTAATACAATCGGTTAATTCTTTTAAAAGTGGTATTAGTGGTCATTAAGCTAAATGTTAGCAACAGATAATCTGGTATAGGGTTATCTGTTTTTTTTTATCAAAAATAAACCGATCTTAAGGAATAGGTCGGTTTTTATTATAAGGATATACCATGAATTATTATCGACCTTTAATAAGAAGGTTATTGGCTTTACTACTTATTTTTTTATCATTTAATAGTATGGCGATAGAAAATAATGATAAATTATTGCGTGATCAATTTAATAAAAGAAGTGTCGCGGAAATTGGTCAGCAACTTTACCACTATTTGCAACAACAGCAGTGGCAAAAAGCCGAACAATTATTGCTTTATTATCAACAACAGCCTCAATATGAAGTCTTGCTTGTCAATTATGCAAAGGCGTTACTGGCTCAAAACAGAGGCGATTTTTTAAATGCTGAATTTTATTATCAGCAACAACTTAAGCAAAAAGCCGATTTTATCCCAGCGCAAACAGGGTTAATTCAACTTTATTTTCATTTGCGGGAATATAAAAAAGCACAGCAGCAACTTAATCAATTAAGTAATATGGTTGATTTACCTAAAGATATTATCCAATCTATTGAGTTTTATAGGGTTAAGTTAGCCTCTTATTTTCAAGGCCAACGTTTCTATCAACTTAGCTTCTTTTATGATGATAATATTAACCATGCACCTGATTTACCTGAGCAAATCGTCTCTCAATCTACTCAAAGAAAAGTGACGCTAAGAGGTGCTAAACCCATTGCATCAACAGGCCTTACTCATTATTTTTCTTTTTATCAGCCTTTTATCATTTATTCTCATCATACTTTTTCTTCTTATAATTATGTACGATATATAGATTATCACTCCCACCGTAGCGCTAATTTTTTTGCATTATATACACAATTGGGTTATCGCTATCAAAAACCTCAATATCAATGGTTAATAACACCTTATTACGAAATAAAAAAATCACAAGGTCAATATGAATATCAAGCATGGGGAAGTGAATCACAATTTTTTTATTTTTTTAATAAAAAGCAAACTATTAATTTAAGTGTGGATTATAAAATAAAGAAATATCAAAAAACGTTAAATAATTTAAATAGTCAGCGGCTTAGTTATAGTACTAATCATAACTATTATTTAAATAATAGAGTGCATTTAGTTAATCAATTAAATTATCAATCAGGTCGTAAAAAAAACACTTTATTAAATTATCAGCTGTATGGTATAAAAACAGGCGTTTATTATCCATTGTTAGAAAATTGGCAAGTATCTCTTTTTTTACAGTATCAACTTAAACACTTTAATAATTATAATCCTTTATTAAAAAAGAGAAGAAAAGACAATAGCTTTGTTTTTACAACTAATATTAAAAATAAATCACCCTTTATTTTAGGGTTTTACCCCGCAATAGAATTACGTTATACCCGAAGATTAAGCAATGTGGATTGGTTATATCAGTATCAGCAACATGAAGTATTATTTAAATTAGAAAAACAATTTTAATTAAATAAGTTACTTCCTTTATCAATTGAATAGGTAAAACAATGCATATAATGCTTTTTAGAAAGTGGAAAATTGTTTCAATCTTCGTTTCTCTCTCACTATTTTCCCCTTGCTTTTATCTGCAAGCCAAAGAAGATAAAACCGATCTTGGTCATATTCAAATTTCAGATAATAAAGAAAAAGATAAACAAGGGTATGCTCAAGTGTATGAAAAAGATGTCTCTAATGTTTATTTAGGCAAAGAACTATTAGAGCGTTATCAAGGGGTATCGCCAGCGGACTTACTAAAAAGCGCAATTGGGGTTTATAGTGGTGAAGCGCGTAATGGTGGGGCGCTTGACCCGAATATTCGCGGTATTCAAGGACAAGGGCGAATTCCTGTTACTGTTGATGGGACAGAGCAGGCGATTACTGTTTATCGTGGGTACAGTGGTGCCTCTAATCGTAACTATATTGATTCTAATCTGATTAGTAGTATCTATATTGAAAAAGGTCCTTCATTAACCCCAGATATGAAAACAGGGATTGGTGGTGGTATTGCAATAAAAACCCTAGATATCCGTGATATTGTGCCTATCGGTGACTCTTTTGGGATTAATTTTAAAGGAGATATTAGTAATAACGCTACACGGTATAAAGAAGTTTATACAAATATGATTGAAGATTATCGCTATTATCCGAAATTCTATCAGCAAAATGCTTACATTATTGATCCTGCCTTAGAAATCACCCCTCAAAAAAGTAAAATACAAAATTTTCAAGATTATTCATTTCGTCTTGGGGTAGGTTTTGAAGAGGAAAAATTTAATTTATTATTTGCTTATGCATTACGAGAAAAAGGAAATTACTTTGCAGGAAAGAGAAATGCTAAAAATTATAGTGAAACAGATAAGGATTTACTTGAATCAGTTCATGTAAAAGATGGGGGAAGAAACTTTGAGCCTTATTTGCCTTTTATTGCTCATATTTATCGCCCAAATAATGAAGTACCGAACACTTCCAATCGCAGTCGCTCTATTTTAGTTAAAGGAACATTATTTCCTGAATCAATGCACCATTTTTCCATTAATTACCGATACACAGACTTACTGTTTGGCGATATTATGCCATCACGTTTAAGTTGGGTTCGTTATGATAAAAATTTGGTAAATCAATGGCCGTTAGGAAATATTACACAACAAGCAGGAGTATTAACTTATCAATATAAACCAGAAAATAAACAAGCAGATTTATTATTAAGATTGTGGGGAAATTTAACCACAGGACATACCAATACTCGTGGTGGTAAGCCAAGAGAGCCAAAAAAAGTTGATTCGTTTGCTAATAGAAATACCGAATGGGAACTCAGTTATGATACTGGATTTATTGATACTTCTTCTCTGTATCAAGAAAATAACCGTTACGGTATTGATTTATCTTCGATATTTAAATTATCACCTCAATTTTCCATTTCATTTTCCAGTCATTATCAATTTGAAAAATTAAATAGTGATGAAATTGATGTACCTGAGGGGCTTGATTTTGTTACCGCTGGGCGAGCGGGGCAACGTCATGAAGTCAATTTAGCCCTTTCCACTGATTGGAAACCGCTTTCTTGGTTAGCCATTACTGCAGGTGGCAAATATCATTATTATCATTTAACAGATACTTTTTTAAATAATAAGCGGAAAAATAAAGTAAAGGGTTATGAGAAATCTCCCTCAATAAGAGGCTTTATTCTTCCTTATCGACGCACATTAACCGCTGAGGAATATTTATTATATAGGGCTTACCATAGGGTAGAGATAGAAAGCTTACCTGAAGAGCTTAAAAATTATCGACGTTATCCAGAAATAAACAAAAAAGTGCGTGAGTTTTTACGATCTAAATTTGTTTATCCGGAATATGAACAATTATTACCTGAAATAAAAGAAAAGATTATTAATAGTAATAAAATTAAAGGTGTTCAGGTTAATATGATGCATGATGATTTTCTTCGAGATGAACAAGGAAATCTCAATATACAATCTTCTCAAGAACGTCCTATGCTCACGGAATATACCGTCATACTTTATGACAAAAATGGCGAATTATCCAAAAGCAACAATATGTTCTTAAATGGTCATCTTAATACTAATGAAAAAGTACCCGATCCAATTACAGGTAAACGAGTTAATAAATATGAAATGGGTGTGACAAATCCAATCCCTATTTATCTTGATGATGATAAAGATAAATTTGCACCTGAGCCTAGCTATCAACATGGGGCATTTTCACCTCTAGTTTCTGCGACGGTGTATGCCAACGAGATATTACGTTTTTATGGACGCTATACTGAGCAACTGCGTTTACCTAATTTATTTGAAGATACTAGCGGGTTTTCAGGCTCTAAAGCTCGTTATTACGGTTTTAAATTAAAACCAGAACGCGCCAAAAGTACAGAGTTTGGGGTCGTGTTTGATTTTACCGATTGGCTTAATATAGAGCGCCATGCTGACGTTAAAATTAATTATTTTTATACCAATATTGAAAATGTGTTTGATAGAGATGCGAATTGGCAAATTAGGCAATTTGAAAAGCAAAAATTAGAAGGGTTGGAAGTTCAAGCGCGTTTTGATAACGGTTTTATCTTTATGGATACCGCTCTTGTTTATAGTCATAAAAATAAGGTATGCGATAAAAATGCTTTTAGTAACTATGATCCCTTTGGTTTCTTGGGTATTAAAGAGTGTATGACAGGGGGGTATCCCGGTGGTTTTTTACGTACCTCTATTCAGCCTAAATATTCAGTTAATTTACATTTAGGTACTCGTTGGTTAGATAATAAATTAGAAATAGGTAGCCGTTGGCTCTATTCATCAGAAGTAGAAAATAAAGATGAAAAATGGCTAAAAGAAAAATTACCAAGAGAAATGTATGGCAGAAATAATAACCCGATGCGTTGGGCAAAAGTCTTTACCGTTGATGCCTATATTAACTATCAATATAGCCCTAATTTATCTTTTGAAATAACGGGCAGTAATTTATTAAACGAATATTACATTGATCCATTAACGCGATCAGGTATGCCCGCACCGGGAAGAACGTTCCGATTAGGTGTTACTGCACAATTTTAATTAAAAGAGAGTAAGGAGCTTTTATTTATGTTGGCACTTTCTGTCAGGCATCCGCTTAATATTTATTATTGGCTAATAGGGATATCGTTAGTTTATATCACCATATTAAGTTGGGTGTTACGTTCACTTTCTATGACAGAAAGTGCGCACCATATTCATCAGCAACAAGAAAATACATTATCCGTTTACCAAGTGGTATTTTCACCTCCCCAACAATCGACAGTCGTACCAGAGGCTTTAGTGGAAACGGAACCTCAAGAAACGCCCGTTGTTTTACCAAGTACCGATAAA
The DNA here is from genome assembly GCF_009914335.1 of Proteus columbae. Lineage (NCBI taxonomy): Bacteria > Pseudomonadati > Pseudomonadota > Gammaproteobacteria > Enterobacterales > Morganellaceae > Proteus > Proteus columbae. The sequence continues at coordinate 4,103,539 of NZ_CP043925.1, forward strand.
GGGGAGTTTGTTGAAGTACCCAAGAAAATACCTGAAAAACCCAAAGAAAAACCTATACCCATAAAACCAATCACACCAGTGAAGAAGCCTATTGTACAAAAAAAAGTAGAGCCAATGAAACAGCGTGATTTAGAAAGCCAAATCGCGCAAACGACATCTGGATCATCGGCAGAAAGCTTAACGCAACATACTGCAAGCTCGTTAGCAGGAAGAAGTCACGCATTAAGCGAGAAAGGAATAGGGCAAGGTGAATCTGACAATCACTATATTAGTTCACTGCGTCGAGAAATAGAGCGCCATAAACGTTATCCCTCACAAGCGCGTCGTATGCAACATGAAGGTCAGGTAGTGGTGAGTTTTTCACTAACATCAGAAGGTACGGTTTCAAGGGTTGAGATAGAAAGTACTTCAGGTATTTCTTCTCTTGATAATGCGGCCATTGCGGCGGTTAAACGCGTAAAACCCATTGGCCCTAAACCCGAAAGCCTATTGAACCCTTTAATTGTTGCATTAGATTTTCAATTAAATTAATGAGCTAACGAAAACACCTAAGTGTGATTTTGACTTAGGTGTTTTTATTAGAATTGATGGCTAAAACAGCACAGTAATATCCGCTAATACCGTATCAGGTTTAGAAAAGTGTAAATAAAAATAAAGATTGGATTCGTTTTCACGTATGAATAAATAGTCTAATTCAAGCTGATAAGTACGAAAATAGGCTTTGTTATTTGTTACTGGATGATTAAGTAGAGGCGTTATTTTATAAACGACATTGTCCTGATTTAGGCCAAGCGAAAATGTATTTGAAGCAATTAATGTACCGTTAATGGCATTACCCGTTCTCACTGAAACTGAAAGTGATTGTTCACTTTCAGCTGCGCACTGTAATAACACCTTCATTTTTTGTGAATTATCTGTTTTTCCAATCGTTTCTTCTGAAGGCAAGCAAAAATAGGCTTCTTGATTTAATAAAATACAGTTTTTACCTACCAGCATATCACTATACCCATACTGAGCTTTACTTAGTTGCGTATCAAACCCATGATTTAAATCCAGTTCATAGCTTTTTTGTGGTATCGGTAAGTGGTTTTTAGTTTCTAGCGTAAGAGACGCATAACCGTCATAAAAACGGAATATAGGTGCCGATTCTGTTAGCCAAGCACCAGAATCATCATGGCATTGTTTGCCATTATGTCGGCTTAAATAAAGGTTTACGCCATTAAAACAGTAACCAGGAATATTGAGATAAGACTTGTTCTCGCGACCGCCTTGACCAATGGTAAAACTATTATTGTTTACGTCATCAAGTACCATATAGTGTAATGCCCCCCAAGGGGTGTCAGAAATATAACGTACAGAAGGTAAAATTTGATTGGGTGATAAATATGACTTACTGCTATCTGGCGTAAAAAAGGTTTCTGTTTTTAATACATCACGGCTATCACCGGTTACACCATAACAGCCTTCATATTGAGAACTATCTGCTATTTTTTCAATACTTAAGTAGTTGTGTTTAATACGAATAACGGCATCAATATGAGAATAGGTTTCGATACTCTGTAACATTGATGTTCGGTGTAATATATCTTTGCCTATATCAAAATAAGCTTTGTAATAGCTGATTTTAGGATCATGGCTATAATCGTTTCCATATAGCTCTAAGCTATTCCAACGAGAAAAAGGAATGTTAAATTCGATTTCAAAACTCTTTTTTATCCAAGTCTGATAAAAAGATAATCCTGATATATAAACACCAGATAAAAAGGTATTACTTTTATTGTAATCATCTTTAAATACACCAGAGGTTTGCTGATAAATTGTAGTGTGAATAGCACTATTAAATTTATCTATACTTTCTCTTAATGTTTTTAGATTGCTTTTAAAGTAATTATCACTTAACTCGAGTTTATCTTTATTGGTGAGAATATCGTAGTGTGCCGCAACAAAAAGGGCGCAACAGTGACAATAAAAAGGTAAGCCTGCTGATTGCGCTAAATTTAATACTAAGGGTTGTTGAGAAACAATAGTAGTAATGACATCATCAAAACGGTTGAGTACTTGTTCCCGTAAATCTTGTTTTTGTTGAGCCGAATAACGCATTGTGGGATCAAGATAACGAGCAAGTGAATCAGAAAATAACTGATAAACGTCAGATATTCCCTCTGTGGTAAGTTTGATTATCTTAACGTTATTATCAGCGATTTTAGCGTCAATAATACGAGAGACATGTTCGATAATTTGATTAGCTAACGAACTATCTTTCATATTTTTATTCATCAAACCAAAGAGCGCAGAGGTGATTTTTGATAATGCACCACCGACAACAGGGATTAAGCCAATAATATGCCCGATGACGGTTTGCCCTACAATCATGGGGGCATTTAAAGGATCTTGCTCATTGAATTTATCTACAATGGTGGGTAAGACATTACTGTTGCGGTTAATCATATCCAACATACCTTCTTGGAGTTCTTGGTAGTCGATACAGATTAATGGCTGTGTTGTGGGTAGTGATGAAGGACTAATGGCGACTTTTAATGGGTTTAAATACATAACAAACGCTCCTTGTTTAAAATTAGTTCCATTGTTCGATTAATTGAGGTTGTCCTGATAGTCCGTTATAAACAGCAATAGAGAGTTGTGAGCCATTAACTCCAACAGATAAGTAATCCCCTTTAAATAAAGCGCCACTGTTATAAACGGGAACATCACCAAATATTTCACTACCACCATAACGGTTATCTTGCCCAACATAATGCGTATGGCCGACGAAAACCGCTTTCACGCCATAATGCTCAAGCATATATTTAAAGAATGAGAGTTCTTCTTGTGAGGAGTTTTCAGGAAAATGTTGGTGACCATCATGAAAGTTTAAAATAATAGTTTTATTGCGATTCCGTGCTTGGATTAAATCTTTTTCTAACCAATCAATAGAGTCTGTCACATTAATGGTTGATGCTGCCCAGTGGTCGAGTACGACATGATAAGTGGGATAATTTTGTAATTGGACAAAATGAATATCGCCATATTCCCACGAATACGCTTTACTGCCTGAATATTCGCTACTGTCATATCTAAAATTACCTGAAGTCGAATAACCACGGTATTCTTCAATACGATAATGCATATCAAATACCATGCCTCGTGCACAAGCATTCATACTTAAATCAGAATTACTGGGTTCGGAGCAATCACCCACGTTATTTTGATAATCGTGATTACCAAGACCAACATAAGTAATAAACCCTAAGGGGGAAGGGGCAAAAAAAGAACGAAAACTTTCACGTTGATAACGGCGACCAAACTCCGTCAAATCACCATTAATAATGCCAAAAACAAAAGATTTTTCATGGTGTAATAATTGAATACTATCCCTTACTTTTTTTATCGTTGATTCCCAACGAGATTGATCATCATTAGGATCATTATTATCTAAGTCTAGCCTCCAAGGCTGAGGATCTGACATCACGATAATATTGTAGTTTGTTGATTGTGTTGCACTCATAATTAATTTCCTTTTAAATGTGTTTTTCTCCCTTTATTTTTTGACGGAAATTTAAAATAAGCACAATATTAAATATTGTTAGTTAATTATAATTTTAATAACAAATGTCTTTATTTTTATCATTTTAAATGCCCAATATATGATTTTTTAAATATAAATTATCTTCTAATTAAATTAATTTAAAATATCAATATTAGCGCTTATGGATATACCTTAGATTGATTTTAGATAATGTCTTTTGAGGAGATAAAAAAGCGGCTTTAGCATGACTAAACACCGCTTTTAGATTTGTGTTAGCATAAATAAATTACGCTGTTTTCGGCCATTTATTGGCAACCCAAAGCCCACTCATTTTCATCGAATAACCAAATAAAACACCAACGATTAATGAAGGGATGGTTTGAGCTAAATCCCCTTGTGCTGCAAATATTGTACATGCCCCAATAAATGTGCCGGGGATATAAGCAAGTAATGCACTTTTAGCTTGAATACACATCACAAAGGCAATAACACCTGTTACTGCATACCCAAAAATAGATATATCACTAAAGACTTGGCTACCATAAATAATCGCTAATGCCCAAATTACGCCACTCATAATGGTTGCCATAGTAACGGCTAATCCTTTAATACCCTCTTTAGGATAAGCAAAATAGGCGGTACAACCTAAAAAGCCAGCCCAGCTTAATAAGTCAAATTGATTAGCAACAAATGCCCAAATGGCAGAAAGAATGCCTGTTGTCAGTGCAGTAAAGTAAAGCGTTCTCACGATAGACTCTTAAATAAAAGAGGGATATTTACCCAGTTAACTAAAAACGAAGTTTAGCATTATCATTAGTTGATTTACTATATTTAGATCATTAAAAAGCATAATTAAGATGCGTATTTATGCGATATTTAAAATCTATTTTTATTAGAAAAAAATAAAGAAGAGAAAGTAAACGTTTGCGTTGTTGAAATAATTAGTTAATTAGCAAACAAATAAACAATTATTATTTATTAATATGAATATAAAAGGTAAAAAGAAAATAAGTGAATTCTTTTTAATTTACTCTTTGTTGAAAAAATTCGTTACCAAGTGCAATGTCGATCGCTTATTATTTACCTGCTATAACCGTTAAAAGCATATTTACACGGTATAGCAGGCCAATCTTAGTGATTACTTCCCGATACAGAAACTAAAAATGTAAAAATACTCAAAGTGTTAGAAAGCTATTGGCGCACATGTGGAGTGCAACCTTTTGTTAGGTTTTACCATGAAGAACCCTTTATTGAAAGGAACGAATCGCTTCTGGAGGTAAGTTTTTAGGGATATCTCATGCAGTAAACTCTCTTATTGTTGCGAATATTTCGAATATTGACTTTTTCGAATATTTCGGATAATGTTGTGATGTACTGATTTGTATAATCTAAATTTGAAACTAGAGAGAAATACGATGAATACTGTTACAAAATTACCAAGCGCTGAAGAAATTGCGCTGGCTAAGCTTGGTAGTCAAGAGTTGTCAGCCGTAATGGAAACCAATGGCGGAGCTCAAAGGATCAATGTTATCGATAAGTTAGGTAAGACTCATGAAGTCATGATCCCATCAAGTGCATTAAATATGATGATTGAGGTACTTACTCAATTAGGTCAGGGTAACTCTGTTAGCATTACACCCATTCATGCCGAACTAACAACGCAAGAAGGTGCTGACATGCTAAATATGTCTCGTCCTACATTTATTAAGCTCTTAGATTCTAAAGAGATTCCGTTTAGTCGCACAGGTAACCGTAGGAAGGTAGCCTATGCTGACCTTATGGAATACAAAAACCGTTTAGAAGAAAACCGACTGGCAGCTCTTGCTGAACTATCCGCATTGGATCAAAAAATGGATATGGGATATTAATGACATCATATACGGTGATTTTAGACGCATGTGTTATGTATCCTGCTCCGCTTCGCAGTTACCTAATGTATTTATCCAACACTGGGCTATTCAGAGCACGATGGACAGAGCAAATACATGATGAATGGATTCGTAATCTTATCAAGAACAACCCAGATGCCGATCTTGGGCGGCTAGAAAGAACCAAGCAGTTAATGAACGCTCATGTACCTGACTGCTTAGTTGAAGGTTATGAGTCATTGGTTGATGGTTTAACTTTGCCAGACGTTGATGATAGACATGTTGTTGCCGCTGCTATTAAAGGACGAGCAGAGTCTATCATCACCTTCAATCTAAAAGACTTCCCTACAACGGAGCTTGATCCGCTAGGTCTTTCTGCAATACATCCAGATGAGTTTTTATGTGATATGTTTGAGCTAGATAGCAGTGCTTGCGTCAAGGCTGCCTAGCAACAACGAGGTTCGTTGAAAAGACCACCAATGACTCAAGATGAGTTTTTAGCTTGCTTGCAAAAGCAGAAGCTTCCAAGTTTCGTCTCAAAATTAAAGAACTTTAAGCTTATGCTTTAATAGAAATAGTTTTATAATCAAGATCACCAAGCATGTTTGATCAAAATACGACTCACAGATTGAAAAGCAATCAAAAAAAACCATTTCTTTATATCATCAGGGCGTTCCGATGATAGCGGTGGGATACTTACTTTATCAAAAAGCTACCGAAAAGTGATTTTACGATGAACTTGACGGCTCTATCAGCTTGACTGGGAGTAAATAGGGATCAATTTTTAGCAAAATGGAGCAAAAGCATGTGAAATGTAGTAAAACCGCTTCGCAACAAAAATTAATAATAACCATTAAAAACAATTACTTATTCTGATGTGTTTTGAAGGGTTTTACCACATTTCTCTGATTGATGAGTTACTTTACTTCCCAATACAGAAACTAGAGAAAATACGGCCTAATAAGTCATCAGAGGTAAATTCACCAGTGATTTCACTTAACGCTTGTTGAGCTAGTCTTAACTCTTCTGCCAATAATTCACCTGATTTTGCATAAACTAATTGTTCATGACCTTGTTGTAAGTGCTCTGCTGCGGTATTTAAGGCTTGTAAGTGGCGACGACGCGCTAAGAAACCACCTTCAGTATTACTATTAAAACCCATAGCTTCTTTTAGGTGATCGCGCAGCAATTCAATACCCATTCCATCGCGTGCGGATAAGCGGATCATCGGGTAATTACCTTGAGCCGTGATCTCAACATTCTCACCCGTTAAGTCTGATTTATTACGAATAACAGTAACAGGCAAGGTATTTGGTAAACGAGCCATAAATTCAGGCCAGATATCTTCAGGGGTTGTTGCATCAGTTGTGGTGCTATCAACCATAAATAACACTCTGTCTGCTTGCTCAATCTCTTTCCAAGCACGCTCAATACCAATACGTTCAACTTCATCACTGGCTTCACGTAGACCCGCTGTATCGATAATATGCAAAGGCATACCATCGATATGAATATGTTCACGCAATACATCACGCGTTGTACCAGCAATATCCGTAACAATCGCCGCGTCTCTGCCTGCTAATGCATTCAATAAGCTTGATTTACCCGCATTAGGGCGACCCGCGATAACTACTTTCATTCCTTCACGCAGTAAGCTGCCTTGGCGTGCTTGAGCCCGAACATTATCTAATTCTGTAATAACAGCATTAAGTTTTCCTTCAATGATACCGTCAGAAAGAAAATCAATTTCTTCATCAGGGAAATCAATGGCCGCTTCAACATAGATGCGTAAGTGAGTTAATGACTCTACCATCTCGTTAATATGAGAGGAGAATGCACCTTGTAATGAATTAATCGCTGAACGTGCCGCTTGTTCTGAGCTGGCATCAATTAAATCAGCAATGGCTTCGGCTTGTGCTAAGTCGAGTTTGTCGTTTAAGAATGCGCGTTCAGAAAACTCACCAGGATTGGCAATTCGCACACCAGGAATTTGTAAGATACGTTTTAGTAATAAATCCAGAATAACGGGGCCGCCATGACCTTGTAGTTCTAGAACATCTTCGCCTGTAAATGAGTGCGGGTTTGGGAAAAAGAGGGCGATACCCTGATCAAGCACGGAGTTATCATCATTGCGAAATGGCAGATAATCGGCATAACGAGGTTTAGGTAATTTACCTAAGACAGTTTGTGCCACAAGTGCTGCTTTTGGGCCAGAAACGCGTAGGATACCAACACCGCCTCTTCCCGGAGGTGTGGCCTGAGCGACGATAGTATCAGTGCTATGCATGGTGTACTCGCTTAATCAGAATAATCATATCAATATAAAAAACAGAAGGCGGTCATTGTAGACCGCCTTCGCTATTTTATGTCACTTTCCTTTGAATGTAACCAAGGAAGAGGTTTTTCCTCATGTGACCTTATTTTTTGTCTCTGCTGTGTAAGCCTCGTTTTTCCAGACCGCGGTAAATTAACTGCTGCTGGATAATGGTCACTAAGTTACTGACGATATAGTACAGAACCAGACCTGATGGGAACCACAGGAAGAATACAGTAAACACAACCGGCATAAAGGTCATGATTTTTTGTTGCATCGGATCAGTCACTGCTGTAGGAGACAGTTTCTGAATGATGAACATTGTCACACCCATTAATAATGGCAGGATGTAGTACGGATCTTGTGCAGATAAGTCTTGGATCCATAACATAAATGGCGCATGACGTAATTCAACAGAGCCCATCAGCATGTAATACAACGCAAGGAAGATTGGCATCTGGATAATTAGTGGTAAACAACCACCCAGAGGATTCACTTTCTCTTGTTTGTATAACGCCATCATTTCTTGGCTCATACGTTGTTTGTCATCACCAATACGTTCACGCAGTGCAGCCAGTTTTGGTTGCAGTAAACGCATTTTCGCCATGGAGGTGTACTGCGCTTTAGTCAGCGGGTACATGATACCACGAACGATAAAGGTGATCATGATGATGGAGAAGCCCCAGTTACCGATAAAGCTGTGAAGGAATTTCAGCAGTTTAAACAGTGGCTGAGAGATAAACCATAACCAACCGTAGTCTACAGATAGGTCTAAATGTGGCGCAATAGCTGACATTTCTGATTGAATTTCAGGACCGACCCATAATGTTGAGCTGATATCAGCACTGCTATTTGGTGCAATTGTCACTGGTGCTGATTTATAACCAATCAGAGCAATAGATTTGTTTTCTAAAGTGATTGAGTAGAAGCTATTGTTCTGACTCTCTTTAGAAGGAACCCATGCTGTTGCAAAGTATTGTTGTAACATTGCAACCCAACCATTGTTGGTGGTTATAGATAAGTTTTTATCTTCGATATCACCAAAGCTGTATTTTTTATAGTTGGTTTCATCTGATGAGTATGCCGCACCACGATAAGTGTGTAGCGCAAAGTTGCTGCTACCTGTATCACGGCTTTCTGGCAATTTTACAGATTGTTTTAACTGACCGTAGAAGTTCATGGTCAATGTTTTATCTGTTGTATTTTCAATTTTGTAATCAATACCGATATCGTACTGACCTTTCTTTAGAATGAAGGTTTTGACGAATTTTACGCCTTCTTCATTTACGAAAGTCATAGGTACGCGTAATTCATCTTGATTTTCACCAAGTACGAATTCGTTTTTATCAGCACTATAAACTGGGCGAGATTTCTGATCTGGACCATCTGGGCCGATTAAGCCACTTTGAGCCTGATACAGGAATTGTGGTGTAGTTTCCAGTAAACGGAAAGGTGTTGTCGAATTAAGCTCGGCGGGATAGGCTAACAAATCAGCCTCATCGATAGTACCGCCCTGAGTATTGATGCGAAGATCAAGTACGTCAGTTTTTACGGTAATCAATTTTGCCTGCTCATTGCTGTTACCAGTTACAGCAAGACTATCACTGCTTGGCACGTCCGCTTGTTGCGAGACCTGTGCGGTAGTGGTGGTGTTTTGTGAAACTTTATCACCCTCCCACTGCTGCCAGATCAGGAAAGAAACGAACAGCAAAGCGATGAATAGAAGATTGCGTTGCGAATCCATCGTTAATTTTCTCTGTTATCGTCGTTTTTTCTAGGTGGGACAGGATCATCACCACCTTCGTGTAAAGGGTGGCATTTTAATATGCGTTTCACTGTTAACCAACTACCTTTTATCATTCCAAACCTGCGCAATGCCTCAATTCCGTAATGAGAGCACGTAGGATTAAAACGACAACGAGGCCCCAACAGAGGACTAATCCCCAGTTGATAGCCCCTAATCAGCAAGATCAGGACTTTTGAGCCAAGCGACAATGACGACGCCATAATTTACCCAACACTTCCGTCAATTGATGGTTATCAAGTTCAGCAACCCCTTTTCTTACTAATAGCACAAAATCCATCGGCGGTAATTCATGCTGATGTAAACGAAAGTATTCACGGGCTAATCGTTTAATACGATTGCGCTCATGAGCACGTTTAACGTTTTTCTTTGCGATTGTTAGACCGATGCGGGGATGCCCCAGCTCATTCTGGCGACCCAAAATAGTAACTTCTGGAGAACTCGCACGTTGTGGCTGCTGGAAAACAAAATTGAAATGCTTGGGAGTTAACAAACGTAACTCCCTTGGAAAAGCGAGCTTAACCACGGAATGGTTAGCTTTTATTATTTCGAAGAAACGGTCAGACGAGCGCGGCCTTTCGCACGACGGCGAGCCAGAACCTGACGACCATTTTTAGTGGCCATACGAGCGCGGAAGCCGTGGTTACGGTTGCGCTTCAGTACAGACGGTTGAAAAGTGCGTTTCATGGCGATTTCTACCTACTTAATATAATTACTGATTCAGCAAATGCGTTGACAGACAGGCGTGCAATAAATAAACAAACCAGTACTTCAATCGCAGCATCAATGATGGAAAGATGCGGGATTGTAATAAAATCACTCAAATGCGTCAATGAAGATGACGCTTTAAGTACCGATTTTTGTCGTCTTTTTTAGCAAACCCGATAATCAATCCTGACTTATGCGCAACGAGTACGCTTATTAGCGACCTAAAAAAAGTCTTAATAAGTGACTTTGTTGGTACAAGCACGCAGGGTGCAAGATTATACGGACTCATGGTGAAAGCGCAAGGATCTTTAGCGGATCAAATGAGAGATATTTGATCACTTACTATAAGAAAGAGAGATTTATGCAAAGAGAAAGTTATCCCCAATTGCTATTTGTAGGACGACTCAAGTACACTAGAACGCCTTTGCATATTTCATTTGGTGAATTATCACAAATCGGCAAGCCTGTGGATAAAAACCATAAAAACTGTGCAAAAGAAAGAGGATCTTCGTTTCATTTTGCGATATGATCCCCCGTCACGATCAGAATAGCCAGTCTGCGATCGTGAGTCACGATGTAAAAAAATCGTTGTCACCAAGAGTTGTTCCTTATTAAGAATTGAAGAGGAACGGTGTTGTGCACTTTGTATTTAGGCGCACAGTGTTTAACTGCATTTTTCCTGTTTATTTTTTAGTCTTGTTTTTTTAGGGGAGTCCGCC